>CABUTR010000019.1 GCA_902494555.1 uncultured Collinsella sp.
AAGGTGGCCTCCGGCGCGCCGGAGGCCGCGGCGGGCCTCGCCGCAGTCGCCGCCGCTGCGGTCGCCGCCGCCCCGGGACTCCTCGCGGGGAGCCCGGCCCTCGCGGCCTTCGCCGCCACGTGCGGCACCGCCGCTGCCGTGGCGCTCGTGCTCGCCGCATCCATCGCCTCCGTCGGGGCGAACGTGCGCTCGAGCATGTCCTCGGCGTCCTCAGCGGTCTCCGGGTTCGGCAGTAAGTCCACGAGCGCCTTCCGCACCTTCGCGACCTCCGCGAGGACGGCGGCGAGCGTCGCGAGGCTCGCGATCATGGGGGCGTGCCGCCAGATGAGCGCGCAGGTGGGGTTACTCAGGCTCACCCTGCCGCGCATCCAGGTTGGCGCGCTGCCGCACTTCTCCATGAGCGGCAAGTTCGACGCACAGTCCGGTTCCGTGCCCTCCGTGCACGTGAACTGGTACGCGTCCGGCGGCGTCTTTTCGTCGCCGAGCGTCATCGGCGTCGGCGAGGCCGGCGACGAGGCCGTCATCCCGCTCAGGCCGAGCGTCCTGCGCGGTATCGGCGAGGGCATCGGCTCGACCGGGGGAGACCCATCGGAGGTCATCGAGTGGCTGGACCGCAACCTCCCCGCGATCATCCAGAGGTACACCCCGGTCACGCTCGAGCGCGACCTCGACAGGCACATCAGGGCGGTGGCACATGCATAGGATGCACTACGTCTCGTCCTCGGGTGAGCGCGTCGACCTCGACGGCGACGGCATCTTTGTCGGCACCGCCGCGGGCGTACGCTCGCGCGAGTGGAGCTACGACCTCTCATGGCGCGGCGTCTACGGCATCTCTCGGGACGCGAGGGAGGCGACGGTCGATGCCGTGCTGTCCTCGGCGGCTGCCGACAGGCTCAGGCGGCTCGCGGACAGGGATATCTCCGTCGGCGAGCCCGGCCGCCTCGTCGTCGACGGTGTTTGGTACCAGCGCGCCTATATCGCGAAGTCCGAGACCTCGCAGGTCTACGGCAGGCGGGGCATCGCCGCCACGCTTACCGTGCTGCTGCTCGACGGGTCCTGGCGGCGCGAGGTCGTCCAGGAGTTCTACGCCCGGGAGGACGAGGACCAGAGCGGCCTGGACTTCCCCCATGACTTCGAGTTCGACTACGGCGGCTCGGTCGCAAGCCGTACGGTCACCGTCGACGGGCTGGTGCCCGCCGACCTTAAGCTCACGATCTTCGGTCCCGCGTCGTCTCCGCGCATCACCGTGACGCAGGGGGACTTCATCAACGTCTACTCTGCGGACGTTGAAGTGCCTGGCGGCTCCAGGCTCATCATCGACGGCTCGAGTTTCCCCAAGACGATCAAGCTCGTCGGCATGTACGGTGAGACCGAGGACCGCTTCGCCGACGGCATGCGCGGAGAGGGCGCCGGAAGCGGTTCCTACTGCTTCGAGCAGCTTCGGCCCGGCACGTCCTCTGTCGCATGGGACGGCTCGTTCGCCTTCACCATGACCCATTATCTTGAGGAGGGGGAGCCGCCTTGGAGCTCATAGTCGCCGACAGCGCCGGCAGGACGCTCTTCCCGATTTCGGACTTCGAGCTGGATATGGACTCGGGCTGGGGCGACGGCGTCGACAACTCGTTCGATCTCGTGGTGCGCGACTCGTCCGTACCGTTGCCGAAGGCCGCTTGGCGTGTTTTCGCCGACGGCCTGGAGATCGGCGGGCGCGTCGAGGGATTCGAGCTCAAGACGCGCCGCACTTCGTCCGAGCTGCACTGGACCGGATCGACCTGGACTGGAGTGCTCGAGAAGCGCCTTCTGTGGCCCGATCCGGGCCAGGACTACCTCGTCCTCTCTGGGGACGCAAACGCCGTGCTGCGGTCCGCGGTTAAACGGCTCGACATCGGCTCCCTCTTCACGGTTCCCGATGCCGACGCCGGGGTGAACGTCAGTTACCGATGCAACAGGGACGCACCCGACGCTTGGACCAACCTTAGGCTGGCGATGCGCTCCGCAGGCCTTCGCCTCGATGCGAGGTGGGTGGGCGGATCGTGCAGGCTCCAGGCGGTGAAGGTGACAGACTGGCGCGGCAGGGTCGACTCCGATCTCGTAAACTTCGACCTCAAGAGCGACCTGCTCGTCACCAATCACCTCAAGGCGGCCGGCAAGGGCGAACTTGCGGCCAGAGATGTCGTGGACGTCTACGCCGACCGGGAAGGCGGCGTAGGCACCGTGAAGGCGATGGCCGGCGTCTTCGAGCTCGAGGAGTACTACGACGCCAACAACACCGAGGGCGACGATCTCCGCGATCAGGCACTCAGCCGACTCAAGGACAAACAGTCCGAGGGCAGCGTGACCGTGACGGTCAACGAGGGCGGCGAGTTCGGCCTCGGCGATATCGTCGAGGCCAGGCACTATTCGCCAAACGTGACGGTCTCGGTCGAGATCAGCAGCAAGATCGTAAAGGCCGCGGGGTCGGGCTACAGCGCCACGTATGGCGCATCGCCTGGTGCGGTGGGGAGATAGGAGACTGCTATGAAGCAGATAGAACTCATCGGCCCGCCCCTTTACCAATGGGATACGGGTCGGCGCGTTCACATCGCGTTGCAGGGGGTGACGGAGGCACATTTCGCCGTCGCCGGATCGGAACGCGCATTGGTCGTCCCGGTCGTGGGCGGAGAGGCCGTGGTGCCCTCGCTTCTGCTTACTGCGGGCGTTGACATGGCCGTTTGGGCGAGCGATGGGCGCGACACGCACGCGCGCGCCGTGCTCAAGGTGCGCCCGAGGGCCAAGCCGGACGGCTACATCTACACCGATGACGAGGTCAAGACCTGGGCTGATGTCGAAGATTGGGTGCGAGAGCAGCTGAGGGCCGTAGGCGAGCCCGGCACGAAGTGGTATGTCGGGGGCGGCACCCCCGCCATAGGTGGTCGCGTCGGGGACCTCTATCTCGACAGTGAGACAGGCACCTATTATCGCTACGGCGAGATTGGAGATACAAATGGCTAACGCATGGAACCAAGTTGGAACGCTCAAGGGCCCCAAAGGCGACAAGGGCGCGACCGGCAACGCCGGTCCCAAGGGCGGCAGCGTCCGCGTGGCGAGCGTCAATATCCCGTCGGAAGGCGAAGTCGCATTCTCGGCGCTTTCCCCGTCTGACGGCGTGCAGGTCGGCGACCTCGTGCTCGACGCCAAGGGAAGTGTCTATCCCATTTCGGCGGTGGATCCGGGCAGGTCTACCGCCCGAGTCGGTTCCGCCATCAACGGCGTGAGCCTCAAGGGACCCAAAGGCGAAACGGGCGACACTGGCCCCAAAGGTGCCGACGGCACGTCCATAACGGTCAAGGGCGCGGTGAGCAGCGCGTCCGCGCTGCCGTCCGATGCCGCCATCGGCGACACCTACGTCACGAGCGACAACGGCCACATGTGGGTGAAAACCGCCGTGACCGGTGATGCGCAGTGGACGGACCTCGGCGAAATGAAGGGGCCCAAGGGCGACAAGGGGGCCACGGGCGAAAAGGGTGACAGGGGCGACACCGGCCCCAAGGGCGCACAGGGGCCGGCTGGCCCAGGCATTACGTTCGGCCAAGGGGCTCCAACGGCAGCGTCGCAGGAGGGAGCCGTCTACATTGATACGGCAGACGGCTTTAAGGTCTACCAGTACGGTACGAGTGCCTAGTGAAGGGGGAGCGATATGGCGTGGACTAACATCGGATCGCTGAAGGGTCCCAAAGGCGAAAAGGGCGATACCGGCGCCAGGGGAGCGCAAGGGGCCCAGGGGCCGCGAGGGGAGACCGGCCCGATCGGGCCGACTGGCCCGATCGGGCCCAAGGGCGCCGACGGCACCTCAGTGACCGCTGGGACCGGCGCACCGACAGGTACTGCCGTGGTCGGTTCGGTCTACATCGACGCGAGCACGGGCAACCTGTACACCTACAAGGCCTAGCGGGTGACGGCGAAATGGCCTGGATCAAGTTGGGCAACATAAAGGGGCCTGCCGGGGAGACGGGGCCACAGGGTCCTGCAGCCTCGACCGCCCAGACATTCCTCGCTGCACACCCTGTGGGCTCCCTCTATATGGAAAGCAAGGGCAAAAACCCAGGTGCCACCTATGGGGGAACGTGGGTCATGCGGGACAGCCAGAACGGCTTTATATGGGAAAGGACGGCTTAAATGGAGATAGTGACCGGTAAAGCGGGCGTGCCACACGTCAGCTCGGCCGACGACGGGCGCCGCATTGCGGGCGAAGTCGGCACTGGCAGCTATGTGCTGCAGACGGGCGGCAAACTGGCCCCATCTCTCGTCGACGCGAACACCGTCCGTATCGCGACCGGCGACATGATCGTGCAGGGTCGCCATATCGGCGTCACCTCGCCCGAGGACGTCAAGGTGGCGAGCGGCTCGCAAGGCAAGAAGCGCATGGACTACATTTGTGTCCATTACACCCGCGATGTGAGCGGGTCCAGCCCGACCCTTGTCGAGACGGTCGAGTGGAAGGTTCTCCAGGGAACCCCCGGCTCGAGCGCCGCCGCGCCGTCGGTGCCGAAAGGCTCTATCCTGGACGGTGACGCTGACGTGACGGTCCCGATCTGCTCGGTGACATTCGACGGACTGACGACGGGTCAGACTAAGCTTCTCATCCCCAAACTGACTCCCCTGGCAGACCTCGGGGATTCTGTATCCCCGAGCTATCTCGGCGGTGGCAACGTCGGTCTTCTTGGCTGCACCGTAAAGGCGGACTGCTGGATCGTCGCAACATGCATCCTCATCGTCAGGTTCAGCTATGTCTCGGGGTCGATGTCGTCATCTGACGCGTGCGAGCTCTCCTCGGGCGCTGCACTCGTGCTCCCCGAGCGCCTGAGGCCGAAGTCGAATATCCTGACCATGGCGTTCACGTCGAAGCGCTTTGGCAAGTCGGTAGGCGCGGTGGTCGAGCCGTCCGGCGCCGTAAAACTCTATTTCTCGACTCGCTCGGAAATATACGGATATGGATTTGAGAACTGCGCCTGCTGCATCCCCCTGGCCATATAGCCCGTCCGCGCCCTCCTAGAACACGACGAAGTCCGCTCTGTATACGTCGGCGTCAGCCATAAGGTAGAGCATGCTGCCCGTATAGTAGGCATGGACACCGAAGCCGCCCGGGCTGTAATAGCAGTCGGCGCAGATCCCCGAGCCGGTGCAGTACCGCGCGAAGATGGATATGGGGAATACGGTCGATGCCAGCGGGCGACCGTTGTTGTAGATACAGACAAGCGCCGCCATCCTGCCCGAGGGGAGGTCGCACCGGAAAGGCTGATACAGCTTTCCAGTGCTTGTCTGTGCCACGAACCTCGGGGATACAGAATCCTAATTGGCAATCCAGATGCAGTGTCCAATGTTGCGCCCTTGGCTAACAGCTACCGCGCTAATAAAGACAACTTTGCCAGATTTCTGAACCTCGACTTCTGCAGTGCTGTTGTTGACGATGCCGTTTGAAGATGTACGCACAGCCGGCGCAAGGAATGATTGAGTCGGACGGAATTCAACGGGCAACGTCCCTGCATTCCATAACTGTGATGTTTCCTGAATGAAATTCCAAGACATCTCTACCAGGAAGCCTATTTTACGGTAAGCCACATAGGGACCCGAGAAGTCTTTCCCATATAAGAACTGATAGCCAACCTCGCGGGATACAGAATTCCTACCCGCCGAGTATCAACCGCTCCACCACCCTTTGTGCGTCCTTGCAGATGCGCGGCCTCGGCACGATGTAGTGCTCGTATGCCGTGCCGATATCGGTGTGTCCCAGCATCATGGCCACGGTCTCAATACCCACGCCTGCCTCCACGGCGAGCGTCGCCCACGTGTGACGGCATTCCGTCATCGAGGTCCAGGCGGCTCCGGCTTGGCGACATGCGGATTTGATGCGCCGCGCAATGGCGTCGGGCGACAGTTCGCACAGCCAGCCCGAGCGGCCTTTTCGCAGCGCGCGCAGGCGGTTGACGGCGAAGCGGGGGAGCCAGCAGGACCGCGCGGAGCGCTCGGTCTTCGGCGCCTCGACGACCTCATTGCCGCGCACGACTTGCCTCGAACGGCGGATGCGGACCTCACCGGTGCGCAGGTCGATGTCCGACCACTTGAGGCCGCACGCCTCGCCGCGCCGCAGCCCGAGGGTTACCGAGCAGATTGCGACCGCCTCGCACTCGTGTCCCCACAGCGCGCGGAGGTAGGCACGGACCTGGCTCGCCTCCATCGTGCGTGGGCAGTGCGCCGGCTTGTGCGGTAGCTCGACACCGGCGGCGGTTGGGTCGTACATCCGCACACCGAGACGGCGGATGGCCCAGCGGATAACCTGCCGCAGGGTCTTGTATGCCTTTTCGGCGGCCCCCGGCAGATCAAACGAATCAATCCAGCCCTGTACGCCCTCGGGCGTTATCGCCTCGAGTTCCAGCTCGCCCCAGCGAGGTAGGACGTGCAGCGCTAGCGCGCTCTCGTATCCGGCCAGGGTGCAGGCGCGCAGCCTGCCGCGCTTATCGTCCATGTACCTCGAGGCGGCCTCTGCAACTTTCATCATTGTCTCCAATCCCGTAAATCCCAGACGCGTGGGCTCTCAAGGAGAGGATACGCGCGTGGGATTTCTGCCACGAGAGGTCGAGAGAAAGGAGTCTAAATGGCATTGATCGGGACCCTTGTCGGGCCCGCAGTGCGCCTGGCGACAGACGGGAGGGGTCTCCCGATTCTCGCGTCTGATGAGCCTGAGGTCCCCGAGGGTTTCAAGGCGGACATGGCGTATGAGCAGCGGGGCGGTTCCATCTACCAAGTATGGAGTGTCGTGCCAGACGGGGTGCGCGATGACGCGGTGCGGCTTGCTGCCATGTCCGCCGAGACTCTCGGTGATGTGGATGCGCTGAAGGTACCCCAGCTCATCCGGCCGTGGTATGTGGGTGAGGCCTCGTATGCCGCTGGCGCGCGCGTGGCATATGGAGGCGACCTGTACAAGTGCCTGCAGACGCATGCACCCCGTATCGGATCTGAGCCCGATACGGCTCCGGAGCTTTGGGAAAGAATCAACCATTAAGGAGAAAAAATGTTTTACGGACAATTTGTATCTGGGTCTGTCTACCTGACTACGGACGGCTCCGGCCTGCCGATTCGCGAGGCGGCGGAACCCAACCCCGACGCCGGTTACCACACGGTGCTCGCCTATGAGCAGCATGACGGCGCCATCTGGCAGGTGTGGACTCTCGTTCCCGATGCCGGAACGCCTCAGGACGCTGCCCTCGTGCTCGCCCAGATCCAGGCGGCCACCCTCTCCGACCATGATGCGTTGAAGGTTCCGGCGCTCTATCCGCTCTATGCATGCGGTCACGTCTATGCGCAGGGAGACCGCGTGCTCTGGCAGGGCACGCTCTACAAGGCTATCTCCGGCCACACGGCGACCGCTGCGGACCCCGTATCCGATCCCCAGCACTGGGCGAAGGTCGTAGCGTCCACGGCCGGCGGCGCCGGCGTTCCCGAGTGGATCGGAGGAAAGTCGTACGCCAAGGGTGACCGGGTTACCAAGTACGGCACCGTCTACGAGTCGCTGATTGACGGCAACACGCTCGAGCCCGGCGTCGTCGGGTCTGACGGCGCCTGGAGCATCGTGAGCAACGGCTAGGGGAGGATCGTATGTCGATCTTCTTCGTCCAGCTGACCGAGCCTCAGGTCTGGGCCATTAGCCTTGCATGCGTACTAATGCTCATGGACATCGTCACCGGCTTCATCAGCGCCGTCATCAACGGTACCGTTTCGAGCTCCAAGATGCGCGAGGGGCTCGGCCACAAGGCGCAGCTCCTCTGCGTTATCCTGCTTTCCATCATCATCGAGGCGGGCACGCAGCACGTCGTGGGCCTTGGCCTGGGCGGCGTGACCGTCACGGTCGTTTGCACCTACATCGCCGTCATGGAGGTCGCGAGCTGCATGGAGAACGTCTGCTCAGGCTATCCCGAGCTGCGCGACACCCCGCTCATGCGCATCTTCAAGCACGATGGAGGAGGCGACGCTAGTGGCGATCACTCAGCGTGAGGCCTTCGCGCAGGTAATTGAGCACCTCGTCTCGCATGACGGGGGAACGGGACACGGCTATTCCCAGATAAACCGCATGGGCGACGGCACCACGGAGGTCATCACTCTTTCCGATGGCACGACTGTGACCGTCGCGGGCGGCGACCGTGACTGTAGCTCGGCGGTGATAACCGCCCTGCGCGCCGTTGGCGTGAACACGTTCGGCGCCACCTATACCGGCAACATGCGCACGCAGTTGCTCAAGACCGGGCTTTTCGGATGGCGAAAGATGGGCGTAAAGTCGGCGCGGCGCGGCGACATCTATCTCAACGAGAGGCATCACACCGCCGTGTGCATCTCGCCCTACGGCTCCATACGCGGCGACATGCTGGCACAGTTTTCCATCTCGGAAAAAGGCACCGTCACCGGTGCAGAGGGCGATCAGACGGGGCGCGAGAGCAACATCAAGCCGTACTACAGCTATCCGTGGGACGGCACCTTGTACTGGCTCGGCGACGGCAAGATGCTCAGCGGCACAAACACCGAGGTCAGGGACAACACCGTCTCGAGCCTCGGTGACACGCGCTACCTCGGTCCCAAGATGATTAGTGAGCTTCAGCGCCAGCTTGGGACCTCCGCCGACGGGGTCATCTCGGGTCAGTGGCTCACTAACAAGTCTTATTTCTGGGCCGTCGATGCGGGCTGCGTCGAGTGGGCGAAGGCCGGAAAAGGTTGCGGCTCTGATATGGTCCTGGCGCTTCAGCGCAAAGTGGGTTGCAAGATCTACCCTGAGTTCTGCGGTGTCCAGGCTCGCCAGATGAACAGCGGAACCATCAAACAGCACCAGCGTTGGCTTATCGCACATGGCATCTCGTGCGGCTCGTCAGGCGCCGATGGCTACCACGGCCGTGACACCAACGTCGCGATCGGCAAGGCGCTGGTCCGTGGGTTGTACCGATGACCCTCGATTATTGATTGGCAACAAACGAAAAAGCTCCCTCCCTGGTTGTCCAGGGAGGGAGCTTTTTTTGAATTAAACAAGACGATTCGTCAGCTCGACGGTGACCCTAGCGTATCCCCAAATTATCCCAAGTGCGCGTGCTAACCCGTTTTATGCGCTTCTGCCGTTGTTGTCGTACTTAAACCAGCAGGTAAACGGTGTGTTCGTTTTTGTCGTTCTTACAGGTCAGTACTGCCACATGTGATTGACGGGGCCGGAACCTTTGCCCATGTCAAAGCCGGCGGCGAGGGCGCCCGTTAGGTAGGCCTTGCCGGCGTTGACGGCGTCGGCAAGATCCATGCCCTGCGCCAGCGCGCAGGCGATGGCGGACGAGAGCGTGCAGCCGGTGCCGTGTGTGTTGTCGGTCTCGATGCGCTTGTGGCGGAACCACGTGGTGAGTGGATCTCCCAGATGGTTGCCCTCGTCATCGAGTGGCGCGGGTTCGGCCAGTACATCGTTGGCCTCGTTGACAAGATGACCACCCTTAACGAGGGATGCGCAACCAAAGCGGCGGGTGAGGAGCATGGCAGCATTTTGCTGCGTACGCTCGGAGTCGACCTCGTAGTCGAGCAGGGCCATGGCCTCGGGAATATTGGGCGTGATAACCGTCGCTAGCGGGAACAGGCGGCGGGTGAGCGCCTCGGCGGCATCTTCGGCAATCAGCCGTGCGCCCGAGGTGGCTACCATGACGGGGTCGACTACCACGTTTGTCGCGTTCCAGGCGCTCAGGCGGTCGGCGATAACATCGATAATCTCGGCAGAGGAAACCATGCCAATCTTGACGGCTTTGGGGCGGATATCGTCAAAAACAGCATCAATCTGCGCCGCGACAATATCCGGGGAGATGTTCTGCACGGCGGTGACGCCCAGGGTGTTCTGTGCGGTGATGGCGGTGATGGCCGTCTCGGCATACAGGCGGTGCGCCGTGATGGTCTTGATGTCGGCCTGAATGCCGGCGCCACCGCTGGAATCGGATCCTGCGATGGATAGAACGGCAGGTACCTTACTGCGATCCATGTTCGCTCCCTTGTTCGGTCGGAATCAAATGGGTCTATAAGCCAGCATTATAAAGATGCCCGGGCCGACTCTATGTCGAACCCGGGCGGGCGATGCAATCTTTACGCAAATGCAAGCAAATGTTCACACGTCAACAATTGACAGGCACCAGCTCGCCGCCAGAAGCGGCCGCGGCGACAGGGCTAGTCCTCCATGCCGAGGTCGATCGTGGTGCCCTCGAAGATCTTGTTGACGGTGCGGACGGCGCACATCTTGCCACACATGGTGCAAGTGCCCTCGGTGGCGGCGGGGGACTCCTCGTAGCGCTTCTTGCCCGTAACCGGGTCGAGCGCGCACTTCCACATGGCGTCCCAGTCGAGCTTGCGGCGTGCCTGGCCCATCTTGTCGTCCATGTCGCGGGCGTGGGGCACCTTTTTGGCGATGTCGGCGGCGTGTGCGGCGATCTTGGTGGCCATGAGGCCGTCGAGCACATCCTGGGCGTTGGGCAGGCATAGGTGCTCTGCCGGTGTCACGTAGCACAGGAAGTCGGCACCGGAGCTGGCGGAGATGGCGCCGCCGATGGCAGCGGTGATGTGATCGTAACCCACGCCGATATCGGTCACCAGCGGCCCGAGCACATAGAACGGGGCGTTGTGGCACAGGCGCTTCTGTAGCTTCATGTTGGCAGCGATCTCGTCGAGCGCCATGTGACCCGGGCCCTCGACCATGACCTGGACGCCGGCGGCCCAAGCGCGCTTGCACAGCTTGCCCAGCTCGATCATCTCGGCGGTCTCGGTGGCGTCGTTGGAGTCGTAGAGGCAGCCCGGGCGGCAGGAGTCGCCGAGCGAAATCGTCACGTCGTACTCGTGGCAAATCTCGAGCAACTCGTCGTAGAACTCATAGAACGGGTTCTCGTTACCGGTGACCTCCATCCAGCCAAACAGCAGTGAGCCGCCGCGGCTCACGATGTTCATCAGGCGGCCGGTCTCCTTAAAGGTCTTGGTGACCGACTTGTTGATGCCGCAGTGGATAGTCATAAAGTCAACGCCGTCCTCGGCGTGCGCGCGCACGACTTCGAACAGGTCGTCCTTGGTGAGCTTGACCAGCGGCTTTTCCATGTAGCCGATGGCGTCGTACATGGGGACGGTACCTACCATGAGCGGCGTCTCGTCGATGAGCTGCTGGCGGAACTGGCGCGTCTTGCCCGAGTTGGAGAGGTCCATGATGGCGTCGGCGCCAAAGTCCTCGGCGATCTTGACCTTCTTCCATTCCTCGGCGGCATCGGCCTTGTCGCCCGAGATGCCCAAGTTCACGTTGACCTTGGTGGACAGCCCTTCACCGACGCCAAAGGCGCGCATGCCCTTTTTGATGTGCACAATATTGGCGGGAATGGCGATGCGGCCGTCGGCCACGCGCTCGCGGATGTACTCGGGGTCGCGATGCTCGCGCTCGGCGACTTCCTTCATCTGCGGCGTGATCTGCCCGGCACGGGCGAAGTCGATTTGCGTGACGAGCTTGGGCTCGGTCTGTGTGCTCATTGGCACGGCTCCCTTCGTTGGCATTACCCATATCAGGTTTGCGGGTCAGGGCGGGCGCGCCCAATCTCAGCCTGCCGTCTTGTCCTGCTAGCTCCCCGTTATGTCATGGGCTCAAGTATAGCCTGAATGGGTACGATTGGGCCAACGAGCGTGCCTGTGGGGAGGCGAACATGGAAGACAAGCATCTATATCGAGAGACGCAATGGGACGTATCGGCCGAGGAGGGCCGTGCGCACCATGGCCTTGTCGCGATCGGTTTTGCGGTGCTTGCCGTGCTGGTGATTGCCTTTTGTATCTGGACGTTTGGTGGTCGCGGCGGCGCTGCATGGGAGTTCGAGGCTGATGACAGCCTACCGATTATGACGGTGAGGAGTACTGGCGGTAATGCCAATACGCTCGCCGTTCCGGGCGATTATTGGTACCCGCGCGATGAGTTTGTGCAGTTGCAACTGAGTGGTGGGTCCATTCCAGGTGAAGAAATCGAATGCGTGACGTTTGACGCGGCGCTCAAAACGCTCACGGTGAAGCTCAAAGATCAAGGAGATGCGCCCACGACCATGGATATCGCCCTGACGGAATGGCGTCTGGAACCTCCGTCGGGCGTTGCGGTATCCGACGTAGGGCACGTTAAGATTACCTACCAAGATGGCTCGACGAGCGAGATTGCAAAGGCCGATGGCTTGGCGGAGTAATGGGGTGTTTGGAAACGGCGGGCCTATTGTGCCTGCGCGTTCATGAAAACCAGGGTGTTTTTGTCTGAAAGCTCGGGGATGTGCCGATAGCCGATGTTGAATGCGGTAAGTTCGCTTGCATCCTCGAGCTTGTTTTCTGCCATCCACCGCACTATGGAGCCGCGCGCCTTTTTGCTGGCGGTCGACCGTTGGATGGGCTTCCCGTTGCGGATACCCTCGCCAAAGAGGCATGTGACGGCCGTGACGTCGTCCGCGAGGTGGGGCAGAACGGCTTTGGCATACTCTACGCTGGCGAGGTTGACGATCGTGGTGTTTGAGCCTGCCGGGGCGGTAGCCCGTGCGAGCTTGTCGCCCCAAAACGCGTAGAGGTCTCGGGCATCGTCGACGGCGAGCTTCGCGCCCATCTCCAGCCGATACGGTTCGACGGCATGAAAGGGACGAACGCACCCGTAGAGGCCGGAGAGGATCCACAGGTGGCTTTGCAGCCAGGCGAGCTGTTCGGCATCCATTACCTCGGGTGCCATGCTCTGGTACTGAATGCCGTGATAGGACATGATGGCAGGGGAGATGCGGCGCGCGATATCGGGATCGGCAAGATCGCCGTTTCCCAAGATGGGCTCGAACTCATGCAAAATGTCGAGACAAGGGGCCAGCAGCTTGTCGCTGACGTTCCACAGAGCTTGTAGACCGCTGTCGCCTTCGGTTCGTTCGATGTCCAAGAGCGCATGGTGCAGCTGGGCGGTCTCGCGCGCAAAGGGCGGAATCCCCTGAACTTCAAAAGCATCTTGTGCCGCGCGCATTTGCTTGGCGGGCGAAATGATGACCTGCAGCATGGACTCTCCTCTGCCAAAAAAGGAAGTTGCGGTGGAATACGGTCTGTTTTGGCCGGTTATGGGCCAGTTTAGTCCGTATTTCACCGCAACTGATGAAAGGTTGGTTAGGCGCGCTCGAGGAAGGCCTTGTAGCCGCGATATGCCTCGTAGATGTCGGCCTTGTTGGCGACCTCCCACAGGGCGTGCATGGATAGGACGGCAACACCGGAGTCTATGACGTTCATGCCGTACTTGGCCATGATGTAGGCGATGGTGCCGCCGCCGCCCGCGTTGACGCGGCCGAGCTCGCAGGTCTGGAAGTCCACGCCGGCCTCGTCCATGATGTCGCGGACGAGGGCCACGTACTCGGCGTCGGCGTCGTTGGAGCCGCCCTTGCCGCGGCTGCCCGTGTACTTGTTAAAGCACAGGCCGCGACCCATGAAGGCTGCGTTCTTGGTCTCGAACTTGCCGGCGTAGCCCGGGTCGAAGCCGGCGGACACGTCGGAGGAGAGCATGCGGCTGCGGGCGAGTGCGCGGCGCAGGGCCAGCGGGCTGTCCTCGCCGACGAGCGTCATGATCTCGGCGACGGTGTTCTCGAAGAAGCGGCTCGTCATGCCGGTGGCGCCCACGGAGCCGATCTCCTCCTTGTCGACGATGAGCGTGATGCTCGTGCGCTCGACATCTGCAACATTGATCTGAGCGAGCATGGAGGGGTAGGCGCAGACGCGGTCGTCGTGGCCATAGCCCAAGATCATGGAGCGGTCGAGGCCCATGTCGCGGGCCGGGCCGGCGGGCACGACCTCGATCTCGGCGGAGAGGAAGTCCTCCTCCTCGACGTCGTACTGCTCCTTGAGGATATCCAGGAACACCTGCTTGACGGGCTCCTTGGGGGCGTCCTTGTCGTCCTCGTCAAACTTGACGGGGCGGCCGCCCACGATCACGTCGAGGATCTCGGCGTCGACAGCGTCCTTGGCGGGCTTGGACATCTGCTCGCTCGAGAGGTGGATCAGCAGGTCGGAGATGGTAAAGACCGGGTCGTCCGCCTTGTCGCCGATGTTGATGTCGACGGTGGTGCCGTCCTTTTTGCAGATGACGCCCACGAGCGCGAGCGGGGAGGCCACCCAGTGGTAGCTCTTGACGCCGCCATAGTAGTGCGTGTCGAGATAAGCCATGTCGCCGGCCTCGAAGGCGGGATTCTGCTTAAGGTCCAGGCGCGGCGAGTCCACGTGGGCGCCCAGGATGTTAAAGCCCTGCTCGAGCGGGGCGGTGCCAAGGTTGACGAGCATAAGGTCCTTGCCGTGGTTGGCGGCGTACACCTTGTCGCCTGCCTTGAGCTCGCGACCCTCGGCAATCACGGTCTCCAGGTCGACGTATCCCGCCTCCTCGGCCATCTTGATGCCGGTCTTGACGCACAGGCGCTCGGTCTTGTTCTCGCTCAAAAATTGCTTATAGCCGCGGCAAAGCCCCTCGAGCTCCTCGATTTGCTGTGGCGTGTACTTTTTCCATGCGCAGGGACGCTCCATGACGCAGGCTCCTTTCGGATCGATCGTGCTGGTTGATGTACCGTGAGCCATCGTATCACGCGCGGGCCCGCGGCGGCAGGGCAGCCTGATGTGCGGTGGCCGTGGGGCGGGGAGCGTGTAAACTGGTGTGAGCAAACTTTGCCCAGCCCAAAGCGAGGTATTCAATATGTCTGACAAGCGCCGTACCTTTGCCGTCATCGACGGCAACTCGCTCATGCATCGCGCCTTCCACGCCGTGCCGCCGACCATGAACGCGCCGGACGGTCGCCCCACCAACGCGATCTTTGGTTTTCTGAACATGTTCCTCAAGATGATCGATGCCTTTAACCCCGACGGTGTGGTCGTGGCGTTTGATAAAGGCAAGCCGCGCGTGCGCATGGAGATGCTGCCGCAGTATAAGGCGCAGCGCCCGCCCATGGACCCCGATTTGCACGCGCAGTTTCCGATGATCAAGGAGCTGCTCGGTGCGCTCAATGTGCCGATTCTGCAGTCCGAGGGCTGGGAAGGCGACGATATCCTGGGAACCATGGCGCGCCTGGGTGAGGAGGCCGGCTGCGACATGCTGCTGGTGACCGGCGACCGCGACATGTATCAGCTCGTGACCGAGCACGTCAACGTGGTCTCGACCCGCAAGGGCCTGTCCGACGTGGCGATCATGACGCCCGAGAGCGTGGACGATCTGTATCACGGCATCACGCCGGCGCTCGTGCCCGACTTTTATGGTCTGAAGGGCGACACGTCGGACAACATTCCCGGCGTACCGGGTATCGGCCCCAAAAAAGCAAGCGCGCTCATCGCGCAGTACGGCAGCCTGGACGAAGTCATCGCGCATGCCGACGAGGTCAAGGGCAAGATGGGCGAGAACCTGCGCGCGCACATCGACGACGCGCTGCTGAGTCGTAAGGTGGCGACCATCCGCACCGATGCGCCCGTTGAGCTCGATTTTGAGGCGACGTCCTTCCCGGCGTTTTCTGCCGATGAGGTGTCCGCAGCACTGGGTACGCTTGGTATCACTGCCATGCAGAACCGTTTCTTGGCACTGATCGGTGACGAGGGTGGCGCTGCTGCCGCTGCTAGCACGTTTGAGATTCCCGCCGTTTTGCGTGCTGCCGCCGGCGATGCTGACGCGCTTGGTGCCGTTGCAGCTGAGGTCTCCCGCGCGATTGATGCCGGCGAGTGGATCGCCGCCGTGGTGGACGACGACAAGGAAGAGGGCGCGCTCTTTGGGCTGACGCGCACGCTGTGGTTGGCGACGTCCAAGGGCCTGTTCGCGCTCGAGGAGGGCGACGGCGGTGCGGCGGCTGAGGTCGAGGGCTTCAACTTCGTCCACGGTGTGATCGCCGGCGTGCTCGCGCGTCTGTTTATGGAGGGCCGCGTGGCGAGCCCGGATACGAAGGCGCTGCTGCACGAGCTTTCGCCCATCGATTCTTCTGAGCCCGAGCTCATGGACCCGTTGTCAGTCGATTCTACGCGCATCTTCGATACCGTGGTGGCTGCCTATCTGCTGGATTCCGATCGTTCCGAGTTCGATGAGGCATATCTTGCCGATACGTATTTGCAGATGGCGTTGCCTGCGGCGCGCGGCGCAGAGGGTGCTGGTGAGAACGCTCCGGTGCCAGCCGCCCGTACTGCGGCCCTGACACTGGCGCTGGTCGCACCGCTGCGCGAGTGCATGGCCCGCGAGAATGCCGCCAACGTGTTCGATGGCATCGAGATGCCGCTCGTTCCGGTACTTGCCAAGATGGAGCGCGCGGGCATGCTCGTGGATCCCGATCGGCTGCGCAGCCTGTCCGAGGGTCTGGCGACCCAGATCACCGAGGTCGAGCGCAGCATTCGTGACCTGGCAGGCGACGAGACCTTTAACATCGGCAGCCCCATGCAGCTCTCGCACGTGCTGTTTGATGTTATGGGGCTTCCGACCAAGGGCCTAAAAAAGACCAAGCGCGGCTACTATTCGACCAACGCCAAGGTGCTGAGCGACCTTGCCCGCGACCACGAGATCGTGCGCCTGATTTTGGACTGGCGTGAGAAGTCCAAGATTAAGTCGACCTATCTGGACACGCTAGGTCCGCTGCGCCGTGGTGACGGGCGTGTGCACACCACGTACAACCAGACCATCACCGCGACGGGGCGCCTGTCTTCGAGCGACCCCAATCTGCAAAACATTCCGACGCGCTCGGAGCTGGGGCGTACCGTCAAGACGGCGTTCTCGGCGGGCGAGGGAAGCGTCTTTTTGGCGGTGGACTACTCGCAGATTGAGTTGCGCCTGCTGGCGCATCTTTCGGGAGACGAGCACCTGGTGCGCGCCTTTAACGAGGGTGAGGACTTTCATGCCGAGACGGCGGCGCGCGTGTTTGGCGTGCCGGTGTCCGAGGTAACGCCCGACTTGCGCAGTCGCGCCAAGGCCGTGAACTTTGGCATCGTGTACGGCCAGCAGGCCTATGGTCTGTCGCAGTCGCTGCATATCTCGATGGCCGAGGCGCGCGACATGATCGACCGCTACTACGAGGCCTACCCGGGCGTGCGCACGTTCCTCGATAGCGTGGTGGCGCGCGCCAAGCAGATAGGCTACGCCGAGACCATGTACGGCCGCCGTCGTCATATTCCGGAGCTCAAGGCCAAAAATCCGCAACTCCGTGGTTTTGGCGAGCGCACGGCCATGAACCACCCCATGCAGGGCACCGCCGCCGACATCATCAAGATCGCCATGGCCCGCGTAAGCCGCCGCCTGGAAGAAGAGGGATTTGCCGCCCACATGATCCTGCAAGTACACGACGAACTGGACTTTGAGTGTCCCGTCGACGAAGTCGAGCGCCTCACCGCCATGGTCCGCGACGTCATGGAACATGTAGTAGACCTCCGCGTACCGTTGATCGCCGAAGCCAGCACCGGCATAACCTGGGCCGACGCGAAATAGGGAAGCGCTCCGTAAGGCAAGCTCGCCCAAGACGCAAGCCCCCACATACTTAAGATTTGGGACAAACACTACTGATTAATTTGTCCCACAGTAACCAAAGCAGAGGGGAGCTCCTTCCAACAAGGAGCTCCCCTCTGCTCAAATCATTTCAGCTAAGTATCTAGACACTCAAGACGCCATCTTGGCGGCAGGAAAGTAAACCTAGGGCCTGGCCGGGCGGCACGGGTTAACTTTTCGTAGATTCCGCACGCAAAGAAAGCCACTTAATGTGGCTTTCGTCTTGCGCAGGACCTGACCGAGCGAAAAGTTATCCCGTGCCGCCCGGCCAGGCCTGATGGGACGGCTACCGAGCCGCCAAGATGGCGTCGATGAGCGTCAGTACGCCCCCGTCGTTGTTGCTCGGAATGCGCCACTTGGCGTGCGCGTTCATGTGCTCCTCGGCATTGTCCACGATAAAGCTATGCCCGACGCGCTCCAGCATGGGAATATCGTTGTAGGTGTCGCCCACGGCGGCAGCGTCGGCGATATCGATGCCCAGGTGCTCGCACAAATGCGCCACGCCCGAACCCTTGTCGACGCCCAGGTTCATAAAGTCGATCCACTCGCGGCCCGCATTGGTGACGTAGAGCTGATCCGAGAACGCGGGGCTATAGGTCTCGCGGAATGCGGGCTCGGCATCGTAGGCAGGGAAAAAGACCGAGATCTTATTGGACTCGATATCAAGGCCCTCAAAGGTGTCGACATAGTTGATCGTGTTGTAGTACACGCTGATCTCGTCGTGGTACTGATGGTCGCGGGCGAGCACATAGAACTCGTCGTAGCAGCACAGGACGGGAACGGCGCGCGGGTCCTCCGAGGCACGAGCGAGCACCTGCTGATACAGCGCCACATCGATGTTGCTCTTATAGATATAGCTGCCGCGATAGATGACGCAGGCTCCGTTGTCGGGACAAAAAGCAAGGCGGTTCTTAATACCCTCGAACATCTCCTCGAGCTTGGGGGCAGGGCGTCCGCTGGCGGGGCAGAACACGATGCCAGCCTCGGCGAGCTTGTCCAGGCGCTCGTCGAGGCCCTGGGGTAGTACACGCTCGTCGGTGAGAAGCGTCTTGTCCATATCAACGGCGAGAATCTTAATGCTGCCGATATTGGTGTCCGATTCGTAAGTTTGCATAAAAGCGCGCCTTTCGTTTCGAAATTGTTTCAGACGTTATAACCATCAATCAGTAACCGAGCGTATTGTCGCAGGAACGGAGCGTATTTGCACTGCAATTCACAAAGTAATGAAAAAACTTTTCAGAAATTTGAATTTGTCGCTTGTGCTGCTGGCACTTTAGCGTAATATAGCGAACATCGAAAACGGAGACGGCAAAAGAGCCGCTTACCGAGGAAAAGGTACCGTTTACGATATATGAATTGCGCCCGGCGATAGGTGAAAGGAGAGGCAGATGCAGTTCGTAAAGATCATCACTACTGCAGACAATGCCATCCGACGCCAGCGCGCAATTTCCCGACGACGATAATAATCGTCTCTGTTCGTATGGGGTGAAATGCCCCAACAGAGTCATTTTGAGGTCGTTGGGTTTTAGCACGACATAGACGCATGTTTCTAGGGCATGTTGTGCTGCTTTTTGCTATTTAACCTGATATTGCACGGTTTTTGACCTCGAAATGACTTGCAACTGACCGATGTTCTAACTAGCTACCAAGGGCGAAAGGAAACAGCCATGAGCAAGGAAAAAGTCGTTCTCGCATATTCCGGTGGTCTTGATACATCCGTATGTGTCAAGTGGCTCCAGGACGAGAAGAATCTCGATGTCGTTTGTGTCTGCGGCAACGTGGGCCAGGAGGAGACCGGCCTGGACGCCAAGAAGCAGAAGGCGCTCGACCTGGGCGTTCTTGATTGCCAGGTCCTCGACCTGCGCGATGAGTTCTCCGATGAGTTCCTGACCAAGGCCATCGCCGCAAACTCCATGTACGAGAACAAGTACCCGCTGCTCTCCGCTCTTTCCCGTCCGCTGCTTGCCAAGAAGCTTGTCGAGGTCGCCCACGAGTTTGACGCAACCTACGTCGCCCACGGCTGCACCGGCAAGGGTAACGACCAGGTTCGTTTTGAGGCTGCCGTCAAGGCCCTCGACCCCGAGCTCAAGGTTATCGCTCCGGTTCGCGAGTGGGATCTGAAGTGCCGTCCGGACGAGGTCGCCTACGCCCACGCCCATAACGTGCCGGTTCCCGAGGGCGCCAACGACAACCCCTATTCCATCGACGACAACCTGTGGGGTCGTGCCATTGAGTGCGGTCACCTGGAGGATCCCTGGAACGAGCCGCTCGACGACGCCTGGGTTATGACCAAGAACCCCGAGGACACGCCTGACACCCCGACGTATACCGAGATTGAGTTTGAGGCGGGCAAGCCCGTCGCCGTCGACGGCAAGAAGATGAAGCTCTCCGAGATCATCATCGCCCTCAACAAGATCTCCGGCGACAACGGCTTTGGCCGTCTCGACCTGGTCGAGGACCGTCTGGTAGGCCTCAAGAGCCGTGAGTGCTATGAGGTTCCCGGCGCTCTGACGCTCATCACCGCCCACAAGGCGCTTGAGGACATTTGCGTCGAGGGCGACCTGCTCAAGGCCAAGATTAAGCTCGAGCAGGATTGGGCCACCGCCGTGTACAACGGCCAGTGGTACAGCCCGCTCAAAAACGCGCTCGACGCCTTTATGGCCGACACCCAGAAGTTCGTGACCGGTACCGTCCGTCTGAAGTTCTTTAAGGGCAACTGCCATGTCGTCGGCCGCAAGAGCCCCTTCAGCCTCTACGACTACGGTCTGGCCACCTACGACCGCGACACCACGTTTGACGAGAAGGCCAGCGCCGGCTTTATCGAGATCGATACGCTGTCGCTCAAGACGTGGGCTAAGGTCCAGGGTCCCAGCTCCGCTGCCGCCCAGGCCTAGCGCCTCCTTCCTTTGGTATCTGCGCGGCCCATCCGCGTGATACAAAACGGGCGCACGGGGTCCCTACCTTTCGTTATGCTTGCTGACACTTCTTAACATCGGTGGCCCCTACGTTCCGCCCGCATATATGATGCCGCGTCTGCGGCTGAGTCCGAGCCCCGCCGGGGTTGTCCGGCGGGGCTCCTTCTATCAATTTGGCGGCTCTGCGCCCATATATATGAGGAGTATCCATTATGTTCAATGCTATCGCGCATGCTTTACTTTCCCTCGCGCCCGAGCTCGATACTGCAAAGGTCGAGGACGTTCCTATGAGCCTGAAGGCCTGGATCGATGGTTCGCAAGGCAATATCCGGAGGGATACGTTGGGCGCCAAGTGCCTGGTGCGTCACTTCTTTGCAAATTAGCTACATGACCCCGCGCACGGTGGGGAATGTGTAAAACTAGCGGTTGAAAAATCGCTTTAGCGACATGGCGCATTGCTTTGGGCGCTTGTTTTGGTATTTGGAGAAAGGGGACGGTTCCATGGCTCTTTGGGGCGGTCGTTTTGAGGCGGGAGTGGCCGAGGTCACGCAGGAGTTTGGCGCGTCGCTGCCGGTCGACAAACATCTCTATAAGCAGGATATCGCCGGTTCTAAGGCGCATGCCAAGATGCTGGCGGCCCAGGGCATCATCAGCGCCGAGGACGAGCAGGCGATTGCCGAGGGCCTGACCGGAATCGAACAGGATATCGATGCCGGCAACTTCACCTTCGACATCAACGACGAAGACATTCATATGTCCATCGAGAGCGAGCTGACGCGTCGCATCGGCGAGGCCGGTAAGCGCTTGCATACCGGACGTTCGCGCAACGACCAGGTGGCGACCGACACACGCCTGGGCGTCAAGGCGCTGGCCAAGGAGCTCATGGGGGCCAATCTTGAGCTGCGCCATGTGCTGGTGGATGCGGCCAAGAAGTACGACAAGGTGATTCTGCCGGGCTACACGCACATGCAGCACGCTCAGCCCGTGCTGCTGTCGCATCATCTGCTGGCGTATTCCTGGATGTTCGCGCGCGACTTTACACGCCTGAAGGCCGCCTTTGATGCCGCCGACAACTGTCCGCTGGGTGCTGCCGCGCTTGCCGGCACGAGCTATCCGCTCGATCGTCAGATGACGGCTGCCGAACTTGGCTTTGCGGACGTGATTCCCAACTCGCTCGATGCGGTTTCCGACCGTGATTTCCTCCTCGACCTGCATTACGCCGGCTCCGTCATGGCGATGCACCTGTCGCGTCTTTCCGAGGAGATCGTGCTGTGGTCGAGCTCCGAATTTGGCTTTATCACGCTTTCCGACTCGTACTCCACCGGCTCGTCCATCATGCCGCAGAAGAAGAATCCCGACTTTGCCGAGCTTATCCGCGGCAAGAGCGGCCGTGTGTATGGCAACCTGGTGCAGCTGCTCGTGACCATGAAGGGCTTGCCGCTCGCTTATAACAAGGACTTGCAGGAGGACAAGGAGGGCGCGCTCGATACCGCCCATACGCTTATGCAGTGCTTGTCCGTTATGGCGGGCATGATCTCGACCTGGACTGTCAACGAGGACGCCATGACGCGCGAGTGCGGTGTGGGTCATCTTGCCGCCACCGATGTTGCCGATTACCTGGCTAAGCGTGGTCTGCCGTTCCGCGAGGCGCACGCCGTGGTAGGGCACCTGGTCCTGATGTGTGAGAAGCGCGGCTGCAACCTCGAGGACCTGCCGTTTGAGGTTTTCCAGGAGGCAAGCCTGCTCTTTGAGCGCGATATTACCGAGGCGCTCGACATCCCGTCGATTGTCGCCGCGCGCACTACCGAGGGCGGTACCGCCCCTGCCGCCGTTGCCGTGCAGCTGCAGCGTGCCGAGGCACAACTCGTTGCCGACGAAGGTGTGTTTGGCTCGTTGACCAAGGTCGTCGAGATGGGCCACGGAGCTAATTAGCTTATTGGATGCGTCTGTCTGGTGCGTTCATCATATCTTGCCTTTATGGGTGCTCGCTACGGTGGGCGCCCGTTTTGTTATAGAGAAGGAAGGAGCTTGTTGAGAACTTTTGTAGGACATTTGCGCAGGTTGTGAAGGGGGTGCGTTCACGGGCGGCAATCGACCGTCCGTTCTGTTCGTTGCAGTTGGAAGTGGGGCGGATGGTACTCTAGTCGGGCTTCGGAACAGAAGTGACACATATGGAGCGCTTCAATTAATAATAACGCTTCAATAAACGGCTTTTTGTTTAACTGCAGCTAGAACTCTGTTACGATGCAGTCCAGGCGGGTGCCGGAATGGGACTTGGGCACGCGCGAACCTACTTGAAAGGCTACCTTATGGCTATCGAGAAGACCTTCATCATGATTAAGCCCGACGCCGTGCGAGATCGCAAGATCGGCGAGATCGTTGCTCGTATCGAGCGCAGCGGCCTTGTTATCGAGCGCATGGAGATGACCACGCTTGAGCGCGCCACCGTCGAGGAGCACTATGCTCACCTCAACGACAAGCCCTTCTTTGGCGGTCTGTGCGACTTTATGACGAGCGGTCCGGTCGTCAAGATGGTCGTTTCCGGTCCTTCTGCCGTTGCTAAGATGCGCACCCTCATGGGCGCCACCAACCCGCTTGATGCCGCTCCTGGCACCATTCGCGGCGACCTTGCCGTCGATGTCAATGCCAACGTGATTCATGGCTCCGACTGCCTGGAGAACGCCGAGATCGAGATCAAGCGTTTCTTTGGCTAAGCCAGCTTTGACTCCTTAAAGCTGTTAGCGTGTGGCTTGGGCGCCGCGGAACTCCATCCGCGGCGCCCTTTTAATCCAAAATCTATGAAGGGGCCCGCTCGGACATGTGTTCCGAGCGGGCCCCTGCTGTTAGCTTGTGGCGCTAAGTGGTTTAGGCCTCGTCGACGACCTTGAGGCCGCGGGTCTGGTCGATCTCATTGAGGAGGTTAACGCGACGCTCGTGACGGCCACCCTCGAATTCGGCGTCGAGCCACTCGTCGACGATCATCTTAGCGAGCTCGGAGCCAACGACGCGGGCGCCAAAGGCGAGCACGTTGGTGTTGTTGTGCATACGGGAGAGCTTGGCGCTGAAGGGCTCGGAGCACACGACGGCGCGAACGCCCTCGACCTTATTGGCGGCCAGGCTAATCCCGACGCCGGTGCCGCAGATCAGGATGCCCAGGTCGACGTCGCCGTTGGCAACGGCCTTACCCACCTTGTAGCCGGCGATGGGGTAGTCAAAGCTCTCGGAGGTGTCGGTGCCAAAGTTCACGACCTCGCAGTCGCGCTCCTTCAGGTGCTCGGAAATGATGTTCTTGAGCTCGACGGCGGCGTGGTCGTTACCGATACCGATCTTCATGGATGGTTCCTCTCTGGTCTATGCGGCGCAAATGCTAAAGGTGTTTACCGCGTTCGACTGCATGATAGCGCGACTTTTGTGTAAACGCTCGGGCGTTTTTTGGTCAAACGCTTTAGCAGGCAATAAGACCTGCTTTTCATGAATGAATGCCGCCAGTTTGTGCTTGAGCGCCGTCCGCCGGAACCATGGTTGCGGTTTTTGATGCATTGTTATCAAATAAAAGGGCTAATTATTTTCGAGAGCCCAGCCCGTTATGCAAGCAGGAGATACCTATGCCTACCGATTCCCTTCGTGATGCCGCGTTTTGCGATGTTTTGAACCGCGAGCTTGTCTGTGCGCTCGGCTGCACCGAGCCTATTGCCGTTGCCTATGCAGCGGCGTTGGCGAGCCAGACGCTCGGTTGTGAACCCGATCATATGGACGTTGCCTGCTCGGGCAACATCATCAAGAACGTTAAGAGCGTGACCGTGCCCAACTCGGGCGGTATGCACGGTATTGAAGCTGCGGCCGTGCTGGGCGCCGTGGGCGGCGACGCCAAGAGCGCGCTCGAGGTGCTCGAGAGCGTTAACGACGAAGATCGTGCTCGCGTGACCGAGCTCCTCGCTGACGCCGGCTACTGCGATGTGTCGCTTGTCGAGGGTGTGCCCAACCTCTACATCAAGGTAACCGCCACGGCCGGGGGCCATACCGCGGTCGTCGAGATTACCGATCACCACACCAATGTCACGTGCCATACGCTCGACGGTATTCCGGTGTGCGGCAAGTCGGCGGGGGAGTGTGCCGCCTGCGCCGAGCGCGTGGTGGCCGAGCGGGCGGCGGATAAGGCCGACACGCCCATGTCGATTGAGTCCATCATCGACTTTATCGAGGACGGCGACATTGAGGGCGCCCGCGCTGCCGTTGAGCGTCAGATTGAGCTGAACGGCGCGATCAGTGCCGAGGGCCTCGCGCACGCTTGGGGCGCCGAGGTGGGCCGTACGCTGCTGGGCGCTCGTGCCGATGACGTCGCCTGCCGTGCCCGTGCCCGTGCGGCCGCCGGGTCCGACGCCCGCATGAACGGCTGCGCGCTGCCGGTCGCCATTGTGTGCGGCTCGGGCAATCAGGGCATTACCTGCGCCTTGCCCGTCATGGAGTATGCCGAATACCTGCGCTGCGACCACGAGCGCCTGGTGCGCGCCGTGATGCTGTCCGATCTTATCGCCGTGCATATCAAGAGCTATATTGGTGCGCTCTCGGCGTTTTGCGGTGCTATCTGCGCCGCGTGCGGCGCCGGCGCTGCGATTACCTGGCTGTGCGGTGGCACGCGCGAGCAGATTGGCGCGACGGTTTCGAACACGCTCGGTAACGTTGGCGGCATCGTGTGCGATGGCGCCAAGGCGAGCTGTGCCGCCAAGATTTCGGCTGCCGTCGATGCGGCGATTCTGGGACATGACATGGCCATGCAGGGGCGTGGCTTCCGTGCCGGCGAGGGTTTGATCCAGGATACCGTCGAGGAGACCATAGCCAGCATGGGCTATGTGGGACGCGTGGGCATGAAGGACACCGACGTCGAGATCCTCAACATCATGATCGGCAAGACTCGAGTCTGTTAAGACAGTTCGTCGGCTACTTGGTGTTCGTAGAAGGCTTCTACTACGGCGTTGAAGTCGCGGGCGAATTCTTCCATGGTTCCTCGCCAGGTGGCTCGGCCGGGTTTTCCCTGACCAACATAGGCAGTCTGAATGCCGCAGGCGGGGCTGGGGAAGTCACGCTTGGGGTCGTTGCCCACCATAAGGACCTCGTGCGGCTCGAGCCCCATCACCTGAAGCTGCTCTAGATAGTAGGTGGCATCGGGCTTGCAGCGGGTGGTGTTTCCCATGTGCGTGACGAGCTCAAAGGGGGCGTCGGCCAGGTCGCCCCAACCCATGCGGCACTCGATGGCCCCCTGCGGAAAGCTGGGGTTGGTGAAGAGCGCGCAGCGCAGCCCTGCGTCCTGTACGGCCTGAAGCGCGGCGTGTGCGCCCGGCATGGCGTGGGCGTTGATGACGTCGTCGTTCTTGTATGGAAGAACTTCGCGGTCGTAGTAGGTAAATGCCTCGTAGATGATAGGATCGGAGAGGCAGATGCCGCATCGGCGCTCGACCTCGGTGCGGTAAAACTCAAGATTGGTGCGGTTGTCCGTGCCGCTTCGGCGGTTGGCGTTGAGGTCGACCAAGATGGTGCCGAGGCGTGCCATCGTGCCACCGCGGCTGCGGCGCCCGATATTCGCGAGCATCGACGAGACATCCTTAAAATAGCGAAGGATGAACGCGTTGAGGTTGATGCTAAGAAGCGTCTCGTCCATATCGAAAACGACTGCTTTGAGCACGCGAGCACCTTTCTCGAAATAACGTTCCAGAATCGTTGGTTCCGGATACTTTACCCCAAAGCCGTATGCCTAACGGCCTATCGTCAACTTACGGAGACGGTCGTCCACAAGATTGCGAAAAAGTCTCCATACGAGTAAAAAATCGCAGTTCGCGCTTGAAATCGAAGCAATTTCCCCGTAATCTATACGAACGTGATTGCATAAGCGTCACATTAGTATCTGTCGGCTCCCGAGTGTTCCTAAACGTTGTGTGCTTGTCGCACCCTTCTGTAGGTCCTAGCAATCGGGGCCCCGTAGTTCGAAAGGGGTCCACCTTTGAGTGAGATTCAGAACTCGTCCATTTTCTCTCTTGACGATGTCAACGAGGAGGAGATGAACAACCTCATCGACGGTACGATTACCGACTTTGATGAGGGCGATCTCGTTAACGGCACTGTCGTTAAGATCGAGCATGACGAGGTGCTCGTTGACATCGGATTCAAGTCCGAGGGCGTTATCCCGGTCCGCGAGCTGTCCATCCGCAAGGACGCTAACCCTGCAGACATCGTTGCACTCGGTGATCCCATCGAGGCCCTGGTTCTCCAGAAGGAGGACAAGGACGGTCGTCTGGTCCTCTCCAAGAAGCGTGCTGAGTACGAGCGTGCTTGGAACCGCATCGAGGAGAAGTTCAACTCCGGCGAGAACGTTGAGGGCGAGGTTATCGAGGTTGTCAAGGGCGGCCTGATCCTCGACATCGGCCTGCGTGGCTTCCTGCCCGCTTCCCTCGTCGACCTCCGTCGTGTCAAGGACCTCACCTCCTACATGGGCACCCGCATCGAGGCTCGCGTCATCGAGATGGACCGCAACCGCAACAACGTTGTCCTCTCCCGTCGCGTCGTGCTCGAGGAGTCCCGTAAGGCCGAGCGCTCTGAGATCCTGTCCAAGCTCAAGTCTGGCATGCGTCTCCAGGGCACCGTTTCCTCCATCGTCGACTTCGGCGCCTTCGTCGACCTCGGCGGTATCGACGGCCTCATCCACATCTCCGAGCTCTCCTGGAACCACGTCAACCATCCTTCCGAGGTTGTCAAGGTCGGCCAGGAGGTCGAGGTCGAGGTTCTCGACGTCGATCTCAACCGCGAGCGCATCTCCCTGGGTCTCAAGCAGACCACCGAGGATCCGTGGCGCGCACTGGTCAAGAAGTACCCCGTCGGCGCTATCGTCGAGGGCACTGTGACCAAGCTTGTCCCGTTTGGCGCTTTCGTCGACCTGGGCGAGGGCATCGAGGGCCTGGTGCACATCTCCGAGATGGCCAACAAGCACGTCGATCAGCCTTCTCAGGTCACCCACGTGGGCGACAAGGTTCAGGTCAAGGTCATGGAGATCGACCTCGACCGTCGTCGTATCTCCCTGTCCATGAAGTCCGCTGCTGAGACTCTGGGCGTCGAGATCGAGGTCACCCCGCTGCCTTCCGAGAAGAAGGACGAGGAGACCGACGCCGAGTAAATCGGTTTGACGATCACTTGTTTTAAGGGATCCGTCCGCAATGGACGGGTCCCTTTTTGCATTTACTGCTGAGGTGCGCGATGCTACCCGTGCGCAATGCTGCCCGGGTTGTCTGTTTGCTATTGGGTTGTCGGTGCATGAAAAATGCCGACATCCCGCCTCGGGGAGGAGGCGGGAACACACCGAGTAGACGGAGGGGTGTGGAGCGCGGTCGCGTCTCGACTGACGACGTTTCCCATCGACAGGACCATTGTAGCGCATGGCGGTTCTTGGTTTATCGTGTCGAGCGTTTGCGTTGTGCCATTGTGTGTGCTGGCGGTGTGCTACACTCTTGCACTGCTGAGTGGGCCAGACGGTCGCGCGATGTGCTGCTTGCAGCACGCGTGAGGAAAGTCCGGGCTCCAGAGGGCGGGATGCCGGCTAACGGCCGGGCGGAGTGATCCGACGGAAAGCGCCGCAGAAAAGAAGACTCCCACCTGCGCCGCAAGGCGTAAAGGGAAAAGCTGAAACGGTGGTGTAAGAGACCACCAGCGTCGTGGCAACACGGCGGCTTGGCAAGCCCCATCCGGAGCAAGCGCGAATAGGAACGCTATGGGCCGGCCCGGTCCGCGTTCGGGTAGCGTGCGTGGAGCTGCACGGTAACGTGCAGACAAGATAAATGACCGTTCACGACAGAACCCGGCTTACAAGCCCACTCAGCAACCATGTTGACGCTGCGACGGCGTCAGCTGGCCGATTTGGCGCTCATTCGTCGGTCGCCGCCATAAGGCGTGCTCCCTCCTCTTTCGGGCCAAATCGACTCAGCTGACGCCGTCTCGCTGTTTTTGCCTGGTCATCGGCGTTGCCGTTCTATTTACCGGGGTTATCGGTACGGCCTTTGCCGTATTATTGAGGCTGTTTGTTGTCGCGCTTTATTCTGTTGAGGGGCTTTGTTGGACAGCTATTTTACTCTGCAATCGAATATTGAGGCTTCGGGCGAGTTTGTGGATCGCAAGAGCCGGTTTATTGCTCAGCTGGTCCATATTGAGTCCGAGGATGAGGCGAATGCCTTTATCGAGATGATTCGCAAGCGTCATTACGACGCTCGACACAATGTTCCCGCGTGGATTTTGGTCGATGGACGTGAGCGCCAGAGCGATGATGGTGAGCCGAGCCGTACGAGCGGCATGCCGACGCTCGAGGTGCTTCGCGGCGTAGGGCTCAAGGATGTTTGCTGCGTAGTGACGCGCTATTTTGGTGGTACGTTGTTGGGGCCGGGCGGCTTGGTTCGCGCGTATACTGCGGCGACGCAGGCGGCGGTGGCTGCGGCTCAGGAAGCCGGGCAGATCGTTGAAATGACGAGCGTCGTGCCGGTTGATGTGCGTGTGGCCTATCCGCAATACGAGCAGGTGCTTCGCTTGGCGCAGGATTCGGGTGCCAAGGTTGCGGATACCGATTACGCGGATGCCGTGACGATTCACTTGGTGTTTAAAGCGGGGGAGCAGGAGCCGTTTTGCGCTAAGATGCGCGAGCTTATTGCGGGGCGCGAGGAGATTGAGGTCGGCGCTCCCGAATTTGCCGAGTTCTAACGGCGACGGCCGGCGTGCTTTTGGATGAATCCCAAGCGCGCCGGCCGTCGTTTTATGTTGCTGCCGTTTACTCGGCGAGCTGCTTTAGCACATCGCAGGCGATGTCGACGGCGTCGTCGATGCAGCCGGGGCAGCTGCGGAGCGGACCCTGGCCCGAGCCGATGCCCTTGAGCGTGCCGCAGACGGTCGTGGTGTTCTTCTCGCCAAAGCGCTTGGCAATCTCGCGCGACAGTTTGTAGGTCTGGCCCTTGGTCTTGGGGTTTTCCATACCGTCGCTCATCACAAAGCCCATGATGGCCACGGCGCCCGAGATGGCGCCGCAGGTCTCGGTCATGCCGCCCATGCCGGCGCCAAAGCCCTCGGTGAGGGTAAAGGCGATCTGGGGGTCGAGTCCGACGGCAGGCGCAAGTGTGCAAGCAACGGCCTGGGCGCAGTTAAAGCCGCGGGCGTGGTACTCGGCAGCCTGAGCCTGGCAGGCGGCAGTGTTGAGCTGGGTGGTATCGATCTGCTTCATCGTTGTCTCCTTGTTCATGGTGTACCCGCCTATGGTACCCTTGCCGGCGCATTCGCTTATCGAGACCGCAGTGCATATCTCATTGTTTTTCGCCATCGAACACCTTCTTAAGATTTGGGACAAATAAACCTGATTAATTTGTCCCATAACCTATCGGCGGGATGGGTTGAGAGGGGTGTGCGGTAGCGGTATCGTGAACCGAATAAAACAAAACCCAAGTAAGGGAGTTGGATATGAGCGAGCAGACCATCGGTACGACGTGTGTTCAGGGCGGTTATCGCCCGGGTGATGCAGAGCCGCGTCAGGTGCCTATCTACCAGTCAACCACGTGGAAGTATGACACGTCCGAGCACATGGGCAAGCTGTTTGACCTGGAGGAGTCGGGCTACTTCTACAGCCGTCTGCAGAACCCCACGTGTGATTTGGTTGCCGCCAAGATCTGCGAGATGGAGGGCGGCACCGCTGCAATGCTCACGAGCTCGGGCATGGCGGCGAACTTCCTTGCGATCTTTAACGTTGCCGGTGCCGGCGATCACGTGGTCGCCAGCTCTGCCATCTACGGCGGTACCTACAACCTACTCGCCCATACCATGGGCCGCATGGGCGTGACTTGCACGTTCGTTGCCCCCGACTGCACCGACGAGGAGCTCGAGGCGGCATTTGAGCCCAATACCAAGCTCGTCTTTGGCGAGACGATTGCCAACCCTGCCCTTGCCGTGCTCGATATTGAGCGCTTTGCCAAGGCCGCGCATGACCACGGCGTGCCGCTGATGGTCGACAACACCTTCCCGACGCCCGTGATGTGCCGTCCCTTTGAGTGGGGCGCCGACATCGTTACGCACTCCACCACCAAATACATGGATGGACATGCTGCCTACCTGGGCGGCGTGATCGTCGACCACGGCCAGTTTGACTGGATGGCCCATGCAGACAAGTTCCCGGGTCTCACCACGCCCGACGAGAGCTATCACGGCGTGACCTATGCCGAGAAGTTCGGTCGCGAGGGTGCCTTCATTACCAAGGCAACCGCTCAGCTCATGCGCGACCTTGGCCCCATGCAGAATCCGCAAGCGGCGTTTTTCCTGAATAGCTCGCTCGAGAGCCTGCATGTGCGTATGCCGCGTCATTGTGAGAACGGCCTGGCCGTTGCTAAGTTCCTGCAGAGTCATCCCAAGGTGCGCTTTGTGAGCTATCCGGGCCTGGAGGGCGATAAGTACTATGGCCTGGCTCAGAAGTACATGCCCAACGGTACCTGCGGCGTCGTGAGCTTTGGCTTTAACGGTGGTCGCGCGGCGGCCGAGACCTTTATGAAGAGCCTTAAACTCGCCCAGATCGCCACGCATGTGGCCGATGCCCGCACCTGCTGCCTGCATCCTGCTAACGCCACGCATCGCCAGATGAACGATGAGGAGCTCATCGCCTGCGGCATCTCCGCCGACATGGTGCGCCTGTCGTGCGGCCTCGAGGACACGGCTGATCTGATTGCCGACCTTGAGCAGGCGCTCGAGCAGTGCTAGGCTAGCTCCGTTCAAGGTGCCGATTCTGGTAGAAAGCTTCGGTGACCTTTCGTTCCGATTCCGTAGGCGGGACCCCAATCGCGACTGTTCGCAGGCGATTGGGGCCCCGTTTTTGCGTTGCACCACTCGAAAGGATGGATATGGAGAAAACTGCAGAGCAGCTGCGCCGCGAGCGCATTGCCCTAGAGGGCGACACGCATGGCAAGAACAAATGGGCGATTCTGTTTACCGTGCTCATCATGACGTTTATGGTGTGTCTGGATTCGACCGTCGTGACCGTGGCGCTGCCCGTGATGCAAAAGGAGCTGGGTGTGGGCCTCGATCGCATTCAGCTGGTGAGCTCGGTGTATCTGCTTGCGACATGCGTGGCTATGTTGCCGTTTGGCCGTCTGGGCGACGTGCGCGGCAAGGTGAATGTGTTCCAGCTGGGCGTCATCGTCTTTTCGGTTGGTTCGCTGCTGTGCGGCCTTTCGGCCTCGCTCGAGGTTCTTATTCTGGCACGCATTGTTCAGGGCGTCGGTTGCGCGGCGGCCATGGCTAACAACATGGGTATTATCACCGAGTCGTTTCCGGCGCGCGAACGAGGTCGTGCCATGGGCATTCTCGCGACCTTCGTGGCCCTCGGCATGATGTGTGGCCCCGTGCTCGGCGGCATGCTGGTGGCAAGCTTTCCCTGGGAAAGCATCTTCCTCATCAACCTGCCCATTGGCGTCATTTCGTTTATCGTGGGGCTCTCCACGCTGCCGCATGTTAAGCCGGAGGCCGGCGAGCGCCCCATGTCCCTGATCGAGGCTGCTCGTCGCTGCTTTGCAAATTCGGCCTTCACCATCAACCTTGCCTGCATGCTCATCGTGTTCGTTGGTATTGGCGCATCCGAGTTTATCCTGCCGTTCTATTTTCAGGACGCCCACGGCTTTGGTTCCGACATCTCCGGACTGCTCTTTTTGGCGCTGCCGATGGTAAATGCCTTTATCGGCCCGCTTTCGGGTACGGTTTCGGACCGTGTTGGCTGCGAGGGCCCTACGGCAGTCGGCCTGGGCGTGTACGTGTGCGGCCTCTTTGCGGTTAGCACGCTCGATGAGCACTCTTCTATCCCTGTGATTGTGTGCTGCGTCGCGTTTATGTCGTGCGGCACGTCGATTTTCCAGAGCCCCAACAACTCCCTGTATATGGGCTCGGCTCCGCGCGAAGCGCTCGGCTTTGCGGGCAGCCTGGGTAGCCTGGCGCGCTATGCGGGTATGGCAGTGGGCATTACGGCGGCGTCGCATATCCTGTATGGGCAGATGAGCGTGGCGATGGGCGAGGCCGTGACCAGTATTGTTGCAGGTCGTCCGGATGTGTTCCTGTACGGCTTTCGCTCGGTGTTCTACGTGCTCATGGCTGTGGCCGCTGTGGGCTTTGCGCTCGCCATGGTGCGTTTGGTGAGGATGCGCGCCCGCCATTAGCGTGTTGGGAGGCTGTCTGCCGCGATTCGCGCCGTCCCAAAAAGACTGGTTTGTGGTGCGATGCGGCTTGTGGGGCGGGCGGGGGTCGGTCCGTGGTAGACTATCGAACAACGTTTATTAATCGCGCGGTATCGTTGCCGCGAGAAGGGGTTGCGCCATGCAGGAGCTTGAGGATCGTATTCGCCATGACGGCATCGTAAAGGTCGGTAACGTCCTTAAGGTTGATGCCTTCCTCAACCACCAGTGCGACGTTGAGCTGTTCGATCACATGGGCGCCGAGTGGGCCCGTCTGTTCAAGGATGTCGAGATCAACAAGATCCTGACGATTGAGGCTTCGGGCATTGGCATGGCTTGCATTGCAGCCCAGCACTTTGGCGGCGTGCCGGTGGTCTTTGCCAAGAAGGCGCAGTCCATCAACCTCGACGGCGAGCAGTATGCCACGACCATCTACTCCTTTACCAAGCAGAAGGAGTACCCGGTCATCGTTGGCAAGCGCTTCCTGTCCGAGGGCGACAAGGTCCTGATTATCGACGACTTTTTGGCCAACGGCTGCGCGCTCGAGGGCCTTATCAAGATCTGCGAGGCTGCGGGTGCCGAGGTGTCCGGTATTGGCATTGCCGTGGAGAAGGGCTTCCAGGGCGGCGGCGATAAGCTCCGCGAGCGCGGCTTCCGCGTCGAGAGCCTGGCCCGTATCGCCGATATGGACTGCGAGACCGGCGAGATCACCTTCGCCTAAGCGCGCAACACAAGCGATTGGTATGCGATGTGACAAAGGGACCGTCCCTTTGTCACATTTTTTGTATGAGGGGAGGTGTTGATATGGACGAGAACAAGATGGGATGGCGCGAGTATGCGCGCTATGCCAAGATGTCGGTCGAGGAGTTGGCGCGCGATTGCGAGGTGCAGGTGTTTCGCGCGACGGGTCCGGGCGGACAAGGCGTCAACACGACGGACTCGGCGGTGCGCATGAAACATATCCCTTCGGGAATTACCGTGACGGCGCGCGAGAGCCGCAGTCAGTTCCAAAACCGTAGTAGCTGCCTGCGTAAGCTGCGCGCTGAGCTTGAGCGTCGCGGGCGTCCACCGCGCCGACGCGTAAAGACTAAGGTGCCTCTGCGCTCTCGCCAGCGCAGGCTCAATGACAAGCGCTTCAACGCCATTAAAAAGGCCAACCGTTGCAAACCGGGCAGCGACGACTAGCCTCCTCATAAGTTGCGGTGAAATAGGGACTGTTTTGCGGCTTTAGCTGCATAAACAGTCCCT
>CABUTR010000020.1 GCA_902494555.1 uncultured Collinsella sp.
GACCTCGCTCGAAGAGCCCGATCGCCGCCCTCCTGGCCTCGATGTCGTGCTTCACCCTCAAGTCGACACGCATAAAAAGCCTCCCATTTCTCATGTCCAAGAAATGGGAGGCAGTTCACGAGCTGCGGGGTTTTCCTTTGTGCCTCCGATGCGAAATAAATCGCTCAGATATTACTGATAATCGACGACGTCGATCCAGTTCTTCAGGAACTCATCGTTCACGTTGCGCTTACGAGCGAGCTCGGAAGCGGCGACGATGCTCGTCCACTGACGCACGACCTGCATGGGCATGTCGGCGCGGTCGCAGTAGAGCTCCAGGTAGGCCTCAGCCTGGTCCTTGCTGTTGAGGGCGAAGAGCAGGTAGGTGGTGGCAACGTCGGCAGCAGGGGAGCCCTGGGTGGCGTGTGCCCAGTCGCACACATAGAGCTGGCCGTCGTCGCCGACGATGACGTTGGAGGGGTTGAAGTCGCCGTGGCAGACCTTGAACTCCTTGGTCATGCCGTCCAGACGCTCCTGAAGGTTGTAGCGCGTGGTGGCATTGAGCTGATCAAGGCTGTCGATCATGCGGGCGAACTTGTCGCGCTGACGGTTGAGCAGCGGGGAGGTGTAGCCGTGGATCTCGATCTGGAGGTCGACGAACATCTCGAGATACTCACCAAAGCGCTGGGGCTCGGCAGTCATCTTCTCGGCAAGGGTGGTGCCCGGAACCTTCTCGGTCACGAGCGCCCAGCCGTTGGCGTTCTCGAGCTGGGAAACCTCGAGAGCCTTGGGGCTGCGGATGCCGCACTCATTGATGCGGGCAAGATTCAAAGCCTCGTTGAACACGTCGGAGACAGGCTTGGTCTCGTTAAAGACCTTGACGATCTTGTCGCCCAGGTCGTAAACGACCTTGTTGCCACGGCGGACGAGCTCGGTCTTGGAATCGGGTAGCAGCATGGTTGCATCCTTTCAACGATGCGATAGAAGCGACGGCGGGGGTGTGTGAAACACCTGTGCACCCCCGCCGTTAAAAACCGTGCTAAAACTAGCAGACGGCGTAGTCCTGAGGCTCGCGGCCGTAGTAGGCGTCCAGGTAGAGCTCCTTGATCTCGCTCATGAGCGGGTAGCGCGGGTTGGCGCCGGTGCACTGGTCGTTGAATGCCTGCTCGGTCATCTCGTCGAGGGTGTCGAGGAAGTACTGCTCGTCAACACCGTAGTCGGCGATGGTCTTCTTGACGCCGATGAAGTCCTTGAGCTCCTCGAGCTTCGTGATGAAGTTTTCGAAGACCTCCTTGTCGTCCTTGCCCTCGATGCCGCAGTACTTGGCGATCTCGGCGTAGTTGTGCAGCGCGTTGGGGTAAGGATACTGGGAGAAGGTACCCATCTTGACGGGAGCCTCGGCGGCGTTGTAGCGCATGACGCGGGTCAGGATGACAGCGTTTGCGAGGCCGTGGGGCAGGTGATGGAAAGCGCCGAGCTTGTGAGCCATGGAGTGGTTGAGGCCCAGGAAGGCGTTGGCGAAGGCCATACCGGCCATGCAGGAGGCGTTGTGCATCTCCTCGCGGGCGTGCGGGTCCTTGGCGCCGTTCGTGAAGCTGGAGGGCAGGTTCTCAAAGACGAGCTTGGCAGCGCGCTCGGAGAGGCCCTTGGTGTAGTCGGAAGCCATGATGGAGACATAGGACTCGATGGCGTGGGTCATGACATCGATGCCGGAGGCAGCAGTCAGGCCGCGCGGGGCGGTCATGCAGTTGTCGGCGTCGACGATAGCCATGTTGGGGAGCAGCGCGTAGTCGGCGAGCGGCCACTTGATGCCGGTCTCCTTGTCGGTGATGATGGCGAACGGCGTGCACTCGGAGCCGGTACCCGAGGAGGTCGGGACGGCGACGAAGTAGGCCTTCTTGCCCATCTCGGGGAAGGTGAAGATACGCTTGCGGATGTCCATGAAGTCCATGGCCATGTCCTCAAACTTGCACTCGGGGTGCTCGTACATCATCCACATGATCTTGCCGGCGTCCATTGCGGAGCCACCGCCGACGGCGATGATGACGTCAGGCTCAAAGAGAGCCATCTGCTTGGCGCCGCGACGTGCGCACTGCAGCGACGGATCGGGCTCGACGTCGTAGAAGCAGTCGTGGGCGATGCCCATCTCGTCGAGCTTGGCCTCAATGGCTCGGGTGTTGCCATTCTTGAAGAGGAACTGATCGGTGACGATGAAGGCGCGCTTCTTGCCCATGACGGTGCCGAGCTCGTCGAGGGCGACGGGCGTGGAACCCTTCTTGAAGTAGACCTTCTCGGGAGCGCGGAACCACAGCATGTTCTCACGGCGCTCGGCCACTGTCTTAACGTTGATCAAGTGCTTCACCCCAACGTTCTCGGAGACGGAGTTGCCGCCCCAGGAGCCGCAGCCCAGGGTCAGAGACGGCTTCATGCCAAAGTTGTACAGGTCACCGATGCCGCCGTGCGAGGACGGGGTGTTGATGACGATACGGCAGGCCTTCATGACGTGCTCGAACAGGCTGATCTTCTCGGCCTGGGCGGGGTGCACGTACAGAGAGGCGGTGTGGCCCGGGCCACCGGCGAGCACCAGGTGCTCGGCCTTGTCGACGGCCTCCTGGAAGTCCTTGGCGTGGTACATGGCCAGGACCGGGGAGAGCTTCTCGTGGGAGAACTCCTCCTTGGCGGGGTCGGTGGAAGTGACCTCGGCGATCAGGATCTTGGTCTTGGCGGGAACCTCGATGCCGGCGAGCTCGGCGATCTTGGCGGCAGCCATGCCGGGGATGCGGTGGTCGAGAGCGCCGTTCTTGAACATGGCGGCACGCAGGGCCTCCATCTCGGCACCCTGCTTGACGAAGTAGCAGCCGCGCTTCTGGAACTCGGCCTTAACCTGATCATAGATGGTGTCGATGACGGTCACGGACTGCTCGGAAGCGCAGATCATGCCGTTGTCGAAGGTCTTGGAGTGGATGATGGAGTTGACGGCGAGCAGCACGTCGGCGGTGTCGTCGATGACGACCGGGGTGTTACCGGCGCCAACGCCCAGGGCGGGCTTGCCCGAGGAGTAGGCGGCCTTGACCATGCCCGGGCCACCGGTGGCGAGGATGATGTCGACGTCGCGCATGACCATGTTGGTCAGCTCGATGGAGGGGACATCGACCCAGCCGATGATACCCTCGGGGGCGCCGGCCTTGACGGCAGCGTCAAGCACGAGCTTGGCGGCGGCGATGGTGCACTTGGCGGCAGCCGGGTGCGGGGAGATGATGATGGCGTTGCGGGTCTTCAGGCTGATCAGCGTCTTGAAGATTGCAGTGGAGGTGGGGTTGGTCGTCGGGATGACGGCGCCCACGATACCGATGGGCTCGGCGATCTTGGTGATGCCGTAGGCCTCGTCGCGCTCCAGGACGCCACAGGTCTTGGTGTTCTTGTAAGCGTTGTAGATGTACTCTGCGGCGTAGTGGTTCTTGATGACCTTGTCCTCAAGAACGCCGCGGCCGGTCTCCTCGATGGCCATCTTCGCCAACGGGATACGAGCCTTGTTGGCGGCCATGGCGGCCTCATAGAAGATCTTGTCGACCTGCTCCTGCGTGTACGTAGCAAAAAGCGCCTGGGCCTCTCGCATCTGAGCGAGCTTAGCCTCAAGCGCCTCTACGTTGTCCACAATTGCGGGAGTAGTGTTTTCCGGTGACTTTTTCACCATTTGTGTCTCCTTGCGATCGGAGATTTACCCTACGCCTTGCATGATAGCAAGAAATTATTCGGCGAACGGTCAGATTCCTGTAAAAGGCACACTAAAACGCTTCAATTAACTGAAGCGTTTCAACTAAAACAATCCGCCTACTGCATCGCCCCACTCATTGGGGACAGACTTATATGAGTATTTCAATGGGAAAACGGGGAGAACGGGGCACTTGTTTGACAATCGCTATTCGCGGGTCGCGGTCGAGTCGGACACGCAGGCGGTCCAGTTGCTCGATTATATCCATCTCAATCCTGTGAAAGGCGCGCTCGACTCGCTCGATGCGTACCGCTGGTCAAGCTTCAAGACATATCAGCTGGGCTATGATTCCTTTGACATCTGCAAACACTCATGTAAGTCTGTCCCCAATGAGTGCAAAAAGGCGCCCTCCGTGGGGGAGGACGCCTTTGGTAAGTTCTATATGAACGCGAGGTCTTTGACCCGGAGAGTCCGAGGTACTTGTTGGTAAGACCTTATTTAGGAGCGCGCAACCTTGCCGGACTTGAGGCAGGTGGAGCAAACGTTCATCTTGCGACGGTGACCATCGACGACGACGTAAACGCGCTGGATGTTGGGGCGGAACTTACGGTTGGTGACGCGGTGAGAGTGGCTGATGGAGCGACCGGCAACGGGGTGCTTACCGCAAACTTCGCAAACTTTGGACATAACTGACCCTCCTTGGGCGACAAACGAACATGTCGCGTTAACAAACAAGCCTGAACTATAGCACAGAAGTCGCTCCCTGTGCGCAATCTACACAGAGATATTCCTCTTTTGGCGATAGTGCCCACGCTACGGCCCTGGACGTAGATCCGATTTGCGTGCAGCAGAGTGGATTATGCCAGCTCGTGCGTGTGTTTTCAAGCTCGTCCCACAAATATATATAGGTTTATGGAGCATTGGGCTCCGTTTACGGATTGCTCTGTATTTATGCTCGCAATTAAGCTTGAGGTTGGCTACACTATCCCTTGACCATTAAAGGGGTACGAGATACCCACATGGAATTACATAGCTGTCAAAGAGCAGCCTTTCCTGTGGGTGTCTGGTCCGCTTTAAGCGGTCGGGCATCTATTTTTTTGACTGTGTCAGCAGTCAAGACATGTGAGGAAGGAGATCGATGGGCACGACTTCCCCCAAGGCGGTCATCATGGACGAGACCGCCGTCAATCGAGCGATGACCCGCATTGCGCACGAGATTCTCGAGCGCAACGAGGGCTGTGAAGACCTCGCTCTGGTCGGCATCGTCACGCGCGGCGACCTTCTGGCAAAGAAGCTCGCCGAGGAGATCAAGGAGATCGAGGGCGTCGACGTTCCGCTCGGTAGCCTCGACATCAGCTTCTACCGCGATGACTACGCCACCAATTTCGCTCCCGCGATCCACGCCACCAACATTCCCTTTAGCGTCGACGGCAAGCGCGTCGTTTTGGTGGACGACATCCTGTATACGGGCCGTACCATTCGCGCCGCTCTGGACGCCGTTATGGACCTGGGCCGTCCGAGCCGCATTGAGCTGGCAGTCCTCGTTGACCGCGGTCACCGTGAGCTCCCCATCTCGCCGGACTTTGTCGGCAAGAACGTTCCCTCGTCGCATGAGGAGAACGTGCACCTATATATGAAGGAAGTCGACGGCCACACCGCCGTCGAGATTAACGACGTCGCGCCGGGTTCCCACGTGGGCTCCGCGCCGCTGGGAGGTGAGTAGTACCGTGGCGTTCAACCATAAGCACCTGATCGACATTACCGAGTACTCCGAAGAGGACATCAAGCTCATCCTCGAGACCGCCAAGGCGTTCTCTGAGGTCAACGAGCGTGCGATCAAGAAGGTCCCCACGCTCAAGGGCAAGACCATCGTCAACATGTTCAACGAGCCCTCGACGCGCACCCGCAGCTCCTTCGAGCTCGCCGAGAAGCGCCTTTCGGCCGACAGCCTCAACTTTGGCGGCTCCTCGACCTCCACGGTCAAGGGCGAGAGCCTCGTCGACACCGTCGAGACCCTCAACGCCTACAAGATTGATTGCATCGTCGTTCGCGATAAGCACGCCGGTGCTCCCTACATCGTCACGCAGAACTCGCCCGCGAGCGTTATCTGCGCCGGCGACGGCAAGCACAACCATCCCACGCAGGCCCTGCTCGACCTGTACACCATCTGGGAGCACAAGGGTGACTTCCACGGTCTGAAGGTCGCCGTCGTAGGCGATATCGCGCACTCCCGCGTCTGCGGCTCGCTGATCCCCGCCCTTAAGATTATGGGCTGCGAGACCTATGCCGTCGCCCCCGGCACGCTGCTGCCGCCGTCGCCCGAGGTCCTGGGCTGCGACCACGTGACGAGCGACCTCGATTCCGTCCTGCCCGAGCTGGACGTCGTCTACATGCTGCGCGTGCAGCAGGAGCGCCTCGAGGGTGCCCCGTTCCCGACCATTCGCGAGTACCACAAGCTCTTCGGCCTGACCAAGGACCGCGAGAAGCTCATGAAGCCCGACGCGATCATCTGCCACCCGGGCCCCATCAACCGCGGCGTCGAGTTCGACTCCTATATGGCCGACCACCCGCAACGCTCCGTCATCCTGGAGCAGGTCTACGCCGGTATCTGCGTGCGTATGGCTATCCTGTATCTGCTGCTTGGAGGTGCCGATAATGGCCTTGCTTCTTAAGAATGCCCACGTCGTCGACCCGTCCGTCGAGCTTGACGGTGTCGTTGACGTCCTGATTGACGGCGACAAGATCGCCGAGGTCGGCGAGAATCTCGCCGTCGAGGGAGCCGAGGTCCGCGACCTTTCCGGCAAGTACCTCGTCCCCGGCCTGGTGGATATGCACGTTCACCTTCGCGAGCCCGGCTACGAGGTCAAAGAGGACATCGAGAGCGGCACCCGTGCAGCTGCCAAGGGCGGCTTTACCGGCGTGTGCGCCATGCCCAACACCGATCCCGTCACCGATAACGGCACCGTCGTGGAGTTCGTCAAGTCCCGCGCTGCCGAGGTCGGTCACTGCCGCGTCTATCCGTCGGGCGCCATGACCCGCGGTCTTAAGGGCGAGGCCATGTCCGAGATGGGCGATATGGTCGCCCACGGCGCCGTCGCCTTCACTGACGACGGTCGTGGCGTGCAGGGCGCGGGCATGCTCCGTCGCTGCATGGACTACGGCAAGATGTTCGGCAAGGTCTTTATGAGCCACTGCCAGGACGAGGACCTGGTCGGCCACGGCCAGATCAACGAGGGCAAGGTCTCGACCCGTCTGGCTCTCGAGGGCTGGCCGGCTGCCGGCGAGGAGCTCCAGATTGCCCGCGACATCGAGATTGCCAAGCTGACCGGTGCCAGGCTGCACATCCAGCACATCTCCACCGCTCATGGCCTGGAGCTCGTGCGTGCCGGTAAGGCTGCCGGTGTCCAGGTGACCTGCGAGGCCACCCCGCACCACATGTTCCTGACCGAGAACGACCTGGACGAGACCTACAACACCTCGCTCAAGGTCAATCCGCCGCTGCGCACCGACGAGGATGCCGAGGCCATCCGTCAGGGTGTCATCGACGGTACCGTCGACGCTATCGTTACCGACCACGCTCCCCACACCCCGTGGGAGAAGGCCCGCGAGTTCGAGCTCGCGCCCTTTGGAATGATTGGCCTCGAGACTTCGCTGTCGCTCGTGCTCACTGAGCTGGTCAATACGGGCAAGATGAGCGTGAGCCGCATGGTCGAGCTCATGGCCATCAAGCCGCGTGAGATTCTGGGCCTCGATCAGGTTCAGGTCAAGGCGGGCTCTGTCGCCGACCTGACCGTGTTTGACCCCTCCGCAACCTGGACGGTTGGCGAGGACGGTTACGAGTCGCGCGCCGAGAACTCCGGTTTTGCCGGCCGCACGCTCACCGGTCGTGCCACCGATGTATTTGTCGGTGGCAAGCAGACGCTCGCCGACGGCTGCATCTGCTAGCATAGCCTTATCGCTTTTGTGCGCGGCGCCCTTGCGGTGCCGCGCTTTCTGTTCGTTTAGACCATGCAACCGCATGGGGGATTGGAGCGTCTATGCCCACACCTTCCACTGCACGCATGCACGACTTCGAGGTCGTCTCGAACCGGGAGATCGCCGACGGCATCTTCTCGCTCGTCATCTCGGCCCCCAAGCTTGCAAGTGCGCTCAAGCCCGGTCAGTTTGTGAACATTGCCGTGCCCGGCGATGCCTCCTCGCTGCTTCGCGTGCCCCTGAGCTTCTATCGCGCCGACGCCGAGGCCGGCACCGTCGAGCTGTGGTACGCCGTCGTGGGCGACGATACCCGCCGTTTGTCCCAGATGGGCCCTGGCTCCACCTCTAACCTGTTGGGCCCCGGTGGCCGTGGCTGGATGGTACCCGAGGGCACCAGGAAGGCATTGCTCGTCGCCGGTGGCATCGGCGTTCCGCCTGTGCTGTGTCTTGCCGGCATGCTTGCCGAGCAGGGTGTTGATGTGGACGTGTGCTTGGGCTTTGGCACCGCTTCCAAAGTCGTGGGTGTCGATGAGTTCCGTGCGCTGGGCGCCACGGTTAACGTGTGCACCGACGACGGTTCGCTCGGCACGCACGGTTTTTGCACCGATCCGGCAGCCGAGCTGCTTGGAGAGGGCGGCTACGACTACGTCGCCAGCTGCGGCCCCGCCGTCATGATGAAGAAGGTCGCCGCCGCTGCCGCCGAGGCCGGTGTGTACTGCGAGGTGTCGCTCGAGCGCATGATGAGCTGTGGCTTTGGCGCCTGCAACACCTGCAATGTCGAGACGGTCGACGGTATGAAGGGCGCCTGCATGTGCGGCCCCGTGTTCGATGCTTCCAAGGTGGTGGTCTTCTAGTGGGTACCGTGAACATGGCCGTCGATTTCGGCGGCGTCAAGATGCAGAACCCCATTAACACCGCAGCCGGTACCTTTGGCTACGGTTGGCAGTTCCAGAACTTCTTTGATGTTTCCCAGCTGGGCGCCATTACCACCAAGGGCTGTGCCGCCGAGCCTTGGCCGGGCAATCCCGCGCCCCGCATGGCCGAGATTCCCGGCGGTATGATCAACTCCGTGGGCCTGCAGAACCCCGGCGTGGCCGCCTTTGCCCGCGAGTCCGGTCCGTGGCTCGAGCAGCTGTCCAAGGACGGCTGCCAGGTCATCTGTCAGGTTGCCGGCCACTCCGTTGACGAGTTTGTCCGCGCACTCGAGATGTATGTCGAGCTGTGCCCCTGGGCTGCCGGCTACGAGATAAACGTGAGCTGCCCCAATATCGCCGCCGGCGGTGCCGCCATGGGCTCCACGCCCGAGGGCGCCTCTTCCGTCATGGCCGCCTGCCGCAAGGTGACTGATAAGCCGCTGTTCGTGAAGATGGCGCCGGTCAACGTCGCCGAGATCGCCAAGGCCCTCGAGGCTGCCGGCGCCGACGGCCTTTCGGTCATCAACTCCATCCAGGGCATGGCCATCGACGTCCACACCCGCAAGTCCCGCGTGGCCAAGCCCAAGGGCGGCCTTTCGGGCCCGCTGTGCCACCACATCGCCGTGCGCATGGTCTGGGAGGTTGCCCAGGCCGTCGATATCCCCATCAATGGTGTCGGCGGTGTCATGACTGGCGAGGATGCGGCTGAGTTTATCCTGGCCGGCGCCACCTGCGTGTCGGTCGGCATGGCCAACTTCGTCGATCCGTGTGCTTCGCTTAAGATCGCGCATGAGCTCGAGGCCTGGGCCGAGTCCCAGGGTGTAAAGGACATCAACGAGCTGGTGGGTGCTTTCGAATGCTAGAGAATGATGCCCGCGACCGTGTTATCGTCGCCCTCGACTGCGACCGTGAGCGCGCGCTCGAGCTCGCCCACGAGCTTTCGGGCCATGCCGCCTGGCTCAAGGTCGGCATGACGCTCTATTACGCTGAGGGTCCCCAGATCGTCAAGACCTTTAAGGACCTTGGCTTTAAGGTCTTCCTCGACCTTAAGTTCCATGACATTCCGCATCAGGTGCGCGGCGCTGCCCGCTCGGCCTCGCTTGCCGGTGCCGACCTGCTTTCGGTCCACGGCCTGGGCTCGGGTGCTATGCTCGCTGCCTGCCGCGAGGGTGCCGAGGAGGCGCGTGAGGACCGCGCCAAGCTCGTCGCCATCACCGTGCTCACGAGCATGAATCAGGATGCTTTGAGCGAGATCGGCGTCGAGTCTCCCGTGGCCGAGGAGGCCGCCCGCTTGGCAAAGCTTGCTCAAGCCACTGGCATCGATGGCATCGTGTGCTCACCGATGGAGGCTCACGACATGCGTGAGCTGCTGGGTCCTGATGCCCTGATCGTGACTCCGGGTGTGCGTCCGGTGGGTGCCGCCCTTGGTGACCAGTCCCGCGTGGCGACGCCTTCCCAGGCTATCGAGCGTGGCGCAAGCCACATTGTGGTGGGCCGTCCCATCACCGGTGCCGACGATCCGGTTGCCGCCTTTGACGCCATCGTCGCCGAGCTGGTCGAAAACGTCGCGTAAAAGATTCCCCTAAGTCACCACTTTTGGGTCTCATTAGCACAAAATAGCCCCTGTGCCTGCGTAAACTTTCCCATCCTTTGTGTGGAATCGCAGGTCAGGGGCTTAACTTTGGGCGCAGTATATTGCACTTTTTGCGGGTATCGTCTAACCTATGGAGCCGCGATTAGGCATTTTGTACGTTCTACGTGCTAAAATGCCAATTATTGAATCAGATATAACCCAACTATTTGGAGGTACGAATGGCACTCCCTCAGCTTACCGACGAGCAGCGCAAGCAGGCTCTTGAGAAGGCTGCTGCCGCACGTCACGCCCGCGCTGAGCTTCGCGAGCAGATCAAGAAGGGCGAGAAGTCCCTCGAGTCCGTGCTCAACTCCGATGACCCCATCGCTTCCCGCATGAAGGTTTCCACCCTCATCGAGTCTCTCCCCGGTTATGGCAAGGCCAAGGCCGCCAAGATCATGGAGGAGCTCGGTATCTCCGCTACTCGTCGCGTCCAGGGCCTCGGTGTCCGTCAGCGCGAGCAGCTCCTCGAGCAGCTGACCAAATAAGTGAGCGCTCAGGATTCCAAGCTCTTTGTGATTTCTGGACCGTCAGGCGCAGGCAAGGGTACGCTCGTCACTCGTGTGCGCGAGCGCCGCTCGAGCCTGGGTCTGACGGTTTCGGCTACCACGCGAGCACCACGCAAAGGTGAGGTCGACGGCGTCAACTACTTTTTTCTGACGCGCGAGGAGTTCGACCGCCGCGTGGCAAACGGTGAGTTTGTTGAGTGGGCCGAGGTCCACGGTAACTGCTACGGCACGTTGGTGAGCGAGGTCACATCCAAGCTCGCCTCGGGCTCGTCTCTGATTTTGGAGATCGATGTCCAGGGCGCCCTGCAGGTGAAGGAGCGTTTCCCCGAGGCCGTGCTGATCTTTATCAAGCCGCCTTCGCTTGAGGTGCTCCGCGAGCGTCTAGTCGGTCGCGGTACCGAGACGCCCGAGACGATTGAGCTGCGTATGGCAAACGCCGCCGATGAGCTTGCCCTTGCCGACCGCTACGACGACGTCGTGGTGAATGACGATCTCGACCGCGCGACCGATGAGCTCGTTCGCGTTCTCGATATGCATGAAAGGATCTGAGGTCCGTGTCCGTTGTAAAGCCTTGCATTGACGATCTTCTGGAGAAGACCGATCACAACCGCTTCCTGCTCGCTTCGCTTGCCTCCAAGCGCGCCTGCGACATCAATAGCATGCTGCGTGGCCAGCACAACCGCGTGCTTGCCGTCCAGGATGTCGATGACATCACCATCGGGCTTTCCGGTGCCGATACCATCTCGATGGCTATGGACGAGATTGTCGACGGCGACATCTCTTACGACGAGGCCCGTTACGAGAAGGCGCTCGGCCACAAGGTTGCTGAAGCCTAAATGGCGGCTCGCGTCTGCCTAGTCCACTATCACGAGGTTGGGCTGAAGGGCAAGAACCGCGCACATTTTGAGCATATCCTCATGGATAACATCAAGGCGGCCTTGGCCGCCTTTTCCGTGAACGCCGTGTCTCGAATTTCCGGTTATATCCTCGTGACCTTTAACGAGCATCAGGCCGACGAGGCGGCGCGTGTCATCCGCACCGTCCCCGGCGTTGCCCGTGTGTCTTTGGCGTATCACACCAACCGCGACCCGCAGGAGTATTGCGCCGCCGCTGTGAAGGCGCTGCGCGAGTTTGGTTCCTTTGATTCGTTTAAGGTGCACGCCAAGCGCTCCAATACTGACTATGAGCTCACCTCGATCGATATCAATCGACAGGTTGGCGAGGTGCTGTGTGAGGCGTTTCCCGATAAAAAGGTCCAGATGCACGACCCCGACGCGATGGTGCACGTTCTGGTGGTTCAGGGTAGTGTCTACGTGTATGCGCGCTCTGAGCGCGGCGTTGGCGGCCTTCCGGTGGGTTCTGCCGGCAAGGTCGTGACGCTGCTGTCGTCGGGTATCGATTCTCCGGTGGCGACTTGGATGCTCGCGCGTCGCGGCGCGGTCTGCGTGCCGGTGCATTTCTCCGGTCGTCCGCAGACGCCCGATACGAGCGAGTATTTGGTGCAGGATATCATCCGTGCGCTTGAGCCGGGTGTCCAGATCGGTCGCCTGTACGTGGTGCCGTTTGGCGACTGCCAGCGTGAGATTTCGGTCACCTGTCCCAGTAACCTGCGCGTTATCATGTATCGCCGCATTATGTATTCGGTTGCCGAGCGCATTGCACACATCGAGGGTGCCAGGGCCATCGTTACGGGCGAATCGCTTGGGCAGGTTGCCTCCCAAACGCTTGAGAACATCATGGCCGTCAACGAAGCCGTGAAGATTCCCGTGTTCCGTCCTCTCATCGGTTCGGACAAACAGGAGATCATCGCACGCGCCGAGGAGATCGGTACGTTCGATATCTCGACTGAGGCCGCTCCCGACTGCTGCACGCTGTTTATGCCGCGCCGTCCCGAGACGCACGCTAAACTCGATGCCGTGCATGAGGCCTGGGAACTGTTTGATCACGAGGAGATGATTGAGCGTCTGCTCAAGCAGACCGAGTACATCGACTTCGAGAGCAACACGTACAAGGCCCCTAAGACCTTAAAACGCAAACATTCTGAGCTTGCTCCGCGTGAGATTTACCAAGATCACGAGTAAATTTGTGCATAGACCGACGATGCGCCTGCATCGTCGGTCTTTTGCTATCTGGGCATTTTGCGGCTAAGTGTTCATTTGCTGACGTGTGCCTGAATAAACGGGCACATTTGCGCAAGGTTTTGGTTAACTTTTGGTTTGACCGCGAAAACCGGCGTGGGCGTGCGGAGGCTGCGGCGTTCGTTTCCTGACACGATGGTGTTGGGAGGTTTTGCTATGGCGCAGCGCGAACAACACGAACGAGTCAAAAAGATGGACCGCTGGGCGGGCAAACTGCTCGGTCATAAGGCAGTGGTGATGGCGATACTGGTCGTCATTGCGATGGCGAGTGGACTGGCAATGGCGAACTTTGGCGGCGGTGCCGGCGGTGTGTCGTTTGAGCGCACTGATGGTTCGGGCACGTTAGTGGAGCCGGGATCCGGCGATGCTTCGAGCGGAAAGACGTCTGAAGGCTCTTCGCCTAAGGCGTCTGCCGCGGCAGAGGTCTATGTCGATGTTGATGGCGCCGTGGTGTCACCCGGTGTATATCGCCTCAAAGACGGGGCGCGGGTGGCTCAGGCGATTGATGCCGCCGGCGGGCTGGCGCCCGAAGCAGACGTTACGGGGCTTAATCGTGCATCCAAGGTCACTGATGGACAAAAAATTCACGTTCCAACGGTAGGGGAGCAGCAGGTGTCCATTGCGGAAGCCGGTGTTGATGGTGGGACTTCCGCATCATCAGGCGTCGGTGGCGCAACAGGCCTAGTAAACATTAATACGGCAAGCTCGGCAGAGCTGCAGACGCTCTCGGGAATCGGTCCCTCAATGGCACAGTCGATTATCGATGAGCGGACAAAGAACGGTGCTTTTGCTTCGGTTGACGATCTGATGCGCGTGTCGGGAATCGGCGAGAAGAAGCTTGCCAAAATCAAAGATTGCATCTGCGTATGAGTGCGACCGAGCGAGAGCACGTGATGCCTCCGCGGCCCCTGATTCCGTGGACGATGGCCCTGTGTGCCGGCATGTGCGTGAGCTGCGCCTTGGTGCTCAGCATAGCCGCTGATGCGCTGCTGAGGGAGCGGGCGACGGCGGTCGGGCCGCTATGGGCCATTCCCGTTGCGGCAGCGGTTTTCGTTGTGCTGGCTCACTCTTGTGCGAGGCTTGCCCCTTTGAAGCGGTGGCTGTATGCCGCGTCCGTCGGTCTCATAGCGGGTGCGGTCGTTTCGGCGTGGTGGGCCGTGGGTGCGCTCAACGCCTCGAAGACGCTCGACGGTCGAGCGGCAAGCAGTCTCGAGTTTGTCGTGCAGGGTGACCCATCCATAAATGACGACGTGTATTCCTATACCTGCGAGGCACGCTCGGACGGTAAGAACTTGGCAACGGTTCGCCTATCGTGTGACCGTGAGTTCAAGGTCGGGGCGCACGTGCGTGTTATCGGTCGCGTGTCACGTTTTGAGAACGATGCGTATGGACGTTCGCGCGTGCTTCGAGGCGAGGTGCGCAAGGTTAAAGCCGTTCGGATTGTGTCGGTCGATGAGGGTTCTCCGAGGCCGCTGCTTCGGCTGCGAAATGGGCTGCTTGCGTCCATCGCGCCTGCGACCGACCCGGCGCGTGCGCTCATAGCCGGTGTCGTCTGCGGTCGTTCGGCCGAGCTGCGCGCCCAGCCGGCGGGCGACTGGTTTTCGGTGACGGGAACGGCGCATCTTATCGCAGTCTCGGGCAGCCATTTGGCTATCGTGGGGTTTGTAATCGAGGGCGTATTGCAAAAGACTCGGTGCTCACGTGGTCTTCAGCGGGCGATATTGGCGATAACGCTTGTGGGCTACGCTGCCTTTACGGGCGCGTCTCCCTCGGCCGTGCGCGCGTGCTGCATGGTGTTCGTGACGCTTGTCGTAAACGGCGCGGGGCGTCGTCGGCACGGCCTTTCGGCACTCTTCGTAACCATGTCCATCTTTGTGCTACTGCGGCCGACGGTGCTGTTCGAGATGGGCTTTCAGCTTTCATGCGCCAGCGTCTTAGCCATTCTGTGCTTTTGTCCCTATGCGACCTACGCGTTGGGTGAGCTAGGTGTGCCATCGGGCGTTGCCAGCGTGCTTTCCGTCACGCTGTGCTCGCAACTGGCGATACTTCCCATTGCCATTCCTGCCTTCGGTACATTCTCGCTCATTGCTCCGTTTGCAAATGCGGTCATCGGTCCGGTGGTGAGCGTTCTGCTCGCTGTGTCGATCGCGCTGGCTCCCTTTTCGCTCGTGGGACCGTTGCGGACTTGGGCGCTCGTTGTGCCCATGATTGCCGCCCGTTGCGCGCTGTTCTTCGAGCAGCTGTTTGCCGCCGTGCCGGGTGCATACGTGAGCGTGCCGCCCGATAGCATGTGGATTTACCTAGTGCCGTGTTTTCTGGCGGTTCTGCTGGTCTGGTGGCCGCGTCCCCGTGCACGTCCTATGGCGGTGGGGCTTGCATGCCTGATGCTCTTGGCTGCGATTCCGTACGTCTATTGGGATCGATTCGCTCCGCCTTCGGTGACGGTGCTCGATGTGGGCCAGGCCGATGCGATTCTTATCCGCCAAGGCGGCGCAGTAGCTCTCGTCGACTGCGGGCTCGACGAGCGTGTGGTTGCGGCGTTGGTTCGCAATAACGTGCACCATATCGATGCCGTCTTTGTGACGCATTGGGATGAGGACCACTGGGGTGGTTTGCCTGCCGTGCTCGAACAGTTTTCGGTCGGAACGATTGCCGTGGCGGCGGATGCGCTGGAGGATGCTCCTGCCGAGGTATTGAACCGACCTAGCGTGGAGTATCGGCAGGTGCGCCGTGGGGATACGGTCGACATCGGCTCATTTTGCGCTCGCGTGATGTGGCCATTCGAGTTCGTGGATGGCGAGGGAAATGAGGACTCGCTTGTCCTGCTGCTCTCTTATGTTCAGGAAGGCAAGGGCCTGCGAATACTTCTCACCGGTGATGCCGAGCTCGACCAAGAGCGGGAATTCGTGCAGGAGGTGGGGGATATCGATGTCCTTAAACTTGGGCATCACGGCTCCAAGGTTTCAGTCGATGGCGAGTTGCTGGACGTCCTGAAGCCCGAGCTTTCCCTCGCAAGCGCCGGTGAGGGGAATCGATACGGCCATCCGTCCGATGCCTGCATCGATGCCGTTAAGGAAGCGGGTGGTGTGTTCGCGTGTACCATCGAACACGGCGACATTACCGTCACACCGACTGCGAATGGCTTTGCGATGCGATGCCAGCTACCGTGACGACGTCGTTGGCGTGTGGTGGGCCCCTGGGCTAGAATGGCACGGAACGAATACGAAGGCCTGCGGGAGGGGAGCGCAATGTCCGAAACCGGTTTGCTGCCGGCATATCTGATCGTCGGTACCGACGGAGTTAAGCGCGACCACGCCGTCTCGCGTATGAAAGCGCGTCTGGAAAAATCGGGTATGGTCGAGTTCAACATCGACGAGCGCGACATGACCAAGGACCCCGATATCGAGTCCATTATCGGATCGCTTAACACCTTTCCGATGGGCAGCGAGTTTCGTCTGGTAATCCTCGATGGCTGCTCAAAGCTCGCCAAGGCGGTCTCGGAGCCGCTCGTTGGGTATCTGACGAGTCCCAGCCCAACAACGGTCTGCCTCATCATCGCTGACTCACTTGCCAAGAATACGCGCCTGTATAAGGCAATCGCCAAGATCGACAAGAAGGCTATCGTCGATTGCTCGGGTACCAAGCGCTGGGAACTGCCGCGCCGTGTTCAGCAGATGGCGACGCAGCGCGGTAAGTCGATTTCGACGGCGGCCGCCGAGGAGCTCGTCTCGCGTTCGGGCGAAAACACGCGCATGCTCGATAACGACTTGGCTAAGCTTGCCCAGATGGTCGAGTCGCCCCAGATTGAACTTGCCGATGTTGAGCGCTGGATTGTACGTACGGCCGAGATCCAACCCTGGGACTTCCTCAACGCCGTCTCGGCTCGCGATATGCGGCGTTCGCTCGAGCTCTTTAAGCTCCTGCCCTCCAAGAGCTACGTGTGGACTTACACATTGCTGTGCGGTCGCATTCGCGAGCTTATCGTCGCCAAGGCGCTCGACGCGCGTGGGCAGGGTCGCGAGCTGGCCGCAACGCTCAAGCTCCAGTCCTGGCAGGTCAAGAATCACCTGACCTGGGCGCGTCGTTTTTCGATGACCGAGCTCGTCGCAGCGCTCGAGGGTGCCGTTGATGTGGAGCTCGCGCTCAAGGGTTCGGCCGATTCTCAGACGGCGCTTTTGCTCTGGATTACGAACATCTTGAGAAAATCGTGATGATACCTGCCTATTTGACAAATTCGTTCTATCCCTTTGAGAGGGAGCGTGCTATAGTAGGCGCTTGCATGACCTCACCGTGTCTCAGAGGTGTCATACATTTTTTGCAAGGAACTCGAAAGGAACTCCAGAAGTGGCAAACATCAAGTCTCAGAAGAAGCGTATCCGCACCAATGAGGCAGCTCGCATGCGTAACAAGGCTGTCAAGTCCGAGCTCAAGACGCTGACCAAGCACGTCCAGTCCGCCGTCGCCGAGGGCGACGCCGAGAAGGCCCAGGCTGCCCTCAAGACCGTCACCAAGCGTCTCGACATGGCTGCCGCCAAGCATGTTATCCACAAGAACCAGGCTTCCAACCGCAAGTCCGGTCTTGCCAAGCTCGTGAACAGCATCAACGCCTAAGTTGTAAATTTCACACCACACAGATTACGCGCATAAATGGAGCCTGTTTTATGGAACAGGCTCCATTTTTTGTACCGCTCGGGTAAGATAGTCCGCATGAATACTTCAATTGACATTTCCCACATCCGCAACTTCTCGATCGTTGCGCACATCGACCATGGCAAGTCCACGATCAGTGACCGCATCCTCGAGCTCACCCATACCGTCGACGAACGCGACATGGAGTCGCAGCTGCTCGACACCATGGATATCGAGCGCGAGCGCGGCATTACGATCAAGTCCAATGCCGTCCGCGTTTCCTATGACGCCGACGATGGTGAGACGTATCAGTTCAATCTGATCGATACGCCGGGCCACGTGGACTTTACCTATGAGGTCTCGCGCTCGCTGGCAGCCTGTGAGGGCGCGGTACTCGTTGTCGACGCCACGCAGGGCGTCGAGGCGCAGACCGTCTCCAACGCGACGCTCGCCATGAACGCCAATCTGGACATTGTGCCGGCCATCAACAAGATCGACCTGCCCTCGGCCCATCCCGATGAGGTTAAGACCGAGATCGAGGATGACCTGGCGATCCCTGCCGATGATGCTGTGTGCGTCTCGGGCAAGACCGGCGAGGGCATTCACGATCTGCTGGAGTCCATTGTCTTTTTGATTTCGCCGCCTAAGGGCGATGCAAACGCTCCGCTCAAAGCGCTCATTTTGGATTCGTACTTTGACGAGTATCGCGGTGTGGTGGCTACGGTGCGCGTCTTCGATGGTTCCATCAAAAAGGGCGATACCCTGCTTATGATGCAAGCCAAGGGCGACTTTTTGGTCGACGGCGTGGGCGTCAAGCGTCCTGCCGAGACCCCGGTCGACGCGCTGACGGTCGGCGAGGTCGGATATGTGGTCACGGGCTTGAAGGATCCCGAGGCCGTTCGCGTGGGCGATACCCTTACGTGGGCGTCGAACCCCTGCCCCGAGCCGCTTCCCGGTTATCGCGAGGCCAAGCCCATGGTCTATACGGGCCTGTTCCCGATCGACAACAAGGACTACGAGAACCTGCGTGACGCGCTCGATAAACTGCACGTCAACGACCCGTCGTTGGTGTGGGAGCCCGAGACCTCGGTGGCGCTCGGCTTCGGCTTCCGCGTGGGCTTCCTGGGCCTGCTGCACATGGAAGTCGTCAAGGAACGCCTGGAGCGCGAGTTCAACCTGGACCTCATTGCCACGAGTCCCTCGGTTGATTATCACGTCTACAAGACCGACGGCGAAATGATCGATGTCCGCAGTCCGCAGGACCTTCCCGAGGCCACACGCATCGATCGTATCGAGGAACCCTACCTCAAGGCAAAGATCATCTGCCCGCCTGAGTACACGGGTGCCGTCATGCAGCTCGCCATCGAGCACCGCGGCGTCACAACCGACATGATCCACCTGACGAGCAAATCGGTCGAGATGCGCTTCGATATGCCGCTCGCCGAGCTCATCTTGGACTTCTTCGATCAGCTCAAGAGCCGAACCAAGGGCTATGCCTCGCTCGACTACGAGTTCAACGAATATCGCCCCTCCGAGCTCGTCAAGCTCGACATTCTGCTTTCGGGCGACGAAGTGGACGCGCTGTCGTTTATCGTGCACAAGGATAAGGCATATGGCCTGGCCCGTGGCCTGTGCGACAAGCTCAAGGAGATCATCCCGCGTCAGCTGTTCGAGGTGCCCATCCAGGGTGCTATCGGCAACAAGATCATCGCCCGTTCCACCGTCAAGGCGCGTCGCAAGGACGTTCTTGCTAAGTGCTACGGCGGCGATATCTCGCGTAAGCGCAAGCTGCTCGAGAAGCAGAAAGAGGGCAAGAAGCGTATGAAGGCCATCGGATCGGTCGAGGTCCCGCAGGAGGCCTTTATGGCGATCCTCAAGGTGGACGAGTAGGTCCATGGCGCTTTCTGATTACAGCAAGCGGCTGCTGGGTGCCTATGCCGAGCAGCCGTTCCTTATGGCTCCCATGGCGGGCGTGACCGACCCCGCCTATCGCATCATGTGTCGCCGCCGCGGTGCCAACCTTGCCTACAGCGAGATGGTGAGCGTGGCGGGTCTTGCCTATGCCAGCAACAAGACCTGGCGCCTGGTGCTACCGGCCGACGAGGAGCAGCAGATTTGCGTGCAGCTCTTTGGCTCCAAGCCCGAGCAGTTTGCGAGCGCCGTCGTCGCCGTCGAGGAGCGCGTTGGCGATCGCCTGTCGCTCATCGATATCAATATGGCATGCCCCGCCCGCAAGGTTGTCACCAAGGGCGAGGGTTCGGCGCTCATGCGCACGCCCGACCTGGCGGAGAAGATCGTCGAGGCCACGGTTGGCGCGGCGCACGTGCCCGTGACCGTCAAGATTCGCAAGGGCTTTTATGCCGAGGACCGCAATGCCGCGACATTTGCCCAGATGCTTGAGAGTGCAGGGGCTGCCGCAGTCGCCGTGCATGGTCGTTGCGCCACGCAGCTCTACACGGGCCAGGCCGATTGGTCGGTCGTCGATGAGGTTGCCGACGCTGTCGAGATTCCCGTGATTGGTTCGGGCGATGTGTTCTCGGCCGAGGACGCTGCTGAGCATCTGCACGGCTCGGGTGCCAGCGCGGTGTTTATCGCGCGCGGCATCTACGGCAATCCGTGGGTGTTCGGCGATGCCCGAGCCCTTGCACTCGATGGCACGCCGGTTCCTTCTCGCTTCTCGGTCGAGCGCCTGGAGGCTCTGCGCGAGCACCTGACGTTGACGCACGAGCTTCTGCCGCTCATGTCGCGTGCTCGCACGTACGCAAGCTGGTACTTAAAGGGCATGCCCCATGCCGCCGCCTGGCGCGCTCAGGTGGTTCGTTGCTCTACGTACGAGGAGTTTATGGCGCTGGTCGATGATATCGAGCGCGACGTGGTGGCCTGCGAGGCCGCGCTTGCCGCCGGCGAGTCGGTGCCTGCTCATCCGCTGGAGGCCTAACGGTGGCCGTTACCGCGCTGTACGTGCACGTGCCGTTTTGCGCTCAAAAGTGCCGGTACTGCGACTTTGACTCGCGCAGCTTTGCTGCGTGTGATTTGGATGCCGCGCTCGATTCGTATTTTGAGCAGTTGTATGCGCGCCTCGATTCCTTTAGCGACGCCGGGGCGCTTGCGCAGGTCCGCACGGTCTATACTGGCGGCGGCACGCCATCGCTGGCAGGGGAGCGCCTGGTGGAACTTGCCTGGCGTATCTCCATGTGGTGCAAACCCGTTGAATTTACTTGCGAAGCCAATCCTGAGTCCCTGACCGCTGAGCTCGCCACCGCGCTTGCCGAGGCGGGTGTCACGCGCATCTCTCTGGGCGTGCAAACCCTCGACAATACCGAGCTGGCTGCTATTGGCCGCATTCACGATGCCAATCGGGCACTTGCCGCTATCGCGACGGTGAAGGATGTTGGGCTCGATGTGTCGTGCGACCTTATGTGCGGGCTTCCCGGACAGACTATGGCGAGCTGGCAGCACACGCTCGATGGCGTGCTTGAGGCGGCCCCGCACCATGTGTCGGTCTATCCGCTCACGCTCGAGGAGGGCACGCCGCTTTACCGCATGGTGTGCCGTGACGAGTCGCTTGAGCCCGATGAGGATTTCCAGGCCGCATGCATGGACGTTGCGCGCCAGCGGCTGAGTTCGGCCGGCTACCATCCGTATGAGGTGGCGAGCTACGCGCTCGATGGGCATGAATGTGCCCATAATATCGCCTACTGGACTGGTCGGGGCTACCTGGGCCTGGGTCGTTCTGCCGCGGGCATGCTCGACGACGAGGATTTCGACCGCTTGGCTGGACTGTTTCCCGGCGTGGCTCCCCGTGGTGACTTTCACCGCGTGCGTTTGGTACAACGCGACGATGCCGCGACTATGTTTGATGCCGAGTATCTGTCGCGGCGCGAGGCGGCGGCCGAGGACCTGATGCTCGCTTGTCGCATGACGCGCGGTGTTGATTCCGACCTGTTGGTTCGCGCGTCTCGTGTCATCCCTGCCGATGAACTGGCAGCGGCTTGTGATCGCGCTCTTGAGCTTGGGCTTGCCACTTGGGTGCCCGAGCACGGTGATACCCATGCGGGGCCTATCGCCTCTGTCGATGTCATCGCTGGCCGCACCTGTGCCCGTCTGGCGCCGACCCATCTGGGCTGGCTCGATGGAAATGTTCTGTTCGAGCTGTTTTGGGATCTAGCTTAGGCCGCTCGGGTAGAATTACCGGAATATATACGCTGCTGTGAGCAGGAGGTTGCCGCGCATGGCGACGATGAACGAAAAAGATTACTACGAGATTCTGGGTGTCTCCAAGGACGCCACCTCGCGTGATATTCAAAAGGCCTTCCAGCAAAAGGCCCGTAAGCTCCATCCGGACGTCAATAAAGAGCCGGATGCCGAGGAAAAGTTTAAAGAGGTTTCCGAGGCCTACGCCGTGCTTTCGGATGAACAAAAACGTGCGCGCTACGACGCCATGCGTTCTGGCAATCCCTTTGCCGGTGCTCCTACGGCTTCGCCCTATGGTGGCGGCTACGCCGGCAGCACGGGCTATGGCAATCCCTTTGAGGGCGGCTTTCCCTTTGGTGGCGCCTGGGGCCAGCAGCGTCGCGGCCAGGCTGCCTACAATCCCGAGAACGGCGCCAACGTGGTCGTCGATATCAAACTCGACGCCAAGGAGGCCAAGGGCGGTGCCCGCAAGACCGTCCGCTACACGCGCTTCGATACCTGTAGCAACTGCGGCGGCTCGGGCTCCGTTTCGTCTGAGCATGCCCATACCTGCCCGAGCTGCGGTGGCCGCGGCCACATCGACGTCGACCTGTCCTTCCTGTTTGGTGCGGGCACGTTCCAGTCGGTCTGCCCCGAGTGCGGCGGTTCCGGTAAGGTCGTGGCCGACCCCTGCCCCGATTGCGGTGGCAGCGGGCGAACCCGTGTGACCTCCGAGCAGACGATTGAGTTTCCTGCCGGCATGCACGATGGCGACGAGGTCCGCATTAGCGGCATGGGCCATGCTGGCACTAACGGTGCCGCGGGCGGCGACCTGGTCGGCCGCGCCCATGTTGAGGCCGAGCGCTTGGAAGGCAAAGCTCGTACTGGCTTTTACCTGATGGGCATTGTGGCGCCGTTTTTGGTGCTGTCGGCCATCTCGGGAGTGTTCTCGGCCTTTGCCGTGATGTGCTTTATTCCGTTTACCATGGGCCTGTTCATGGTGCTTTCGGACGGTGTGCTTCATCGCAGCCTGCTGTGGTGGAAGCGCGGTGCGATGCAGTTTGCCAACGGTTTTGCCAACGGCTTCATGTTCGCGCTCGTGTCGGTTTGGTTCGCGAGCTGCTCGCAACGGGCCATGCTTTCGCCGTATCAAATGCAATAACATCAAACCCTTTGTTTGCGGTCGGCCCAGCTTGGGTATAGGACGCACTGTGACAATAATGAAAGTCGGAAGGATTCGGTCGTGTCGGAAAATAGGGATTACTACGAGGTGCTTGGCGTCGACAGGGATGCCGACGCGCGGACGATTAAGCGTGCGTTTTTAAAGAAGGCCCGTACCGTACATCCGGATGTTTCGGACGATCCCGAGGCCGAGGCCAAGTTCAAGGAGCTCAACGAGGCCTATTCCGTTCTTTCCGATGATCAGAAGCGTGCTAACTACGACCGTTACGGCACTGCCGACGGTCCTGGTGGTTCAGGCTATGTCGACATCAACGATATCTTTGGTGGCATGGGCATGGACGACCTGTTCTCGTCGTTCTTTGGCGGTGGCGCCGGTGGTGGCGCCCGCAGCCGTCGTGAGCGTCGTCGCGGACGTGACATGGCCATCTCACTTTCGGTGACGCTCGAGGAGGCGGCACTCGGCTGCAAAAAGACGATCAGCTATGATCGCCTTGCTCCTTGCGAGGACTGCAACGGTACCGGTAGGGCCGAGGGTGCACAGGAAAAGCAGTGCAGTCGCTGCCACGGTACGGGCTACGTCACGACGGTTCAGCGATCGTTTTTGGGCCAGGTTCAGTCTTCCTCGCCTTGCCCCGACTGCCATGGCGAGGGCACGGTTATCGACCATCCCTGCGAGACCTGCGACGGTCAGGGCCGCACGCCTTCGCACGAAAAGATCGACATCGATATTCCCGCCGGCGTTTCGACCGGTCGCCAGCTGCGTGTGAGCGGCTTTGGCGAGGCCGGCCTTCGCGGCGAGCCTTCTGGCGACCTGATTGTCAACGTGCGCGTTGCCGACCATGAACGCTTTAAGCGCAACGGTGACGACCTGTACCTGGTGAGCGATATCTCGATTGCGCAGGCTGCGCTCGGCTGCGAGATCGAGGTCGAGGGCATTATGCCCGACGAGGTCGTTAAGGTGACGGTTCCCGCCGGCGCCCAGTACGGCGACACCGTGAGCGTCAATAATTACGGCATGCCGCGCATTGGCGGTGGCGGTTCGCGTGGCCGCCTGATCGTGCAACTGCGCGTGGTCGTTCCCACCAATCTTTCCAATAAGCAACGCGAGCTGCTCCGTGCTTTTGCCGACGAGATGGGCGATGACGTCGCTTCCGGTAAGAAGTCGGTGACCGACCGTATCAAGAGTGCCCTCGACGATATCCTCGATTAAGGAGCCCGCGTGCTCGCACCCCATATTTCCGTCGTCAACCTCGGCTGCCGTGTCAACCGGGTTGAGTCTGACCGTATCACTGCCGATCTTATGCGCCTGGGCTTTGCTATTGTGGAGCCCCAGGATGCCGATTTGATCGTCATTAACACCTGTGCCGTTACGGGCGAGGCCGAGGCCAAGACCCGTAAGGCCGTCCGTCATGCGCTGGCCCATCCAAATGAGCCCTATGTGGTCGTGACCGGATGCGTGGTCAATTTGCATCCCGAGGAGCTGTTGGAGCTTTCGGATCGCGTGATTGCCGAGCCGTCTAAGATCGATGTCGCTGAACGTGTCTGCGATGTGCTGGGCGTTGAGTCCGATAGCGTTCCCGCCTGCAGCGATGGTGACGTGGTCGATGCGCTCGGTCGTTCGCGGCTGGGCGTGAAGATCCAGGATGGCTGCAACCACCGTTGCACCTATTGCATCGTGTGGAAGGCCCGCGGCCCCGAGCGCTCCGTGCCTGTCGAGTCCGTGCTTGAGCAAGTTCGCGAGGCCCAGGAGGCCGGCGTGCCTGAGGTGGTGCTGACCGGTGTGAACCTGGGTGCCTACGATGGCAAGAGCGCGACCGACGAACATGTCGAAATCGATGAGCTGCTCGAGGCCATCATGGAGCGCACGACTATTGCGCATGTGCGCATTTCCTCGGTCGAGCCCATGGATATCTCTGAGCGCCTGCTTAAGGTTATGGCGCGCTATCCGCAGCGTATCGCCCCGTTTTTGCACCTGCCCGTGCAGTCCGGCTGTACGGCGACCCTGCATCGCATGGGTCGTCCCTATAGTGCGGAGGCCTTTGAGGACACGGTGCGCATGATTCGCGCCATCCTGCCGCAGGCGTCTCTTTCGTGCGACGTCATCGTCGGTTTTCCTGGTGAAACGGACGAGGAGTTCGAGGAGTCGCTGGCGCTGTGCCGCCGTGTGGGTTTCTCGCGTATGCACGTGTTCCGCTATAGCAAGCGTCCCGGTACCCTTGCTGCCGACATGCCCGACCAGGTGCCGCCCGAGGTTATGGCCGAGCGCAGCCGTCGTATGCGAGACACGGCGCAGGAGCTCGCTATTGCCGATGCTCGTCGTCGCGTGGGCAATAGCGAGCGTGCCGTGCTTGAGTACGGTGACAATTTAACGCTCGGTTCGTTCCATCATGCCCGTCTTGACGATACCTGTGGACTTACAGCCCCGTGCCTGCTCGATGTTGCTATCATCGGAGTCGATGATTCCGGCTTGGTCCATGCGCGCAGGGAGGTCCATGGAAGCCTCGAAGATTAGACTTACCGTTCCCGAGGGAGTTGATCCCTCGCGTGTTTTGGGCGCCGGCGACGGCGTCCTTCGTGCGCTCGAGAGCTTGGTTCGCGCTCACGTGGTCGCCCGTGGCGATAGCATCTCCGTGAGCGGTGACCCGGATGAGGTCGAACTCGTGGCGCGTTTTTTTGAACACGCTTTTCGCGAGGCGGCGGCCGGTCGTACCCTGTCTGCCGACGATGTCTCGCGTTGCCTGGCCGTCTTGCGCGACGGCGAGCATGAGGCCACATCGCTTCGCGATGACGTGCTGCTTTCATACCGCGGTCGTGTCATTCGTCCCAAGACGCTTGGGCAAAAGCGCTATGTGGATGCCATTCGCTCGCATACCATCACCTTTGGCTTGGGTCCTGCCGGTACCGGTAAGACCTATCTGGCCATGGCGCTCGCCGTTGCCGCGCTCAAGCGCCATGAGGTGGGCCGTTTGATCTTGACGCGTCCGGTTGTCGAAGCAGGGGAGAACCTGGGCTTTTTGCCTGGCACCCTCGAGGAAAAGATTGATCCGTACATGCGTCCGCTCTACGACGCCCTTTTTGACATGATGGATCGCGAGCGCACCGATGAGCTTATGGAGCGCGGCGTGATCGAGATTGCCCCGCTTGCCTATATGCGCGGTCGTACGCTGAGCGATGCTTTCGTGGTGCTCGACGAGGCGCAAAATACCACGCCCGAGCAGATGAAGATGTTCCTGACACGCCTTGGATTCAACTCCAAGTTCGTGATTACCGGCGACCTTAGCCAGCGCGACCTGGTGGGTCGTCGTGGTGGCTTGGCGGATGTCGAGCAGATTTTGGGCCGTGTCGACGATGTGGCGTTTGCACACCTGGAGCGCGCCGATGTGGTGCGCCATGCCCTGGTGGGTCGTATCGTCGAGGCATACGATGCTTATGATGACGTGCGTGAGCAGCGCTCGCGCGACTGAAAGGAGTCCCGTTGAGTGTATTGATCAGCAACGATGCCGAGCTCGATACGCTGCTCGACGCGCAGGAAGTGGAGCACATCTGCGAGGTTGTGCTTGCCGCCGAGGGCGTTGAACGTGAAGTCGAGATTTCCCTTTCGTATGTCGACGAGGACGAGATGCACGAGCTCAACCACGAGTGGCGTGGCATCGACCGCACCACCGATGTGCTCTCGTTTGAATGCGACTCGGCCTTTGACGAGGATATTCCCGCCGACGAGACGCTCGAGCTCGGCGATATCATCTTGGCCCCGCAGGTCATTGCCCGTCAGGCCCCCGGCTTTGGCAATAGCCCTGCCGACGAGTGCCGCCTGATGCTCGTACACGGCATGCTGCACCTGCTGGGGTATGACCATATCGAGGACGACGAGGCCGAGGTCATGGAGGCCCGCGAGGACGCTATCCTGCGCGATCTGGCGCTCGAGCGCGGCGAGGATCCCAAACTCGTTCACGTCGGCCCCATCACCAATCATGCCCACGACTAGGAGCCGTTTATGATTCCCGGATCGAACAAGGACCATCCGTCCTTTTTAAAGTCGTTCTCCTACGCCATGGAGGGCTTCGTCACCGCCGTCAAGACCGAGCGCAACATTAAGGTCATGCTCGTAGCGGGCGTGTGCACCGTCATTGCCGGCTGCATCGTGGGGCTCGACATTGCCGAGTGGGCCACGATTATCATCTGCTGCGGCCTGGTGATTCACGGCGAGCTGTGCAATACCGCCATGGAGGCCATTGTCGATCTGGCGACCCAGGAGCTCCATCCGCTGGCAAAACGCGCCAAGGACATCGCCGCCGCCTCGGTATACGTACTTTCAATCACCGCCGCGATTGTGGGCTTGCTGGTATTTGCCCACGCGCTCGGCTTTATTTAGAAAGGGATTCCCATGTCCGACAATATGCAGCCTATCGATGAAATTTTGGACGACGAGTCCCCGGATGCTAAGGCGACCGAGGCCTATGAGGAAGTCGAGGAGTTCGACCCGTTTGAGGGCATGAGCGACGAGGAGCTCGACGCCCTGTGCGATGAGGACGACAGCCTCGCGGGCTTTGGCGACGTTGAGCCCGGTTTCCGCAGTGGCTTCGTGGCCTTGGTCGGCCGCCCCAACGCCGGTAAGTCAACGCTGCTCAACGCCTGCTATGGCAAAAAGGTCGCCATCACCTCGCCGGTGGCCCAGACGACCCGCCGCCGCATGCGCGCCGTCGTCAACCGCCCCGGCTACCAGCTGGTCTTTGTCGATACCCCGGGTATCCACAAGCCCAAGGACGGTCTAGGGTCCGAGCTGAACAAGAGCGCGCTGTTCGAGCTGAACGATGTCGATGTTGTCGCGTTTTTGATTGATGCCACCAAACCGATCGGCAGGGGAGACGCCTGGGTTGCCGAGCGTGTCAAGAATGCCCGTTCCAAGAAGGTCCTGGTGCTCACCAAGGCCGATGAAGCCGACCCCGCACAGGTCATGGAGCAGCTTAAGGCCGCCCACGAGCTTATGGAATATGACGACGAGATCGTGACGTCGTCGGTCAAGAACTTTAACGTCGATGCCTTCATCGAGACCGTTGCGCGCTTTTTGCCCGAGGGTCCGCGTTGGTTCCCCGAGGACATGGGTACCGACGCTTCCGATGAGACGCTCGTTGCCGAGTTTGTGCGCGAGAAGGTCTTGCGCCGCACCCGTGATGAGATCCCGCACTCCGTGGGCGTGATTTGCGATGCGCTTGAGCAGACTAAGAAGGTGCTGCGCGTGCACGCCACCATTTACGTCGAGCGCGAGGGCCAAAAGGGCATCATCATCGGCAAGGGCGGCGAGATGATCAAACATATCGGCATCGACGCCCGTCGCGACCTTGAGCGCATCTTTGGCACCCAGGTCTTTTTGGAGCTGGACGTGAAGGTCAAGGCCGGCTGGCGTGACGACGAGGCCCAGATTCGCCGCTTTGGCTATAACGCCGAGGATTAGGGACACGCGGCGCGAATGGCAGGTTCTCGTACATATCGCACGAAAGTGCTCGTGCTCGATAAGACGAAGCTCAAAGAGACGGACCTGATCCTGACGATGCTTGACGAGCGGGGTCGGCAGGTTCGTGCCGTGGCAAAGGGCGCCCGCAAACCCGGCGGACGCCTGGCTGCGCGCTGCGAGATGTTCTGTACCGTTGATCTGCTGCTTGCGCATGGACGGTCGCTCGACGTGGTTTCCCAGGCCGAGCTTATGGAGGCGCCGCTCGGCGCTGCTCCCGATTACGAGATGACATGCGCCGCAAGCGCGATCGCCGAGGTCGCGCGCGTGTGCTCGTTCGAGGACGCCGAGGACCCGTTTACCTTTGCCATCACGCAGCGGGCGCTCACACTTGTCGGCAGCGGGCTCGACGCGGCACATATGGACCTGCTCGTGGCGGCCTTTGTCTTTAAATTGCTGTCGCACGTTGGCTACCGACCCGATTTTTCGGCATGCGTGCTGTGTGGAGACCCGATGCTGTCGTATTTTTCGCCCCAGGCGGGCGGCCTCATGTGCGGGTCGTGCGCGTCGAGCGTGCCCGGTGCCGAGCTGGTGTCGACCGGTGAGGTCGCATGGCTGCGCGCCCTCATGTCCATGACCTTCGATGCGCTTATGGCCGAGAGGGTCGACCCCCATACCGCTGCCTTTTTGCTGGGGCTTTCGCACGTGTGGGCTGCGACGCACACCGATCAACGTCTCCGTGCGATGGAATTCATGTTGGGTCGGTGATGATGTGCAGGCGCGGGCTGCTTGTGGTAACATACCGACCTGTTGGTACCTCGACCTTGGATGCTCGCTCCACCGGCGGCTTCCCAGTCCGAGGCGAATAGCGTCGCCCGCGGGCGACAAGAAACGAAAGGTGAAACAATGACTGTTTCCAAAGAGCGCAAGGCGGAGCTGACTGCCCAGTTCGGTAACACCCCGGTCGACACCGGCAACCCCAAGGTTCAGGTCGCCATCCTGACCGAGCGCATCAAGGAGCTGACCGAGCACATGAAGTCCCACCAGAAGGACTTCCACACCCGTCGTGGTCTGCTCATGCTCGTCGGTCGTCGTCGTCGTCTTCTCTCCTACATCAAGAAGAACGACATCGTCGAGTATCGTGAGCTCATCAAGGCTCTGGGCATCCGCGACAACATCCAGTAGGATTTGTACATGCAAGGAGCGTCCTGCGCAGCGGGGCGCTCTTTTTGTGTAAGGGCGTGAACAATCACGCTCTGAAGCGTGGCGGGGGCAGGGGCCCGCGTCACATGAGGAGCCTGCAGGCAAGGGGCCTGCGGGGTAAAGGAGAACAATGACACTCGTATCCAAGACCTTTGAGCTGTACGGCAAGACCTACACCTTTGAGTCGGGCGAGCTTGCCAAGCAGGCCACAGGCGCCTGCCTGGTCAAGCAGGGCGACACCACGATGCTCGACACCGTGGTCGTCTCCAAGGAGCGCAAGAACTACGACTTCTTCCCGCTGACCGTCGACTTCAACGAGAAGATGTACGCCGCCGGCCGCATCCCGGGTGGCTACCTCAAGCGTGAGGGCCGTCCCAGCGAGAAGGCCACGCTCACCGCGCGCATGATCGACCGTCCGATTCGCCCGAGCTTCCCGGACGGCTTCCGCAACGAGGTACACATCGTCGCTACCTCGCTCGTCGCCGACCAGGTCAACCCCTTTGACGTCATCAACGTCATGGGTGCCTCTCTGGCCATGACGCTCGGCGGCGTGCCCTTCGAGGGCCCGCTTGCCTGCGTGCGCATCGGCCGTAACGTGGAGACCGGCGAGTTTATCGTCAACCCCACCTACGAGGAGCGCGAGAACTCCGACCTGGACCTGGAGCTGGGCGGCTCTGCCGACTTCATCTCGATGGTCGAGGCCGGCGCCGAGGAGATCTCCGAGGACGACATGCTCGCCGCCATGAAGTTTGGCCAGGAAGCCCTTGCCGCCTTCTGCCAGGCCCAGGACGAGTTCGTTGCCGAGTGGGAGCAGGTCAATGGCGCCATCGTCAAGAAGGAGTACCCGCTCGACCAGCCCGTCGAGGAGGTCCAGGAGCGCATCTTCGCCCACTACGACGAGATGGCCGCCGCCCTTCGCGATGCCGACAAGCTCTCCCGTATCGGCAAGGTCGAGGCTCTGAAGGAGTCCATCCGTGCCGAGTTCACCGAGGAGGAGCAGGCCGCTTGGGAGCGCGAGATCCCCGTGGCGCTCAAGAAGCTCGAGAAGAAGGCTATGCGCACCATGGTCGTCGAGACCGGCGAGCGCGTCGACGGCCGTGCCGCCGATGAGATTCGCCCCATCATGGTGAAGGACAACTACCTGCCGCTCGTTCACGGCTCCGGTCTGTTCCAGCGTGGCCAGACCCAGGTGCTTTCCGTCCTGTCGCTCGGCATGCTCAACGAGGGCCAGCGTCTGGATACCATCGAGCCCACCGAGGGCAAGCGCTACATGCACCACTACAACTTCCCGCCGTTCTGCACCGGCGAGACCGGCCGCATGGGCAGCCCCAAGCGCCGCGAGATCGGCCATGGCAATCTGGCCGAGCGCGCTCTGCTTCCGGTGCTCCCCGACGAGAACGAGTTCCCCTACGCCATCCGCGTCGTCTCCGAGGTCATGGAGTCCAACGGCTCCTCTTCGATGGCTTCGACCTGCGGCTCCACGCTCGCCCTTATGGACGGCGGCGTGCCCATTAAGCGCCCGGGCTCCGGTATCGCCATGGGCCTGATCCAGGAGGAGGGCAAGACCGTGGTCCTGTCCGACATCCAGGGTCTCGAGGATTTCCTTGGTGACATGGACTTTAAGGTCACCGGCACCACCGAGGGCATTACCGCTCTGCAGATGGACAACAAGGCCACCGGCCTTACCTTTGACATCTTGGCCCGCGCCCTGCAGCAGGCCAAGGAGGGTCGCGCCTTCATCCTGCAGAAGATGCTCGATGTGATCCCCGAGCCGCGCCACACCACGCGCAGCACCGCTCCGCGCATCGTTTCCATCCAGGTTCCGACCGACAAGATCCGCGACGTCATCGGTTCCGGCGGTAAGGTCATCCGCGGCATCCAGGACGAGACCGGCGCTTCGGTCGACATCCAGGAGGACGGCACCGTCTTTGTCGGCGGCACCGGCGAGTCCGTCGACCAGGCCGTCGAGCGCATCAAGCTCATCATCAAGGTTCCCGAGCCGGGCGAGGAGTACACCGGTCGCGTGGTCTCCATTCAGCCCTTCGGTGCCTTCGTGAATCTGCTGCCCGGTAAGGACGGCCTGCTGCACATCTCCCGCGTCGCCAAGGGTCGTGTGGAGAAGGTCGAGGACGTCCTCAACGTGGGCGACGAGGTCAAGGTCGTCGTCATCGAGGTCGACGATCGCGGTAAGATCTCGCTCGATCGTCTCGACAAGCCTGAGGCTCCGGCTCGCGCCGAGGGTTCCTCCGAGGGCGACGGCGAGCACTTCCAGCGCCGTGAGCGTCCGCGTCGCGAGCGCTCCGAGCGCAGCGACCGTCCGCGCCGTCCCGGTGACAACGGAGGCCGCAAGCCCCGCCGTCACCACGACGCCGAGTAACAGCCGTACATAACCAGCACCGCAAGGGCGACTCCGGACAGGGGTCGCCCTTTTGCTTGCGCCCGGGAGGGCCGCATATGAAGTTTCCTGCTCTACAGTCCTGCGCAAGACGGAAAGCACATTAAGTGCTTTCCTTTGCGTGCGGAACTCGCGATAAACTTCATATGCGGCCCTCCCGGGCGCAAGCAAAAGGACTGGTTAGTGCCGCTCGCTATTTAGTAAGACAGTCTATTCAGTAGTCAGATTTCAGATCTGTAGATAGACGCTGCAGCATTTCCCCAGATAAAATCGACCAAAATAAACCTGTCCCTAATTGGCAGGTTTCCCGTGGGGCGGGCACTGATGAAGTTTATCGCGAGTTCCGCACGAACAGGAGGCCACTTA
>CABUTR010000021.1 GCA_902494555.1 uncultured Collinsella sp.
CGGAGCATAGTTCCGTTAGCGCAGTTGGTGAAAGTACGTTAGCGGGTTCGGCGAAAGCACGTTAGCGCATTCGGCGAGATGCGTTTGCGAAAGTGGTCAATTTTAGATTAGCGCTAACACTCGGTCGCCTTTATGTAGTAGGTCTTGAGCCCCCGCATGCAGCACTCGCGCCCGTAGGCCTGCGCGAGGTGCGTCTTCCCTATGCCGCCGGGCCCGACGAAGGCGACGTTGCGGTGCGCGTAGAGGTCGGCCAGCGACGGGAGCTTGCCCAGCGCGGCCGCGTCCCGGCCCTGGATCCCGGAGAAGTCGAAGCCCTCGAAGGTCTTGGGCTCGCGCCTGGGCAGCCTGCTCAGCCTCAGCAGCGTCTCGATGGAGGCGAGCCTCCTCTTCTCCGCAAGGTAGGAGAAGGTGGCTGCCACGGCGGCCATCTCCCCGTCGCCGAGGTCGAGGTCCGAGGCGAGGGTCGCGAGCTCCTCCGCCCCGACGGCGATCCCGAGCCTCGACGCGGCGTCGCTCGCGAGCTCGTAGGGGCTCGCCCCCGCGCCCGCCATCATTCGGCCCTCCCGAAGTCGAACCTCTCGAAACCGGGTTTCGTCCTGGGCGGGGCGATTTGCTCGACCACGGTCCCCACCGGCTGGGTCGGCAGCTCCTCGGGCTGCGCCGGCGATGTCTCCCACTGCCCCTCGCACCAGCTGTCGGCGCCGGTGCCGACAGCGTGGGCGACGAGCTCGCGGGAGAGGTCGTCGCTGTATATGTGCACCACGCGCCCCTCCCGGTTCACCCTGCACTCGCGGCGGACGTACCAGTAGGGCACGCCGTAGCGGTGCCCCTCGAAGCTCACGAAGCCGTCGAAGGAGATCTTCCGGCGCGGGCACAGGTACCGCTCGACCTCGGCCGTGACCTCGAGCGGCCTGGTGTTCGCCGAGCACGCCGCCTCGTGCTCGCGCATCGGGACGCATGCCGCCGCGCGCCGCCAGCGGCCTCCCTGCTCGGCGCACCAGAGGGCGGCCTCCCGGTTGAGGGCGTCAAGGTCGGTAAAGGACCTTCCCGCGAGGAAGTTCCCCTTCACGAAGCGGACGAGCCTCTCCACCTTGCCCTTCGTATAGGGGTGGCGCGGCCTGCACAACCTGGTGCGGAAGCCGACGACGCCCATGAACTCGGCGTAGTCGGCCTGCCAGACGGGCCGGCCGTCGGCATCGCGGCGGACGACCACGCTCTTCATGTTGTCGGTGAGCACGGTCGCGGGCACGCCCAGCGCCGAGAACGCGTGCAGCATCCCGATGAGGAGGTTCTCCTGGCGCGCGTTCGGGAAGAACTCGACGTGGGCGCCCCCGCAATGGTGGCAGACCATGGCGAAGCAGGCGATCCGCGCCCGCTCCCCGCCAGGGCGCTCGACCGCGACGAAGCCCCAGTCCATCTGGTAGGCCTCTCCGGGCGCCGTCCTGAAGCGCTGGCCGCGGCAGCTCTGCGGGGCCGCCTGCTGCCTCTTCGCGGGCACGAGGTCCCGGTGCGCGGCGATATAGGTCTTCACCGTGGTGAGGCCGCCGGCGTAGCCCTGGCCGAGCAGCCGCTCGAATATCACCTGCGAGTTGGTGACGCCCTTCCGCAGGAGGTCGTCCACCAGGCCGGTGTGGCCGGCGAGCACGCCCGGCGCGGCCCTCCTCCCGCTGTTCCCGTGGGGCAGGGCCCTGAACCCGTGTGCCCTGACCGTCCTCGCGCGGGAGCGGGTGAGCCCCGTCCTCCTGCAGAACTCCGCGAGGTTGCATGCCTGCGGGTCGAACCCGTCGCCCTCCTTCGCGGCCATCTCCCGGAGCGCCGCGTCTATAATCTCCTGTAGGTCATCGTGTCTCTCGTTCACCTCAATGGTCCTCCTAACGCCGGCGTGTTGGCACCACCAGCGTAGTGGCGGCGGGGAGGCACGGTGGCCATTATTCGGTGACCGGGATTGGTCAAAATAGTTTGACTATTAGCGGCTAAAATCGCCCGGCGCTAACACTAACTGTCCACCCCAGTCTGGTGGCTGCCGATTCGGTGCGGTTCGAAAGGGCTATTCGGCCCCGTTGCGACCGGTGGTACTCTAGTATCCGTTTGAAATCGAGCGAAGGAGTGCCGCTATGGAGCAATCGAGCCTGTTTGGTGACGGCGTGGACATCGATACCGAAACGCCCGCGAGCGCGGATGCCGCCGCACCGACCGACGCCCGTGCCCAGGCGGCAGCGCGCGCGGCCGAGCTGCGCCACGAGCTCGATTACCACGCCTATCGCTACTACATGCTCGATGCGCCCGAGATCACGGACGCCGCCTTCGACAAAATGCTCGTTGAGCTGCAGGAAATCGAGGCGGCCTATCCCGATCTGGTGACGCCCGATAGCTATACCCAGCGCGTGGGCGGCTACGTGAGCGAGCAGTTTACGCCGGTCACGCACATGGCACGCATGTATTCCATGGACGATGCCATGAATCTGGACGAACTCGACGCATGGCTCCAGCGCACCGAGGATGCGCTCGGCGCCGGCAGCGTCACCTATACCTGTGAGCTTAAGATTGACGGTCTGGGCGTGGCGCTTACCTACCAAAACGGCACCTTCGTGCGCGCGGCCACGCGCGGCGATGGCACCACGGGCGAGGACGTGTCGCTCAACGTGCGCACCATCAAGGACGTGCCCATGCATCTGTCCGAGGCGGCGCTCGCCCATATGGGTGCCGATCGCGAGCGCACCATCGAGGTGCGTGGAGAGGTCTATATGCCCAAGGGCAGCTTTGTTCGTCTGAACGACGAGGCCGATGCCGAGGGCCGCGACCCCTTCGCTAACCCGCGCAACGCTGCCGCCGGTAGCCTGCGCCAAAAGGATCCCAAGATCACGGCGCGGCGCGATCTGGCTACCTTTATCTACGCCATCGCTGATACCGACCCGCTGCACGTCCACAGCCAGCGCGAGTTTCTGGACTGGCTGCGCAGCGCCGGCTTTAGCGTCAACCCCAACGTGGCACGCTGCGCCACGCCGGCCGAGGTTCACGAGTTCTGTGCCCAGGCGCTCGAGCATCGCGGCGACCTGGACTACGACATCGACGGCGTAGTCGTAAAGGTTGACAGCTTCCAGCAGCAGCTCGACCTGGGCTTTACCGCCCGCGCGCCGCGCTGGGCCATTGCCTTTAAGTTCCCGCCCGAGGAAAAGCAGACCGTCCTGCGCGAAATTCGCATCCAGGTGGGCCGCACCGGTGTGCTCACGCCGGTCGCCGAGTTCGACCCGGTGACAGTCGCCGGCTCCACCATCGCGCGCGCCACGCTGCACAACATCGACGAGATTCGCCGCAAAAACGTGCGCGAGGGCGATACCATCATCGTGCACAAGGCAGGCGACGTAATCCCCGAGGTCGTGGGCCCGGTACTCGATAAGCGCCCGGCCGATTCGGTCGACTGGCACATGCCCGAGGTCTGCCCCGTGTGCGGCAGTCCCGTGGTCCACGAAGACGGCGAGGTGGCCTACCGCTGCGTCTCCATCGACTGCTCCGCGCAGCTCAAGGAGCGCTTGCTCCACTGGGTGAGCCGCGGCTGCATGGACGTCGACGGCCTAGGCGACGAGATCGTCGACAAGATGATCGCCGCCGGGCTGATTCACGATGTCGCGGACTTCTACCAGCTCACGGTCGATGACATCGCAGGCCTGGACACGGGGCGCACCTATGCCAGCTCCAACAGCAAAAAGGGCGTTAAGAAGGGCGACCCCATCCCGGTAGGCCTCAAGACGGCCGAAAAGATCATCGCCGAGCTCAACAAGTCCAAGAGCCAGCCGCTCGGTCGCGTGCTGTTTGCCCTGGGTATCCGTCATGTGGGCAAGAGTGTGGGCGAGGTCATCGCCGAGCGATTCCTGTCGATTGACAAGCTCATCTTGGCGAGCGAAGAGGACATTGCCGAGTGCGAGGGCATTGGTCCCAAAATTGCGGCGAGCGTCAAGCAGTTCCTGGCCGTGCCCGAGAACCTTGCCGTGCTGGAGCGGCTGCGCCAAGCGGGCCTTTCGCTCGAGGTCGACTTGGGCGCCGCGCACGCGCAGGCCGCAGCCGACGCTGGCGTGGCAGGCGAGCTCGCCGACGCACAGCCACTCGCGGGTCTGACCTTCGTGCTCACCGGCACGCTCGTCAACCGCACGCGCGATGAGGCGGGCGCGGCGCTCAAGGTGCTCGGCGCCAAGGTTTCGGGCAGCGTGTCAAAGAAGACAAGCTATCTGGTCGCCGGTCCCAAAGCGGGCTCCAAGCTCACCAAGGCCGAGCAGCTGGGCGTGCCCGTGTTGGATGAGGCGGCACTTGAACAGATTTTGGCGACGGGTAGGGTCCCGGAGGCATAATGATTTGTTGAGGAACTGCGCAGAGGCTCAGTTCCTCAACATCTCCTTATAGTGTTTGCCTGTTCAATTTCGATATCGTTTCCCTCGTATGATCCAGATGCGTCTACCGACTCAAAGCGTGAGTAGGAAACTCTTGTCCCAACTTTGATTTGGGAAAGCTTGTCTTTGATTCGGCCAGATGAGGGGAATGTAATCCGGGTTTGCTTTCCAGCGTCGGTGTAGCGGGGACTGTTGTCTGTTTGGATTACGAGTTCCGTTCCCTCAATAGAATGAACGCTGCCGACTCCAAAGACAAGGTAATCATCTCCTCCGCTATAGCGGGCTCTATCTGTGCATGAAGAAACGGATGCAAACATAGCGAAAATCACCAATATCGTAACCAGGGCAAAGGCCGTGGTGCCATAGCATTTTGATGGTGCCATCCGGTTTACCAAAAGACTGTTCCGTTCAATTTGACCATATTGGGCGTTGCATAGTTAATCGCTCGGGGATAAGTGTTCCATCCGTCGAATACTTCGAGCCACTGCAGTTCGATGCCAGAGCTTCCATTATGCCCAGTAAAATAGCCAGTTACCGTGACTGTATGACCTGATAGCTCGACGGATCCTTCACTGTTTCGGCTGTTGATCCACATATGATACAAGCCGATATTCCCTTGATCGATAGTTGCTCTGTACTGAGCGAATTGAGGCTGATAACCGAAAAATTGAGTATTAAGTGCTCTACCCTTTTGAGCGGCAAGACTTTTAAACGGAACAATTCCATCTGGGATGATCGTGCTTCCGTACTCGACGCCCTGATCATTGGTCTTATACGTTGTTGTGCCAGTGACGTTCCATATTTCTTTATAATAATCGGGATTAAATTGATTAGCGTTTGAACTGGTGAGACCGTAATGCATTGATACAGCGTACAAGGCAGAAACGACGCATGCATACTTATTAGTGCGGGCTTCAACTAATGATTCCGAGACTCCTCGGAACGGTATTCCGTTTAAATCGTCTATTTGGAAATGCAACATCAAGTCATCTTCATTGATAATGACTGCATTCCATGAAGTTGGGTTATTGCTTTGAGGTGTTATACCCTTTTCGGTGACAATCGGGACAGACCGTATATTGTTATAGTTGGTTACACAGTCTCTAGTTCCTGGCACCAAAGTTCCATATTCAATATCGTTGTACGAAATTAGTACGGTTGGGTTTGTGGCCTGTTGGCCGGAATAAGTTGAAATGGCGTTTGATAGAGAAGCTGAAATCGGAAGAATGGTATCGCCGAGGGTTATCTCCTTCAGAAGCCCAGGATATGATGCGTCAAGTACTAAATAACCGTAAGGGCTTCCTTCCCTTGTGACACTGATTTCATAGCCACAGATAAGGCCGATTTGTTGGCATACGGGAACGATTTGCTCGATCTCTAAGTTCGCGGATCCGTCGACGATGGGCAACAGGGAAAGCGCGTAGTCTTGTGCTAGGTCTGATGTAAAAGCGACGGATGAGTTTGAGTCGGCAGCGAATACTCTTGTTGGGCGTGACGCGGATAAGCCGATGATCGAGGCTAGGCCGAGAAGAAACGAGCGACGTGATTGAACTCTGGGCATAATGTCTCCTGCCTATGGGGGGGCAATATGCTGTCATTTTATTTGCTACCTAATACAATCTAATTCGGATTAAGGTAAATGGATGGAATTGCTCGATAAATGGTAGTGATTAGCGGACCGGTATCGCGATCCTCGTCACATACGCCCCCGGGTCGTCGCTGATGATGTCGTCGATGGGGGCGATTTCGCGCGAGGGACCGGCGGGGGACAGGTCGCGCTCGTGCATGTAATCGAGTAAGCGCTCATAGCGCGGGGCCGCCTGACCGTGCGTGCCGCGGAAGCTGACCGTCAGACACCGCGCGGCGGGACGTACTTCGACATCGCCCAGGTAATCGTCCGTGCCATCCAGCAGCAGAAAGACCTCGTCGTAGCCATCAAAGTCGCCGGCGGCAAGGCGTTCGGGCGCGATCCCGACGCCCAAGTTGTCCAGAAAAACAAACGTCTCGTGCTGGCCCGTCTGCAGTTGACGAATTTGCCACTCCAGCGCATAGGCGTCGGTAGGGTTGACGCGTTCGCGCAGCACGGCGCAGCGAAGTTCGGGCGCATCGATTGTGCAAATGATATCGAGCTCGTTGTTCAAGGCATCGTGCAGCAGGGCAAGCCGGCTGTTAATCTTGCGCGACACGCGTTCGAGCTCGCGGCGCTTGCGCTCGATGATTTCCTGTTGCTGAGCCAGCTGCCGCTGCATGAGGTCCACATCGCGCGTGGTCACAAACTCGCGGATTTGCGCGAGCGGCAAGTCGAGAACTCGCAGGTGGCCGATGGTGTTGAGGGTGGAGAGCTGCCGCGATCCGTAGTAGCGGTACCCACTTGCCGGATCGATGCGAGCCGGATCCAACAAGCCGATCTGCTCGTAATGACGTAGCGTTCCCACGCTCAGGTTAAACAGGCGTGCCACCTCGCCAATGCGGAGCAGGCCCTCTGTATGTTCAGCTGGCGAGTCGGTCATGGGACCGTTCCTTTCGGTAAAAAGCGGGGGAGGGGCGTCAGGCCTGCGTCGCTCCGTTACGCCATCAGCTTGTCAAAAGCCCCGCGCCGGTTGAGCACGGTAAACGCGACAACACAGATGCCTGCCGACAAAATCGATCCGCACGGCGAAGCGATGCCCATGGGAAACAACGTATCGGAATAGGCGTTCGACAGCAGCCACGCGCCCGGCACGCGAATGAGCGCCACGGCCAGTACGTTGTGCGCAAAGCCGATGTAGCTCTTGCCATACGCAGCGAAAAAGCCACTAAAGCAAATGTGGATGCCGGCAAAGATTGCATCGAAAATATAACTGTGCATATAGCCGGTACCGGCCGCGACCACCGCGGGGTCCTTGGCAAAAAAGCCGATAAACGCCGGCGCCACTAGCCACATCAGCACCGTGATCAGACAGCCGTACACGACCGAGATGGTCATGGCGTCCTTGAGCACCTGACGCGCGCGGTCGCCCTTGCCCGCGCCGGCATTTTGCGCCGTGAGTGCGCTGACGGTGGCGCCCATGGAACTCGGCACAATGAACAAAAAGCTGATCATCTTTTCGACCAGGCCCACGGCGGCAGCGTCGACGAGCCCTCGGTGGTTGGCAATGACGGTGATGAACATAAACGCCACCTGGATGCAGCCGTCCTGCACGGCCACGGGCACGCCGATCTTAAGAACGCTGCCGAGCACCTCGGGCTGGGGGCGCAGGTCGCTGCGCTTAACGTGGATGTTCGTGCGGCGGCTCTTGAGCCACACGAGCGCGAGGGCAACGCTGGCCGTCTGCGCGGTTACCGTGCCGAGCGCCGCGCCCACGGGGCCGAGCCCCATGTGGCCGATAAACAGAAAGTCGAGCGCGATGTTGATGATGCATGCCACGCCAATCACGTACATGGGCGAGCGCGAATCACCCAGGCCGCGAAAGATGGCCGAAAGAATGTTGTACGCGGCGATAAAGGGAATGCCGACAAAGCAAATACGCAGGTAGGCGGCGGTTCCTTCGACCGCCTCGGCCGGCGTGCCAATGAGTGCCACGATCTGCGGACACAGTGCGAGCAGGACAGCGGCCAGCACCACCGAGACACCCATAAAGAGCGTGATGGTGTTGCCGATGGCGGTCTCGGCGCGGTCAAACCGGCGCGAACCCACGGCGTGGCCGACGATAACCGTCGTTCCCATGGCCAGGCCCACGAGCGTCACGGTAATGATATAGAGCGTCTGCGCGCCATTGCCCACGGCGGTGATGCCGGCGGCGCCGCTAAACTGCCCCATCATGTACAGGTCGGCCATGCCGTAGAGCATCTGCAAAAAGTACGAGAGCATATAGGGCAGGGCAAAGACCGCGATGGTCTTGAGGACATTGCCGCGTGTGAGGTCGTGTTCCATGGGCGGGGCTTTCTGGCTGGGTTTGTTTACGTACCAGTGTAGTGAAAACCCTACAACGATTGTAGAGTCAAGGTTTGTGTCGGCAGTGGGGCGAAAAAAATCGCGCGCACCATTATTCCGAGTGAATATGGACACACGTCACGAGAACTCGCCGCCGTCGCTAACCTTGCAGAAAACGATTTCGGAATACTTGACACCATTATTCGGCGCGCAATAATACGTGCGTTTGCGAACAACGTTTGATGGGGGTTGAACCTGCGTGCGCAATCTCAAAATACTGTTTTCCTATCTAGGGGCATACCGTCGCGATGCCATCCTCGGCGTGTTCTTTGTGTCGGTCGAGACGGTGCTCGAGCTGTTTATCCCGGTCATCATGGCCAACATCATCGATGTGGGCGTGCCTGCGGGTGATATCAACTACATGCTGCTGCAGGGCGCGTACATGTTGGTGTGCGCTGCGCTTTCGCTGGTACTGGGCTTGGGTTATGCCCGCACGTCCGCCCGCGTTGCCTCGGGCCTAGGCGCTAACCTGCGCGAGGCCGAGTACAAAAAGATTCAGACGCTCGCTTTTGGTAACCTGGACAACTACGACGCCAGCTCGCTCGTCACCCGCATGACCACGGACATCACCGTTATCCAAAATGCTGTGGGCAACGGCTTTCGCCCTATGGTGCGCGGCCCGGTGACGCTTATCGTCGGCCTTATCTACGCGCTGATGCTGTCGCGCCCGCTCGCCACCGTCTTTGCGATCATCTTGCCCGTGCTTGCAATCGTACTGGGCGTCATCACCTATCGCGTGAGCCCGCTCTACCGCCAACTCCAGACCTCGATGGACCACCTCAACGGCGTGGTACAGGAAGACCTCACCGCCGTGCGTGCCGTCAAGGCCTACGTTCGTACCGAGCACGAGGAGGCCAAGTTCGACACCGTCAATACCGAGCTCGCCGGCACGGCGACCAAGACCTTTGGCAACGCGGTGCTCAACCTGCCGGTGTTTCAGCTGTCGATGTACGTGGCTGCGCTCTCCATCCTGTGGATTGGCGGCCACATGATTCTCGCCGGCAAGCTGGGCGTGGGCTCGCTCACGGGTTTTATGAGCTACGTGCTGCTGATCATGAATTCGCTCATGATGATTTCCAACGTGTTTTTGCTGCTCACGCGCGCTCTTACGAGTGTGGGCCGTATCGCAGAGGTGCTCGATGAGGAGCCCTTTATCGCCAACCCCGCGGGAGACCTCGCGATTGCGGCGCCAGCGGACGGCAGTATCGAGTTTCGCGACGTTTCCTTTAAATACCGCGCGGATGCAGCCGAGGATGTGCTCGAGCATATCGACCTTCGCATCGAGAGCGGCTCGACGGTGGGCATCCTCGGCGGCACGGGCTCGGGCAAGAGCTCGCTTGTGCAGCTGATTGCGCGCCTGTACGACGCCACCGAAGGCGCCGTGCTTGTGGGCGGACACGACGTGCGCGACTACGACCTCGCCGCCTTGCGCGACGCTGTGGGCATTGTGCTGCAAAAGAATGTGCTGTTTACGGGTACCGTGCGCGAGAACCTGCAGTGGGGCAATCCGCAGGCGTCGGACGATGAGCTCCTCGCGGCTTGCCGCGCGGCGTGCGTGGACGAGTTCCTTGATCGCATCGGCGGACTGGACGGCGAGTTGGGCCAAGGCGGCGCCGGTGTCTCGGGTGGCCAGAAGCAACGCCTGTGCATCGCGCGCACGCTGCTCAAGCATCCGCGCGTGCTCATTTTTGATGACTCCACCAGCGCGGTCGATATGGCGACCGACGCTAAGATTCGCGAGCACATCGCCCGGATTTCCGATACGACCGTGCTCATCATCGCCCAGCGCATCGCGAGTGTCATGGATGCCGATCGCATTGTGGTGTTGGACGACGGTCGTGTCCACGGCGTGGGCACGCACGAGGAGCTGCTGGCGGGCGACAACATCTACCAGGAGATTTACGCCTCGCAGATGGAGTTTGCGAGGAACGCGGACGCCGGCGACGGCAGTGACGATGGTTGTGCGAATGATCCGTTTTCCTCCGTCGCATGCGGATCGCCCTTGGAAGGGGGTGAGCGTCATGCCTAAGACCGCAGCCCAAGCACGCCCGGCCGACCTCAAGCGCACTGTGCGCCGCTTGCTCTCCTACATGGGGCATGCCAAGTTCTCGTTGCTCGCGGTGGGCGTGCTCGCCTCCGTTGCCGCCATCGCGAGCCTCGCCGGCACCTACATGGTGCGCCCCATCGTTAACGGTTTGGCCACGGGCGGGGAGGAACTGCTTGCCAAGCAGGTCATCCTGACGGCGATCATCTACGCTGCGGGCGTGCTCTCGGCCCTGGGCTACTCGCAGATTATGGTGCGCGCGGCCCAACACGTGGTGTCCGATATTCGCCGCGACCTGTTCGCGCACATCCAGACGCTGCCGCTCAGTTATTTTGACAGCACGCGCTCGGGCGACATCATGAGTTTTTTCACCAACGACGTCGACACCGTCTCCGAGGCGCTCAACAACAGCTTTGCCAACGTGATTCAGGCCGCCATTCAGGTTGTGGGTACCACGGCTATGCTCATCATCCTTAACTGGCAGCTCACGATTATCACACTCGTGTGCGATGCGGCCATTGTGCTGTATGCGCGCTACTCGGGCGCGCGCTCTAAGCGTTTCTTTGCTGCCCAGCAGGCATCGCTTGGCGACCTGGACGGATATATCGAAGAAATGGTCTCGGGCCAAAAGGTCATCAAGGTCTTTAACCGTGAGGCAGCGAATGTCGCCGGCTTCACCTGCCGCAACGACGAGCTTCGCCGCACCGGCACCGCCGCCGTGAGCTATGCCAACTCCATGGTGCCCATGACTGTCGTGATTGGCTACGTCAACTATGCCATCGTCGCCGTGGCGGGCGGCATGCTCTGCATCAAGGGGCTCGCCGACGTAGGTGCGCTCGCGAGCTACCTGGTCTTTGTGCGCCAGGCCGCCATGCCCATCAACCAGTTTACGCAGCTCGGCAACTTCTTGCTCAACGCGTTGGCCGGTGCCGAGCGCCTGTTTGCGGCTATGGACCTTGAGCCCGAGGTGGACGAGGGCTGCGTGGAGCTGGTGCAGACGGGCGATGCCGCGTGGGCGTGGAAAATTCCCGAGGGCCAGGGCGTGGGCGTCTACGGGCACCTGCATGACGTGGCAGCCGTTGATGAGTCGGGCCGCGCGGTGGCCGCCGACGGCACCGAGCTCACGTGCGGCTTGGTCCCGCTTGCCGGCGACGTGCGCTTCCATGCCGTGGACTTTTCCTACGTGCCGGGCGCCCGCGTGCTCACGGACCTCAACCTGTTTGCCAAGCCGGGGCAAAAGATTGCGTTTGTGGGCTCCACGGGCGCCGGCAAGACGACCATTACCAACCTCATCAACCGCTTCTACGAGGTCGATGACGGCGAGATCACGTACGACGGCATCGACGTCAAGCACATTGCCAAGGCCAGCCTGCGCGGGTCGCTCGGCATTGTGCTGCAGGACACGCACCTGTTTAGCGGCACCATTGCGCAGAACATCCGCTTTGGCAAGCTCGACGCGACCGACGAGGAGGTGCGCGCCGCTGCCGAGGCCGCCTGCGCCGACTCGTTTATCCGCCGCCTGCCGCGGGGCTACGACACACCGGTCACGGCCGACGGCGCCAACCTGTCGCAGGGTCAGCGTCAGCTGCTCGCCATCGCGCGCGTGGCCGTCGCCGATCCGCCGGTGCTCATCCTGGACGAGGCCACGAGCTCCATTGACACGCGTACCGAAAAGCTCATCGAGCGCGGTATGGACCGCATCATGCGCGGTCGCACCACGTTTATGATCGCGCACCGCCTGTCCACTGTCCGCGACGCCGACGCCATCATGGTCCTCGAATACGGCCGCATCATCGAGCGCGGCACCCACGAAGAGCTGCTCGCCCAGCACGGCGAGTACTGGCAGCTGGCGCATGGCTTAAAAGAGCTGGATTAACCCGTTCGAGCACGATGCTTTGATCCCTCCGTGCCCCTCACCTCGCCTCAAACCATCACAACATTCGACGTATTTTGCCAAAATCGGGAAAAGCATCGAATGTTGTGATGGTTTTTCTGCCGCTCGACCGGGTGGAATCGCTTTCTTGTGCACGAAGGTGTGTGGACCCGTGGGCAGGGGAATAAGGTTGGTTATCCGACTCCATTGGAGGGCTTATGGACCTGCCGATCGTCCTGTCCCATAAGACTGCTTGGCTGTACCACAACGTGGCGCGCCCGTCCGAGCCGCTCTCGCGAACAAGCAGCCTATACGATGAGGACTTGCTTGCTAACGAGGCGGAACCGACCGCGAGCCTGCCCAAATTGGGACTCGATGCCAAGGGGCTGAGGGCTTCAACGGCAGTTGGGATCGTTGCCGACTATCTGGTTTCGCTCGGTATTCCACGAGAAGAGCTCGATCATATCGACACGCTCGTCAACTTCGATTTTGAGCGTTCGACGCCGGCTGGATTCAGATGCCACGTGTTTGGGGCGCCGGTACCTCCAGGCCATCTTATCGAGGTGGCAGAGGGCCTTCTAGTGGTTGATGAGGCCATGTGCTTTGTCCAAGCGGGTTCGTGGATGAGCGAACCCGAGCAGCTGGAATATGGTTACGAAATCTGCGCCCGATACCATTTGAATCATCTGTCGACAGGCGATTATATCGAGATGGGGCAGAGGTATACCGTTGCCGACTTGATTGCTTATTGCAACGAGAACCGATCTCGTCAGGGGGCTATACGCGCGGTCGCCGTGCTCAAGCGCGTGCACGATGGCGCGCGGTCGCCCATGGAGACGGCCACCGCAATCATGGTCGTAGCAAAACGTTCCCAGGGCGGGCTGGGATACGCCAAGATCGAGCTCAACCATCGGGTCGATGTTCCCAACGAGTTCAAATATCTCGCAAAGGCCGGATATTTCGAGATCGACGTATATGCGCCTGCGAGCGGTACGGGGATTGAATACAACGGCTCGGACCATCTTGATAAACAGCGCAGCGCGTCGGATGCGGAGCGTATGACCGTGCTGAGCGCGCTGGGCTTTAGGATGATCGTCCTCACCGGGACTCAGTTTGCCCACCAGCTGCAATTGCACCGGGCGATGAACGCCATCGCGCTCGCTATGGGCCTTAAGTGCGACCGAAGCGAGGCATTCCAGAAACGTCAGAACGACCTGCGAGAATTCGTGATTCGGCACTGGGACGGCAGCCTTTAGGGGCGCATTGGCCCTTCTGCGGGGTGCCGTGGGCAGGCAGACCATCACAACATTCGACGTTTTTCGCCAAAAACGGGAAAAGCATCGAATGTTGTGATGGTCTGTATGTTGAGGATGGGCTTGGAAAGCCGGTCTTGCTCGAAGTGACCTGTCCTGTCGTACGGGTGTCGGCATGATTCTCTCGTGGGGTATTATGTTTTCCGAAGAATAAAACGCCGCGTGAGGGGAGGGCTGCGTGGACGGGCGCGTGCAACACGACGGTTTTGGCCGCGATATCAACTACCTGCGCATTGCCGTTACCGACAAGTGCAATTTCCGCTGCATCTATTGCATGCCGGCCGATGGCGTGGCGCCCCGCGTGCACGACGAGCTGCTCAGCGCCGAGGAAATCGCCCGCTTTGTGCGCTTGGTGGCGGGGGAGGGCATTCGCCGCGTGCGTCTGACGGGCGGCGAGCCGCTGGTCAGCCGCCGTATCATCCCGCTCATTTGTGATATCCGCGCGATTCCGCAGATCGAGGACATCTCGCTCACCACCAACGGCGCCCTGCTGCCCAAGCTGGCGCCGCAGCTCAAAGATGCCGGGCTTAACCGTGTCAACATTTCGCTCGACACACTCGACCCTACGCTCTTTGGAAAGATCACGCGTCTGGGTCGACTCGAGCAGACCATGGCTGGCATCGACGCGGCGCTGGCTTGGGGCTTTGAGCCCGTTAAGGTCAACTGCGTTGTTGTGCGCCGGCTCAACCAGGATGTGGCAGCCCTCGCACGACTGACCGTCGACCGTCCCATCCACCTGCGCTTTATCGAATACATGCCCATCGGCGACGAGCATACGAGCTCGCATTGCGCTGTGGACCCGCATGCGCCCACACTCAATCCCGAGCTGTGGGACGCGAGCGATACCGTGCCGAGCGACGAGCTGCGGGCGCGCATCAATGCCGGGACCGCCGCGACGGGGCTGGGCGAGCTCGAACCGCTCGACATCAACGACGCTCCTGCCGGCGCGGGCCCTGCGCGCTATTGGCACTTTCCGGGCGCGGCGGGAACGGTCGGCTTCATTAGCGCCATGTCCAATCATTTTTGTGCGAATTGCAACCGTCTGCGCCTGACGGCCGATGGCAACGTTCGTCCGTGCCTGTTCAGCGATGCCGAGTATTCGGTGCGCGAGGCGCTGCGCCGTGGTGATGATATGCAGGTACTTTCGATTTGGCGCGATGCCGTGGCCCACAAACCGCAGGAACACGCGATAATTGAGGGCACGCAACGATTTATGTCTCAAATCGGAGGATGATCATATGGCCAAGAGCAGGTACGCCGATGCCACCAAGGCCGCTCGCAGGGCCGCGATGTCTGCCCACAAAGTTACGGCTGCGGCGAATGCTGGCAACGCCGACGCGTCCGCGCAGCCGTCTGCCAACGCTGCCACCGAGCTCGCCCGCGACGCCCGTCGCGACGAGCTGACGCACGTGGACGCCAAGGGCGAGGTGCGCATGGTCGACGTGTCCGACAAGGCCGAGACCCATCGCATCGCCATCGCCGAGGGCACCATCCTTATGCACCCCGAGACGCAGGCCATGGTGCTGCAAGACCGCGCCAAAAAGGGCGACGTGCTTGCTTGCGCGCGCGTGGCGGGCATCATGGCCATCAAGCGCACGAGCGACATCATCCCCATGTGCCATCCGTTGCTCATTACTAAGAGTAAGTGCGACATTGCGCCCATCGCTCCGGCGGGGACGCCGGCCGAGGACGTGCCCGAGGGCTGGGCACCGGCGCGCGCGGACGGGCAGGTTGGCTTTCACGTACTGGTCACGGCGGGCGTGACGGACAAGACGGGTATCGAGATGGAGGCCCTGACCGGCGCGAGTGCCGCGTGCCTGACCATCTACGACATGTGTAAGGCCGTCGACCGCGGCATGGAGATCGTCGACGTTCGTCTGCTGCACAAGGAGGGCGGCCGCTCGGGCGTATGGGACCGCGCAGAGCGTCAGGCCGCTGCTGTTGAGGCCGTGGGAGCCGCGGGCGACGCACCCGCGAGCGCACCCGTCGCCGTCGCGCCCGCAGCTCCCACTTCGGCCGTCCCCGCGATCGCGTTTATCGGCTACCAGAACTCGGGCAAGACCACGCTCGTCGAGAAGGTTATCGCCGAGCTCACCCGCCGCGGCCTACGCGTGGGTTCGCTCAAGCATCACGGGCACCACGGCTTTGATATCGATGTGCCCGCTAAGGACACCTGGCGCCATCACCAGGCCGGATCCAAGCACGTGGGTCTCATCTGCGCCACGCGCTGGGCGGAGTACGCCGACACGCGCGAGGAGGACGAGATGCCCGCGCGCGAGCTGCTGTCGCGCTACAACGATGTCGACGTGGTGATCATCGAGGGCTACAAGACCGAGGGTTTCGACAACATCGTCGTCGCGCGCTCCGGTGTCGACCGTCTGCGCGGCAAGAGCTCGCTCGACCTGGTCGACGGTCACACGCTGGCCCTTGCCTGCAACGAGGCCCTGGCGCGTCAGGCCTTCGACGCCGGCTTTGCGACCCGAGCCATCAACATCAACGACGCCCGAGCCATCTGCGATCTTATCCAAGACCATCTGGCCTAAAACCTGCCAAATAGGGACAGGTTTATTTTGGCAGGCTTTATCTGGTCAAACGCCATTTCCACCACAAAGGGGCCAGGCTCCTTTGTGGTGGTTTTGGCCAAAGAGGCTTTGACTTAAACCTACCTCAAGGTGTAATAATCGCTGACAAACGATTGCGATTACGGAGGTCTCATGCCAAAACTGTACTTTATGCGTCACGGCCAAACGCTCTTTAACCTGCTTCGTCGCAAGCAGGGTTGGTGTGACTCGCCGCTTACCGAGCTGGGGATCGAGCAGGCTAAAACTGTCGGCGCGACCCTGCGAGGGCGTGGCCTTACGTTCGACCACGCGTACAGCTCCACGTCCGAGCGTGCGTGCGACACGCTTGAGCTTGCGTTTCCCGGCCAGCCTTACGAGCGCGTCAAGGGCCTTAAGGAGTGGAACTTTGGCAAGTTTGAGGGTGCGAGCGAGGATTTGAATCCGCGCCTGCCGTACGGCGATTTTTACAAGCAGTATGACGGCGAGGGCGAAGACGAGTTTCGCGAGCGCATCATGGCGACCATCACCGAGCTCATGCAGCGCCCTGGACATGAGAGCGTGTTGTGCGTGAGCCATGGCGCCGCAGCGGCTCAGGTCATGCGCGGCGTGGGCGTGGAACCGCTCAAGATGAAGAACCGCATCGGCAACTGCTGCGTGCTCGAACTCGACTTTAATCCCGCCACCAGCACATTCGCTCTCGCAGATCTGTACAACCCCTACGGTACCCCGCGCGAGTAATATCGGGGCATCAGTCAAAACCACCACAAAGGGGCCAGGCACCTTTGTGGTGGTTTTGCCGTTTACAGGCGATTTCCTACCGTTCGGCGGACTTTCGCGCCAATGGGCTTACGCCGCATGCAAGTTTCATCCTACAATCGCCCACGTGCTCACAAGTTTGTTACTCCTCGGGAGGCATCACTTGCGTATAATAGAAGACGAGGAATATCGTCCCGTCGTCTAGCGCCGATGTCCGAGGAGTTTTTTCATGCTCATTTTAAAGAAGATCAACAATAACGTTGCTCTTGCCGCCAGCGATGACGGCCGAGAGGTTGTTGTCTTTGGCAAGGGCATCGGTTTCCACGAGATGCCCTACGAGCTTGCCGATGAGTCTCTCATCCAGCGCAAATTCTATAACGTTCCCGAGAGCCTGCAGGATATGGTCGGCACCCTTCCCGACGACGTCCTGCTCGCCGCGAGCGACATTGCCTGCTTCGCGTCGCAGCAGCTTGGTTGCAAGCTATCTGGTGGCCTGCCCTTTATCCTGGCAGATCACCTGCAGTTTGCCGTTCAGCGCGACGACGACCAGATCAGCGCTCCCAACCCGCTCGAGCACGAGGTGGCCTTCATCTACCCGCGCGAGCTCGAGATCGGCTAGGCCGCGCTCGCCATCGTGCAAAAGCACACCGGCGCCAAGCTGGGTCAGAACGAGGCCACGAGCATCGCGCTCCACATCGTTAACGCCGAGGTCGACGGCATGGGCCGCGCCAAGGACATGGACTTCATCATGAAGAGCACCCGCGTGCTCGACGAGGTGACCCATTCCGTGGAAAAGCAGCTCGGCTGCTCGCTCGACACGGCGTCGTATTGCTATATTCGCTTTCTTGCGCACCTGCGCTTTTTGGTTCGCCGCCTCTGCAAGGGCAAGTGCACGCAGACCGAGAACTCCTCGCTGTTTATGCAGGCCGCCCGCGATTTTCCCGAGGCCTACCAGTGTGCGTACGCCATCAACCGCGTGTTCGAGAAAGAGTTCAAGCAGAGTTGCTCGGACGAGGAACTCTTGTATCTGATGATGCATATCAACCGTCTGCGATCGGCTTCGCAGACCGAGTGAGTAAAGCCGCCAGTCCGACGGCAATCGCAACAATTCTTTTTGGTTTCTAACTGCGGGCAAGGTACCGGCTCGCGGTAGGGGATATTTTTGTCGAAATTTGGAAAAGAGAGGACAGATCATGGCAGGTAAATACGACGATCTTGCTGCCCAGATCGTAGAGCTGGTTGGCGGCAAGTCCAACGTCAAATGCGTCGCACACTGCATTACCCGTGTTCGTTTTAAGCTCAAGGACGAGTCGAAGGCCAATGACGAGGCAATCTCCGAGCTGCCCAACGTCATCAAGGTCATGCACGCCAACGGCCAGTACCAGGTTGTTGTGGGCAACATCGTCGAGGACGTCTACGACGCCGTTCTCAAGGCCGGCGGTTTTAGCGACGGCGGCGCCGTCGACGCCGATGACGACGATGCCGCTCCCAAGGGCGTTACCGATGTGATCATCGACCTCATCTCGGGCATCTTCGCCCCCATGCTCGGCACCTTCGCCGCTGCCGGTATCATGAAGGGCCTGCTGGCGCTCGCTACCTTCCTGGTCCCGAGCTTTGCCAACGACGGCGCCTACACGCTGCTCTACACCGTCGCTGACGGCATGTTCTACTTCCTGCCCGTGGTGCTTGGCTTTACCGCGGCCAAGAAGTTCAAGATGAGCGAGTTCAACGGCATGGCCATCGCCTTTGCCCTGGTGTATCCCACCATGGTTGCCCTGACCTCGGGCGAGGTTGTCGGCTCCGTCGAGCTCGGCTTTGCCGGCACCTTCTCTTGGTACACCACGTTCCTGGGCCTGCCGCTCATCATGCCTGCCTCGGGTTACACCAGCTCCGTTATCCCCATCCTTCTCATGATCTGGTTCGGCTCCACCCTCGAGCACTGGGTTAAGAAGTGGATGCCCGCTTCTATGAAGATGTTCTTCACCCCGCTGATCGTCGTCACCGTTACCGTCACCCTTGGCTACCTGGTCATTGGCCCTATCGCCACGCTCATCACCAACCTGCTCGGTGAGTTCTTCGCACTGCTGTTTGGCCTGCCCATGATCGGCTCCCTCTTGGGCTGCACCCTCGTCGGTGCCTTCTGGATGTGCCTGGTCATCTTTGGCTTCCACTGGTCGCTCGTGCCCATCGCGCTGGTCAACCTGTCCACTCTGGGCCACGACTACATCTTGGGCTCCGTTATCGCCCACTCCTTCTCGCTGGGCGCCGTGCTCTTTGCCATGTATCTCAAGAACAAGGACGAGAAGTTCCGCGGCATCGCGCTGCCGGCCATGATCTCCGCCTTCTTCTTTGGTGTCACCGAGCCCGCTATCTACGGTGTCGCCCTGCCCGATAAGAAGGCCTTCATCAACGCCAGCATCGGTTCTGCTGTGGGCGGCCTCATCATTGGTCTCTCCGGCGCCGTGGTGTACATGTCCGGTGGTCTGGGCGTCTTCAACTGGCTGTCCTTCATCGACCCCTCCGGTGTTAACGGCATCAACCACATGATCTGGGCTATCGTTGCCTCGCTCGTGGGTGCCGCCGTGGGCTTCGCGATCGAGTTTGTCACCTACAAGCCCGAGGCTGCAAAGTAACCCAAACGAAAAAGACTCGGTACCAAGCCGGCGGGGACAAGCGCCCCGCTGGCTTTTTCCAAATGGGCGAGACGGTCTGCGCATGCGCAAAAAGGGGTCCCGCCACGAAACTCACTCCAACACGTACGAAAGGAGCCAACATGGCTTTTCCCGATGGATTTCTGTGGGGCGGCGCCACTGCCGCCAATCAGTGCGAAGGTGGATACAACGAGGACGGCAAGGGCCTCGGTGTTCCCGACATCATGACCGGCGGTACGGTCTCCGAGCCGCGCCACATCACCGACGGCATTCTGCCCCAGTACCACTATCCCAGCCACGAGGCCGTGGATATGTACCATCACTACCTCGACGACATCAAGCTCTTTGGCGAGATGGGCTTTAAGTGCTACCGCATGTCCATCAACTGGAGCCGCATCTTCCCCAACGGCGACGAGGCCGAGCCCAACCAGGCCGGCATCGAGTTCTACCGCCGCGTGTTCCAGGCCTGTCAGGAGCAGGGCATCGAGCCCATGGTCACCCTCAGCCACTACGAGCTGCCCTATGGCCTGTCCAAAAACTACGGCGGCTGGAAGAACCCCAAGCTCATCGATTTCTACCTCAACTACGCCCGTACCGTCATGACCGAGTACAAGGGGCTGGTGCGCTACTGGCTCACATTTAACGAGATCAATTGCCTGCTCATGGGCGGTTTTGGCGGCGTGATGGGCGGCGGCATGGTGCCCGAGGCAACTGACACGCCCATGGCCTTTGGCAACTGCGACTGGGACGACCCGCAGGCGCGCTTCGACGCCCTGCACCATCAGTTCCTGGCGAGCGCCAAGTGCGTCACCATGGGCCATCAGATCGACCCTCAGAACAAGATCGGCTGCATGATCGCCGGCAACGCTTGCTATCCGCACACGTGCAACCCGGCCGATGTTCTGGCCGCACAAAAGCAGCAGCGCGAGATGAACTTCTACTGCGGCGACGTGCAGGTGCGCGGTGCGTATCCCTCGTGGGCGCCCAGCGTGTGGCGCCGCGAAGGCGTGCACGTGGAGGTCTCGCCCGAGGACGCCGCCACGCTGGCCGCCGGCAAGGTCGACTTCTACAGCTTTAGCTACTACATGAGCGCCACGGCCACGGCCGACCCGGTGCTGCTGGAGCAGGGCAACATCTTTGGTGGCGCCGGCAACGAGTATCTCAAGAAGAGCGATTGGGGTTGGGCGATCGATCCCGAAGGCCTGCGCTACTACCTGGAGGAGGTCTACGACCGCTACCAGGTGCCGCTGATGATCGTCGAGAACGGCCTAGGCGCGGTGGACGAGGTCGAGGCGGACGGTTCGATCCACGACGGCTACCGCATCGATTACCTGCGCGAGCATATCAAGCAGATGGAGATTGCCATCGAGGACGGCGTGGACCTGATGGGCTACACCATGTGGGGCTGCATCGATTTGGTGAGCGCCTCGACCGGCGAGATGAAGAAGCGCTACGGCTTTATCTACGTCGACAAGGACAACGACGGCAACGGCACGCTTGCCCGCAGCCGCAAGGACAGCTTCTTCTGGTACAAGAAGGTCATCGAGTCCAACGGCGCCGACCTGGCCTAGCCAAGTCTCAACCAGCGTAAACGCCGCAACCACCACAAAGGGGCCAGGCACCTTTGTGGTGGTTTTTGCTTTGGTAGATGTGTGGGACATGCCTTACAATCTACCAAGTAGTTCATGCTGGGCGGAAAGACGGAAGGGGCTCGATGCGACCCTAGTCAGGCATACGGATAGATTGAGCCAATGGACAGCGGATGAATGGCCGCTGCCCGATATTCGTATGCGATAAGGAGCACCCATGCCCACGCTTGTATTTCCAAAAGTCCGCTCGTCGCTGTCCGTGCAGGCCAAGCGCCTGGTGGCGATGCGCTTTCTCATCTACACCGGTTTTCAGACCAGCTACTTTATCGGCGTCATCGGAACGCTTACCTATGCGGACGATGCCTCGGTCGTCGCGACATCGCTGGCCGTCCTGTTCATGAACGTTTTCGTGATCCTGGGATCCTTTGCGGGTGGCGCGGAGCTCGACGCCTGGGGTCCGCGCCGCCATTTCTTGCTGAGCATCGTCGGCGCTCTCGCAATTGGCACGGCAATCATCGCCTTTGGTAGCGCGACCGGCGTCGTCCTGCTCGGCGCGGTGTTTCTGGGCTTTGTGATGGGATTCGCCCAGCCCATCGCCACGTCCTATCCGGCCTACCTCACCAACGACCCTGTCGAGCTCAAAGACATCAACTCCGCCATCGCCATGTTTTCAAACGTGAGTATCATCGTTGGCCCCACGTTGGGCGGCTTTGTCGCGGCGGCCGCGTCGTCGCGCGCGGTGTTCGTGCTCATGATGCTCTTTACCGTGCTGGCGTTCGTCATCGGTTGGGGCTTTAGGCCGCAGACCAGCCATGTCGCCGGGGATGCGGATACCGATTCGGCAGAGGGAGGGGAGCGTGCGGGACGAAGCCCCGACCCCAGCACGTCCGCCCGCGCCACCTTCGCAGCCAGCATCAAGACGGTCTTCACCAACAGCGTCCTCGCGCTACTTTTCTGCATCATTTTTCTTTCGAACTTTGGCTACGGAGCCTTCGATCCGCTCGAGTCGTTCTTCTATCGCGATGTCCTACGCGTCGGCGTTGAGTGGATGGGCTGGCTCTCGTCGGCTTCGGGCGTGGGCGCGGTGCTGGGTGCCGTGCTCGCGCTCCGCTTGCCGCCGCACCTGGTCAACCTTAAAACACTGCTCGTGGCGCTTATGTCCGTGGGCCTGGGAAGTCTGCTCTATGTGGGGACACCGTACGTGGGCGTGGCCCTCATCGGCCAGATCGCCCTGGGCATAGCTTGGGGTGTCGTCAACCCGCTCCACAACACCATTGTGCAGACGACGGCGCCGCTCGAGCAGCTCGGTCGCGTGAACTCGGTCATGGGCTTTGGCAATATGTTTGCCGGCGTGGCCCCGCTGGCGATTGCCCCGTGGCTGGCGGCGACGTTTGGCGTGCAGCAGACGCTCATCGGAGCAGGCATGGTCGTGACGGCAGTCCCCGCGGCGTTGCTGCTGTTTGGACGCTGGCACTTGGATCGTGCCGCAAGGCAGTAAAAACCATCACAACATTCGACGAAAATCGCGATTTTGCCGAAAAACATCGAATGTTGTGATGGTTTGCGCCCCGGGTCAGGCCACCCTGCGAGTCCGGCCACCACAAAGGGGCCAGGCACCTTTGTGGTGGTTTTTGCTTTGACGGGCCGCGCCTGTGCCTTGGTATACCATGTACGCCGTTTGCGAATACACCCCACACCGCCGCACAACCCAGAAAGGACCCCATGGACACCACCTTCAGCCACATCAAAGCCGTGTTCTGCGATATCGATGGCACGCTGCTCACGAGCCAGCACACGGTGTCCCCGCGCACCGTGGCGGCGATCCGCGCCCTGCGCGAGCGCGGCGTGCTCTTTGGCCTGTGCACCGGGCGTGACGCCCACGCGACCGAGGCCATGTACGAGCCCTGGGGCATCGAAGGCCTGGTGGACGTGATGGTGGGCTGCGGTGGCGCCGAGGTCATCGACCGCGCGCACGACATCAACGAGCTGAGCTATCCGCTGCCGGGCGAGACCATCGCACGCATCTGCAGGCACATGGCGGACCTTCCGGCAACACCCGTCTGCCCCCGAGACGGCGTGTTCTACGTGCCCGAGAGCAACGCGTGCGTCGAGCACCTGTCGCGCGTCGACGGCGTGCCCTACCAGGTGGTCGATTTTGCCGAGTTTTTGCGCGAGCCGCAGCCCAAGGTGATGTTTACCATGGCGCCCGAGGTGATGCCGCAGGTGATTGAGCGGGCGTCGACGTTTGCCGATGACACTGTTAAGGCGGCGGCCCTGCAGACCACGCAGCGGCTCTACGAGTTCATGGATCCGCGCGTGTCCAAGACGCGCGGCCTTGTGCGCGTGGCGGAGCTCAACGACATGGAGCTCCAGGACATCTGCGTGTTTGGCGATGCGGACAACGACACCTGCATGGTGGCTGACGCCGGCGTGGGCGTGGCCATGGCAAACGGCAGCGACGCCACCCGTGCCGCCGCCGACTTTGTAACCGCGAGCAACGACAAAGACGGCATCGCGATCTTTATCGAGGAACATCTGCTGTAGCGCAGGGGGAGAACCACCGCAAAAGGGGACAGGCTCCTTTTGCGGTGGCCTCAGGCGATTTGGGCGAATTGATACCGAAAATCTGCGCGAAAATTCAAATTTAGTTGTCTGAACATCACACTTCTAACCACCGATGGGTCAAAGATATTCTCATCAGTTTGATAGGATATTCCTTCCGGTTAATGACCTACTGCTCACGGTCGATTTTCGACCGTGAGCGGGATGTTTGCTCTTGAGCAAAATGTTGTGCAAATTAATTTAATGCCATTAAAAAAATGATGGGCAACTAAATTACCAGCAGAAACAAAAATAGATAGCGAATAAACAAAGGTAAATCTGAGCAAATGTCAAGAGAATTGAGAATTCGCTACAAAACTATCGGTTTTCTTGTTCAGATGTTCAAACAATCGCTACAATATAGATTACTAAGCGTGCGCAATTACAGATTGCGCAGATACGTTTGATAGTGAAAGAGCAAGATCGCGGTCTCTTGGGGAGGAGACATCGATGAAAGCGAATTCAGAAAAAACTAAGCAGAGTAAAAAAGCGACGCGCCGTGTACTGGCAGGCGTTTTGTGCGGAGCCTCCGTTTTGAGCCTGGTACTGTCGCTCGTTATGCCCCCGATCTCGCAGGCCATCGCCAACGATGCCCAGACAGTTTCTACCGCGGAAACTGTAATGGGGGGGGGTTCCTCAAGTGAGTCCGCTGCTGTAGGTAACACCAGCGAGGATGCCGAAAACCAGAATAGCGACGAGACCGATGGCGGCGAGTCTGGCTCTTCAAATAGTGTTGAGCAGGCTCAGAGTGCGAATGCGGCTTCAGCGGGAGCGACGGCCACCGTGAAGCCGGGAATTTACGTTCCCACGTCTATCGGTATCGGTACGAATATCAATGTCTCAACCCCTGATCCCGGCGTGGCCACCTACGTCGGCCGCGACATGTACATCGGTGGTAAGCCGAGCGATAAGCCGAGCGACGGCGCTATCGATCTTGATGCGGACAACGCCCCCACCGGCTCATATGCCGCTGAGGCGGAGGGCCTTACCGTGGTCCGTGGCAAGCTTGCCATGAATCCACTCAAAGAGAGCTGGCCCTATAATAATAGTGGCGGCGCTGGTTTCCGCTTTGGCACCGTTGGTTTTGGTTCCCAGTTCCGTCCTGTCTACGGCAGCACCGTGCTTGCGGTCGCCGGAATCGACAGTGCGATCACCAAAATGAGCGTTGGTTACAACGGCAACTTGCCGGGGGCGACTACCGTTGGCGCTTGGAACAAAGGCGCTTGGGTCGGACAGCAGAGACCTTTTGAGGGCGCGACTCCTTCCGGCTTTGCCTACACCGCGCAAATCGCAGGCCCCATCACATACTGGCGCGATAGCGACTATAAACGCCAGTCTGTGGTGACAATGCAGGGTAATTGGTACGAGGGCTTGTCTGCTCTGGAAAGCACCCTGTTCAATAAAGCTGTTGATTTGACTAATGTCAACGGTAGCGATTATTCGAGCTATAACGGTACAAATGGATACCTCTCGAAGCTATCGAAACAGCTCGACTCGTTTGAAGATACCGGCGAGGTGGATGTCAACGGCTTTGCAGAGCCTAATAGCAACTACGTCATCAACAAGTACAATAACGACGGAACAAGCTATACACTCAAATTCGATGGTAGCGACGATGGTAGCGGCAAGTCTGTTTCCGGTGCGCTCGATACCGGAATCCCGAGCAATAAGATTCGCAACACCGAGCGACTCATCACCTTTACCGGCGATGGAACTTCTATGCAACAGGTCTTCACCATCGCCGGTTCCGAGCTCTCCAACTGGAAGGATGGCGTCTACTACCGCGGCGTCGACTTTAAGTTCACCAATATCCCCGAAGGCGCATCCATTGTCGTGAACGTTACAGGTACTAATCCTGTCGAGTTCCACAACGGCTGGCGCTTCTGGTGGGGAGATACAGAAATATCTCGCGGTTACGAGAGTCAGTACGCCAAGAAAGACCTTGACGCGAAATACTCGCTGGCCTCCCAGTCCATCATGTGGAACTTCGTCGATACCACCAGCCTTACCATTCGAGGCGGCATCGCGGGAGAAAACCGCGCGGACTGGGGATACGGCGGCACAGCCACCGGTGCCAAGTGGACTGACGACGATCCTGCGGCGGCTATGATCGGATCGATTCTCGTTCCCAACGGAAGTTTCGACGACCATGTGACTACCAACGGCCGCGTTTATGTGGGCGTCGATTTCTCAATGAACAGCCCGAAGGTTGCCGCAGCATTTGGTGAGGGTAACTCGGCTTCCGTCATCGATATGGATCAGGAGCGTCACAACTTCCCGTGGTCTGGCTCGTATACACCGGACGGTTCCTCCATTGCATGGCGCAAAGTTGACGCTGCGGACGGCACGATGCTGCTCCCCGGCTCCTCGTGGACGATATACGGCACTTTCGAAGATGCCAAGAACGGGGAGTATCCCATCGTTACGGTAACGGATGGCAGTGCCAACGATTACGCTTCGGTTCATGGCGAGCTTCAGTTCAACTATTTGAATCAGAAGGCCGATCCGAGTAAGGAGATCTCGAATTCTAACCGGGCATTCACCTATTTCATCAAAGAGGTGACGGCGCCGGAGGGTTACCAGGTTTCGGACAAGATCTACTACGCCACCATGAACAATGCTGGTGAGACGGTTAACTATATCCAGGGCTATGTGGATAAGGACGGAACGCAGCATCCGTTCGACTCTTCTAACCCCAAGGGTGCCATCGCCAACACCAAGATCACCGGTACGGTGTCTTGGACCAAGGTGGAGAAGGACGATGCAAAACACACTCCTTTGGCTGGTTCCGAGTGGAAGCTTGCGAAACTGGGTGCCGATGGCTTGATCGAGGAGAAGTCCTGGACCGTGAGCGACCGGGTGAGCGACCAGTCGACTTCGAGCGATACCACGTGGGCAGACAGCGACGAGGCGTCCGGCAAGTTCACGCTCAAGGGCCTGCTGCCGGGCACGTATACGCTTGTTGAGACCCAGGCGCCGTTTGGCTACAACTTGGACGCGGGTTACGAGTTCACGGTGGACAAGGACGGTTCCGTTAAGTGGACCGAGGACAAAAGGCTGGCTTTCGACGAGGGCGGCAACGCGTACATCTCCGATTCTCTCACCACCACGTCCGTGGAGATTCCGGTGACCAAATCTGTTCGCAATACGGATTGGCCGATAGATGTCAAGGGTTATATCCCGTTCAACTTCGAGATCACGGCGGCGACGTCCGACCCCGCGGCTCCGATGCCTGGCGTAACGACCATTTCCGTTGCACCTACGGACGCGTCCAAGGTCAACGACATCGTTGCGAACTTTGAGAAGATTGCATTCAACAAGGACCATCTTGCCAAGATCGACGCTTCGAACCCGACGGGCGCCAAGACCTACACCTACACGGTGAAGGAGGTCGCGCCTACCACCGGTGCCATCGACAAGCTCCGCTACTCCAAGGCCGAGTACCAGGTGGCCGTCACGGTGAAGGCCGTGGTGAATGAAGCTGGCAAGTACTCCGGCCTCACCACCTCCACCAAGGTCACGCAGGTGAAGGACGACATGGGCAACACCGTTAATAAGGTCATCGGCACCGTCGATGCGCCCAAGACCATTCCCGCTTCCACCTTCACCAACGTGAAAGTCCTCACGGACCTCCCGCTCACCGGCGCGGGTTGGACCGAAAACTCCATGCTCCTCGTGGGTGCCGGTCTCATGCTTCTGAGCGGCATCGCTGCGGGAGCGTATTGGTTCGCTACAAAGCACCGCCTGGACGACCCGTCCGATGGCGCTGGTAGATAGATGTTTATGAATGTCGGGCTCATTTCTGAAAGGGGAATCATGAACCGATTCGTACAAAAGCTGATCGCTGGCGTCGCTGCCGTCGCGATCGCCGTAACCGGCCTGCTGGGTGGAGCGCCTGTGGCCAAGGCTGCGGATCCCGCACAGGGAACCATCACCATCCACAACGCCTCCAACGATACTGCGCCGCACACGCTCGATGGCTGGAAGCTCGCTTCGCTGAAGAACGTTGACTCCGCCAACGGCAAGCTCACGTTTCTCATCGACACCAATGATGACCTTGTGAACGTGATCGAGGCTTCGATGACCGATGCCCAGCGAAAAGAGTACGAGGCAGACCGCAACTACTACAAAGCTGCGGACAGCAAAGACAACAACCCGATCGGTTACCTGGTCGCCAACGACTTCAAGAGCCTCAGCGAGCCGGACAATCCGTGGGGTGGAAATTCATCAGCGCTGCGCACGTTCGCGACGAATCTTTCGAAGGAGCTTGCTAAGGAAGGTGCCACCACGGCTTCCCCGACTCAGTTTAAGAGTGCAGAGAAAGGCTATGATAACACCTGCGAACAGGGCCTTTGGTTCCTGAAGGATACTACGGACGATTCGATAACGCAGTCCATCCCCATAATCGTCGCCACCAAGCTCGCCGACTATCCCACGGGGACTAACGATTGGGGCACCGTCACGCTGAAGATGAACGTGCCGACCGTTGATAAGAAGATCACCAAGACTGCTACCGGCACCGTTGCAGCTAATGGCTACAATGCAGACGCCCGCATCGGCGACGTGGTCAAGTATGAGCTCAGCTCTGTTATCCCGACCTACACCGGCTACGACATCAGCAACCCTCCCCGTGTGTTCAAGCTTATCGATACCGCATCCAAGGGTCTGTCGGTTGACGAGAACTCTGTGAAGTCCGTTACCTTGAAGAGTGGCAAGACTGAAGTCGTGCTCAACAAGGGTACCGACTACACCGTTAGTAGCAATCAGTACAACGTTGCTGAAACCGAAGCCAGTTACAAAGCTGAGTATAAAAGCGGCACAGTAACCACCATCGACCTGGAGAAGTACGTCAACATGGCCGATGGCTCCAAGTCCAAGACTGATGGAAATATCCTCGAGGGCTACACCGTCGTCGTTGAGTTCGAGGCCACCGTCAACAAGGACGCGGTCATCGCTTCCGTGGGTAACCCCAACTCCGTTGAGCTTGAGTATTCTCGCACTCCTGATAACGTGTCCACCAAGATTCCTGGTCCCGAGGTTCCTCGCGTTTACACCTACGAGTTCGGCATCCTGAAGACCGACATGGCTGGCAACACCATCCAGTCTAGCGAAGCTCTTAAGGGCGCTCAGTTCGCCATCGCTCGTGTGAACACTGGTACTAACGCCAAGACCTTCCTGAAGAGGGATGCGAACGGTGCTTGGTCTAAGCTCACCACGGCCACGCCCGCCAAGGACGGTACCGAGGACACCGGCGTGTTCACCACCGGTGTAGACGGCAAGATTGAAATGTCCGGCCTGCCTAAGGGTACCTACTACGTCGAGGAGATCAAGGCTCCGACTGGGTACACCAACATCGGTCTGCCTAACTTTACCTTCACCATTGATTCCACCATTGATGCCGCCACTAAGGCCGCGACCGTGACCTACGCCAAGGCCGCCAACACCGACGACCGCATCGCTTTCGACACCACCACCGCTTCCCAGGCCAACGTGAAGAACGCCAAGAACCTCACCGAGCTGCCCTTGACCGGTGACCTGGGCATCAAGGTTTTCATCACCGTGGGCGTGCTGCTCATGGCTGCTGGCGCCGCCTTCGCCCTGAGTGCACGTATGCGCGCTTAATTCCCTAGCTTGATGACGCGGCGAGCGGGCGATCGTCGTCTCCTATCAGCGCCTGCGCGCCGCGTTCTCATATTCCCTTTCGCCGCACCCCGTCGCGCTTGGACACGCGGCGGGGTCGGTGCTTTGACCGTGCCCTCACACCCACACCCCCGGAGGTGAACCACATGGAGGCAATCAAGCCCGTATCGACGATGCGCACGCCGAGCGGCGGTTCGAACCCGGCTTCCCCCAGCCGACGTAAACCGCCCCTCGTCCTGCGCCTGCTTTCCCTTCTGTGCTTTGCCGCCGGCTTTGTTATCGTGGCCACGCCCCTCGTCCTGCGCGCCATGTCCCAGGCCGAGCAGACGGCCGCAGTTGCCGCGGCCCAAAACACCGTGGATGGCTGGCCCTATCCGCAGGCAGAGGAGGCCCTCGCGGCAGCGCGCGCCTACAACGAGCAGTTGGCCGCCGGCGGTCAGGACGTCATCGGCGAGGTCGTGGACCCGTTCGGTAGCACCTCCGGCGCTTCCACCGCAACAGGTGCCAAGGACTCCATCGCCTCGCAAGACACCACGTACCAGGGCCTGCTCGACGCGGGTTCGGGCCTTATGTGCTCGGTGCGTATCCCCAAGATCGACGTGAACCTGCCCGTGTACCATGGCACCTCCAACGAGGTGCTCGCCGCGGGCGCCGGCCACCTGTACGGAACGTCGCTGCCCGTGGGCGGCGAGAGTACGCATGCCGTGCTCACCGGTCACCGTGGCGTGCCGGGCTCGCTCCTGTTCACGCGCTTGGATGAGCTGCGGGTGGGCGACTCGTTTTACATCGAGGTGATGGGCGAAGAACTGGGCTACAAGATCGACCGCATAGACGTGATCGAGCCCGATGACGATTCCAAGTTGCGCGTGACCGCCGGCGAGGACCGCGTGACGCTCATGACCTGCACGCCCTACGGCGTGAACTCGCACCGCCTGCTGGTATCGGGTGTGCGTGCAAGCATTCCGGATGAGGTTCCCGTGCCCGAGGAGGCACAGGGCATCAACACCACCGCGGTGGCGCTGGGCGTTCTGGGCGCGCTGCTGGCGATTGTTGTGGGTCTCGTTGTGGCCGGGCACGTGCGCAAGAAGCGGCGCGCGGCGCAGCGTGCGGCCGTTGCCGCCGCGGTGACGCTGGGCGCCGACGCGGCTGCTGGCGATGGCGGAAACGGGTGGACCGTGGGAGCCTCCAGGCCTGCGGCCTCCTTCGTCTCCTCTGCTTCAGCCTCCTCGGCTTCCCCCGATTCCGATGCTGTTTCTCCCGAGTATCGCGGGCGACACCTGCGCTAGCGCCCGCGTTGGTGCTCAATATCGCTCGAAGTGTAGCGCCTTCGCTCGCTTCCTGGTCATTTGCCAGAACCGCGGCGCGATCCCGAACATGCCGTACGACGCGATGGTCGAGCTTCCCGCGTATATCGGCAAGAACGGCCCCGAGGTCATCTCGCGCGACAACATCCCGCTGTTCCAGCAGGGCCTCATGATGCAGCAGCTCAACTCCGAGAAGCTCGTGGTCGAGGCGTGCATCGAGGGTTCGTACGAGAAGGCGCTCAAGGCGTTCACACTCAACAAGACGGTCCCGTCCATGAAGGTCGCCAAGGAGATTCTCGACGACATGATCGAGGCCAACAAGGACTTCTGGCCCGAGCTTAAGTAACGAGGCCTTCGACGGCCCGACTGCGAACGGTTCGCAGCGGCCCTTAAGGTCCATAGGCTCCCCCTGGGATACATCCCAGGGGGAGCCTCTCAGAAGCGCCCGAGGGGCGCTTCTTGTGTATATGGAGGCAAAAGGGATATACAGTCTTCATATACGGCCTCCTTTTAGTAGGGTCGATTTCTCCGGTTGATTTCTGATCTCAGCTGAACATACTGAGCGGATAGGCCGTTCCCGCAGTTAGCCGAAAGCCCCCGGGGTCCCTCCCGTGAACTGCACCCCAAAACTTGGACGGCTTAAATAAAAACTACGCCGCAAGGGACTGTCTCCGGAACTCCTCCGGGGTCAGTCCCTTCAGTTTAACCTGGCGCCTCCTCGTGTTCCAA
>CABUTR010000022.1 GCA_902494555.1 uncultured Collinsella sp.
ATCGATCTGTTTAGCGATGTCGAGGCCGATGAGCGCGAGCGCGACCTGGCGCGCGCCGTCCTGGCTGTGAAAGGCAAGTACGGCAAGAACGCGCTCGTCAAGGGATTAAGCTTTACCGCCGGCGCCACCGCGCGCGAACGCAACGACCAAGTTGGAGGACACCGTGCCTAAACCCAAACAACAGCCCGTGCGCCCGCCGACCGCCTTCGAGCGCCTGGCGGACCCCGAGGGCAGACGCCGCGCCGCCAACCCCAACCTCACAGCCAACGGTGCCGTGCGCGCCAACCGCGCTGCACAGTTTATGCCCTTTGCCGCCCTCACGGGATACTACGAACTCGTGCGCAAGCAGGAAATCACCGTCGAGCCAAAACGTGAGCTCACGGAAGAAAAAGCCCTCGTGCTTTCTAAAAAGCTCGAGGGTCTCAAACGTGGCGACTTGGTTCGTGTCACCTATTACGATACATACGGCTATCGCAGCCGCACCGGCATCCTCGACGAGGCGCTCCCCGCCTTCAAGCTTCTCAAGCTCCGAGACATCGCCATCGACTTTGACGACATCCAAGACATCGAACTGCGCGGACGAGCCTAGACAAGGAAATGCATCCAAGGCGGCGCTTACAGCGTCATGACGTAGTAGCCCGCGTCTTTCACGGCGGCCACGAGAGCACCGCGATCGATCGGCTGTTTAGAGCGCACACGTGCCGTGTGATCCGCATACGTCACCGTTGCCCACACGCCGTCCAGCGCATTGAGGGCATTGGCCACGTTCTGAGCGCAGCCGTCACAGCTCATACCGCCGATGAGCAGCTCATCGCTATAGGGATAGTGCGATGCATCAGTATCCACCACAACAACCTTTTTGGCCTTCTTGCCGCTCGTACCATCGCTGCAACAACTCTTCCCGTGTGTCGAAGCGGCAATGCGACGCAGTCCAAAAAACATGCCGACGGCAATGACAGCCAGCACGATGAGATTCGCAGGGTTGAGCAAGTCACTCATGCGTTCCCCTTTCAAGTAGCACTATCTAGATACCCCCATGGGGTGTCCCCATCTTAACCCAAAATCATGTCCGTTCGGTCAATTAGTTTCCCGCTTCAAACTTTTTTGTTGACCATGGCTTACTTTCGTGTATAAGTTTTCCTAGGCTAACAGTTTAGATCCGTAAGGAGCGCCGTGACTCGAACCATAGACATCCCATCGTTTCAGGCGGCAGTCGTGCGCAACTGCTCTCCCACGCTCGCGGGCATCAAGCCGGCATCGCTCTTTACCTATCCAGGCACCTACGCCCACGGGGACGGCTCGGTCGCAACCGAAACCATCGCAGAGCGCCGAGCACGCCTGCTCAACGTTATCGCCCAGTGCAACCGCGAGCTTGACCCGCTCGGCATCCACCTGAGTGTTTTGGTCTGGCGGCCCTGCGGAGCGCTCGTGTATATGTACCGAGCCAAAAGCCTCACCACCTATTTCGCAGATCCTCGCGCCCAAACGGCGCTCGCCTCGGAAGGCTACGACACGAGAGACCTTTCGACATGCCTTGTGCATTTGGCATCACGCATCACGCTCGCGAGCAATAACGTCGCGGAATGCGCCTGTAACCAGACTCGATGCGCACTACCCCAGCAAACTAGCTGCAGCAACGACTGCACCTGCGAGTTTCCGCACGAAATAGGCTACTTCCTTGGATACCCCTACGACGACGTACACGAGTTTATCGTCCAGCGCGGCGAGAACTACAAGGTCTTTGGGGCCTGGAAGGTCTACACGAATGTCGAGCAAGCGCTTGCAATGTTTGACGCCTACCGCGCTTGCACTCAATACCTTACCTTTGTCTATCAGCAGGGCTGCAGCTTGGCGCAACTTGCCCAGGCAACCCGATAGAACATAGAAGCCGCGGCAACCTGCCGCACAACTGAAAGGACTCAACATGAGCAAGATCGCCGTCGTCTACTGGAGCGGCACGGGCAACACCGAGGCCATGGCAAACTTCGTTGCCGAAGGTGCAACCGATGCCGGCGCCGAGGCAGAGGTCATCTCCTGCGCCGACTTCTCTGCCGACAAGGCCGCCGAATATGATGCCTTCGCCTTCGGCTGTCCCGCCATGGGCTCCGAGGAACTCGAGTACGATGAGTTCCAGCCGATGTGGGACGAGATCAAGGAGACTCTCGGCGACAAGAAGGTCGTCCTCTTTGGCTCCTATTCGTGGGCCGAGGGCGAGTGGATGGACAACTGGAAGGCCGACGCCGACGAGGCCGGCGTCAACGTCGTGGACTCCACCATCTGCTACGACGCGCCCGACGACGAGGGCGAGACCGCTTGCAAGGCCCTCGGAGCCGAACTCGCGTAACGAACCCAGGGCCTCCAAGAGAGCCTGCATCAAAGCGCATCCTCATCCCTACAAAAGAGCGGGGCTGGATTCAAGTCCAGCCCCGCTCTTTTGTAACGGCAATTACATCAACCGGCTACGAAATATTGCCCAAGAACGCCTTGGTGCGTTCGCTCTTGGGATGGTCGAAGACCTCGCTCGGCGTACCCTCTTCCACAATGACGCCGCCGTCCATAAAGACGACGCGGTCGGCGACATCGCGGGCAAAGCCCATCTCGTGCGTCACGACGATCATGGTCATACCGTCGTGCGCCAGGTCGCGCATGACGCCCAAGACGTCGCGCACGAGCTCAGGGTCGAGCGCCGAGGTGGCCTCGTCAAAGAGCATGACGTGCGGGTTCATCGACAGGGCGCGGGCGATGGCAACGCGCTGCTGCTGGCCGCCCGAGAGCTGGCTCGGCATAAAGTCGATACGCTCGGCAAGGCCGACCTTGGTCAGCTCCTCGATGGCAATCTTCTCGGCCTCTTCCTTGCTGCGCTTGAGCACCTTCTGCTGCGCGAGCATGACGTTCTTTTTGACTGAGAGGTGCGGGAACAAATTGAACTGCTGGAACACCATACCCAGATGCGTGCGCACCTTGTTAAGGTCGACGCCCTTGGCGCACACATCCACGCCCTCAACGATAATCGAGCCGCTCGTGGGATGCTCCAGACGATTGATGCAGCGAAGCATCGTCGACTTGCCCGAGCCCGAGGGGCCCAAGACCACAACGACCTCACCCTTGTGCACATCCAGATCGATATCGCGCAGGACCACGTTGTCGCCAAAGGCCTTCTGGAGGTTCTTGATGCTGACGACGACTTCGTTCGAGTTATTGGTTTCGCTCATGATAGGACCTCCTTACAGACCGGCGATGTGATCGGCAGGCGTCGCGACAACCTGTCCGGCGCTCTTAGTGGGACGCTTCTTCTTGGTCTCGGCCGTGCCCAAAAGCCTCGCCTCAAGACCGCTCACCAAGCGAGCGAGCGGCAGGGTGATGACCAGATAGAACAGGGCGGCAACCACGTACGGTGTAATGGAGCCCGTCGTGGCCACGATGGTGCGGGCGTTCATGACGATCTCGACCACGCCCACGGCCGCAAGCAGCGACGTATCCTTGTAAAGCAAGATAAACTCGCTGGTCAGCGTAGGCAAAACATTGCGGAACGTCTGCGGAATCATAACGTAGAGCAGCGTCTGGAAGGCATTCATACCCAGAGAGCGAGCAGCCTCGTTTTGGCCCTTGGGGATCGATTGAATACCGGCGCGGAAGATCTCACACAGATAGGCAGACGAATTCATGGCCATGACGATGACGCCGAGCACGTAGTCATCAACCTTGACGCCGGCCAACGGCAGACCGAAGAACGCGATATAGATCTGCAGGAACGCCGGCGTACCACGGATGATATTCACATAGATACCGGCAAGGCAACGCAGGATGCGCGACTTGGAGATGCGCATGAGCGACAAGGCAAAGCCAAAGGGAATTGCCAGCGGAAACGCCACGAGCACGATCGAGAGCGACATAAGGAAGCCCTTGAAGACGATCGGCAGGCTTTGGACCAAAATGACCGGGTTCAAGAACAAGCGCAGGAACATATTGGAGTTCCAGGCCTCGACCCACGGCTGCTCCTTAAGATCGGCCAGGAAGTTATCGAAAGCCGTCACGCCCTTAATCTCGACGGAAGGAATCTTAGAAATCTTCTTGGTCGAACCGTCGGCGAGCGTATAGGTGCCGCTAAAGGCCTCTTCGCCGCCCTCGACGGGAAACGTCACGCCGTAAACCTCGACACGGAAAAAGCCGCCGGCAGGCGCCGTCTCGCCAAAGTCGATCTTGAGCGTCTGGCCGTCAGCCTTGCACGTGGGCTTCATGGGCGTACGATCCATGAGGTCCTCGCCCGAGAGCATCGTCAATCGCGTGTCATCGGTACCAAACGTCGTACCGTCAACAAACGTCAGCGAAAGACCGCTCAGCTCCTCGTCGGCATCGGCCTGAACTTCCCAGGTAATGCGCGTCTCGGTGCCGCCGACCACATCGCTGCCCGAACCGGTGTTGGGTCGGGCGGTAATCTTTGCGGTCTCAAGCGCCTGGGCGGTCGTGGGCGCATATGCCCCCGCGCACACCAGCGCGAGCGCCACGGCCATGACGCAGGCTAGCTTTTGGAGCAAGGCGGGCAGTGGAAAACGCTGCTCCGCGGCCCCTTTGTTCAGTCGAGACAAGGTGGCTCCTATCGTAGAAGTTGCCGGCAAAACGAGACGGAAACGCTCTCCGTCAAGAGAAGCGCAAAGGCCCTCTCCGCAAAACGGAAAGGGCCCGCGCGCAATCAAGTAGTTATTTTACTTGATATTGTACTTAGCCATGAGGGCGTCGACGGTACCGTCGTCGGTCAGGTCCTTGATGGCCTGGTTGATGTCGTCCTTGAGCTTGGTGTTGCCCTGGTTGATGGCGATGGCGTACTCCTCGCCGGTGCTGATCTGCTTGATGGTCTGGCAGGTGTTGAACTGCTCGGCGGTCAGCTGGCTGGCAACGGAGCGGTTGGTGACTACGGCGTCGCCCTTATCGGACTGCAGGGCGCTGAAGCACTCGGTGGCGTCCTTGTAGGGGACGATCTTGGCCTTGGGGAAGTTCTCCTGGGCAAAGGCCTCGGCGGTCGAGCCAGACTGGACGATGATGGTAGCGTCGGCGTTGTTGAGCTTCTCGCTGAAGTTATCGGCCGTGATGTCGGTGTTATCGACCTTGGTCACGATAGCCTGATCGTCCATGTAGTAGGAATCAGAGAAAGTGACTTCCTTCTCACGCTCGGGCGTGTCGGTGATAGCCGCGATGGAAACGTCATACTTGGCGCCCGAAGCGACGCCCGGAACCAGCGTGTCAAAGTCATTGTTGACATACTCGACATCCAGGCCCAGCTTGTCGCCGATAGCCTTGATGAGCTCAAGGTCAAAGCCCTGATAATCGCCGTTGTCATCCTTGTACTCAAACGGAGCGTACTCGGCAGAGGTGCCGACGGTCAGCGTACCGTCCTTGACGAGCGCGTACTCCTTGGAGCCGTCGACCTTCTCGACCTTAGCGTCGTCAGAGCTGCTGGAACCAGCATCAGAACCAGAGGTGGCGTTGGACGAGCCGCAGCCCGTCAGAGCAAGGGCGAGCGCCATAGCACCCGTGGCGGCAAATGCGCCGAGCTTCTTCAGCTTCATAATCAGTCTCCTTCCGGTGACCTCGTTTGATTCAGAGGTCTGCAAAAACTGTTGGCTATTATGCACCCGGAATTACGAATCTGCAATGAGAAAACTGATTGAAACAAACCTATAATGTGAATGGAATACTCTACTTTGTGACAGTCATTACTGCTGCAATGACCTTAATAGTCTAATTTCAGCTGCATAACCTGCAAGTTCGTTCGGAGTCTCCAAAATATACGGCAGCGAACGCAAACGGCCATTCGATACAATATTCTGCATAACCTGCATACCGCCACCAAATTCCTCGCTGCCAAGGTATCCCTTGCCGATGCACTCGTGACGATCTTTATGGGCGCCACAAGGGTTCTTCGAATCGTTGATATGTACGGCATGCAAGCGCTCGATACCCACCACGCGGTCGAACTCGTCGAGTACGCCGTCCAGATCATGGATGATGTCGTAGCCGGCATCGCTCACATGGCAGGTGTCCAAACAAACGCCCAGCTTATCGGACAGCTCTGGGCGCTTGGCGGCAACGCCCTCGATAATGCACGCCAGTTCTTCAAAGCTACGGCCCACCTCGGTGCCCTTGCCCGCCATGGTCTCGAGCAATACCGTCGTCTGCTGGCCCTCAAACATCACCTGGCATAGCGTGTCGACAATCATCTGAATGCCGGCGTCTGCCCCCTGTCCCACATGCGCACCGGGATGGAAGTTGTAGTAGTTGCCGGGCAGTGCTTCCAGACGCTGCAAATCTTCCGCCATAGCCTCCAAGGCAAACTCGCGCGCCCGCTTCTTAGCGGAGCAGGGGTTATAGGTATACGGGGCATGCGCCACCAGCGGTCCAAAGTCGTTTTGCGCCATAAGCTCGCGCAGAGCCGCCACGTCATCCATGTCAAGGTCTTTTGCCTTGCCACCGCGCGGGTTGCGCGTAAAGAACGCAAAGGTATTGGCACCAATGGACAACGCCGTCTCCCCCATTGCCCGATAGCCCTTCGTCGTCGAAAGATGACACCCGATCGTCAGCATCTCCAACTCCCCCTCATCAGTTGCGGTGAAATACGGTCTATTGGTGCCTTATTTTGGCGCAAACAGACCGTATTCCACCGCAAGATATAAAAGGGGCATCAGGGGCACGGTCCGCCGAGCCCCCTTGAGCACCAGCACCGCAGCCTAGAGCGTCAAGCGAATCGCATCGATAATCTGCGCGCAGCGCTGCGTGGCGGCAAGAGGCATAACGGGGCTTTCAAGCTCTCCCGTCTGGACGAGCTGCGTCGCATGCTGAATTTCGCCGTAGAAATCATCGACCTCAAACGGGGCATTAATTTCGAGCATTCGTCCGTCGGAGTACTTCACATGGGCGAGCTCGGGGCGATGGAGGCGCTCGATTTCCAACGAGCCCCGCTCGCAGACAATCGTTAAGCGGCTTTCATATGCTGCCTTGCCGTCGCACACCATATGAATGGGTATGCCGCCGACGCTCATATGGATCTCGTCGGCCCAATCGACGCGACCGCCCGATACGTCACGCCAGCGAACTTCACGAGACGAAACATCGCACGCACCCGCAAGCAGATCCTCAAACCACCCGACCGCGTAGCAGCCCATGTCATATAGACAGCCACCCTGCAACGGATCGAGCAGATAACTCGAAGGCGGCTCACCATAATCGAGTTTTTGCACGCTTTCGATCGAGACGATACGGCCGAGCTCGCCCGACGCAAGCAAACCCTTCACGCGAGTATGCATCGGACAAAACCGATTCTTCATCGCCTCCATAAACAGTACGCCGCGCTCGCGAGAGGTGGAGGCAATCGATAGAGCCTCTTCCTCACTCAAAACGGCCGGTTTTTCGCACAGCACGGCCTTTCCCGCGCGCAGTGCCCGACAGACCCAATGCGCATGCATGCCATGCGGAAGAGCCAAGTAGATTGCGTCGACATCGGGGTCGGCAATCAGCGCGTCATAAGCCGCATCGCCGCTATCGTCAGCCGTGGCATAACTGTGCGCGGCATCAATCGAAAACGCCCTGCAAAACTCCTCAACATGCGAAGGGGTGCGACCGGCGGCAGCCACAAGCCGTGCCCCGTCCACCTCCTTGAGCGACGATGCAAATCGATGCGAAATGTGCCCAGCGCCCAAAACGCCCCAACGAACCTCGCGCAAATCATCACATGAATCCCGATGGCCCACGACAGCCCCCTTCAGTTGCGGTGAAATAGTTCCTGTTTGGCCCCTATTCTGCCGCAAACAGGAACTATTCCACCGCAACTTATAAAGGGGCATCAGAAACGCGTTTTGCCAAAGGCTTTAAGCGCGGCCGTTACGGGGCCAGGCTGGAAGCGTCGGCGCACATCGTCGAGACGCTCGGGAATATCGATGTGCTGCGGGCAATGACGTGCGCATTTGCCGCACTTGACGCAATTGCTCACCAGCTTGGGCTCGTTCGTCCGCACCGCGCTCGCCGTAAAATACTGCGACAGGCCCGTAAACCAGCTGTGCGCGTAGCTCGCGTTGTAGGCGCCAAAGCAGCCGGGAATATTGATGCCCTTGGGGCACGGCATGCAGTAGCCGCACCCCGTACAGGGCACGCGATTCGATTTCTCAAACTCTCCCAGCACACGTGCGATGGTATCGAGCTGCTCTGTTGTCATTGAATCCGGCAGTGCGCGATCCGCCAATGCCGCGTTCTCGTCCACCTGCGCGGTATTGGTCATACCCGAAAGCAGCATCGTCACCTGAGGATGGTTCCACACCCACGAAAGCCCCCAAGCGGCAGGAGTGCGCAAATGCGGGTCACGAGCGCCATCGAGCACGGCGCGGGCCCGCGGCGGCAGCTTGCCTGCCAGACGCCCGCCCAGCAGCGGCTCCATCACAAACACCGCGAGCCCGCGCTCCGCAGCCGCCATGAGTCCTGCCGTTCCCGCTTGGTAACGCTCGCCGGCATAGTTGTACTGTATCTGGCAAAAATCCCAGTCATATGCGTCAAGCATCGTCAGGAAATCAGCCGCGCTGCCGTGGTACGAAAAACCAATCTGGCGAATGCGCCCCGCCGCCTTTTGACGCGCGATCCAGTCCTCGATACCCAACGCCACCACGCGCTCCCACTGAGCGGGCGAAGTGATGTTGTGCATAAGGTAATAGTCGATATGGTCGGTCCGTAGGCGACGCAGTTGCTCGTCGAAGAACCGGTCGAAATCCTCCGCGCACTTGCACGAAGCGTGCGGCAACTTGGTCGCCAGCAACACCCGGTCGCGCAGCCCCAAGTGCTCAAGTGAGGCGCCCACGCACGCCTCGTTACCGGGATAAAGATATGCGGTATCCAGATAATTAATCCCCTGTTCCACCGCACGGGAAATGATGGCATCGGCTGTCTTCGCATCGGGGTGTCCCGGCGAACCGGGAAACCTCATGCAGCCCAGACCCAGAGCAGATATTCGGTTACCACTTTTGGGGTCAACGCGGTATTGCACGGCCCCTCCCTTCGCCATCAGCGCCCCGGCAAGGCGAAACACAATGGTCACGCGGCCGAAACATCGTGGAATCGCAATCGAGAACGTATCGTAACGCAGCAGAAATCGAGCTGTCACGGCACCGCTTTAACATCAGCAAAAAGCCCGATGAAAGGAGCCACCCATGCCCGCGCTCGACTTTTGGGACCTCGCATCCCAGCTCAAAAGCACCGATTATCGCTGGGTTGACCTCACCCATACGCTCTCGTGCGACACCCCGCACTGGTTTGGCTTTGAGCCATTTGAGTCCACCAAGCTCTTCGACTACCTGCCCGGCACGCCCGAAGATATGCTCGCGCCCATGCGTTGCTTTCAGTATTCGGTCGCCTCGCAGTACGGCACCCACGTCGACGCGCCGCGCCACTTCCATGTTGACGGTCGTTCCCTTGGCGAGATCGAACCTATCGAGTTTATGCATCCGCTCTGCGTCATCGACAAACACGAGGAGTGCGCCGCAAACCCCGACTTTATCCTGACCATCGATGACCTCAAGGCTTGGGAGGACGAGCACGGTCGCATTCCCGAGGACGCTTTCGTCGCCTTCCGCTCCGACTGGTCCAAGCTCGCCGACCTCGAAAACAAGGACGAAGACGGCCAGCCCCACTACCCCGGCTGGGACCTCGATGCCATCAAATGGCTTGTAGAAGAGCGCAACATCGGTGCCATCGGCCACGAACCGGCAGACACCGACCCCGCAACCGTGACCACACGCGAGGATGCCTACCCCTACCCCGGCGAACAGTACATCCTCTCGGTCGACCGTTACCAGATTGAGGTCATGGACCATCTGGACGAGCTTCCCGCCACGGGCGCCGTCATCTTCTGCACCTTCCCCAAGGTGCGTGATGGCGTCGGATATCCCGCACGTGTCTTTGCGGTCTGCCCCGCGTCATAAGTTCCCATGCGTTTGTTCTTCTAAATACGGCCATCCGGTGCACGCGACATGGCCCGGCGGCATACAATCCATCAGGCGCCCCATACGCGGGCGCCTTTTTATGGGGAGATGATTCACATGCAGATCAACAAGGTCGCCTTTATCGGCAAGGGCGGCGTGGGCCTGCTCTACGGCAGCATGATCGCCCAAGCGCTCGGCAACGACGCCGTCGAATACGTTATGGACGACGCTCGCTTTGAGCGCCATGCGAACGACGCGATCACCGTCAACGGCAAGCCCTGCGATCTCACATCCGTCCGCGCCAGCGAGGCGACACCCGCCGATCTGGTCATCCTCACGGTCAAGACAACCGGACTCGACCAGGCGCTCAAGACTATGGAACACATCGTGGGCCCCAATACGCTCATCGCCTCGCTGTGCAACGGCATCACCAGCGAGCAGAAGATTGCCGAGCGCTTTGGCTGGGAGCACACCGTCCTCGGAATCTGCCAAGGCATGGATGCCGTGTTCCTCAACGGCGCGCTCACCTTTACCAATGCGGGCGAGATCCGCTTTGGTGCGGCCGCCGGCACCGACCCCGCGACCGTCACCGCTATCGACGGGCTCTACACGCGCTGCGGCATCGCCCACACCGTCGAGGACGACATCGCCCACCGCATGTGGGCAAAACTTATGCTCAACGACGGCATCAACCAGACCTGCATGGCCTACGGAGGCACGTACGGAAGCGCCACGGAACAGGGCTCCGAGCAGCGTCGTTGCTTTGTCTCCGCCATGCGCGAGACGCTTGCGGTCGCCAACGCCGAGGGTATCGAGCTCACCGAGGCAGACCTAACGCAGATGGTGCATCTCATCGAGGGGCTCGACCCCGCCGGCATGCCCTCGATGGCGCAGGACCGCGTCGCGCAGCGCAAAACAGAGGTCGAGGAGTTCGCGGGCACCGTCCGCCGCCTCGCGGCCAAGCACGATATCCAGGCGCCGCAGAACGAATGGCTCTATCGGCGCATCCGTGATATCGAGGCAAGCTGGTAACGCCGCCGCACCGCATCCAACAGTCTCAATAGCAAAAACCGCCGCAAAGGGCACTCCCCTTGTGGCGGTTTTCATGTTCAGCCATGGCCAACAGTCATTTTCGCAACAGCTAGAGATGCGACTCCGGAACCTCGTCCTCATCGTCGCGACAAAGGACAACACCGGCGCTTCCCAGCAGTGTGACCGCGATCAGCGCGCCGACCACGATAGGAGTAGCCCCGCATGTCCCCTGCATGCCCGCGACGAGCACGGCCGTGGGACCAAGGCAGCCAAGCATCAACGCGACGGCGGCAACGGCAATATCTCGAGCATTCACAAGATCACTTCCTCCAAGAGAAAGACCCTATTTCTCATGAACCAGTGTGCCCCGCATGCATACGCCCAGCGTACCGCCACGGTAAGGGCTCTGTTAACTCAAACGCACATAAAGAAAGGGCGGCTTTACGTTGCCTAAAAGCTCAGTAAAGACGCGCACCCATCATGTGCGTATTTTACTTATGGCAGATTACCAACCGGTGTAGTAGTCGGTGGTTCCGGCAGCGCAGCCGGAGTCATAGACCTTGCAATCACCCTTGGAGCCCGTAAAGGTCGAGCCCTGAGCCATATCGCCCGCGGCAACAACGTAATAGCCGTCGGAATCGCGCCAGAAGCCCTCAGAATCCTGAGTCCATTCGCCCGTGCGATAGTGATAAAGCACATTGCTGCTGTAATAGGTCTCGCGGCGCCCGTTGTAGTTATTGACACCCGCAGAGCGCGTCAGGCCCGATCCGTTCGCGTAGGACGCGGCAGACGCGTAGGACGGAGTGTAACCGGCGTTGTAGTACGAAGCCTGGGCGACCTCGGCAGCCTCCGCCTCGGCGGCAGCCTCGAGCGCTTCGCGCTTGGCATCCTCAAGCGCAGTGCGCAGCTCATCGAGCTCGGTCGACTTGGCGTCGACCTCCCCCATCGTCAACAGGCTACCCGCACCGTCGATGCAACCCTGCAGCACAGCGCGCTCGTCATCGGTGGCATAGTCGCCATACATATTCATGATGATCTGAGCGCGCATCTCCAAGGAATCGCGCTTGGCCTCCATCGAGGCGTTCCACTCCTGCATGGAACCATAACCATCGCCGCGATAGTCAACGGGCTGCACCAGCGTCGTCTCGGACGGCGTAGATCCAACCGTATCGGACAGTGTTGCGGCGTGGGCATCAGTTGCACCGGCGCCCGCCAAAAGTGCCACGGTCAGAGCGGCGGAAAGGGCGGCGGCTTTCGGTTTTCGTGAATCAATCCTCATGTAGCTGGAAACCTCCGTAGTGCGTTTTTGCTGCGTTTGAGCTGCGTGTGATTCGATCGCGCTGCATAGTACCCCGAGCAAATCGCGACCTGCGGTTTTACTTAAAAGGCGCACGTCAATTGCGTAAAACTCACATCCTCTCAACAGGAGTTTTCCACAACTCGAATGCATAAAGCGTGTCAAAAACCCTGTTTTTGCGCCCGCTCTATGCAAAAAAGGCGCCTGTGCAACCATTGTTCGCACAGGCGCCTTGAGCAGGCATTTTATACAGTTATACCTATCGAGTCGCAAGGGGTCCTTGCACAAGTCGCCTTACTCGTCCAGCGCGGCGAAGGCCTGCTTCAGATCCCAAATGATATCCTCGGCATTCTCGGTACCGATGGAAAGACGGATCGTGGAGGACGTGATGTTCTGCTCGGCGAGCTCCTCGGCAGAGAGCTGGGAGTGCGTGGTGGTAGCCGGGTGCACGACGAGCGACTTGACGTCGGCCACGTTGGCAAGCAGCGAGAAGACCTGCAGGTGGTCGATGAACTTCCAGGCGGCCTCCTGGCCACCCTTAATCTCAAAGGTAAAGATCGAGGCACCGCCGTTGGGGAAATATTGCTTGTAGAGCTCATGGTCGGGGTGCTCAGGCAGGCTCGGGTGGTTCACCTTGGCAACATGGCTGTCACCGGTCAGGAACTCAACGACCTTCTTGGTATTCTCGACATGACGGTCAACGCGCAGCGACAGAGTCTCGGTGCCCTGGAGCAGGACCCAGGCGTTGAACGGGCTGATGCAGGCGCCCTCGTCACGCAGCAGGATAGCGCGGACATAGGTTGCGAAGGCGGCGGGACCGGCAGCCTCGGCAAACGAGACGCCGTGGTAGGAGGGGTTGGGCTCAGCGATCTGGGCGTACTTTCCACTCGCCTTCCAATCGAAGTTACCGCCGTCCACGATCACACCGCCCAGCGAGGTGCCGTGGCCGCCGATGAACTTGGTTGCGGAGTGGACGACGATGTTGGCACCATGCTCCAGCGGACGGAACAGATACGGGGTGCCGAAGGTGTTGTCGACGACAACCGGCAGACCGTGCTTCTTGGCGATCTCGGAGATGGCGTCGATGTTGGGGATGTCGGAGTTGGGGTTGCCGAGCGTCTCGAGATAGATGGCCGTGGTGTTGTCCTTGATGGCCCCCTCGACCTCTTCCAGGTTATGAGCGTCGACAAACGTGGTCTCGACGCCAAACTGGGAGAGCGTATGCTCTAGCAGGTTGTAGGAGCCACCGTAGATGGTCTTCTGGGCAACCACATGGTCACCGGCCTGAGCAAGAGCCTGCAGGGTATAGGTGATGGCAGCAGCACCGGAGGCGACGGCGAGACCTGCCACGCCACCCTCGAGTGCGGCGATACGGTCCTCGAAGACGCCCTGGGTGGAGTTGGTCAGACGGCCGTAGATGTTACCGGCGTCGGCAAGACCAAAGCGGTCGGCGGCGTGCTGGGAGTTGCGGAACACATAGCTCGTGGTCTGGTAGATAGGCACGGCGCGGGAGTCGGATGCGGGATCGGCGCTCTCCTGGCCAACGTGAAGCTGCAGGGTATCGAAACCAAAGGTGTGCTCGGGGTTGTTGATGAACTGGCTCATGATGATCTCCTTGATCGAACAAAAGTAAATTAATTAGAGAGAAGTAAGTCGCTGTCTCCTGATCACGCCGACGGGCGCAAACAGGAGCCCGGCATTCGTCTTGGTAAGCAATTCATATGCGGGCCTCCTTTCGCATCCCGGTTTCGTGGTCGGTTTAATTACCTACCGCCTTTGTGTGTTTTGAATAGTACGAGCATTGTTTCGCTCGGTCAATCACTTAAAAGCGCTAACCTGTTATCGGTTTTGCAGATAACGCTCGAAAGGACGGCGCCGATGACCCTCCAGCAGCTTCGTTTTCTGATCGCCGTGGCAGAGTCCGGCTCAATCAACGCCGCAGCTCAGCGCCTCTATACCGCTCAGTCCAACATCTCAAACGCCGTCAAAAGCCTGGAGCAGGAACTCCACCTGGAGATCTTCACGCGCTCCAGCCGCGGCGTCACGCTCACCAACGACGGCACCGAGCTTTTGGGCTATGCGCGCCAGGTCGTAGAGCAGGCCGACATGCTCGAGGCGCGCTACGAGGACGGCGGCACCCCGCAAGCCCGCCTCGCCATTTCCGCCCAGCACTACGCCTTTTCGGTCGAGGCCTTTGTCAACGTGGTCGAGCGCTGCCGCGACAGCAAGTTCGAGTTCATCATGCGCGAGACCACCACATCGCAGATCATCGATGACGTCCGCGCATTTCGCAGCGATATCGGCATTCTGTATCTGGATGACTTTAACGCCCGCGTTCTGCAGAAAGCCTTCGCCGATGCCCGCGCAAGCTTCCATCCCCTCTTCGACGCGACGGTCCACGTCTTCGTTAGCGAGCGCCACCCTCTCGCACGCCGCCCTCAGCTGTCCCTTGCCGACCTTACACCCTATACGCGCTACAGCTTTGAGCAGGGAACCTCAAACTCCTTCTATTACGCCGAGGAACCTTTTAGCTATATCCCTTGCGACCGCAACATACGAATCTCGGACCGCGGAACACTTACTAACTTACTTATCACGTCGAACGGTTACACCCTGTCGACCGGTGTCCTCTCCAATGAAATGCAATGGGGTATGGCATCGATCCCGTTAGCAGACGCCCCAACGATGCACGTAGGCTATATCATGCACAACGAGCGCAAGCCCTCTTCCCTCTTGCAGCAATACCTCGACGAGCTCAACCGCATCATCCATGCCAACTAACCGTCGGAAGACGGGGTAGAAACCGTAGATTGCTAGCCCCCGGCGGGCATGGCGCTACAATGGTCACTCACACGAAACGTACCCAACGAAAGGAACCATGTGAAGGTCATCATCTATACCGACGGCTCGGCCCGATCAAATCCGGGACGCGGCGGCTACGGCGCCGTGCTCAAATACACCAACCCCGCCGGTAAGACCTTTACCTCCGAGCTTTCGCGCGGTTACGCCAAGACCACCAACAACCGCATGGAGCTCATGGCCGTTATCGTGGCACTCGAGGCACTCAACCGCCCCTGCGAGGTCGAAGTCCATTCCGATTCGCAGTACGTCGTCAACGCCTTTAACAAGCACTGGATTGACGGATGGAAAAAACGCGGCTGGAAGACCGCCAACAAGCAGCCTGTCAAGAACCGCGATCTGTGGGAGCGCCTACTCACCGCAAAGAGCAACCACAAGGTTGAGTTCATCTGGGTTAAGGGTCACGCCGGCCATGAGCTCAACGAGCGCTGCGACGAGCTCGCCACCACCGCGGCCGACGGAGCCAACCTCGATATCGACGCCGGCTTTAACGAGAGCGACCTGTAATAGCGTTTTCGCGCAGCTTTATATCCCCACGCGCTACACTCATCCTGTAGACCAAACAACACAAGGGGGACGTATGCTGCGCATCGCGACCATCGGCACATCCATGATTACCGACGACTTTATCCAGGTCGTCAACGCCAACGACCAAGCCGCGTTTGTGGGCACGCTCTCGCGCGATACAGATCGCGGCGCCGCCTTCACCGCTAAGCACGGCGGCGAGCGTAACTTCACCGCACTTGACGAGCTTGCGTCCGCCGACGACGTCGACGCCGTCTACATCGGCAGCCCTAACGCACTTCACTACGAGCAGGCCCTTGCCTGCATCGCCGGTGGCAAGCACGTCATCGTCGAGAAGCCCTTCTGCGCCACCGAGGCGCAGGCGCTGGAAGTCTTCCGCGCTGCCGAGGCAGCAGGTGTCGTGGCCCTCGAGGCCATGCGTCCCCTCCACGATCCCGCCTTCCACGCCATCGAGGACGCCTTGGGTGAAATCGCCCCCATCCGCCGCGCCTCATTGCGCTTTGGCAAGTATTCCTCGCGCTACAACGAGATTCTCGCGGGACGCGTCACCAATATCTTCGACTGCAATATGGCATCGGGTTCCCTCATGGATATTGGCGTCTACACCGTCGAGCCCATGGTCGAGATTTTCGGCATGCCCTCCGGCCTTACGAGCATGGCTACTCTGCTCGACCCCACCACGCGACAGCTCACGCACGGCCCCATCGATGGCTGCGGTTCCATCCTCGCCAGCTACGGCGGTGGCCGTATCTCCGTCGAACTCGCGCACTCCAAAATTACGAATGACCTACTGCCCTCGCAGATCGAAGGCGAGCGTGGCACTATCCAGATTGACCATCTGTCCACGCCCCGCAACGTCCGCATCGACTATCGCGGCGACGTCGTACGCGGCTCGGCGACCGAGGCGCCGCGCGAACAGAGCGACAACGGCCGCGTGCTCGACCTGCCCAAATCGAGCAACACCATGGAATACGAACTCGCAGACTTTATCACCGCCATCGGCGGCATCGATAACGTCAAGGAAGAGATTTGGGAGACCCCGGCGGGACGTCACGAGCTTGGCCACTACCGCGATGTCACGCTCGTCTCACTGCGCATCATGGATGCCGTGCGCCAGCAGGCCGGCATTACCTTCCCGGCCGACGCAGGCAAGCAGGCATAGCGATGGGTCTCTTCGATACGTTCTTCTCCAGCGTCACCGGCGGCAGTCGAGAACCCCAAAAACCATCAAACGTCGAGCTCGAGCTGCGCCGCAGACTTACTGTGCTCGCAAGCGACGAGGCCACTCAAGACACTCCCCTGCGCTATTTCCTGCGCTGGGCGGGGCAAGTCCAAGGCGTTGGTTTTCGCTTTACCACCACCAACCTCGCGCAGGCACGCTCCCTCACCGGCTGGGTGCGTAATATGGAAGACGGCTCAGTCGAGATGGAGATACAGGGGGCTCCGGCAAATATCCTATCTCATCTCGAGGCGCTTCATGCCTCCTACGAGCGTATGGGAACGCGTTTTCGCCTCGTAGACGCCCAGGCCCGAGCCCCACTTGCCAATGAAGACGGTTTCACGCCTCGTTATTAGTATTGTGTGCTAAATACGGTATCATTTACCTACGACCGTTGATAGAAAAGAGGCGAGGCGCATGGCGGTGCAAAGAAGGAATACCAGGCAGCGAAAGCTGGTTCTTGACGCCGTGCGCCAAAGCTATAACCATCCCACCGCCGACGAAATCTACAACGTCGTGCGCGCGCAGGATGACAAAATCAGCCGCGGCACGGTCTACCGCAACCTCAATCTCTTGGCCGACGCCGGCGAGATTCTCTCCATCAAGACGCCGGGCGGCAGCCGCTTCGATCGCACGATCGAGCCGCATGCGCATATCATCTGCACCTCGTGCAGCCGCGTCATCGACGTACCACTCCCCTTCGATGCCCAGCTCGACGCCAAGGCATCCGAGCAAATCGGCTGGCACGTCACGTCGCACTACACCATCTTCGAGGGTCTCTGCCCGACTGCCGGTAGATGTTCGGGACATGCCTTAAAATCCACTTTTCTGCACTCTGCAGCAAAAAGAGATGCCTAGGCATGCCACATATATCTACTCGGCGAGCAGACGGCGCAGTTCTTCTTCGACCGTGCGCACGTAGCGGACGCGGTCGTTGATGCCACGCATAGAGGGATTGCAGCTCTCCATTAGATAAGGATGGCCCACGACGTTGAGCATGTCGCGGTCGTTTTCGTTATCGCCAAACGCCATCATCTCGTCGGGCGAAATTCCCAGGGCACGACCGTAATCGGCAAGCGCGGAACCCTTGCCCGAACCAAAGCCGATAAAGTCCGTCCATTCGGTTCCCGACGTCATCACGTCGACACGGTCGCTAAAGAGGCGCTCAAAATACTCCAGGGCCGCCGGCTGATCCACCTCGGGCGTCTGGAAGGCAATCTTAATTACGTCCTCGTCGATGTCCTCGGGACGGTCGACCACCGCCACATCGCAGTGGACCTCATAGCGCAAATGGTCGACGAACGCATCGTTGCCGCTCATGGTGTAGAGGTGTCCCTCACACGAAAGGGTCACGTCGGCATGGGGATACGCAACCACGGCATTCGCGATATCCATAGCAAGGCTACGCTCCATGGAACGCTTGACAACGGCACGCCCCTCGCTCATCACTAGGGCTCCGTTTTCGCATACATAGGCGAGCTCATCGGCCACCGGGGCAAACAGGTAGCGCAAGCTCGCATATTGACGACCGCTCGCCGGCATAAACACGATGCCGCGACGATGCAGTTCATCGATGAGCTCAAAGGCCTCGGAACGCGGCTCGTGCTCCCCCGGATGCAGCAACGTGCCGTCCAAATCGCATGCAATCAGCTTGATTCCCTCAAGACCCATATGCTTTCCCCCAAAGCACCTCATCAACAGTAAGACGGACTTTGAATAGCTGCCTCTCAAAGTCCGTCTTACTCATACGCACGTTAACCGCGCGCCTTTTTTACGATCGCAAAGTCTGGAGCCATACTCACAACGGCATCCGCCGCGCTCGATGCAAAGCGTCGGTCCGCATCGAGTTCACGGGTAACCACCGAGAGCCGAACACCCTCGACACCCCGGAGCATGCGGCCCAAAACAGGCTGCACCGGCGTATACATGCGCACGGTATGCTCGTCCGAGTCGCCCCGGAAGAGTGGCGCATGCATGTTGCCGATCTCCCAGCACGCATGCGCGAGCGCAATCGGGTCCATGCGGTCAACTTCGACCAAATAAACCTCGGCGCTGCGCAGGCGCACGACAACCGCCACGGGCACTATGCCCGAACGGTCGATGACAAGCACATCGCCATCGGCAAGGCGATCGCCATCGGCAGCGCCCAGCCGAATATCGACCGTACGCCCCAGCTCCGTCACGCCCACAAATGTGCGGGCATCGGCCTGGTCCCAATCGAGTAGTAGCTCATCGACCCCAAAGACACCGCCCAGCTCCCGGCGAAGCAAAAGCTCATAGGACGGGTCGTTGAGATTTCCGAGACACGCTGTCGAAACCAGATTCACAGGCATAGCCTAGTCCTCGACCTCAACGAGCTCGATATCAAAGTTGAGGTCCTTGCCGGCCAGCTCGTGGTTGGCGTCGAGCGTCACGGCCTCAGGCGTTACGTCGATGACCACGGCGGGGACGGGCATGCCGCTCGGCGTGGACAGGAAAAGCTTCATGCCCTTCTCGATCTGCTCGATGTTGGGAACCTGTTCGGCCGGGAAGGTAATAACCATCTCGGGGTTGTGCTCGCCGTAGGCATCGGCAGCAGGAATGTGCACGGTCTTCTTCTCGCCCACCTGCATGTCGACAACAGCGGCGTCGAAGCCCTTGATCATCTGACCGGCGCCGCAGGTGAACTCCAGCGGCTCGCCGCGATCGTAGGAGCTATCGAACTGCGTGCCGTCGTCGAGCGTGCCGCGATAATGAGTCTTGACCTTCTTGCCCTGGTTGGACATGGTAACCTCCGTGATAAGGGCGGCGCACAACGCGGGCCGCCGTGAACATATGGCGCTAACTATACCCTAGTCATACAATTCAAAGACAGTTTGCAAAGAAACGCTGCAACCGGAGGAACCATGGCATATCCCGTATTTGACCTACACTGCGACACCGCCGACCGCATCGGCTGGGCCACGCTCGATCTCGACCTGCGCTTTACCGCCGGCACCGACGGTTATTTCCCCGGCGACGAAACGCATCCGCAAGATTTCGACCTCATCGAGGGCAACGCCTGCGCCATCTCGCTCGCAAAGATCGGCAACACGCCGTGGGCGCAGTGCTTCGCCACGTTCGTCCCCGACGAGATTCCCACCGCCCACGCCGCGCGCTTCCAGGCGCAGATCATGGCGCACATGAGCGGCCAGGCAATGCTCAACCACGACCGCATGGTCAGCGTACGCAGCGCGGCAGACATTCGCCCTGCGCTCAAAGACGGCAAGGTCGCCTGCATCCACACCATCGAAAACGCCACGTTCTTTGCCGAGGACCCCGCGCTGATCGAGGTGCTCAAGAGCTTGGGCGTGCTTATGTCGTCACTCAGCTGGAATGCGCAGGGGCCGCTCGCGAGCGGCCACGCCACCCCCGCCGGCCTCACCGCCGCCGGCATCGAGGCACTTACGCAGATGGAGCGCGCCGGCATGGTACTCGACGTCTCCCACCTCAACGATGAGTGCTTTGACGAGGTCGCCGCCCGCGCCACGCGTCCCTTCGTCGCCAGCCACTCCAACTCCCGTGCGGTTTGCGGCGCCAAACGCAACCTTACCGACGACCAGTTCCGTACCATTCGCGACATGGGTGGCATCGTCGGCCTCAACTACTGCAGCGAGTTCCTTTCCAACGACGCAACCGACAAGACCGCCGCAGACGTCACCTTCGACCAGCTGGCGGCACATATCGAGCACTGGCTCGACCTGGGCGGCGAGGACGTCATCGCGCTCGGCGGCGACTGGGACGGCGCCACTGTGCCCGCTTTCCTCTCCGATGCCAGCAAGATGCCCGAGTTCCAGAACATGCTTTCCAAGCATTTTGGCAAGACCGTGATGCAAAAGCTCTGCAGCGACAACGCGCTTGCCTTCTTCGAGCGTTATTAATTTCACATCCCTTGAGCGGGCCGGCATGCCGAACGGTCGACATGCCGGCCCGTCCCCAATCTGAAGGACCGCTTTTGACGCAGCAGTTTACGATTTCCGTATCCCGACCGGATGGGACGCCCATCCCCGTCGTAGTTACCAAAAAGCGCGTCAAGAACTTCAACCTACGCGTCACATCGAGTGGTGAGGTCCACGCCAGTGCACCGCTCGGCGCCAGCCGCGAGCGCATCGAAGCGTTTGTAAAGCGCAACAGTGCCTGGATTGTCAACCGACTTGCCCAGCGTGAGCGACGTCAGGCGACGGCGCGAGAGCCGCTCAGTCCCTCGTCCATCATTGCACTTTGGGGCAAACCCATCACCGTTCAGGATGCACTCGACCACAACTTTGAGCCCCCCGCACCGCGGCCCAAGCAGGCTACCTTCGCAAGTTTTATGGGTACCGACGAGCCAAGTGGGTGCACGCAGGCAAAGCAGCGCACAGCTCTCGACGACCTAACGCCCAAAGAACTCCAGACCCACATCGACCAGCTCTATACGTCCGAAGTCACATCGGCGCTACGCGATATTGTACACGCATACGAAATCGCAATGGGCGTCGCCGTTTCCCGCGTTTCCGTACGCAGCATGAAAACGCGTTGGGGCTCATGCACGCCCAAATCCGGCGCCGTTCGCATCGCACGAGAACTTGCCGCCTATCCCGTCGAATGCCTCGACATGGTTGTCGCCCACGAGCTCGTCCACTTGCTCGAGCCAAGCCACAATCAGCGGTTTCACGCCCTGCTCGACACGTACTGCCCCAACAATAGAGCGCTGTCGCAGCGGCTCAAGCAGCCACCCATAGAGACGTATTAGAACCGGTTAGCGCACACGCTCGATCTCGACGCCACAGCTTGCCAAGGGCAGGCCAACAGGCGCCCACGGCTTATCGAGCTTGATGCGCACACCAAGCAGCAAGGGATAACGACGCAGCAGCATCTGGGCCGTACCTTCAGCTGCCGCCTCGATGAGCTTAAACGTATGCTCGCGCAGATAGCCATCGACATCGTGGCACACCGAGCCGTAGTCAATCGAGGCGTCCAAGTTATCGTGCTCTCCCGCTGCACGCAGGTCGGCATAGAGCACCAAGGACACGATGAATTTCTGGCCCAGCGCGTTCTCTTCGGGATACACGCCGTGGTTAGCAAAAACCTCAAGACCTTCAACGGTGATGCGGTCGGCATGGCGCAGATCGTCATAGTTCACGTGGGGCACCGCCGTTGCGGTGGATATTTCGCCCCTTCCACGGCGGGCGAGCTCGGCGCCTTCAGTCTTGGTTGCATTCTCGGGCAGTTTCTTGTTGCTCATCGCGATCGTCTCCTTCGTTTAGAACCCCGACCGCGCAAACTAACTACACGCGAATCGACAGGTTCTTTTTATCATCGCTCCAGTTGCAAGCATTGCGCGCGGGGCATGCAAAGCAGGCGCGCGACGCTTTGTCGGCTGCATAGAGCAGACGCTCAAGCGGTTGGCTGTTCACGCGCAGCTTTCGATGGCCCAGAATGGCCGTCTTAATGGCTGCGGCATCGGCCGGCTCAAACGCCACATCATCGGGCATGCCGCCGAGAATCGCATCGGCGACGCGTTCGCTTGCAACATCATGGGATATACCCGATTCATACTGTTCATCTTTGCCGATATCGTGAAGAAGTGCCGTGGCGTAGATGACCTCGCGGTCAAATTCGAGCTGTTCCTCGAGATTCTTAATCCACATAATGCGCGCGACATCGAGAAGATGGTCAATACCGTGGCGGCAGAAAATGCGCCCCGATTCCAACTGTGCAATGTTGCCCAGGTGCCGCCGGAACAGCCCGTTGGCACAAATGTAATCGATGCGAGGCATGGCGCCAAAGGGAGTCAGGCCCGAAGCCATAAAGCCGCGACGCGGCGTCCCCTCGTCGGTCTTCGATGTAAAGTCGTTGACGACCCTCATGCTAACGGCCCAGCATCCTAAAGAACCGCTCCTCGAGCGCGGGATCGGTCTCGAAGACGCCGCGGCGAGCGAGCGTCACGGTCTTGGTGCCGGGCTTTTGCACGCCGCGCATCGTCATGCACATGTGCTCGGCTTCCATCAGCACAATCGCCCCTTGGGGAGCAAGATATTCCATGAGGGCATCGGCAACCTGTGCACACAGCTGCTCTTGCAGCTGCAAACGACGGGCATAGACCTCAACCGTGCGAGCGAGCTTAGACAGACCCGCCACGCGACCGTTAGGGATATAGCCAATCGCAGCCTTGCCATAAAACGGCAGCAGATGGTGCTCGCACAGCGAGTAAAACGTAATGTCGCGCTCGATAACCAAATCGTTCGAAGCGACGGCAAAAGTTTTGGACAGGTGCTCCTCGGCACTCTGGTCCATACCGCCAACGATCTCACCATACATACGGGCAACGCGCGCCGGGGTCTCCAGCAGGCCCTCACGAGTTGGGTCCTCGCCTATGCCCTCAAGCAACAGCTTAATGGCGGCCTCGACTTTTTCCTGATCGACCATCTGGGCCTCACTTTTCCGATTTTGCGTTCGCGCTATGGTACCACGCTCTTCGGCATCGACCACAAGCTACATAGTATGGGTCGAATAGACCGGATCATCACGCCAAAGTTCAACCGCATCACAAAGCACAACGCCCTCGCGCTCAGCACGGTCGCGCGTAGCGTTCATATCAATCACGCGCTGATTGCTCGAGCCCCTAAAGCGCAACGAGATATCGTACAAATCCTGAACGAACGGGCCGTCCACCAACATGTCGAGGCAGGCCAGGATACGGTTCGTCACCTCGGTATGATGGCGACCGCCCGGCATAAGCTCCTCGAGCACGTCGCCGGTAAAGCACCAAATGGTCTTGCCCGACCCCGCGGGATAGGCCGCACGCACGCGTTCGATAAAGTCAACAAGCCCCACCTGATTCTCGGGCTCCATAGGCTCGCCGCCCAGAATCGTCAGGCCATCGATAAAGGGATGGTCGAGGCTCTCGATAATCTTGTCCTCGACGGCACGATCGAACGTTTCACCCGCGGCAAAGTCCCACGCGACGGAGTTAAAGCAATTCTTGCACCCGCGACGGCACCCGCTCACAAACAGAGAAGTACGAACGCCTTCCCCATCAGCAATGTCGAAATACTTAATGTTCGCGTAGTTCATAAGTAACCTTCCTGGGGGTCTGGAGTATATCATTCCGTCCTCAAACATTCTCGGCCTTTGGCCTGCGAAACTGCGGGCGGACCGATATACTCCAGACCCCTCGCGAGCAACACTCAATGAACGAAGCGAACATCGAGTATAGGGTTCGAGGTCCAATAAAAAATTTGTTGCAGCTCAACCGTTGCTGCAAGCAAACCGTTATTGCAAGTCGACTCATTTCCGCTAAGAACTTCAAGGAGTGAGCAGACTGCGCGCTGCATCTCAGCTACGTCAACATGGCTGCCCCGTAGCGAGGCCCCGGACCTTTGCTCGATATGAGTTCCGCACGAACAGGAGGCGCCAGTGGCGCCTCCGTCGTGAGCCAGGACTGTCCGAAATAGCGAGTAAAGGTCCGGGGCCTCGCTGCGGGGCGGCCTGGGATGGTTATTAGAGATGCAGCACGCGGTCGCGGATCTCCTCGGTTCGACCCTGGTTCCAGAACTGGGTACCGATGTAGCCGCACGTACGACGGGCGACGTTCATCTTCTCCTGATCGCGGTTGCCGCAGTTGGGGCACTCCCACACCAGCTTGCCGTCATCCTCGACAATCTTGATCTCGCCGTCGTAACCGCACACCTGGCAATAATCGCTCTTGGTGTTGAGCTCGGCGTACATGATGTTGTCGTAGATGTACTGCATCACGCGAATGACAGCCTTGAGGTTGTCCTGCATGTTGGGAACTTCGACGTAGGAGATGGCGCCGCCCGGCGAAAGCTGCTGGAACATACCCTCGAACTTGAGCTTGTCGAATGCGTCGATCTCCTCGGACACGTGGACGTGGTAGCTGTTGGTGATGTAGCCCTTGTCCGTCACGCCCGGGATGATGCCAAAACGACGCTGCAGGCACTTGGCGAACTTGTAGGTCGTCGACTCAAGCGGGGTACCGTACAGCGAGAAGTCAATATCGCTTTCGGCCTTCCACTCCGCGCACTTGTCGTTCATGCGCTGCATGACGGCCATGGCAAAGGGCGTGCCCTCCTTCTCGGTGTGGCTGTGGCCCGTCATGTACTTGACGCACTCATACAGGCCGGCATAACCCAGACTAATGGTGGAGTAACCGCCCACGAGCAGCTTGTCGATCGTCTCGCCCTTCTTCAGGCGGGCGAGGGCACCGTACTGCCAAAGAATCGGTGCGGCATCCGAAAGCGTACCCATCAGACGCTCATGACGGCACAGCAGGGCGCGGTGGCACAGCTCAAGGCGCTCGTCGAAGATCTTCCAGAACTTGTCCATGTCCTGATGCGAGCTCAGCGCGACATCGGGCAGGTTGATGGTCACAACGCCCTGGTTAAAGCGACCGTAGTACTTGGGCTTGTTCGGGTCATAGTTCAGCGCGTTGGCCACGTTGTTAAATCCGTTACCGGAGCGGTCGGGCGTCAGGAAGCTGCGACAACCCATGCAGGTATAGCAGTCGCCGTTGCCCGCGGTCTCGCCCTTCGACAGCTTGAGCTCGCGCATCTTCTTCTCGGAGATGTAGTCGGGCACCATGCGCTTGGCGGTGCACTTCGCAGCCAGCTGAGTCAGGTAGAAGTACGGGGAATTCTCGTGAACGTTATCGTCCTCGAGTACGTAGATAAGCTTGGGGAATGCCGGGGTAATCCACACGCCGGCCTCGTTCTTAACGCCCTCGTAGCGCTGGCGAAGCGTCTCCTCCACGATCATGGCAAGGTCGTGCTTCTCCTGAGGCGTACGGGCCTCGTTAAGATACATAAAGACCGTCACGAACGGCGCCTGGCCGTTGGTGGTCATAAGAGTTACGACCTGATACTGAATCGTCTGAACGCCGCGACGGATCTCGTCACGTAGGCGGTCCTCAACAACCTCGCGGACCTTTTCGGGAGATGCGGAAACGCCGAGCTCCTCGAGCTCGCGAGCGACCTCGCCGCGAATCTTTTGACGGCTCACCTCGACGAACGGGGCAAGATGGGTCAACGAAATCGACTGGCCACCGTACTGGGAGGAAGCAACCTGAGCGATGATCTGCGTCGCGATGTTGCAGGCGGTCGAGAAGCTGTGCGGCTTCTCAATCAGCGTACCCGAGATAACAGTGCCGTTCTGGAGCATGTCCTCCAGGTTCACCAGATCGCAGTTGTGCATGTGCTGGGCAAAGTAATCCGAATCGTGGAAATGAATCAGGCCCTCATTATGGGCATCCACGATCTCCTGGGGCAGCAGCACACGCTGAGTCAGGTCCTTGGAGATCTCGCCGGCCATGTAGTCACGCTGAACGGAGTTGACGGTCGGGTTCTTGTTGGAGTTCTCCTGCTTGACCTCTTCGTTATTGCACTCAATCAACGACAGGATCTTGTCATCGGTCGTGTTCTTCTGGCGCTTCAGGCTCTGAACATAGCGATAGATGATGTAGTGGCGGGCAACCTCGTAGCAGTCGAGACGCATGATCTCGTCCTCGACCAAATCCTGAATCTCCTCGACCGAAACAGTGTGGCCCGCGTTCTCGCATGCCTCGGCGACGTTTTGCGCCGCGTAAACCACCTGGCGGTCGGTAAGACGAGAGCTCTCCTCGACCTCCAAGTTTGCGGCACGGATGGCATTGACGATCTTATCGATGTCAAAGACAACCTCGGTGCCGCTGCGCTTGATGATCTTCATCCTCTTGCCTCTTTCGCGTCGTAGTCTCATTGCGCTTCAGAGCCAAACGATGCCCGGCAGGGCGTGCCCCTGTCTTGCGGCGCCGTCGCGCAATCTGTGTTCTCGATAACCATAGTCCCTCATGCGGACAATCCTCGCAGCCAATCAAGGGGCTCGAAGATCTATCCAAATGGGGCGAATAAGGTTCTCGTTCTCTGTCCGCCATCTATCATACGACAAAGAGGCATCTATATCCTGTATTCTTTTTTTAGGTCAAACACAACATATAGTGTTTCAGCAGGTCAAAGCAATTGGTCATTTTGCAGACGCATTAATTATGAGGGGTTCTTGGCAAGTCGGTAAAACGTTACCAACACGGCTACCTGCATGGCAGTTATAAAACCCCCTTAGTCAAGCCGCTGACAAATCCTACCAAAACCAAGCCGCTCACGCCAAAAGAATCCAAAAGATTGTGCTTGACCAACATGTTGCGGTCGTGCCTTGCCGTGCCTCATGCAACCGCGGCACGAATCCTTAAAAGATATGTGTATGCAAACGGAGAAGATGAGAGTTTCCTCGGATGACTACTGAGAAGCATCCCGGAAGATCAAAAACTCGAAATTTGGTGACGTATTTGGCGACCCATTTGGCGACCAAAACAAAACAGCCCAGAGGACATAGCCTCTGAGCTGCGAACATTTGGTGGGCGTTAGAAGATTTGAACTTCTGACCTCTTCCGTGTCAGGGAAGCGCTCTCCCCCTGAGCTAAACGCCCAAATGGAGCGGACAACGGGGCTCGAACCCGCGACCCCAACCTTGGCAAGGTTGTGCTCTACCAACTGAGCCATGTCCGCTTACGAGGATTAATCTTACGTGATACCCGCATCCTATGCAAGAACTTTTTTTGAAAAGTTTTGCGACGCCCTCGCGAACCTCGCGAAGACATCAGCCACCACGGAAGGCGCAGGCAAACGCAAACTCGCCGCAAGAGGCCCCTACAACTCAGCGAGCATGATCCAGGCAGAACTGTCCTGCGCGAGCCTGCCGTCTGCAAGCGGTGATGAGGTGAGCAGGACCCTGCCCGCCGGCAGCTCCACGGGTGCTGCACCGAAGTTCGTCACACACGCCCAGCCGTTGTCACGGCGATAGGCGATGACGCCGCCCCCAGCGCCCTCGGCACCATCCGCAAGGCCGGTGCGCCCGTCAAGATCGAGCCACGCGAGATCGTTGGCGCACCCGCGCAGCTTGCGCCGCAGCCAGAGGGCGTCACGATAGAGCGCAAGCATCGATGTCGGGTCCGCTTCTTCCCTATCGGCAGCGTAATCGGAAAACCATGCAGGTTGCGGCAGATGGGGCGCCGCATCGGCGTCCGCCGGTGAAAACCCAAACGATCCGCCCTGCGCGGGATCGTCCGCCGCCACCCACGGCAGGGGCACACGGCAGCCGTCGCGCCCCTTCTCGCGCTTCGGTCCGTGCGTATTGGTCGCAGTAGGATCTTCGAGTGCAGCCCACGGAATGTCAGCCACCTCAAAAAGGCCGAGCTCCTCACCCTGATACACGTATGCCGAGCCCGGAAGCGCCAGCTCGAGCAAAAGGGCCGCCCGCGCGCGGCGCTCGCCGAGTTCACGGTCCTCGTCATAAGACGACCCGTCGCGTAAGAGCCAGTCGAGCGCAATCTGGTGGTAGCGCGTCGCCTTGATCTGCGGCAGGGCATAGCGCGTCGCCACGCGCGGCACGTCGTGGTTGGAGAGCACCCAGGTCGAGGCGGAATCGGATTCTATAGCTGCCTTCAAGCCCTCCTCGATTGCAGCGCGCATGTCATCATAGGTCCAAGTGGCCTTGGCAAACTCAAAGTTGAATGTCTGGCCAAGCTCGCTGGGACGCGCGTAGAGATACTGGCGCTCGGGCAGCACCCACGCCTCGGCAACGGCGCTGCGTGGCGGATCATAGCGGTCGAACACGCGGCGCCACTCGCGATAGATCTCGTGGACCTCGTTGCGGTCCCACAGCGGATGGGTGCCGTCCTCAACCATGTCATCGCCCTCGGCGAGATGCCACCGGTCGAGGTCATCGCGGTCGAGATCTTTGGCGAGACCGTGCGCCACATCAATGCGAAAGCCATCGACGCCTCGATCGCTCCAAAACGCCAGGACGTCGCAAAAGAACGCATGAACCTCGGGGCACGACCAGTCAAAGTCCGGCTGCTCGGGTGTAAACATGTGCAGATACCACTGACCGTCCGCGACGCGCGTCCAGGCGGGGCCGCCAAAGTTGGCATTCCAATTGGTGGGAGGCAGCTCGCCGTGCTCGCCGCAACCATCGCGGAAGATATAACGGGCGCGCTCGGGCGATCCGGGGCCGGCGGCAAGAGCGGCTTTGAACCAGGGGTGCTGGTTGGACGAATGGTTGGGCACGATGTCGACGATGACCTTGATGCCGTGCGCGTGAGCCGCAGCGATCATGTCATCGAAGTCGTCAAGCGAGCCGAGACGTGGGTCGACATCGCAGTAGTCCGCCACATCATAGCCGCCATCAACAAGAGGCGATGGGTAAAACGGGCTCAGCCAGATGGCCTCGATACCCAGCCGCTCAAGATAGTCCATCTGCTGGGTAATGCCCGCGATATCGCCCAGACCCGAACCAGTCGAATCCTTAAACGAGCGCGGGTAGATTTGATAAATCGCGGCATCGGACATCCATGAGCGCGAAGAGGACTTTTCTGTAGCCATGGGGTGCGCCTCCCTTGCAACGAGGTTTTGCGAGATGCCCACGATGATACGCCCAAAGCGGACATTCGCGGCAAACAACGCCACAGCCACGCCCCAAAACGCTCGCTCCCTCTCGGGTTCGAGCCCATGCGATGGGTACGAAAAAAAGCCCGGCTACCGTGGTAGTCGGGCTGTTACGCTTGGAGCGGACAACGGGGCTCGAACCCGCGACCCCAACCTTGGCAAGGTTGTGCTCTACCAACTGAGCCATGTCCGCATATGTAAAACAAAACGGGCGCCGGAGCGCCCGGATGTTGCCTGGAGGCGAAGCCCGGATTCGAACCGGGGGTAAAGGCTTTGCAGGCCTCTGCCTTACCACTTGGCCACTTCGCCGAAAAAGGACCGCCTAAACGGTCCGGAAATGCAATGGAGCGGACAACGGGGCTCGAACCCGCGACCCCAACCTTGGCAAGGTTGTGCTCTA
>CABUTR010000023.1 GCA_902494555.1 uncultured Collinsella sp.
GCGGTAAAGCTTAATCCCTTGACGAGCGCGTTCTTGCCGTACTTGCCTTTCACAGCCAGGACGGCGCGCGCCAGGTCGCGCTCGCGCTCATCGGCCTCGACATCGCTAAACAGATCGATAGTGGCAAATTCCTCGGGCATGAGGTTGCCAAAGCCCAGGTTGATTCGCTTGACCGGTCGTTTAGGGTCGACCGTTTGCGCCCAAAGGTCATCGAAATAGCCCATGATCTTCTTAAACGAATTGGTGCGCTCGGGCAGCTTGCGCGAGGCGTTGGAGTGCGCAAAGAGCGCGGCATAGCCACCACGCGGTTTGCCGCCATGCTCTCCCACAAAGATGCCATCGATTGCCTGCGCTTCGCGCACCAGGCGACGCCTTTCGTCATCGCACTGGTCGGGCTTGGGCGCACGGGGTGCGAGCTCGGGGCCGGCGGTTGCGGTGGGTTCGATACTCGATGTGCTCGAGCGCAGGTGGCCGCATCCGTCCACATATTGCGCTGTACCGCTGGCGCCGAGGCGGCGTATGTCAGCGCGCTCGCTCGCGTAGCCCACAAAGAGCGAGATGCTGTCACATACCACGTGCTTATCGACCAAGTCCAGCACGGCACTGTCGACCATCTCGCGCAAGACGGTGTAGGCCTGCTCGTAGGCATAGCCCTTCGAGAGCACCTGTCCTGTGGTGGTCGAAGTTGCTTGCGGGCGATAGGCTTGGATATCGGCGATGGTTGTCGGCTCGCGTCCGAAGGCGTGGTCGATGAGATACTCGGCATTGACGCCGAGCTCGTCGTAAAGCAGGTTTTCGTCGAGCGCCGCGACGCCCATCAGATCGTAGACGCCGTATTTTTCGAGTCGTGCTGCCACGCCGGGGCCGATGCCCCAGATATCGGTGATGGGACGATGGGGCCAGATTTCCTTGCGAAAGGTCTCGTCGTCGAGTATGCCGATGCGGCTGGGTACGTGCTTGGCGGTGATATCGAGTGCAACCTTGGCCTGGAATAGGTTGGGGCCGATGCCGACCGTCGCCGTGATGCCGGTGCGCGCCAAGACCTCGTCGCGCAGCGTGCAAGCGAACCCTTCCGCATCGGTGTGATAGAGGTCCAGATAGGGCGTCACGTCGATAAAGCACTCATCGATGGAGTAGACGTGCACGTCCTGGGGGCTGACGTATTCCAGATAGATGCCGTAGATTTGCGCCGACACCTCCATGTAGTGCTGCATGCGCGGCACTGCTTTGATGTAGTCGATGCCGTCGGGAATCTCGAACAGACGGCAGCGGTTGTGAATACCTAAGTCCTTCATGCCCTGCGTGATAGCGAGACAGATGGTCGTGCGCCCGCGCGATTCGTCGGCAACGACCAGGTTGGTGGTGAGCGGATCGAGCCCACGGTCGACGCACTCGACGCTGGCATAAAACGTCTTGAGGTCGATGCAGATATAGGTGTGCTGCTCGTGCGCCACGCGTCCTCCCATCAAACACATGTTCTTATCGAATACCTGTTCGATAATACCTGCTCGACCGGACACCGTCAAAACCTGTCCCTTTTTGGCAAGTATGGTCGCGCGGCTTCATCGGGGTATTTAACGCAGCCCTAAAGAGTGTGAAACAGCTCGGAAAACCTCGCTTCGTAGCATGAGCCTAGCGATTGGTGCCACCTACATGCACGGAAGGGTTGTGGAAACGATGGTCAATTATGGGTTTGGTATGCCGACACGCCTTGTTGCGGATGGAGACGTGGCTCGCTGGTGCGGACGATTGGTAGCTCACTACGGTGGCACCAAGGCGCTGGTGGTGCTAGGCGGTGACAAACATACGCGTGATGAGCTCGTCTCGGCGGCACTCAGCTCGCTTGATCGAGCTCTGCTCGAGCGCGTGCTTTTTCGCTGCGGCTCGGTTGAGGGCGACGGGGGAGACGAGCTGATCGACGAAGCCGTGGCCCTGGCGACCGACGAAGGCGTGGACTTTGTCCTGGCGATCGGCGATGCCGATACTGCCGGCTTTGCGCGCGAACTCGCGCGTCGCATGGCGGCGCTCGATGCCGGCGAAGACGGTTTTGTCCCTTATGGATGTATTGTCTCGGAGGGCAAGGTGCCTGCCGTCGCGGGAGCCGGCGAGGTTCCCGTTTTTGCCATTATCGCGCCCGAACTGCTGGAGGGCATCGGGTCTCCTTTGCGTGAGTTGCTCGGTAGCGTCTGCGCCGCGGCCTAATATTTGCCATAAAAGGACGGGTTATTTTTGGTTGGTAAAGCGTTTGACCTGCAAAAATAAGCCTGTCCCTTTTTAATCGGTTGCCGTTTGGGGGCCGATTGGCAACGCTCGCTGATTGTAGTCTTGACCTGCGCTAGAATAGTGGCATCTGAATGTCCGGGCGCATGGAGGCGTGCGCCCGTATGCTGAGGAGGACTCTATGGCAACTGTTGCCGCACCTATCGATGCTACGTCGACTGCCGCTTGGAAGGCACTCGAGGCTCATCAGGAGAAGCTTGAGGCCGATGGTATCGACCTCAAGGCCTGGTTCGCCGCCGATGCCGAGCGCGTGAACAAGCTGAGCTTTGACGCCGGTGACCTGCACTTCGACCTATCCAAGAACCTGGTGACCGACGAGACCGTCAAGCTGCTGTGCGATCTTGCCCGCGAGGTGAAACTCGAGGAGCGCCGCGACGCCATGTTCTCCGGCGAGCACATCAACACCACCGAGGACCGCGCCGTCCTGCACACCGCGCTGCGCCGTCCGGCAAGCGAGAAAGGCCAGCTCATCGTCGACGGCCAGGACGTCGTCGCCGACGTGCACGAGGTCCTCGATCGCATGTATGCCTTCGCCGAGCGCGTGCGCTCCGGTGAGTGGAAGGGCGTTACCGGCAAGAAGATCGAGCACCTGGTGTCCATCGGCATCGGCGGCTCCGATCTGGGCCCGGTCATGGCCTACGAGGCTCTGCGTCCCTACGCCGACGCCGGTATCGACTGCCGCTACATCTCCAACATCGACCCCAACGACCAGGCCGAGAAGCTCAAGGGCCTGGATCCCGAGACCACGCTCGTGATTATCGTCTCCAAGACTTTCACCACGCTCGAGACCCTCACTAACGCTCGCGAGGCCAAGACCTGGATGCTCGAGCAGCTCAAGGCTCAGGGCGCCATCGACGGCTCCGATGAGCAGAACGCCGAGGCCGTGGCCAAGCACTTCGTCGCTGTTTCCACCGCACTCGAGAAGGTCGAGGCCTTCGGCATCGACCCCGCTAACGCTTTTGGTTTCTGGAATTGGGTCGGCGGCCGCTACTCCGTCGACTCTGCCGTGGGCCTGTCGCTGATCGTCGTGCTCGGTCCCGAGCGCTTCCAGCAGTTCCTCGAGGGCTTCCACGCCATCGACGAGTACTTCTGCAACACGCCGCTCGAGAACAATGCCGTCGCGCTGATGGGCCTGCTCAACGTCTGGTACGTCAACTTCTTCGGTTCCAAGAGCCACGCCGTGCTTCCGTACTGCCAGTATCTGCACCGTTTCCCGGCCTACCTGCAGCAGCTCACCATGGAGTCCAACGGCAAGCATGTCCGCTGGGACGGCAGCGCTGTGACCTCCGATACCGGTGAGATCTTCTGGGGCGAGCCCGGCACCAACGGTCAGCACGCCTTCTACCAGCTGCTGCACCAGGGCACCGTGGTGGTCCCGGCCGACTTTATCGCTTTCGCCAATACCGCCAACCCTGCGACCGACAGCGGTCAGGACGTGCACGAGCTGTTCCTGGGCAACTTCCTGGCCCAGACCAAGGCGCTTGCCTTTGGTAAGACGGCCGATGAGGTGCGCGCCGAGGGTACGCCCGAGCAGATCGTCCCGGCCCGCTGCTTTGAGGGCAACCGTCCGACGACCTCGATCTTCGGCGACACGCTGACCCCGTTTGCGCTCGGCGAGCTCATCGCCCTGTACGAGCACATCGTATTTGTCGAGGGCACGGTCTGGGGCATCGACTCCTACGACCAGTGGGGCGTCGAGCTGGGCAAGCAGCTTGCCAAGCAGATTACCCCTGCCTTCCACGACGACGCCGCCAAGGCCGAGCAGGACGCTTCGACTCAAGCGCTTATCGAGTTCTATCGCGCGCATCGCAAGTAGTCGCTGCTGTTAACGCGTCGCGCCTTATAGTCAGGGGCCCGTATCCTATCGGATGCGGGCCCCTTTGCTTTGCCGTGGTCCCGGGGCGCACGGCCTTTGTGGAACATCGCCGGGGCGCCGCGCGCTGCGAGAACCCTGCGCCTAGATCTCGGTCTCCGCATGGCCTCGCTGCGCCTCGGGCAGCTCCCCGTAGAGCGGATGGTCTTCGAGCCTAAAGCGCTCGACCTGTTCGGGAGTGCGACCGCGTACAAAGAGCCACGAGCGATCGATCGGCGTCGCCATGAGCGTGCTGGGCAGTGCGTCGGCGCGGTCGGAAAACACCCGGGCGTTCTCGGGATCCTGGAACGCCAGCACCAGATGCGTGTCGCAGTTGCCCATGATGGAGCGTGCGCGTGCCTCGCCATAGAGCGCATCGAGCTGGTTGGTCGACTGCAGCAGCAGCGTTGCCCAGATGTTGCGGCTTCGGATAATCGAGAGCACGTTGTCGATCTGGGGGATCTGCAGATTTGCGAAGTCATCGAGCATAAAGCGCACGGGCACGGGCAGGCTGCCGTCGGGCTGCCTATCGGCCTCACGAATGAGGCCCATGAACGCCTGCGAAATAAAGAGGCCGGTCAGGGGATCGAGATTGCGGTCAATATCGCTCACGGTTACAAACAGGGCGCAGGGGGTGTGTCCCATGGAAGCGAAGTCCACCTGATGGCACTGACGATAGAGCCGTGCCGCACCGTCGAATCCCAGACACATGACCTTTTCGGCAAGGATGCCGACGATGCTCGCGCGCATGCGCTCGGCATTTTGCGTAATGGCGTAGCGCCGCCATAGCGAGAGGGCATAGCTTTGGGGGTCGGTCGTGATCAGGTCGTCAAACAATCGACCCGTGGCACCGTCCTGCAGGTGCTCGATCAGCTTGATGACCGAGCTGATCGTCTGCTCGTCGGCGGGTAGCTGTTCGGTGACGTAGGCGATAAGACACGACAGCAGGTTTGCCGCCGCATGATCCCAAAAAGGCTGGTTGTTGTCCTCGATGGGGCAGATGGCCTTTGCCACCGAGAGGATGTCCTGCTGGTTGGGCCTGCCGTCCGCCTTGCGGCGAATGTGCCTCAGGGGGTTGTAGCCGCAGCGCTCGATGCCGGGCGCAAGGACCGGGACGGTGTTGAGGTCGGCGAAGTTGAGACATTGCACGCGGTAACCGTGGGCTGCCAGCACGGGTCCCACTTCGCGACAGAGCGTGCCTTTGGTGTCGAGCACGATGTAGCTTGCGTTCATTTGCAGCAGGTTGGGCTTGAGGACGTTTCGGGTCTTGCCGGCTCCCGAGGGGCCGATCACAAGTGCATTGTTGTTGAGTCCCGTTTGGCGGGTGTCGCAGGAAAGCGTTCGATCCTTGGCGAGGATGGTGGACGATGCGGACTCAGATGCGGCGAGGCGGCTGGCGAGGTTAGACATGGGCGACCTCCTTGGTGGTCGAGAGGATTTCGTGGGCAAAGCCGAGCTCGACGGCGCGCTCGGCCGAAAGGTAGGTGTCTTTTGCAGTGAGGGACTGGATGCGCTTGGGCGTGAGGCCGCTGCGGTCCGAGAGGATTTGCGTGAGGGTCTTGCGGGTCTGCATGAGACGCCGGCTGGTTTCCTGCAGCGCAAGTGCCGAACCGCCTGCCCCCTGGGGGATCAGTGGGTCGTGAATCATGAGCTCTGCATGGGGCGCCATACGGCGATCGTCGCCGCCCATAAAGATCACGGCGCCCATGGACGCGGCGAATTCCAGGCAGACGGTGCGGATGGGGCACGATGCGAGGCGCATGGCGTCATAGATCGCAAGACCCGATCGCACGCTTCCGCCGGCGCTGGCGACAAATATGGTGATGGGACGGCTGGGGTCGGTGGCATCGAGCAGGCGGATCTGCTGGCATAGGTCGTGAGCCATCGGGGTTTCGATGTTTCCCATGACGGAGAGCTCGCGACGGGCGAGCATCTCATCGTAAATGCTGGTGAGCGTGATACCTCGGGCGGATTCACGCATGGTGAGGGGGCTGATGATGGGGGAATGATTGGTGTCCATGAGGACTCCTTTCTGTTGGTGGTGTTGTGGAATAGAGTCGCTGCCCGCGGAGGGGCTGGCGGGCTACAGGGTTCGTCCGAGCCTGAGATCGAGCTCGGTTGTGGGGCAGGCTGCCTGTCCGTGCGGCTCGCAAGCGCCAAGGGCTCCAAAGCGATGGAGCGTTGCGACGGGCGTGGTGTAGGCGAGCCGCAGCTGATGCTCGATAGGGGCACATCCGTCATTTTTGTAATGAGCCGCGTAGTACTGCGCGATGCTGGCGTTCATCTCGCTGCCATTGCGATGGCGCTCAAACTGGCGTCTGCAGGTCTCGATGATCTTTGCTACTGACTTGGGTGCCGTCGCGGGAACAAGGGCGAGATAGCCCTCAAATAGCTCGTTGATGTTCAGGAGGCACAGCAGGTCGATCAACGTCCTTATGGCTGCTCCATCGGCAGAAAAGTGCGCGGTCATGCGGTTATATCGGTTGCGGTCGACGATGGCCGCATGGAGTCTTGGAGTTTTCTGCCCCGTGATCCCGGGCTTTTGCAGCGCCTGTGTATTGAGCTCGACGTTGCAGCGCTTGAGGCCGTCCAACGGAAGGAACAGTGCGGTGCGCAGGGTGTTCCGCTTGCTTTCGAGTTCATGACGCTCGTCGGGTTCCCATTCGAGCTTGAGTTTCGTGTCGAGCGCCGTAAGCATATGGGCTAGGCAGCCTACGGTAAGAACGTACGAATCGTTGTCGCGTTTTGGGGCATAGGGGTCTGTCAGCTTGCGAATGTCGGGGTCGCCCATGATCTTTGTGCAGCGCTTCAGCAGTTGAGGGTGGTCGGCCAAGATCGTCGCGAGCGGTAGCGACGCGTAGTTCTTGATGGTCGCGGCGGCAAAGGCGGCGTCATATTCGTTTGCATATGCTCGCTCAATGCGGGCATCCAGAATGCTTTTCTTATCGCCGTCTTCAGCGTGGTGGTTTGTCATAGCTTCTCCAATCGGTTGATGTTCGTGCTGTTTGTTGATGTGTTGGTTGTCGTGAGTGATGTGCTTGCCGTGGGTGATGTGCTGACGTTGGGGTGCTATGCGGTTTTCAATGAGCCCGTGAGGCAGTTGCTGCAGGGGCGGGATGGAACGGCCCATGCAAGGCGGAAGGCATCGTGCTCAAAATCGAGACAGCAATGCCCTGGGTGCCTCACATGTGGCAGTTACCTCATTAAGTTGTCATTGCGTTTGGGGTTGTACTTTGCCGATCTTCCTTTTCTTACACGCTAAAACTCAAACTTCATATGCTCGATCTACTTAAAACCGCAACGGCGGTCTTTTATCAACTTATATGTCGGAACGCGTCTTTGCAAGTACTTTTTTGCCTTTGTTTCAAATGGGGTGGTTTTGCAACCGTCATACGCGCGCTGTGCGAACGTGCCCCGGCTCGGATAAGATAGTGCGCGATAAAAACGATGCAAGGAGGCACATATGGCAATTAAAGCCATCGCAATGGATATCGACGGTACGCTTACCAACGATCAGAAGGTGATCAGCCCGCGTACGCGCGAGAAGCTGCTCGCGGCGCAGGAATCGGGTATTAAGCTCATCTTGGCTTCGGGCCGTCCCGCATGGGGGCTACATGCTCTGGCACAGGAGCTCGACCTCCAAAACCATGACGGTCTGCTAGTCGCTTTCAATGGCGCGCATGTGGTCGACGCTCAGACCGATGAGGTCCTTTTTGACCAGGCCATGCCAGCTGACGAACTGCACCGTCTGATTGATCACCTGCAAAACTATGATGTGATCCCCATGATCTCGCTCGGGCGCGACCTGCATGTAGAGGACTCGTATCGCTGCATGATTACACTGCCGGACGGCTCGCAGAAGAATATCGTCAAATACGAGCGCGATGCCTGCGACCTTAAGATCCGCGAGGTCGAGAGCTTGCATGAGGTCGTGGACACTTATCCCGTAGACAAGCTGCTGACGGCGGGCGACCCGGCCTATCTGCAAGCGCATCACGAGGAGATGTACGCGCCCTTTACCCAGACGCTTTCGGGTATGTTTACGGCCGACTGGTACTTTGAGTACACGGCGCCCGGTATTGACAAGGCCCGCGCGCTCGAGGGTGCCCTGCCCAAGCTCGGCATCGATGCCAGCGAGGTCGTCTCGTTTGGCGACGGCCAGAATGACAAGTCTATGATTGAATGGGCCGGAACCGGTGTTGCCATGGGCAACGCCATCGATGAGGTCAAGGCTGTGGCCCAGATGGTGACCGCCAATAATAACGAAGACGGCATTGCGGTGGCGCTGGATAAGCTGCTGGGTTAGAATCGCCGATAGTGCATGGCTCGGGCGTCCGCTTGCGGGCGCCCTTTTGTTAGGGAGGGTGCCGTGTCCGCATTTCCGTTCGACGCCGTTATCTTTGACATGGACGGCGTCATTGTCGATACCGAGTATTACTACCTGGGCGAGACTGCCGCGTTTGCCAAGGAGCTTGGGCTTAATCTGACTCAAGAGGAGTTGAACGGGCAGGTTGGTACCTCGCATCAGTTCTTCCTGCGTATGCTGGTCGATTGGTTTGAGCGCGCCGGGAAGGGGCATTTAACTGGCGAGGAAGCGTTGATCCGTTGGGACGAGTGGGCGCATAAGCGTCCGCGCGACTATCAGGCTTTGATTAACCCAGGCGCCGTGGATACGATTCGAGAGCTGCCGCGCCGTGGCGTTCGCGTGGCGCTTGCCAGCTCGTCTCCCATGGATAGCATCGAGGAAGTGCTCAATGCGTGCGGGCTGTCGGATGCCTTTGAGTATGTGGTGAGCGGCGAGCAGTTTAAGGAGAGCAAGCCCGAGCCCGACATCTACCTGCATGCGCTGGACCTGCTGGGGCTGCCCGCGAATCGCTGCTGCTGCGTTGAGGATTCGGTGCCTGGCATCACTGCCGGCAAGCGAGCCGGCCTGACAGTTATTGCCAAGCGCGAGGAGCGCTTTGGCTTTAGCCAGGATGCCGCGGACAAGATTATCGACCAGCTGCCGGAGCTGCTCACGCTTTCTTAGGAGCGCGGTAGTTGCGCGTTTTTCGGGTCAGATGAGTAAATACCCGACATTTTGGTGCGGCAGCAAGCATACTTTATGCTAATGCGGGCTTAAGGGCTTGTTGAATGCCCTTAAGCCCGCTTTTGACTTAATTGGGCTGGGAGAGGGTATATGCCACCGACTGAAGGACTAACTGACGGTAAAGCAGCGATACCGCTGTACCAACAGGTTATCGATATCATTAAAAACGAAATCAATTCCGGTGCCTACAAGGCGGGCGCGCGGATACCCAACGAATTCGAATTGGCTGAGAACTATAAAGTTGGCCGCGTTACCGTGCGACGCGCTATTGAGGAGCTCGTCCAGCAGGGCTATCTAACGAAGCGGCAGGGGAAAGGCACGTTTGTCAATGCCCCCAAGCTTAAGCGCAAGATTCGCCAGAAGGATGACGTCCAGAGTTTTTCGGACGCATGCCGCGTTAACGGAATGGAGCCGGGGGCGTGCGTCATTTCGAGAAAGATACTGCCGGCAGATTCTACCGAAGCGCAGTTCTTTGGTGTTCCCGTTGGAACTGATTTGATTTGCGTTGAGCGTGTACGTACTGCCGATGGAGTCCCCGTCATGCTCGAGAACAACATATACGTTTACGAGGACAACGCCTATCTATCAACGGCACCTCTATCTAACCAATCCATTTTTGAGTTCGTGCGCAACCGAACGGGCCGCACGCCCGCGTTTACCGACCCGTGCACGCTCGAGATCGCGTGCGCGTCGCCCGAGGTCGCTCGGCTGTTGGCAGTTCCCGTTGGCGAACCCTTGTTTTATATGGAAGCCTTCTTTTTCGATGAGCAGCGGCGGCCGTTTATCATCGGTCGTCAGCGGATCGTTGGGTCTCGCTACGTTTTTGACATCTAGGACATTGCGAATGGAAACGCCCGGTGGATCATCTCACCGGGCGTTTCCATACCGTTCACGGCGCGAACACAACCGTTCAACCGCGTTGCGGCAACCAGTTTGAAATTATCTTGATGAAGGAAAAAGCTGCTGGTAATCTATGGGACGTCATAGAACGTTTGCCTTATGCAAACGTTGAAGCGAGATGCGATGCAGTCTCGAGTTCTTTGGAGGTATCTATGTCAGATACGAAGGCGAAGAAGACAAACAGACGTTTTAAGTTCAAATTACCGCATGTCTATACGATCATGTTCTTGCTGATCGTTGTCTTTGCGGTCCTGACTTGGATCGTTCCCTCTGGTCAGTATCAGCGCAAGACGATTTCAACAGCGGCGGGCGAGCGTGAAGTCGCCGTTGCTGGAACCTATGAACAGGTCGATAAGAACTACACCGATTCCGAGACCGGCGAGACCATCAATCTGGGCCAGGATATCTTCGCGGTTCTGCAAGCGCCCACCAAGGGTATCCAAGAGGCTGCCGACGTCGTTGCGTTCGTCTTATTGATTGGCGGATCGTTCGCGATCATCACCAAGACCAACGCTTTGAATGCCGGCATGAGCCGTGTGATTAAAAAGCTCAAGAACAAGGACATCCTCATCATTCCCATCACGATGACATTGCTGTCCATTTGCGGCACTACGTTTGGCATGTCTGAGGAAGCCCTGCCGTTCTATGCCATCTTCATTCCCATCATGATGGGTATCGGTTATGACTCGATGACGGCATTCATCATCTGCTTCCTTGGTCCTAACCTGGGATATTGTGCTTCGACCATCGACCCGTTTAATGTTTTGATCGCCCAAGGCATCATTGGCATCGAGGGCAATCCGCAACTGTGGCTGCGCGCCGTTTCTTGGGTCATCTTCACTGCCGTCGGTATCGCATGGGCCATGCGCTACGCCATGCGCGTCAAGAAAAACCCCGAGTCGTCCATTGTGTACGAGGACGATAAGCTCAAGCGTATTGAGTTTTCCGTGACCGATGCCTCCATCGAGGAAGAGTTCACTATCCGTCAGAAGCTCGTGCTTATCGATTTTGCTTGCGGTATGGGCATTATCGTCTGGGGTCTTGTTACCCAGGGCTGGTACATGAATGAGATTTCCGCCGTGTTCCTTGGCATGGGCTTGCTTGCCGGTATCCTGGGCGGCCTTGACCAGCAGACGATCGCAGAGGAGTTCGTTAAGGGTCTCGCCGACTTTGCGTACGCTGCCATCGTTATCGGTATCGCTCGCGGTATTCTGGTCATCGCCGAGGGCGGCATGATCATCGACACCATCCTCCAGGCGCTCGCTACCGCGCTTGCCGGTGCACCCGCCGCCGTCTACACCACGTTTATGTATATCGTCCTTGGCCTGCTCTCTTTGCTGGTTCCCTCGAGTTCTGGCCTGGCGGCGCTCACCATGCCCGTTATGGGCCCCCTGACCGAGCTCATGGGCCTCAATCCCGAGGCGGCCGTCACCGCGCTCCAGTTTGCCAACCAGACCATCAACACCATCAGCCCCGTGGCGGGCATGACGGTCGCCGGTCTTGCCGTGGCTAGGATTTCGTTTGGCCAATGGTGGAAGACCATTTGGAAGTTCTTCATTTTCATGGTCGTCTTTGGCCTGATCGTAACGGCAATCTCTGGCATGCTTCCGGTGTAGGTGGTTGTGATGTCTGATCGTTTGACGGTCCTGACGTCTAAGAGCGTCTTTACCGGTACGGGGGACCTGCCGTTTGAAGGTTTCGTAGCGGTCCGTGGCAATCGAATTGAGGCTGTTGGCACCAAGTGTGAGGTAGCTTCGTATTTGACCCAGGCGGACGAGGTAGTTGACCTGGGCGACCGCACTGTCATGCCTGGCCTGATCGATGTACATACCTTCTATACAGGCTGGGCTCTGCGGACGTTGGGGTCTGATCTGTCCGGCATCGCTGATGCCAAAGAGGCCGTGTCGCTCTTGCGTGCATGGAAAGAAGATCATCCGGATTGCGCGGCGGCTTTTGGCCACAACCTACCCGAAACGTTGGCATCGGATGCCGAGAACGCAAATACAGCAGCTGTGTTTGACGATTGTTTTGGCGATATCCCCGTCGTCTGCTTTACATCGGGTGCGGAGACCTGCGTTCTCAATGCTGCCGCCAGTGCGCGATACGGCTTTACACCCCAGGCGTGCTATGCCGAGAAGATCTGGCGCATGATGAGCGATTTCCTCGCGCTGCCCGAGGTGCGTGCCGGGTATTCGGACTACATGAGCATGCTTAACGAGCGCGGCGTTACCGCCATCAAGGAGATGGCGTTTGATGACTACTACGGCTTTGCCGACGAAATGGCTCGCCGTGAGGAATCTGGTGAGCTGACGGTTCGCGTCTCTATGATGTCGCAGCCGGTGGGTGCCGGTGCAAATCTGGCATATGCCCGCGAGGCACGAGAGCGCTTCCGGGGACCGTTCGTTCGTTTTTCTGGCTTCAACCGTATGACCGATCGCGGCGTATGGGCGGGGCTTGCCGAGATGATAGACCCCTATGAGGACTCGGCCGATGCGGGCGCTGCCGGCAAGACGGTCGTCGAGGAGCCAGAGTGGGATCTGATTGAGAACGAGCTGCGTGCAATTGATGCTGACGGCTTCCGATATTCCTTGCATTGCCAGGGCGATGGCGCCGTTCGTCGCACCGTGGCGCTCTATGCCTCGCTGCCTCGAGACGAGCATGGACGGATGCTTCGCCGCCATGCGATTACCGATCTCGAGAACTCTGACCCGACCGATCTTGTCAAGTTTGGCAAGTTGGGTGGAATTTGCGAGGTCTATCCGCAGATTCTGACGCTGGACCGGCGCGAGGATTGCCTGTCGATGATGCGTCGACAAATTGGCGAGACGCGACTTTTGCACAGCTGGAATCGCCGCGGCATGGAAGATTCCGGATGCACAGTGTGCTGTGGCACGGATTTGCCGCTGTTGATTCCGAGCTTGGGCGAGTCAATCTACAGTGCGTGCGGCGGATACTTCGACGACGGACTGCCCGTTAATGAGGTCAACACGCTGACGCTTGTCGAGCTCTTGTGCGCTTGGACTGCCGGGGGCGCGTACGACCTGATGCGCGAAGACGAGCTGGGTACGCTTGAGGTTGGCAAGCTTGCCGATATCTGCGTGCTCGATCGGGATGTGTTCGACCTCGATTATCGCGACGCACGTGATCTTGCGGTTGACATGACGATTTCGGACGGACAAATCGTGTTCGATCGAAATAAGGAGGCATAAGATGCCTGAATCCAAACCGACGCTGCGCCGCGAGCAGATTGCGGGCATGAATATCCACTACATCATGTGGTCGCTCGATTACTTCCTTGATGTGCAGCAGCGCTTGGGCTTTGAGTCCATTGAGCTGTGGTGTGCGGAGCCGCATGTGACGCTCGACCACACGGGCTACTTTGAGGCTGAGGTCCTGGCGAAAAAGGCTGCAGACCGTGGGCTTAGGTATCGTACTCTGTGCCCCGAGAATGTTGTCTATCCTTGGCAGTACTGCGCACGCAAACCGCTGCATGAACAGCGCAGCCTGGCGTACTTTAAGCACGGCATTGAGCTTGCCGAGGTACTTGGGTGCGACCGTATGTCCGTCAACTCGGGCTGGGGCGACTGGGACGAGGACCGCGAGGAAGCCTGGAAGCGCAGCCGCGAGCACTTGTCCATTCTGGCGGAGTATGCCGGCGAGCACGGTCTGGTGCTTACGATGGAAAGTCTGCGTCCCGAGGAGAGCAACCTTGTGACGACGGTTTCCGATGCGAAGCGCATGATTGACGAGGTCGCGAGCCCGTACTTACAGCCCATGGTTGATACAACCGCGATGGGCGTTGCAGGCGAGACGCTCGAGGACTGGTTTGCCGCCTTTGGTGATGGGGCAATTCACGAGATGCACTTTATCGACGGTGACCCGTATGGCCATCTGGTGTGGGGCGATGGCAAGCACGATATGGACGCCTTCGTCGCCGCACTCAACGCCCATGGTTTCGACGGCATGCTGGGCCAGGAAATCACGGACGGTCGTTACTACGATGACCCGGCGGCGGCAGATGCCAAGAACATGGCCGCATTCGAGAAATATCTGATTGACTAAAACAACCATCGGCCACGCAACCAACGTCATTGATTGCGGCCAAACAAGAAAGGAACTGGATATGAACGCACACGATCTGATCAAAGAGGCAATTGCCGAGAAGGGCAAGTTCGACAGCGTCTACTGGATTGCTTGCGGTGGCTCCATGATCGATTTGATCCCGGCTCATGAGCTTCTGCAGCGCGAGGCAACCACCTTCACTTCGTATATCTATACGGCTCGCGAGTTCGATATCATGCGTCCGCGTCGTCTGGGCGAGAAGTCCCTGGTCATCGCTTGTAGCCACAGTGGCAACACCCCCGAGGTCGTCGAGGGCTGCGAGATTGCCCTTGCTGCCGGCGCTACGGTGATCGCCCAGACCGACAACGCTGGATCCAAGATTGACTCCGGCAAGTGGACCACGTGGGTCTACCCGTGGGGCGAGGGCGTGCCGCAGGCCGAGGTCCCCGCTGGCATTTCGCTGTCGCTTGCGGCCGAGCTGCTCGATCAGCAGGAGGGCTACGCCGATCTTGCCGATATGTATGCCGGTATCGCCGAGATGGATAAGATTCTTCCCCCGGCACGCGAGAAGGTAAATGCCGAGCTGGGCGATCGTTTTGCCAAGCTTTGCCAGGAGCACGAGTTCTTCTACATTCTGGGCAGCGGTCCCAACTTTAGCCAGACCTACGGTTTCGCTATCTGCTCTCTTATGGAGATGCAGTGGCAGCACTGCAGCTACATCCACTCTGCCGAGTACTTCCATGGCCCCTTCGAGGCTACTCAGGATGGCGTTTTTTACTTCCTGCAGATGGGCTCCAGCGAGTGCCGTGCCATGGACGAGCGCGCCCTGGCGTTCCTTAAGACGCATACCGATACGCTGATGGTGCTCGATGCCAAGGAGTACGGTATGGAAGCCGTGCCGGCGAGCGTCCGTGCCTATCTGGACCCGGTGCTGTTCTATGCCATGAACTGCGAGCTGCGTGCTGCACGCGGCAAGGTGTTTGATCACGATCCCGATTTCCGTCGCTATATGGGTGTTGTCGAGTACTAGAAGGGACAAAGGCCATGGCATTTAACGTTAACGCGCTCGGATTTGGCGACAACGTCGTCGATCGCTACGAGCATATCCATACCATGTATCCTGGCGGCAATGCGGTGAACTTCGCCGTTTATGCCAAGAAATGCGGTGCCGCACGCTCCGCATACATGGGCATTTTTGGCAATGACGCCGCTGCCGAGCATGTCATTGCAAGCCTCGAGGATGAGGGTATCGAGCTTGACAAGTGCGAGCAGATGATTGGCGAGAACGGAGCGGCTCGCGTGACCGTCGTTGACGGTGACCGTGTCTTCCTTGGCTCCAACGAGGGCGGTATCCGTGGCGATGCGCGCTATGTCCTCGATCGCTTTGACCTTTCGTACATGAAGCAGTTCGATGTGGTTCATTCGGGCAACTATTGCTTTACCGAGCGCGAGCTGCCCAAGCTGAAGGCTGCGGGCGTCACGGTCTCTTTTGACTTTTCGGACGACTCCACCGACGAGTACTACGAGCAGATTGCGCCCTACGTCGATTTCGCTTTCTTTAGTGCGGCGGATGCCGCGAGTGAGGACGAGATTCGCGAGCGTCTGGCATGGGTGAAGGGCTTGGGTCCGCGTTTTGTGTCGGCTACGGCGGGCGCCGAGGGCTGCATTGCTTACGACGGCGAGCGTTATTACCGCCAGCTGGCTAAACCGGTAACGGACATGAAGGACACCATGGGGGCGGGCGACTCGTTCCTCACCTCGTTTTTGATGTGCTATCTCGATTCCGCCAAGCGTGGTGAAGATGGCGCCGAGGCCATCGAGCGTGCGCTCGACTTTGCTGCCGGGTTTGCCTCGACCGTGTGCGGCATGGAAGGTTCTTGGGGCCACGGAGCACCAATCGTCGAATAGCTTAAGAAAGCGTACGGCGGTCTGGCTATGAGGCTTTGGACGGCCGATGCAAAACAATAAGCGAAACGCGAAAAGGGGGCTCGCCATGTGGTGGGTCCCCTTTTGAACATTGGAGAAGACCATGGGTATTAAAGCGTGCGCGGCTGGTTTTTGCTGTGCGGACGTCTATCAAAACATCGGCGTGTTCTATCCGACTGGTAATGGCATTGACTGGGGTATCCATCTTGCACGAATGGGAGTTTCGGTATCCGCCGTGTCGGTTGTCGGCAAGGACGAGTACGGAGACAAGATGAGAGAGGCGCTGGCCGCTGAGGGGTTCGATATCTCACATCTGCGGGTGGAGGATGGCGACACCTCGGTGATGCTCATGGCATTGAAAGACGGCGTCGATCGCGTGCATCTCGAGGCAATCGATGGCGTAATGGAGACATATCGACCGAATGAAGATGACCGGGCGTTTATCCTAGAGCATGACATCATTCATACCGACCTGTTTGGCAATTGTTTGGACCTCCTGCCCGAATGGCATGATGCGGGCAAGACGGTGGTTATGGACTTCTCGGTGTTCAGCCAGGATCCCGAATATGCCTGCGAGGCTCATTTTCCTTACGTAGACTATGCGTTTATGTCGTTTGAAGAGGACACTCCGGAGCTGCGTGATTGGGTACGTCACGTACAGAAGTTGGGGCCGCGGGTGGCAGTTGCCACGCTTGGCGAGAAGGGAAGCATTGCCTTTGACGGCGAACGCTTCTATGAGTGCGGGATCGTACCGGCGGAGAAGGTCGTTAACACCGTGGGCGCCGGTGACTCGTATATCGCCGGGTTTACCAAGGGCGTGATTGATGGCCTTGATATTCCGGCGTGTATGAAGGCGGGCGCCGAGCTTTCGTCCCGCGTCATCGGCTCTTTTGAGCCGTACTAGGGTCAAATGCTTGGAAAGGAGTGCGAAATGGTTATCGACATGTTGGTCCAGCCCATGCTCTACGGCGAGATCTATACGCCGGGTGATGAGCCTGATGGATTCGGTTTTTGGTCACGAGAATTTGGTATGGGGCATATGGGCCCCATGGATTGGGATGAGCTTCAAGTCGAGATGGACGTCTGCGATGTGCAGAAGAGCGTGCTCATGCCGCTCGATGTAACCACGGCATGCGGAGGGCATTTTGGCACCAATGACCAGATTGCCATGCTGGTTGCCGCGCATCCCGATCGTCTGTGGGGATTTGCGAGCGTAGATCCGCAGGTGAGCGGTGCCGCAGACGAATTGGGGCGCGCCTTTACCGAGTTGGGGGCAAAGGGGCTTTGCCTGCATCCGGCAAAGCAGGGTTTTGCTCCCGATGATGCCGTGGCCGAGCCGCTTTACGAGCTGTGCGAGCGCTATAACAAGCCGGTGGTTTTCCATGCCGGCATGTCTTGGGAGCCGGGCGCAGAGCTCTCGCGCAGTAATCCGCTTGTATTTGAGCACACAATCGCAACGCATCCAAATGTGCGTTTTAGTTTGACCCACTTTGGCTGGCCCTGGGTGCGCGAGACCGTGGCGATGCTGCTCAAGTATCCCAACTGCTACACGGACACCTCTATCACTTACATCGATTCGCCCGAGGAGATGATGCAGCGTCTTTTCACGGTCGATATGGGGCCGCTGTGGTATGAGCGCGCGCTATCGCATCAAGTGATGTTCGCCAGCAATACGCCGCGCTTCCGTGCGTTCAAACTCAAACGGGCGCTCGATACCGTGTCCATGCGCGATGATGCGCGAGAAAGGCTCTACTGGGGTAATGCCCTGCGTTTTCTTGAAGGGGATGAGTGAACATGGTGACGCTCGAGACATTGAGCTATCTATCGACTGCTCCGGACCAGTTCATCGATATTACCGAAGACGTGCACGCTGCCATTGAACGCAGCTCGGTGACGAATGGCTTGGCAGCGATTATTTTGTCGCATACGACCTGTGGAATCGTGGTAAACGAGGGGCTGCCCTGCGTGGAGACGGATCTTATGGAGACGCTTGATCGCATCGCCCCGCTAGATGCCCCCTATGCGCATGCACACTTCCTGCCGAGCTATGGAGCCACCGGCAACAACTCCTGTGGGCATATCAAGAGCATGATTTGTGGAAACAGCTGCTTCTTTCCCGTCCAAGATGGCCACATCGTGTGTGGAGGTGCCCAGAACATCTATCTTGCGGAGTTTGACGGTCCGCAGAAGCGAAAAGTGTACGTCGAGGTGCTGGGGGAGTAACGTCCCTGCAATAACCCTATGAAGGAGCACGCTATGTCGTTTCTAACCTCGATGTTCAAGACCGAAAAGCCGGTTATCGGAATGCTGCACCTGCGTCCTCTGCCGGGCGATCCACTGTATTACCCGGGCGGAAGCGTGTCGCAGGTCGTGGAAGCCGCCAAGCGCGATCTCGAAGCGTTGCAACGGGGCGGTGTCGATGGCATTTTGATTACCAATGAGCTCTCGATGCCCTATGAGCAGCACGTTTCTCCCTCAACCCTTGCATCGATGGGCTATGTAATCGGGGTTCTGTCCCATGATTTGTCGACCCCTTGGGGAGCTGAAGCTATTTACGATGGTGATGCCACAATCGAGCTGTGCGCTGCCGTCGATGCGCAGTTCACGCGCTGCAATTTTTGCGGTGCCTGGGCCGGTGATCTCGGGCTGATTAACCGAGATTTCGCTCACACCATGCGTCGCAAGACGGCGCTGCGCCTGGACGACCTCAAGCTTTTTCACTTCATCACGAGCGAGGGGGAGGTTTATCTCAACGACCGCACGACTGCGGACATTGCCGATTCACTTCTCTTTAATTGCCTACCGGATGCGATGGTCATCGGCGGTTCGGCTGCCGGTCGTGGTGCTTCGGGCGAGCTTGCCGATGAGGTCCGCGAGCGTGTTGGCGAAGTGCCTGTGGTATGTGGCACCGGTTGTCGCGAAAATACCGTGGCTGACGTATTTGCTCACTACGATGGCGCGTTTGTCGGCACCTGCTTAAAGCGCGACGGAAAGCTGGATGCCCCGGTTGATGTTGAGCGGGTAGTTCGTTTTATGGCTGCCGCTCGTACGGCGCGAGGGGAGTAGGCACCTATGGCGTTCTATCTGGGTATTGATATTGGGACAAGCGCCTCTAAAGGCGTTTTAATCGATGATCGATGCAATATCGTTTGCCAGGCCTCTTGTGGACACGAGACGGACAACCCGCGTGATGGATGGTACCAGCATGATGCGGAGGCAGTTTGGTGGGGAGATTTTTGCCGCTTGTCGCGCGAGCTGGTGGTGCGATCGGGGGTTAATGCGGCGCAGATTGGATGCGTGGGCCTTTCCGCATTGGGTTGCGACTGCGTACCGGTCGATACCGAGTGCAACGCGCTGGCACCCGCGATTTTATATGGAGTCGATGCACGTTCGAAGCCGCAGATTGACGAGCTTCTTTCCGAATATGGGCCAGATCGCGCACGCGAGCTTTTCGGGCACGATCCCTGTTCGTCAGCTATTGCTCCAAAGATCTTGTGGTTTAAGGAGAATATGCCCGAGGTGCACGAACGTGCCGCGAAGTTCCTGACGGCGTCATCGTTTCTGTGCGCGAAGTTGACGGGGCGTTTTACGGTGGACCGTTATTTGGCGGAGGATTTTCTTCCCCTATACGATCGCTACACTTGGAAGGTTGATGCTCGGGAATGTGCTCGTTTCTGCCGGCCTGACCAGATGGCGGAGGTAATGTCGGCTACCGATATTGCCGGGGTGATTACGCAGCGTGCGGCTGAGGCGACGGGGCTCGTGGCAGGGACACCTGTCTTGGTGGGAACGGGCGACTCTGGTGCCGAGGCCATTTCGACGGGTGTATTCCGTCCCGGCGATATGATGGTTCAGTTGGGGAGCACGGCGTATTTCATCTACTTAGCTGATCATATGGTCGATGATGCTCGCCTGTGGCCAGGGACGTTTATCATTCCCGGAACTTACGGGATCTGCGCGGGGACCAATACAGCGGGTGCACTCACATCGTGGCTGCGCCAAGAGCTGTATCGCGACGCCGTAGAGGCCGAGGGCCACGGTGGCCCCGATGCATATTCGGTTATGGCGCATGATGCCGCCGATGTGGCGCCGGGTACCGATGGGCTCCTGTGTCTGCCGTACTTTGCGGGGGAGCGTACTCCGCTCAACGATCCCGAGGCGCGTGGCGTCTTCTTTGGCCTGACCGGAAGGCATACGCGAGCCCATATGGTTCGCGCCGCCTTGGAAGGCGTCGCGTATACCGTTGCATCCCATGTCGACATTATCGAGCGAGAGCATGGACTGCCAATTGGGCGCATTATGCTTGTCGGAGGTGGAACCAAGAATCCAATTTGGATGCAAGCTATCGCCGACGTATGCGGGCGCGAGGTCTCGGTTGCCAAGGTTACGGTGGGCGCATGCTTCGGTGATGCCATTATGGCAGCTCTCGCAGGTGGCGCCTATACATCATGGGATGAACTCGCCCGAGTCCTTGGCGTTGCGCAAACAATCGTGCCCGATATGACTGCCCACGAGCTATATGCGTCGCGTCGTCATATCTTTGACGAATTGTATACACGCAACCGTGATCTCATGCACGAATTGGTGTAATGCCGCCGAACTGTACCGCCTTCCAATAAGGACTGCGTTGTGCGATTCGCATGTCCCTTGGCATTTTTGCCCACAGGGGTTAGCGAAGGTCAAAAACAGAGCGCGCATTTGCTAAAACTGCCGATTCGATGTGCTTTATGTCACATTTTTTGAGCGAGGCGATGCGTTCTGAGGTCCTTGTGAGCGATCTGATGAGCGATTGCGCGCTTGTTTCTGTGTTTGGCTCGGCCGGCGCATCGGTCTCGAGCAGTAGACGGTCGAGTGGAATCTGTCGTGTGTATTCGCGTCCTCGTTTAGATGCGAGCATGCGTTCGTTGACGGAAAAATAGCAGCCCGCATTACGCGCGCGGACGAGTTCGTCCGAAGTGCCGCTAAACCAGTGGAAGATGATAACGGGGGAGTCGGAGTTTGGGATGAGTAGTCCATGCGATTCGAGGACGTCCAGTACGGTTCCCGCCGAACGAACGGCGTGAATTGATATTACGCGCCCGGTAAGAGGATGCTGCACGAGCGCATCGCAGAGCCGGTCAAATGTCTGTATTTGTAGCGGCTCACTTCCGGCAAAGCGCGCGGAAAAGTCGAGTCCTACCTCGCCGATATAGCGCTCTTGGTCAGCGACTTCGCAAAGCAGATTGACTTCGGCAGGACCACATCGTCCGTCGGCGAGCCACCAGGGATGGAGGCCGATGCCGGCAAAGATATTTGACCGGCCGCAGGCGCGCTTCTTGGCGCGTGCAAAGTCGTGCGGATCGACGCCGCAGTCAAATAGGACCAGGCCCAGCGCCGTTGCCTCATCGGCAACGGCGTCCGGGCGAGCCATTAAATCAAGATGGCAATGCGCATCAAATAATTGCGGTGTCATCGCGGTGCGTCTCGTTAATTTAGGCGCTGGCCATCGGCGCGCACGCGTTCGCACCCGCGCCCGCTGATCTGGCGGATAACCTCGCCAGAGATCATCTGGCCCATGATGGGCGGCATAAAGCTCGCAGTTCCCAGCTCGGTGCGCTCGTGGATGTTGGAAGGGTCGCGGGGCTGTGTCTTAACCGATTCCTCGCAGCTAAACAGTACATGTAGGCTCTTGATTCCGCGCTTCTTACATTCTTTGCGCATAATGCGGCTCATGGGGTCACGTACCGTATCGAAGATGTCGGCAAAGCGGAGGCACTCGGGATGGAGCTTGTTGGCCCCGCCCATGGAACTAACCAAACGAATGCCGTGGTCCTGAGCATATTTGGCAATGGTGAGCTTGGCCGAGATGGTGTCGATGGCGTCGACGACGTAGTCGAGCTTGCCGCCCGTCTGTTCCAAAACGCTCGCGAAGAAATCATCGATGTTGTCGCTCAGCAGGTATTCGGTACGTTTGATAACGGTGGCGGCAGGATTGATATCGTGGATCATGGCTTCCATCACGTCAACCTTGCGCTTGCCGACGGTGCTATGAAAGGCGATGGCCTGGCGATTGATATTGCTGGGCGCGATGATGTCCTTGTCCAGAATGACGAAATGACCGATGCCGCCGCGGGCGAGTGCCTCGCAGCAGTTGGAGCCCACGCCTCCGCAGCCGAGCACCAACACCGTAGCATCGGCGAGCTTATCGAGTGCCTCGCGGCCCATGATGATCTCGAGCTTGGTGTCGCGTGTCTCGATGGCGGCTGCGGCAGTGGTTTCGGTCATAAATATCCTCCGATGGGGAAGCAGGTCGTGTTTTAGCTATCGCCATTATAGGTATTATTACGATTCCATTTGAACCCTTGGGGTTTGTTGAAATGGGATCGGGATTCGCATAAGATAAAGCAGATGGCACCCGTTGCAGCGGGTTGGCCAACTCCCAAACACGTTTGTAGCGTGAGAAGTGGCCGTCTTCGCATTACGCGGAGGCGGCTATTTTTTTGAGTACAAGATTAGACAGTTAGACAAACATCTAAATATCGAGTATAGTGTGCGCGTCATGAGAGATGATGAGAGGAGGTCTTATGCCGGGAGAGGGTTTTAAGGCGCTTGCCGATCCAACGCGACGGCGCATTTTGGAGTTGCTGCGCGAGGGCAATTGCACGGCGGGGGAGCTTGCCGAGCATTTCGATATCAGTAAGCCGTCGCTAAGCCATCACTTGGCGACGCTCAAAAATGCCGGGTTGGTGACCGACGAGCGCCATGGCCAAAACATCGTATACAGCTTAAACACCACCGTCATGCAGGATTTAATTGGCTGGTTTATGGGCTTTACAAACACTGAAGGTGATAAGGATGAATAACGAAAACAAGGGCATTCACCCCACGGGGGTATCGTCGCGCGTGTGGATTGCGCTGGTCGCTCTGTGCGTCGCCAATGTCGTAGCGCACCTCATGGTGATGCCGAGCTTGCCTGCGCAGATTCCCACGCACTGGGGCGCGAACGGCGCCGTCGACGGTTGGGGTCCTAGCTGGATGGCCTCCGCGCTCGGCGCGCTGCCTCTGGCGCTTCTCGCAATGTTCTGCGTGGTGCCGCGCATCGACCCCAAAGGCGAGGCATATCGAACCTCGGGCAAGTTCTATCAGGGCTTCGTAATCGCCTTCACCTTGTTCATGTGCGCCATAAGCTGGCTGGGAGAGCTTACGGTCTGGGGCGTGGTGCCGGCGGTCGGTTCGGTTAACGTGCTGATTTCCGGTGTTGTCGGTTTGCTGTTCATCGGCGTAGGCAACTACTTGCCGCGTGTGAAGCAGAACTATACGCTCGGTATCAAGACACCTTGGGCGCTTGCCGATCCCGAGAACTGGCGCCGTACGCAGCGTTTTGGCGGCGCCTGCTTTATGGTGCTGGGTATTGGCCTGATTGTGATGGGCGTGGCAGGCAGCGTGCTTTCGAGTGAAGTCGTCGCCGCGGTGATTGCGGTTCTGGCGTTTGGTTCGGTTGGAGCCGTCTACGTCTACTCGTATCTGTTGTGGCGCAAATCGCAGCGAGCCGCTCGTTAAGGTTGCGGAAAACTAACGTACGCAGTTCATAGTATGTTCCGGGGGACTTTTCCCAGGTAGTATTAGGGGGTGTGGGCAACCATGCCCCTTTTTCGTTACGTTTCAGAGCTGGTTTCCTCATTTCGTTTCTACTAAAGCGAATCAAGAATAGGGAAACAGCAGGTAGAAAGGATAGAACAGGCAAATGGCAGAGTTTATCTACCAGATGTATCAGGCTCGCAAGGCCCATGGCGACAAGGTAATCCTTGACGACGTGACCCTGAGCTTCTACCCCGGTGCCAAGATCGGCGTCGTGGGTCCCAACGGCATGGGCAAGTCGACCCTGCTCAAGATCATGGCCGGCATCGAGGAAGTTTCCAACGGCGATGCCAGGCTCACCCCCGGCTACACCGTGGGTATCCTGCAACAGGAGCCGCCGCTCGACGACGACAAGACCGTCATCGAGAACGTGCGCATGGCGTTTGGCGACATGATTGCCAAGGTCGATCGCTTCAACAAGATCGGCGAGGAGATGTGCGACCCGGACTGCGACATGGACGCCCTCATGGCCGAGATGGGCAAGCTCCAGGACGAGATCGACGCCGCTGATGGCTGGGATATCGATTCCAAGCTCGGCCAGGCCATGGACGCCCTGCAGCTGCCCGATTCCGACATGCCGGTCAACGTGCTTTCCGGCGGCGAGCGCCGTCGCGTGGCCCTGTGCGAGCTGCTGCTCGAGGCTCCCGACCTGCTGCTGCTTGACGAGCCCACAAACCACCTAGACGCTGAGTCGATCCTGTGGCTCGAGCACTTCCTTCACAACTACCAGGGCGCGGTGCTTGCCGTCACGCACGATCGCTACTTCCTGGATAACGTTGCCGAGTGGATCTGCGAGGTCGACCGCGGTCACCTTTATCCCTACAAGGGCAACTACTCCACGTATCTGGAGACCAAGGCCGCCCGTATCGAGGCGCAGGGCAACCGCGACGCCAAGCTCGCCAAGCGCATGGAGGCCGAGCTCGAGTGGGTACGCAGCTCGCCCAAGGCTCGCCAGGCCAAGAACAAGGCTCGTCTGGCTCGCTACGAGGAGATGGAGGCCGAGGCCCGCGCAAGCCAGAAGCTCGACTGGACCGATATCCGCATTCCCGTTGGACCGCGTTTGGGTAACAAGGTGCTCGAGGCCCATCACCTGCACAAGGAATTCGACGGTCGCGTGCTCATCGACGACCTTTCGTTCACCCTGCCGCGCAACGGCATCGTGGGCGTCATCGGCCCCAACGGTGTCGGTAAGACCACGCTGTTCAAGACCATCGTGGGCCTGGAGCCGCTGACTTCGGGCGAGCTCGAGGTGGGCGAGACCGTCAAGATCTCCTATGTCGATCAGAACCGTTCTGGCATCGACCCCGATAAGAACCTGTGGGAGGTCGTCTCGGACGGCCTGGACCACATGATGGTCGGCGAGACCGAGGTTCCGAGCCGTGCTTATGTGGCGAGCTTTGGCTTTAAGGGCCAGGACCAGCAGAAGCGCGCTGGCGTACTCTCCGGTGGCGAGCGCAACCGTCTGAACCTGGCGCTCACGCTCAAGCAGGGCGGCAACCTGCTGCTCCTCGACGAGCCCACGAACGATCTCGACGTCGAGACGCTGTCCTCACTCGAGGCGGCGCTGCTCGAGTTCCCGGGCTGCTCGGTGGTTATTAGCCACGACCGTATGTTCCTGGACCGCGTCGCCACGCACATTCTGGCGTGGGAGGGCACCGACGAGAATCCGGGCAACTGGTATTGGTTCGAGGGCAACTTCGAGGCCTATCAGGCCAACCGCATCGAGCGCCTGGGCGAGGACGCAGCCCAGCCGCATCGTATTCACCGCAAGCTGACGCGTGACTAGATCGTTACGCGGTTTTCCAAACCGCGTAACTGCTCGACGCTGCAAATGTCCCAGAGCGGCAATCTGACGTTCAATCGTCGCTTGCGTACCGAAGTACGCGGCGCTCCTCTTTCACGTCACCTTGCTCGCTCTGGGACATTTTCGCTGGCTTGTGCTCATCCAGGAATAATTAAAAACGCGGCGAACGTTTTTGTGGCGTTCGCCGCGTTTTACTATTCGTTTGGTTCTTCGACCTTGTCAATGGCCCAGGTGGCTCCGAGACCGCCGGCGGTGTTGCGGCGGATGCGCACGGCAACCTCGCGGCGCTCGCCGGCCTGCGTGTAGTGCAGGGGGAAGCTTGCGCGGTTTCGCGCGGCCTCGATGGTACCGCGCTCGCGGGCGATCCAGTAGTACTCGCCGACGATGCCGAGCGTGTCGGCGCCGTAGGGGAGATAGGTCGACAGCTGGTGCAAAAGCGGGCCGGGGCAGAAGACCTCGGTTGTGAAATCGACGGGGAAGTCCTCGGGGATGGCGGGCGCTGCGGGTGCGGGGGCCGGTGCTGCAGCGGGGACCGGAGCCGGTGCGGGAATCTGGTCATAGACAGGTTCGGATGCGGACTCGATGACGGGTGCAGACTCAGGCACCGGTTCCGGCTTAACTGCGGAATCTGTCGGTTCCACGGAGACGGATGTGTCTTCAGTCTCGGTTTTGGCATCGGCTTGCGGGGCGTCCTCTGCTTCGACAGGCAGCTTTGCTTCGACCGGCGTGGATGCCATGGTGGTGATGCCGGCGTTGGCGTTCTCGGGGTCATAGACAACCGTGAGCGAGATGGCGGGCTGCGGCGTCTCGGGCTCCGGCGTCGACTCGGTAGCGCCTTGATCGGCGGGCTCGTCGGACTGATCGTCCTCGGCCTCGTTGCCAAAGACATCGCTGTTTTGGAACGCAGACGTCTCGGGTTGGTTAGCGGCTTCTTCGGTTGTCGACTTGGGGGCCTCGTTGAGCTCCACAGCGGCTTCCTGCTCTGACATGACTTCGGGATCGGTCATGGCGGCGATTTCGGTTTCGGCTTCTGCTGCTACCTCAATAGCGACTTCGATCTCTGTCTCGGGCTCGGGCTCCGGAGCGACTTCGGCCACGGGCTCGGGACGCTTAACGTGCTTGGGGCGTACAGCCTTGAGGTCTTTCTCGCCGCGCTTTTTCTTTTTGTAGGACTGCTTGGCACCCTTGGCAGCCTTGGGCTTGTCCTCGCCTTTGGCAAGGGCGGTATCCCAGGCCTCGTTGGCGATGACGGTGGCATACAGGCGACCGCCCTTAAAGACGGTCAGCTTAATGCAGTCGTCGAGCTCCTCGAGCAGCTCGCGCGTGGACTCAAAGCCTAGGTCATAAGCGGCCATATCGCCGGTGGCGAGCGCCTCCTCGACCTGCGTCATAAACGTTTGCTTGCCGCATCCGATTGCATCGCGCAGCAGACGATACAGATAGATGTGGTTGCCCAGCGATAGCGTGGGCTTAACTATTGTCTTGCTCATGGCAAATCTCCTCTTTACACACCAAAGCATCTTACCATCGCACGGGGCGTGCTACCTCGGCGCCCAAGGCAAACGGGCGCGACCGTTGCCGGTTCGCGCCCGTTATACAGGTTGGTTCTCTTTGAGAGGCAAACGTGCTTAGTTACCCGATGCCGTGCCTTGGCTCGAGCTGTCAGATGCCGTGCCGGACGCGGTTCCACTCGAGCTGTTGGTGTTGCCGTTGTCGGTAGATCCCGTACTCGATGTATTGCCGTTCGTCTGGTCGCCCGTGCTCGGTTGAGAGCCGTCAGTCGTTTGGCTTGAGTCGGTCGTGCCGGACGGCGTGCCACTGTTGGACGTAGAGGAATCGGCACTCTGCGACTGATCAGGGGTGTCCGAAGACGAGTTGGTGGATGCGGAGTTGCCCTGCGGGTCGTCCTGCTGGATTTGCGATTGACCAGTGCTATCCGCATCGCTCTCGGTCGTGCGCGACGAAAGGATTGGCTCGGGACGCTCACCCAGACCCTCGCCGGCAGTGGTGATAAGGATAGCGCCGGTGCAGGCGATGACCGCGACGATGGCGATGGCGATCGAGAAGATGATGACCTTCTTTTGCGTCTGGCTGCGCTCTGCCGCCGCCTTGGCGCGCAGGCTGTTGGGGGCGACGCGCGCCGTGGTCGCGCGCCCCGCAATCTGGCGCATCTCCTGCGTAGTCGCGGCGCCGCCCAGGTGCTCCTCGGCATCAAACTCAACGGGCTCATAGGCGCCGGCGGGGTAGTCGACGGCGGTGTGCGTGCCTTTGAGGGCTTCGGCGCTGGCAGAGATAA
>CABUTR010000024.1 GCA_902494555.1 uncultured Collinsella sp.
AAGGTCGCCTGCTCGGACAGTCCTGCTCGCACGGAGAGCACATTAAGTGCTCTCCGGCTCGTGCGGAACTCGCGATCGACCTTATGCCCCGCCCCTCGGGACTAAGGATACATGGTTGGGGTTGCTAGATGGCAAAATTCATTAGCTAGGGACGCAGCGTAGGCTCATATCGAAGCATCTTTACCACCGGATTAATAAAAAAGAAGCACCGCTTGGGGGCGGTACTTCTTTTGAAAGCGCGTGCGTGTTGTGACCTTAGCGGTTCTTAATTACAGTCCGCAGGCTGCTTTGAGCTCTTCGACTCGGTCGGTTTTCTCCCAAGTGAAGTCGGCGTCTTCGCGGCCAAAGTGGCCGTAGGCTGCCGTCTTTTCGTAGATGGGGCGACGCAGGTCTAGGTCGCGGATGATTGCGCCCGGGCGCAGGTCGAATGTCTTCTCCACGGCCTCGACGATCTTGTCCTCGGCAACATGCGCGGTACCGAAGGTGTCGACCATGATTGAGAGGGGCTTGGAAACGCCGATGGCGTAGGCAAGCTCGACTTCGCAGCGGTCGGCCAGACCAGCAGCGACCACGTTCTTGGCGACCCAGCGCGCGGCATACGCGGCGGAGCGGTCGACCTTGGTGCAGTCCTTTCCGCTAAAGGCGCCGCCGCCGTGACGGCCGTAGCCGCCGTAGGTGTCGACGATGATCTTGCGGCCGGTGAGTCCCGTGTCGCCCATGGGGCCGCCCACGACAAAGCGACCGGTGGGGTTCACGTAGATGTCGGCGTTGTCCCACGGCATGTTCTCAGCGGCCATGACCGGGGTGATGACGTGCTCGATGAGGTCGGCCTTAATCTTGCCCATGTCCTCGATCTCGGCGGCGTGCTGCGTGGAGATGACGATGGTCGTGACCTCGACGGGCTTGCCTTCCTCGTAGCGCACGGTGACCTGGGTTTTGCCGTCGGGACGCAGATAGGCGAGGGTGCCGTCGTGACGCACGGCGGCCAGGCGCTCAGCCAGGCGGCTTGCCAGGTAGTGCGGCATGGGCATGAGGGTCTTGGTCTCGTTGGAGGCATAACCGAACATCATGCCCTGGTCGCCGGCGCCGATCAGGTCGATCGGGTCGGTGGTGGCGCCGGTCTGGGTCTCGAAGGACTCGTCGACGCCCTGGGCGATATCGGGCGACTGCTCGTGGATGAGGCTCATAACGCCGCAGGTGTCGCAGTCAAAACCGAATTTGGCACGGTTGTAGCCAATGCGGCGGATAACACCGCGGGCGATTTCCTGTACGTCGACGTAGGCCTGGGTGCGAATCTCGCCGGCGACGATGACAGTGCCGGTGGTCACGAGGGTCTCGCAAGCGCAGCGGACGTTCTCCACGTTGGCGGGCACGCCGTTGGGGGCGATGTAGCCCTGCTCCTGGAGCTCTATTTCTTTGGCAAGGATTGCGTCGAGGACGGCGTCGCTGATCTGGTCAGCGATCTTATCGGGATGACCTTCGGTCACCGACTCCGACGTAAAAACAAAGGACCCGTGTTGGGGCGGGATGGAACGAAGTTCTTCTGACATGATTGTCCTTTCAAAAACGTGTCCCGGCGACCGTTACCATTCCGCCGGGCTCTCTATGCAAGGGCACATCATAGCGCGTAAATCAAACATTCACACCCTTTCCGCACCTACTCATTGGGGACAGACTTAAATGATCGGTCTTACCTAAGTGTCGACAGGTTGCCCAAAGAATGGTCATTTAAGTCTGTCCCCAATGAGTAGGTCGGTGCCCTTTGTGCGGAGGTTGCTTTGATGCTTTATACTGGTGCGGTTAGACATCCATCCTGCAATCGAGGAGATTTCCATGGCATCAGACGTTCGCGTCCGCTTTGCACCCTCACCGACGGGCAAGCTGCACATCGGCGGCGCCCGCACCGCTATCTATAACTGGGCTTTCGCCCGCGCAAACGGCGGTACGTTCATCCTGCGCATCGACGACACCGACCCCACCCGCTCCACCGACGAGAACACGCAGATCATTCTGCGCGCCATGCGTTGGCTGGGCCTGGACTGGGACGAGGGTCCCGAGGTGGGCGGCGACTATGGCCCCTACGCCCAGACCGAGCGCCTGGACCTGTACAAACAGGCCGCCCAGAAGCTTTGGGACGAGGGCAAGGCCTATCCCTGCTTCTGCACTAAGGAGCAGCTCGATGCCGACCGTAAGGCCGCGCAGGACCGCAAGGACCCCTTCCAGGGCTATCAGCGTCGTTGCCGCGATCTTGATCCCGAGGAGGCCCGTCGCCGCATCGAGGCCGGTGAGTCCTACGTCCTGCGCATCAAGGTGCCCGAGGACCGCGGCGACGTCGTCATCCACGATGCCGTCCACGGCGAGGTGACCTTCGATGCCAAGGAGCTCGACGACTTTGTCATCTTCCGCTCCGATGGCACGCCCACGTACAACTTCGCGACCGTCGTCGACGACGCCATGATGAAGATCACCCATGTCATCCGCGGCGACGACCACCTGTCCAACACCCCGCGTCAGGTCATGGTCTACGAGGCCCTCGGCGCGCCCGTGCCTACGTTCGCTCATATCTCCATGATCTTGGGTGCCGACGGCAAGAAGCTCTCCAAGCGCCACGGCGCCACCTCGGTGGAGGAGTACCGCGACGCCGGTTACCTGTCCGACGCCTTCGTCAACTATCTGGCGCTGCTCGGCTGGTCGCTCGACGGCGAGACCACGATCATCCCGCGCGATGTCCTTGCCAGCAAGTTCTCGCTTGACCGCATCTCCAAGAACCCAGCTACCTTCGACCCCAAGAAGCTCGACTGGGTCAACGCAGAGTACATCAACGGCATGTCCGATGCTCAGTTTGCCGACGAGATCATGGTTCCCGAGCTGCACGAGGCGGGTCTCATCGAGGGTAATGTCGAGTTCGGCGAGGATTGGATCGACGCGCTCGCTGCCATCGTTAAGCCGCGCACCAAGATGCCGGCCGACGCCGTGACCGTCGCCGCTCCCATCTTTGCTACGGCCGAGACGCTCGAGTATGACGAGAAGTCTGTCAACAAGGGCCTGGCCAAGGAAGGCATGGGTGCCATTCTGGATGCCGCCAAGGCCGCGCTCGAGGGTGTGGACGAGTGGACGGCCGCCAACATCGACGCCGCGCTTGAGCCGCTGCCCGAGCAGATGGACCTCAAGAAGCGCGTGGTGTTTCAGGCCGTGCGCGTCGCCGTCTGCGGCAACATGGTGAGCCCTCCGCTGGGCGAGACCATGGCGCTCGTCGGTCGCGACGACTGCCTGGCGCGCATCGACCGCGCCCGCACGATGGCGCTGTAATCGCTGCGCAAACGTTTTTATCCGAGCCCCGTTCACTCAGAGCGGGGCTCTTGTTTCTGTAGACGTATGGGATAGGAGGTGCTGGGGCCATGGCCGAGCAACTTTCGCTGTTTGGTTCGCCGGAGCCGGAGGAGGCTCCGAAGTCCGCGGCTCCTGCCGCCGCCCCGGCGCAGCCCGAGCCCGCACCCGAACCCCTCGCCGCCTATGCGAGCGTAGTCCTCGACATCCCGACGCGTGCACTGTCCGAGCCGTTTGCTTACGGCATCCCGCAACCCCTCGCCTGCGAGGCCCAGATCGGCTCCACCGTCCTGGTTCATTTTGGCAACCGTGCGGCCGCGGGCTACATCGTCGACATCGCGCCCGAGCTGGCCGACCTGCAAGGTAACGACGCTCTCGATCCCGCGCGTATCAAGCCTATCGAGGCTATCCTCAGCAAGCCGCTCTTTACCGCCGAGGCTGCCCGTATCGCGTGCTGGATGAGCCGCGAGTATGTCGCGACGCTTTCCGAGTGCCTGCGCTTGTTCCTGCCGCCGGGCGGAAGCCCGCGCGTGGTCAAGGGCGACGACGGTGTGTGGACGGTTGAGCGCCCCGCCGTCAAGCCTATCCAAAACCGCTGGGTCATGCTCACGCCCGAGGGTTTCGACTATACGCCTCCCAAAACGGCGGTCCGCCAGCGTCAGCTCATCGAGGCGCTCCAGTGCGGGCCGGTCACGACGCGCGACCTCAACCTGCTCTATAACAGCATGTCGGCGACCATCAAGTCGCTCGAAAAACGCGGCGTCGTGGTTGTGGAGGAGCGCCGCGCCTGGCGTGGATGCAGCGAGCAGACCACGCTGTCCTCGGCAAGCGGCAAGGCGCCGGTCGCACTTACCAACGGCCAGCAGCAGGCGCTCACGCAGATTGAGCGCGCCCGTCTTGACGCCCACGGAGACGTGGTCCTTGTCGACGGCGTCACCGGCTCCGGCAAAACCGAGGTGTACCTCTCCGCCATCGAGCGCGTGCTCGCAGCCGGTCGCTCGGCGTGCGTGCTTGTGCCCGAGATCTCGCTGACGGCCCAAACCGTCGGCCGCTTTCGCTCGCGCTTTGGTGAGACGGTCGCCGTGTTCCATTCGCGCCTTTCGGCCGGCGAGCGCCTGGACCAGTGGTATATGGTCGCCAGCGGTGCCGCGCGCGTGGTCGTGGGCGCCCGCTCGGCGCTCTTTTGCCCGCTTGACGACCTGGGCCTCATCATCATCGACGAGGAGCACGAGACCAGCTATAAGCAAGGCTCCAGCCCGCGTTACCACGCGCGCGAGGTGGCGGCCGAGATGGCGCGGCACTACCGCTGCCCGCTCGTGTTGGGCTCCGCCACGCCTTCTGCTGAGGCCCTCGATCGCTGCCGCCGTGGCACGTATAACGGTGCCACCTGGACGCGCGTCGAGATGCCCGAGCGCCCGGGACACGCAGTCCTGCCGACGGTTCGGATCGCCGACCTGCGCCGTGAGTTCTCGCACGGCAGCCGTTCCATGTTCTCAAAACCGCTGATGGAGGGCCTAGAGCGTGTGGTCGAGCGCCGCGAGAAGGCCGTGCTGCTGCATAACCGCCGTGGCTTTGCGCCGTTTCTGATGTGCCGCGAATGCGGCTGCGTGCCCACCTGCAACCACTGCTCCACCGCGCTTACGTATCACGAGCGCACACGCACGCTGCAGTGCCACACCTGCGGTTCGTCTTGGCGCGTGCAGCCGTATCCCGCGCCCACGAGCCGTTGCCCCAAATGTGGCAGTCGCTACCTGGCAAAAATGGGTCTGGGCACTCAACAGATCGAGGACGCGCTGCACCAGATGCTTCCCGAGGACGTCGCCATTATTCGCATGGATGCCGATTCCACGCGCGGCAAGAATGCGCACAAAAAGCTGCTCGAGCAGTTCGATGCCGCCGATTGTGCTGTGCTGCTGGGCACCCAGATGATCGCCAAGGGCCTCGACTTTCCCGAGGTCACGCTCGTGGGCGTGGTCAATGCCGATTTCGCCCTCAAGCTGCCGGACTTCCGCGCAGGAGAGCGCGCCTACGACTTGCTGGAGCAGGTTGCGGGCCGCGCCGGCCGCGGCGATCGCCCCGGTGAGGTGATCATCCAGACCTACCTGCCCGAAGATCCGGTCATTCGCGCCGTCGCCGAGCACGACCGCTCGATCTTTACCGTCTACGACCTGGACCAGCGCCGCGACGCCCTGTATCCGCCGTTTGTTCGCCTGGTCAACATTTTGGTGTGGTCGGCGAACCGAGACGACGCGCAGGACTACATCGGGCGCATTGCAAAGCTTCTAAAGCGCCGCTGGCATGCTGCCGCGCCCGACTTTTTGCGGGCGGGGAGTGCCGTGCCACAGGTGCTGGGCCCGGCTTCGTGTGTAATCGAGAGAGCCAAGGACCGTTACCGCTTCCATCTGCTTGTGAAGTCGCCCGTGGGGTACCATGTCTCTGATGATATCGACGCCTGCCTCAAAGAGGTGGGCTCTGTGCGCGGCGTGAGCGTGAGCGTTGACGTCGACGCCTATGATTTGATGTAACAACTCGAAAGGATGGCCATGGAAGCCAACGGAATCGTACTGTCGCCCGACCCTCGTCTGCGCCAGGAGTGCGCCGTCATCGAGGAGATCACCCCGGCAATCGAAGCGCTTGCCGAGAAGATGAAGAAGATGATGTTCGAGAACGGTGGCTGCGGCCTGGCTGCTCCGCAGATCGGCGAGCTCATCCAGCTCGTCACCATCGACTGCGACTACAGCGACAAGAACGACTACGACCCGTATGTGCTCATTAATCCCGTCATTGTTGAGCAGAGCGACCATCTGGTGCCCTTTAGCGAGGGCTGCCTTTCCATTCCTGGCATTAGCTGCGAGATCGAGCGTCCCGATCATGTCGTGGTCGAGGCGTACGACTTGGACGCCAACCTGATTCGCTATGAGGCCTCGGGCGACCTGTTCTGCGTGTGCCTGCAGCACGAGATTGATCACCTGCACGGCAACACCATGTTCGAGCGACTGAAGCCGATGCAGAGGATCAAGGCAGTCAAGGAGTACCAGGACGCCCTGGCCCGCGGCGCTCGACCGGGCGAGACGGAGTAGGTTTGTCCGTCCCCGGGGCGCCGGCCTATATCATCCCGTGCTCAAACATTCTCGCTGCGCTGCGAAACTGCGCGCGGGACGATATAGGCGGGCGCCCCGGGGACTACGTTGACGCTGCTTGACTCGCCCGGGTGCCGTCGGGCCAGGGAGGGGCGTCTACGCTGATAATTGCTTTGCTGAAAGAGCTGCTTTTATTGCGGCTCTTTCTTTGGTTTTGGGTATATTTGTTCTTGTTGAATTGTTATTGCGGATGGGCTGGGTACTTGGCTATCCGCTGTTATTTGTAGCCGTCTCGGCTTTGGTTTAGGGGAGACGTCCTTTATGCGTATTGTGTTTATGGGTACGCCTGATTTTGCTGTGCCTTCGCTGACTTCGCTTGTCGAGGCCGGGAATGAGATTGCGCTTGTTGTTACTCGTCCTGATGCTGTTCGTGGACGTGGTAAGAAGCTAGAGCCGTCTCCTGTTAAGGCTAAGGCGCTTGAGCTGGGGTTGCGGGTTATTGAGGCTAATCGTATGACGCCGGAGGTCGTTGAGGCGCTTCAAGCTGCTCGGGCAGATATTTTCTGCGTGGCTGCCTATGGCTGCATTTTGCCCGATGAGGTGCTGCATATGGCGCCGCTCGGTATCGTAAATGTTCATGCGTCCTTGCTGCCTCGTTGGCGTGGGGCTGCTCCCATTCAGCGTGCCATTCTTGCTGGTGATGAGGTTGCTGGCGTTTCTATCATGCGCATCGGGCATGGCGTGGATACTGGTGCTTATTGTGCTCAGGCTTCCACGTCGGTTGCCGGTAAGCATGCTGAGGCGCTGACCATGGAGCTTGGTGAGCTTGGCGGCAACCTGCTTGCCGGTACGCTTCCTTCTCTTGCCGATGGTACCGCCGTGTGGACTGAACAGGATGAGGCGCTCGTTACCCATGCCGCCAAGATTTCTAAACAGGAGATGCGCCTGGATCCGCAAATGGCGGCGCTTGATTGCGTGCGTCATGTGCTGGCCTCGTCCGATACCGCGCCTGCTCGTTGCGTGATTGCCGGCAAGACCGTGCGCGTGCTCGATGCTGCGCCGGCTGATGTGTCGCTTGGCGAGGGTCAGGTTCTCGTTAAGGCCAAGCGTGTTTACCTTGGTCTTTCCGATGGCACGGTTGAGCTGCTCGAGGTTAAGCCTGATGGCAAGCGTGCTATGGACGCTTCTGCTTGGGCCGCTGGACTGCAGGGTGCCGATCTTATCTGGGGTGTTTTGTCATGAGCAAGTTGTCTCCCGCGCGCAAGCTTGCGCTCGATGTGCTAATGGAGGCTGATCGCCGCGGTATGTATGCGCGTGACGTGCTGTCCTCTCGCGCATCGGCCAAGGCTATTGACCAGCGCGATTCCGCTTTTGCAGCTCGCTTGGCGCTTGGCGTGGCCGCCACACAGGGTATTTTGGACGAGCTGCTCGATCAGTTTCTTGATAAGCCTAAAAAGGTTGCGCCGCGTGTTCGCATGGCACTTCGTATCTCGGCCTTCGAGATGCTTTACCTGCATACGCCTGGTCGCGTTGCCGTAAGTCAGGGTGTTGAGCTGGTGCGCAGCGGTGCTAAGTCCGCCGCTGGCTTGGCCAATGCTGTACTGCATAAGGTTGCGGACAATGTTGAGGACTTTGCTACTGCATCCGATGTGGATGAGTCTGAGCGACGCTTGGTCCGTCTGTCGCGCCTGATGGGGCTGCCGCGATGGCTGTGCGCTCGTATTATGGCGTCGTTTGACACGCCTGAGGGTGCGCTTAACTTTGCCGGCAATCTGGCCCCCGCGCCGCTGGCCCTGCATGAGAACGCCTTTGCAACCAAACCTGATCCGTATATCTCGCAGCTCGTCGCGCCTGTCTTCCCGGGCTGCCATGCCCCGGTTGATGCCCAGGTTACCGTTGCTTCTGGTGTGTTTGAGCATGCTGCCGCGGTGGCGTCTGATCTCAATGCGCAGCTTATCGCCACAGCTGCCACGCGCCCTGGAAGCTGCCTTGAGATTGGTGCCGGTCGCGGTACCAAGACCTATGTGATGATGTGCCAGGCAAAGCGTGCGGAATATGAGCGTCAGCATACGGCGCTCGATCTGCATGATCGCAAGTGCGATCTGAATCTCGCTCGCCTGCATAAGGCCGGTATTCAGGGCGTTCGTACGGTTTCGGGTGATGCCTGCGAGCTCGATGAGGTACTCACATCGTTTGATGCCATGCGCGGTGAGCCGGTTAAGTTTGACACGGTCTTTATCGATGCGCCGTGTTCTGGCACCGGAACCATGCGCCGTCATCCCGAGATCCCGTGGCGTCTGACCGAAAGGGATGTGACGGTTGAGCTGCCCAAACTGCAGCTGACGATGCTCAAAGAGGCTGCTGCGCGCGTGGCTGCCGGCGGCGAGCTCATCTATGCGACGTGCTCGGTCTTCGACGAGGAGAACACGCAGGTCGTGGACGCGTTCCTTGCTTCTCCCGAGGGTGCCTGCTTTAGCGTGGCACTGCTCTCCGAGGCGCAGATTTTGCAACTCCCGGAGTTCGATCAGGCTAAGAAGCTCGTATCCGTACGCCAGAACGAACGAGGCCTCTTCCAAAGCGTGCCGGTAAACGCCGATTCCTACGACGGCCACTTCTGCGCCAGGCTGGTCCGCAAGTAACGACTAAGTTGCGGTGAAATAGGGATTGAATAGCGGCTTCTGCCCGCCAAACAGTCCTTATTTCACCGCAACTCATAAGGAAACCTGGGTAGATAATTAGCCACCTATAGCGCAAAGAAACAGCCCCGCGATTGGTGTCGGTCGCGGGGCTGATTGGTTTCTAGTGGCTGTGCGGGCAGTTGGCGCAGCAGCCGCTCGTTGCGCTGGTGCTGGAGCCGCCGCTTCGCTGGTCGGTGTTGTAGAAACCACTGCCCTCAAATTTAATGCCGCTGGCCGAGAACGTCTTGGCCGCCGGGGCACCGCAGCTCGGGCACACGACATCGGGAGTCTCGGACATGGGATGCTCAACCTCAAACACGTTGCCGCAGCTCGAGCACTTGTAATCGTAGCGCGCCATAATACTTCCTATTCAGCACAAAGCGGGCAGATTACTCTGCCCGCAAAATTCAAACGTCTGTAACTTTACCCTATATCGGGCGTTTTATCACGCTTCGCCCCAGAATCTATGCGTGTTGCGCAGGAGCTGTGCGGTTTTGCCCTCAGCGGCCGCAACGTCGGCCTCGTCAGCCTGCCAGGTCCAGTTGCCCGTGGCCACGCCCGGTACGTTCATGCGCGCGTCGTCGCCAAGCCCCAGGACATCCTGCAGCGGCATCATCACCAGGGGAGCGTCGCTTACCAGCGCGTCGCTCATCAGCTTGGCCGCCACCTCAACACCGCTCGGTTCGTCGCCGCCCGCAAAGGAACGCGTACACCAACCCGCGAGCGTCGACGTATCGTGCGTCGAGGTGTACAGGATCTTGCCAGGCGTGGGATGCACGCCGCAACGGACGTCGTAGTCGCTAAACTCCAGCACGTCCATGCCGGGGAAGCCGCAGGTCGAGGCCATGGCGCGAACGCCGGGCGTCAAATAGCCCAGGTCCTCGGCGATAAAGTTGAGCGGACCCAGCTCGTCGTAGGCGGTCTGGAACAGGTCCTTGCCCGGTCCCGCCAGCCAGCGACCTTCGGCGCAAGCCTTGCCCGCGGGGATACTGAAGTAGCTGTGGAAGCCCAGGAAGTGATCCAGCCGCACGCGGCCGTAAAGCGAAAACGCACGACGTAGGCGATCCATCCACCAGCTATAGCCGTTCTGCTTCATGCGGTCCCAGCGGAACGTCGGGTTGCCCCACACCTGACCCTCGGGTGCAAAGTTGTCGGGCGGCGCGCCGGAAATCTCGATTGCCTTACCGGTATCGGACAGCCAGAAGTTCTCGGGTTCGCTCCACGCATCGGCCGAATCGTCCGAGACATACATCGGGATATCGCCGATGACCTCGATTCCTTTCTTGTGCGCATAGTTCATAAGCTCGCACCAAGCCAGGTCAAAGCGGTACTGCATGTACGCCTGCAGCTCTGACTCGTCGTGGAAACGCTTGTCGTCGATCAGATGCTCGTTGTAGCGCGCAACATCTGCCGGCCAATCGTGGCGCGATTCGCCCTCAAAGTACTTTTTGACGGCCATATAGACGCAGTACTTCTCGAGCCAATCGGCATTGCGATGTTTAAACGCGGTGTACAGCGGATCGGCATCCTCGCCGCCGCGGGCCTTCCAGGTCTCAAAGTCGGCGGCTAGCTCCTCGTGGCTTTCGGGCAGCAGGTCGATATTGCCTGCAAAGGCCGAAGGACCGGCGTAAGGGGAGCGGAAGAAGTCCGTCGGGTTGACAGGCAGGACCTGCCAGTAGCGCATGCCCATAGCGGCCAGATGGTCGATAAAACGACGCGTGGGCGCGCCGATCGTGCCGGGCTTACCGTCGTCGGTCGGCACCGATGTGATATGGCACACAACGCCCGCACCGTGATCGAGCGGCTCCTGCAGACGCTGCTCGGCGTGGTGATAGATGATCGACGATCCCAGCGGATACAGGTCGAGCGTGACGGTGCCATTGTGAATCTCGCACTCGTGACCGCTAATCACATCGCTCGCACATTCGTCGAGCGCCGGAATCGTCACGCGGTGTGAATTGCGCAGGCTGCGGTTGATGATAACCGTCGCGGCCTCACCGTCTTTACCGGTGCGTGTGTAGGCGAGTACCTCGTCGTTGAGCGCGAAGGCCTTGATATCGCCGTCAACCATAAACGGCAGGGCACGGCGCACGGCCGAGGCGTTTTTAAGGATGGCGAGTGTATCGAAGTCGTGCAGGTCTTCCTTCAAAGGCAGCGTGCGGCGGTTGCCCGGATCGGTCAAGCCCTCAAGGCCGTACTCATCGCCATAGTAAATCGAAGGCACACCGGGGAAGGTCATCTGCATGAGCGTTGCAAGCCAAAAACGGCTCTTGGCCAGGCCCATCGCGTTCTCGTCCAGGCGCCATTTGCTGCGCTCGCACTCGGGCAGCTGCGACTCGTCGGGGCCGCCGCCGAGCACCGAGATAATGCGCGGACGGTCGTGGCTCGAAAGCAGATTGAGTGCGCAGGACAGGGCCTCACGCGGATAGTTCTCGCGCAGGGTCTCGATATCCTCGGCAGCTTGGTAGGCGTTCTTGTAGCCCATCAAAAAGCCGATGACCATGTCGCGGAAGGGATAATCCATGGTCGAGTCGAGCTCGGATCCCTGCAGATAGCGACGTAGATGGCCGTAGCTAATCTTGTTGGAGGCGTCTTCCCAGACTTCGCCGAGCAACAGAGCATCGGGCTTTTCGGCAAGTACTGCCTTCTTGATCTCGGTCAGGAAATCGTCCGAAAGCTCGTCGGCCACGTCTAGGCGCCAGCCATGGGCGCCGGCACGTAGCCATTTACGGATCACGCCGTCCTTGCCCAGGAGCCGCTCGCGTACCAGTTCGGAGCTCTCATTGATGGCGGGCATGTTACCCACGCCCCACCAGCAGTCGTACGAGCCGTCCTCGTGGAAATAAAACGCATCGCGCCACGGCGAATCCTCGCTCTGCCACGCGCCCACGCCGGGGTAGTTGCCATAGCGGTTGAAGTAGATCGAGTCGTCGCCCGTGTGGTTGAAGACGCCATCCAGGATGATGGAGATGCCGAGCTTCTCGGCTGCCTGGCACAGCTCGGTAAAGTCCTGCTCGGTGCCCAGGATCGGGGCGATCTTGGTGTAGTCGGCCGTGTCGTAGCGGTGGTTGCTCGCGGCTTCAAAGATGGGGTTGAGGTAGATGGCCGTAAAGCCCAGCTCGGCAATGCGGGGCAGGTCTTCCTGGATGCCCTTGAGCGAGCCGCCGTAGAAGTCCCAGGTCTTGATGGAGCCATCCTCGGCGCGCTCGTATACGGGCGGCTCGTTCCAGTCCTCGACCATGCGGCGTTGGATTCCGTTACGCGGCTTTTCGACCTGAGCCAGCGTACGCTCGCGCCAGTGCTCGTCGCGAGCATAGCGATCGGGGAAGATTTGGTAGACCATGCCGCGCTCGTACCAAGTGGGGCGGTTGTCGCGGTGCTTATAGACGGTGATCTGGAACGACGGTACCTCGGCGTAGTCGTAGGTTACGCCCTCGCCGCCGGTGCGGCCCTGCGGTGCGCCCAGTCGAACCTCGGGCTGGCCCTCGATATTGCAGATAAAGCTGTACCAGATAAGACAGGGCTCGGTACACTCAAGCTCTACGGAAAATATGCCGTCGCCTTCGTGCGTCATGGGATACCGAGACTCGCCGATCTCATCGACCCAGGTGCGCAGGGTGAGCGTTGCCTGGTTGGGGTCGGCATCCTCCAAGATCACCGAGAGCGAAACAGAAGTGCCAGTGGTCACAGCGCCAAACGGAGTGCGAAACTGCGGCAGGCGGCTGTTGTGTATCAATCTCATAGTACGGTCCAGTTCAATAGAATCATGGCCTGCTGGCCATGGGCTTTACGCACAGGATGTAAGTATATCTGTTGTACACAGGCTGTATAAACAACATCCGTTTACCATCGGCGAACGGTTGTCCTAGAAAATCGTTTTACCTCATCTATAGAACAAGGGGTGTCGCACTAAACGACACCCCTTGTTTATTGAGGATTAGATTGTGGATCGTCCGGACTAGCGGCGCTTGCGGGTGGCCGTTGCCTTGCGGACGGAGGTCTTCTTGGTCGGAGCCTTTTCCTCGGTCGAAGCGGCGGGGGAGTCCGGGGCCTTCTTGGCGGGCTCGGCCTTAGGCTCGGTCTTTGCCGTAGCCTTCGGAGCGGTCTTGACCTCAGCGGGCTTCGGTGCCGGCTTGGCCTTTACTGCGGGCTCGGGCTCCTCTTTGACAGCGGCGGCCTTAGCCTCTGCCTTGGGAGTTGCAGCCTTGGTCGTGGTCTTTTTGGCCGTCGTCGTTGCGCGCTTGCGCGTGGTGGTCTTGGCGGCCGGCTTGGCCTCGACAGCTGCCTCGGCCTTGGGCTCGGCGGCTGCCTCCTCACCCTTGACGGCGGGCTTTGCGGCAGCCTTCGGAGCGGCCTTGGTCGCAGTAGCCTTGGCGGCCGTCGACTTCGTTGCCGTGGTCTTCTTGGCGGTCGCGGTCGTCTTCTTAGCAGTGGTCTTTGCCGGAGCCTTAGCGGCCGGCTTGGCCTCTGCGACCTTGGCCTTTACCTCGGGAGCAGCCTCTGCTTCGGAGGTCTTCTTGACAGCGGCGGTCGTGCGCTTGCGCGTGGTCGTTCCCTTGGCAGCCGCTGTTTTAGTCGCGGAAGCCTTGGTCGTCGTAGCCTTCTTGGCGGTCGTCTTACGGGCCGTGGTCTTCTTAGCTGCGGGCTTTGTAGCGGGCTTGACCTCGGCCTCTGCCTCAGGAGCAACCTCAGCCTTCACCTCAGGCTCGGCCTTTGCGGGCTCAGTTTCAACCGGCTTCTCCTCGGCCTTGGGCTCCTCAGCGGCCGCCGGCTCAGCAACAGCCTCAGGCTCGTCGACAACAGCCGCCGGCCTTTCGATCTCCGGATGCATAAAGAAGTACAGGTCCAGATACTTATCGGCCGAGCGCGTCCAGCTAAAGTCCTGGCTCATGGCCTGCGTGACCAGCTGGTTCCAGGCATCGCGGTTGTCCCAGAACAGGCGTGCCGCGCGGAATACCGCATCGCCCATCTCGTCGCCGTTAAAGTTACTAAACGAGAAGCCCGTGCCCTCGCCGGTAAACTCGTTATACGGGATCACGGTGTCCTTCAGACCACCGGTCTCGCGCACGATGGGCAGGGTGCCGTAGCGCATGGCGATGATCTGCGACAGGCCGCAGGGCTCAAACTTCGACGGCATCAGGAACATATCGGCGGCGGCATACATGCGCTGCGACAGCGCCGGATCGAACTCGATACGCGCGGCCATGGTGCCGGGGTACTTGTCCTGGAAGTAGCGCAGGCCGTCCTCGTAGTCGCGGTCGCCGGTGCCCAGCACGGCCACCTGCACGCCGCCGGCCAGAATGCGGTCGAGCGCGTACATGACCAGGTCCAAGCCCTTCTGGCGCGTCAGGCGCGTGACCATGACCATGAGCGGACGGTCGTCTCGAACCTCGAGCCCCAGCTCTTCCTGCAGCTTGGCCTTGCACACGGCCTTGCCGGAACGGTCTTCGACCGTGTAGTTGGCGGCAATGCGCTTGTCGGTCGCCGGGTCAAAGCCCGCGACGTCGATGCCATTCAAAATGCCCTGCAGCGCATAGGAGCGCTCGCGCAGCACGCCGTCCAGGCCCTCGCCAAACTCGGGCGTCTGGATCTCGTTGGCATAGGTGGGGCTCACCGTAGTGATGGCGTCGGCATAGCGCAGGGCGCCCAGCATGTAGTTGATGCTGCAGGCGTCGCAACGCAGCTGCGACGCGGCCGCCGGAATATGCGCCACACCCAGGATGTCCTCCATCACGGTGTCGCTAAACTGGCCCTGGAACGCCACGTTGTGGATCGAGAACACGGTCTTGACGCGGTCATACAGCGGCAGGCCCTGGTAGAATTCGCGCAGGAACACGGGCGCCAGTGCCGTCTGCCAGTCGTTGCAGTGCAAAATGTCGCACTCAAAGCCGGCTGGCAGGTGCTGCAGGCTCTCGGTGATGGCCTTGGAGAAGAATGCGAAGCGCTCGCCGTCGTCAAAGAAGCCGTACGGATAGTCGCGCGCAAAGTAGCGCTCGTTGTCCACGAACATATAGGTGACGCCGTCGTGCTCGAGCTTCTCCAGCCCGCAGTACTCGTTGCGCCAGCCCAGGCTCACGTAAAAGTCGGCAAAGTGCTCCATCTGCGCCTTGTACTCGTCCTTGATGGTGGCGTACTTGGGCACCATCACGATTACTTCGGCGCCGGCGCGCACGAGCGCCGCAGGCAGCGAGCCCGCCACGTCGCCCAGGCCACCGGTCTTTACAAACGGTGCGCACTCGGCCGAGGCAAACACGATCTGCATCTTTTTGCTGGAATCTGCCATATTGTCTCCCATGTTGTTATTCGAGAATAGCCGCCTGGCGCTAACCGGGCGGCTATTCTGCAGTTTACGAGCGATGTTGCGGTGCCAACGTTAACGTACGATGGTAGTGTCGGAAGTTAACGGAGCCTTGCCCAGCACCAGGATGTTCTCGGGCGTGCCGCGAAGCTCGGTGTTGGTGGGAACCACGTTGTTCTTGTCCAGGATGGCGTTCTCGACGCGTGCGCCGCTCTTGATGATGCAGCTCTGGTTGATGATCGAGTTGGTCACCGAGGCGCCTTCCTCAACCACAACGCCGCGCGACAGGATCGAATTGCGCACGGTTCCCTTGATGATGCAGCCGGCCGAGATGATCGAGTTGCAGGCGTGGCTGCCGGTCGCATAGCGCGAAGGCGGCACGTCGTGAGCCTTGGTCAGGATCGGGCGCTCGGGATCGAAGAGCTGGTCGGCCACGGTCTGGTCGAGCAGGTCCATGCTGCGGCGATACAGCGACTTCTCGCTAAATACGCCCACGACCTCGCCCTTGTACTCGTAGCTGCACACGTCGATGTTGCCAAAGTCGCCCTGGAGTGCCTCGAGCAGGTCAAGATAGTCGGCGGCCTGGTAGTGGTCGATAATCTCGAGCAGCGTCTCGCGGTTGACGATGCAGCAGTCCATGGAGGCGTTGTCGCCGTACACGACGCCGGCGCTCACGCCCGTCAGGCGGCCGTTCTCGTTAATCTCGAGCTTGGTCTCGTCATCGACGTTGCGCGTGGCCTTGCAGTACACCACGGTCATCTGGGCACCGGAGTTCTCGTGCGCCTCGATGATGGTGTTGAGGTCCATGTTAAAGATGATGTTGGTGCCCATCATCACGACATAGGGCTTGTCCGAGCGCTGGAACAGCGTTTTGTTGGAGATGATGTCGCGCAGCAGGAAGCGCATGCCGCCCTTGGTGGTGCCATACGCGTTGCCGGGCACCATGAAAAGGCCGCCCTTCTTGCGGTCCAGGCCCCAGTCCTTGCCCGAGCCCACGTGGTCGATCAGCGAGCGGTAGTTACCCGGCATGACGACGCCGACGGTCTTGATGCCGGCATTCATCATGTTGGACAGCGGAAAGTCGATCAGGCGGTAGCGGCCCAAAAACGGAACGGACGCGATGGGGCGGTCCTTGAGCAGCACGCTGCCGTAAGTCGAAGAGTAGTTAGCGGTGATATAACCGATGGCCTTGCGATTGATCATCGGATCATTCCCCCTTCCCGATAACGACGTCATTTCCAACGACGGCCGTATCCTTGGTGGTATCGACAGAGCCGAGCTTCACGCCCTCTTCGACCGTGGAGTTCTCGCCCAAAATAGCGCGGCAGATGTGCGCGCCGCTCTTAACGTGCGCACCCGGCAGCAGCACGGAGTCCTCGACCACGGCGCGCTCCTCGATAATGACATCGGTCGAAAGGATCGAGTGGCGAGCGGTGCCGTAGATCTTGCAACCGTTGGAGACCAGACAGTCGTCCAGACGACCGTCCGGGCCAATGTAGTGCGGCGGACGCGTGGTGATGTTGGACATGATGGGGAAGTGCTTGTCGAAAAGATCGAACTCGGGGTTGTTGCCCAGCAGGTCCATCGAGGTCTCGTGGAAGCTGGCGATGGTGCCAACATCCTTCCAAAAACCGTGGAACTCGTAGCTGTACAGGCGCTTGTTCTCGCCAAGCAGCTTGGGGATGATGTCCTTGCCAAAGTCGTGGCTCGAGCGTTGGTCCAGAGCGTCCTCCTCGAGCGCCTCGATCAGCACGTCGGCCGAGAAGATGTAGATGCCCATGGAAGCGAGGTTCGAATCAGGCTTCTCGGGCTTCTCGGTAAACTTGGTGATGCGGCCGTCCTCGGGGTCAGTGGTCAGGATGCCAAAGCGGCTGGCCTCCTCCCACGGCACGGGCATAACGCTCACCGTGAGGTCGGCGTTGTTCTCAATGTGCGTCTTGAGCATCTTGCGGTAGTCCATGCGATACAGGTGATCGCCCGAAAGAATCAGGACGTACTTGGGGTCGTTGGCCTTGATGTAGTCGAGGTTCTGCGTGATGGCGTCGGCCGTGCCCGCATACCAGGCGCCGCCGGTCTGCGTCTCGTACGGCGGCAGGATCGACACGCCACCGTCGCGGCTGTCCAGATCCCACGCCTCGCCGGAGCCCACGTAGGCATGCAGCAGGTAGGGGCGATACTGCGTCAGAACGCCCACCGTGTCGATGCCCGAGTTGGAGCAGTTGGAGAGCGAAAAGTCGATAATGCGGAACTTGCCACCAAAGCTAACCGCCGGCTTGGCGATCTTTTGGGTGAGTGCCCCCAATCGGCTGCCCTGTCCTCCTGCGAGGAGCATCGCGATGCATTCTTTCTTACTCATCGATTTCTCCTTCTGTCATCGATGTTTCTAACCCATTAGCGACGGACGCGGCGCAACGTCACGCCCGTCGAGTAATGCCGTGCTGGCATAGGGGAGCTCGCGCGCCTTTAAGCGTGCCAGATCTCGTCGCGATACTCGCGAATGGTGCGGTCGCTCGAGAACCAGCCGCTCGAGGCAGTGTTGAGCAGGGCCTTGCGGTTCCAGGTCTCCTGGTCGCCGTAGCTGTTCGTTAGCTTCTCCCAGGCGTCGACGTAGCTGCGGAAATCGGCCATGACCAGGTCGGGGTCGTTGTTGTTCATGAGCTCGTTGTAGATGCTCTCGAAGTTGCCCGAAAGACCCGCAAAGGTGTTGTCCTTGAGCTCGTCCATCACGCGGCCCAGACGCTCGCGATCGTTGTTAAGGGTGTCCCACGCAAAGTAGCTGTTGGATGCCCAGAGCTGCTCGACCTCGGGAGCGGTCAGACCAAAGATGGCCTCGTTCTCGCGGCCGGCCAGATCGGCGATCTCGATGTTGGCGCCGTCGAGGGTGCCCAACGTAATGGCGCCGTTCATCATGAGCTTCATGTTGGATGTGCCTGAGGCCTCCTTGCCGGCCGTGGAGATCTGCTCCGAGATCTCGGCGGCGGGGTAGATGAGCTGGGCGTTGCTCACACGGAAGTTGGGGATAAAGCAGACCTTCATAACCTCGTTGACACGGGCATCGTTGTTGATGACGTCGGCCACGGAGTTAATGAGGCGGATGGTCTCCTTGGCGAAGGTGTAGCTCGAGGCAGCCTTGCCGCTAAAGATGAAGGTCGTCGGCGTCACGTGGAAGTTGGGATCGGCGATGCGACGGTTGTAGATATCCATCACCTTCATGATGTTCATAAGCTGGCGCTTGTAGGCGTGGAAGCGCTTAACCTGAACATCAAAGACGGTGTTGGGGTCAATGACCAGACCAGTCTCGGCCTTGACGTAGGCAGCCAGGCGCTCCTTGTTGGCGCGCTTGGAGGTACCCACGGCCTTCAGGAACTCGGTGTCGTCCTTAAACTCCTTGAGCTTCTCCAGCTCAAAGGCGTCCTTGAGCCAGCCGTCGCCAATGGCCTCGGTGACGAGCTTGGCGTAGGTGGGGTTGGCCTCGGCAAAGAAACGACGGTGCGAGATGCCGTTGGTCTTGTTGTTGAACTTCTCGGGCGTGAGGGCATAGAAGTCCTTGAGCACGATGTTCTTGATGATGTCGGAGTGGATCTTGGCCACGCCGTTGACGCTGTGGCTGCAGATCACGGACAGGTTGGCCATGCGAATCTCGCCGTCCCACAGAATGGCGGTCTGGCGCAGACGCTCCTGCCAGCCCTCCTGCGTGGTGTCGAACGACTCGTGCCAACGACGGCTGATCTCGTCGATGATCTGGTACACACGGGGGAGGAGCTTGGAGAACGTGCCGATGGGCCACTTCTCCAAGGCCTCGGGCAGGATGGTGTGGTTGGTGTAGCTCACGACCTGCGTCACGATGTTCCAGGCGTCGTCCCACTCGAGCTTCTTCTCGTCGATGAGAATACGCATGAGCTCGGGGCCGCACATGGCGGGGTGGGTATCGTTGGTGTGGATGGCCACAAACTGCGGCAGCAGCTCCCAGTTAGCGCCGTGCTCCTTCTCAAAGGTGTCAAGCAGGCTGTAGATGCCGGCCGAAACAAACAGGTACTCCTGTTTTAGGCGCAGCAGACGGCCGTGCTCGCCGGCGTCGTTGGGGTAGAGGATGGCGCTGATGGCCTCGGCCTCGGCGCGCTCGGCATCGGCCAGGGCGTAGTCGCCGCGGTTGAAGGCCTCCAGGTCAAAGTGCTCCTCGACCGGCTCGGCGGCCCAGACGCGCAGCTTGTTGACGGTCTCGCCGGCATAGCCCACCACGGGGATGTCGTAAGGAACGGCCAAGATGTCCTGCGTGTCCACCGTGCGGTAGAACGTGCGGCCATTCTCCTCAAAGCCCTCGACGCGGCCACCAAACTTAATAGTCACGGCCTTATCCTGACGACGGACCTCCCAGGGATAGCCGTGGGTGAGCCACTCGTCGGTGGCCTCGACCTGGCTGCCGTTGACGATCTCCTGTTTAAACAGGCCGTAGCGGTAGCGCATGCCGTTGCCGTAGCCGGCAATGCCCTCGGCCGCCATGGAATCCAGGAAGCACGCGGCCAGACGGCCCAGGCCACCGTTGCCCAGAGCCGGATCGGGCTCCTGGTTCTCGATGACGGACAGGTCAAAGCCCATGTCGTCGAGCGCCTCGGCGACCATATCGCGTACGCCAAAGTTGAGCAGGTAGTTGTCGAGCAGGCGACCGATCAAAAACTCGATCGAGAAGTAGTACACGCGCTTTTTGCCCTCGGCGGTGGCGCGGGCGTCACTCTTGGTGGCAACGGTGCGCGCCTTCTCGGCCACGAGCTTGGCCAGGGCGTTAAAGCGGTCGAGGTCGCTGGCGGCCTCGACGCTCTTGCCGCTGATGCTCATGACGGCATCGCGATAGAGCTCGGTAAACTCCTGCTTGTTGTCGAAGATCTTATTCATACGTTCCTTTCCCCCGGGGATGTTTCTCCCGGAACGGTTATGACATGTATCCTACGCCCCCGTGGGGCGGGTATTACAGCTGTAACGGCTTTGTTACGCTTTCTTGGCAGGAGCCTTAACAGCAGCTGCCTTGGCCTTGGGAGCAGCCTTTTTGGTGGCTGCCTTCTTGGTCGTGGTGGACTTGGCCGAAGCCTTGGCAGCGGGCTTGGCAGCCTTCGCCTTAGCCGGAGCCTTCTTTGCTGCTGCGGTCTTGGGCTTCACCGAGGACGTGCGCTTACACGTCGCCTTCTTGGGAGCCTCGACCACGGGCGGCTTATAGCTGCTGGGGCCGCGGCGCTTAAGCACCACGCCTGCCAGGCCGGGCACCTTAATCTCAATGGAGTCCATCTGCCCGTTCCAGGGATAGGGCTCGCTCGAGCAGGTGTAAGGCTCCTCGCCCGCATAGCCGCTACCGCCAAACTCGGGACGGTCGGAATCGAAGATGACCTCCCAGTCACCCTCGCGCGGCACGCCCACGCGGAAGCTCTCGTAGCTCGCCGGGTCAAAGTTGATCAGGATCACCAGGTCGTCATCGACGTCCTCGCCCTGGCGCACAAAGCTCACGATGGACTGCTTGGAGTTGTCCGCGTCGATCCAGGTAAAGCCGTCGTCGGTGTAGCCGCGCTCGTACAGGGCGGGCTCGGCGGTGTACAGGTGGTTGAGCGCCTTGATAAACGCCTGATGATGACGGTGGGTCTCGTACTCCTCGGTCAGGAACCACTGGATGGACTCGTAGTAGCGCCACTCAATAAACTGGCCGATCTCGTTGCCCATAAAGTTGAGCTTGGCACCGGGGTGCGTCATTTGGTAGAAAGCCAGTGTGCGCAGGCCGGCAAACTGGCGCCACCAATCACCCGGCATGCGGCCGATCAGCGAGCACTTGCCGTGCACGACCTCGTCGTGGCTCAGCGGACAAATGAAGTTCTCGGTAAAGGCGTACATGATGGAGAACGTGAGCAGCCCGTGGTTGCCGGGGCGCCACGGAAAATCGGTCTGCATGTAGTGCAGGGTGTCGTTCATCCAGCCCATGTCCCACTTGTAGTGGAAGCCCAGGCCGCCGTCCTGCGGCGGGTAGGTCACGAGCGGCCACGCGGTGGACTCCTCGGCCATCATCATCACGTCGGGGTAGTGTGCCTCAACAGCGCAGTTGACCTGGCGGATAAATGCGCTGGCGTCCAGGTCTTCCTCGGTGCCGTACTTGTTGAACTTCTTTTGGCCGGGATCATCGATGCCAAAGTTGAGGTACAGCATGCTGGACACGCCGTCCATGCGAATGCCGTCAACGTGGAAGTTCTCGAGCCAGTACAGCACGTTGGAGACTAAGAAGGAGCGGACCTCGCCACGGGCAAAATCGAACTTGTGCGTGCCCCAGTTGGGGTGAATCTCGTGCTCAAACAGCATGTGGCCGTTAAAGGTGGCAAGGCCGTGGGAGTCGGCGCAAAAACCGCCGGGCACCCAGTCCATGATCACGCCGATGCCTGCCTCGTGGCACGCATCGATAAAGTGCATGAGCTGCTGCGGGTCGCCATAGCGCGACGTGGCGGCATAGTAGCCGGTCGTCTGGTATCCCCAGGAGCCATCGAAGGGATGCTCCATAAGCGGCATGACCTCGATATGCGTGTAGCCCATATCGCGCACGTAGTCCACGAGCTCCACCGACAGGTCGTCGTAGGTGTAAAACTCGCCGCGCTGCGCGGGGAAGGGATCCATGGGGCCGGGGTAGTTGCCGTACTCGTCCGGCTCGCCCTGCGGCTCATCGCCGTGGCGCTTCCACGAGCCAATATGCACCTCGTAGATGTTAAGGGGCTGTGACATGTGGTTGTGGCCGGCACGGCGCTTGAGCCATGCGGCGTCGTTCCACTTGTAGCCATCGAGGGTCCACAGCACACTGGCGGTACCCGGAGGGCACTCGGCCTTAAAGGCATACGGATCGGCCTTATAGA
>CABUTR010000025.1 GCA_902494555.1 uncultured Collinsella sp.
ATTGGAACACGAGGAGGCGCCAGGTTAAACTGAAGGGACTGACCCCGGAGGAGTTCCGGAGACAGTCCCTTGCGGCGTAGTTTTTATTTAAGCCGTCCAAGTTTTGGGGTGCAGTTCATTTTGCGACGGGGCTTTTTTGACTACTTTTTCGCAAACGCAAGTGCTCGGCGAGGCAGCCGACAAGAGGTAGTCAAAAAAGCCCCATTACAGTTTGAGTCGTCCGAAAGGGCGGCTCTTTTCCGTTGCATGGTTATACGATTGAGCCGTACCGGTGGTCGCTGGCCGACCGCCCCGGACGGCCGTCAGCCCCTGCCCCGTAGAGGGCCCGGGACGTGTTGCCGCCGGGGCGGGAGGGGCCGCGGGGAACGACTGATAGAGATGTGCCGGGCCCGGACCGGGCCACGGCCGGGTAATGTGGGTGTCGCTTCCGCGGCTTACGGCCGGCTCAAGGGAGAGGATACACCATGCCTGCAGCAGAGACGCCCGTGGCCTACCTGGGGATCGACGTCGGGAAGAGCTCGCACAGCGCGTGCGCGCTCGATGCGGGAGGGGGCGTCGCCTTCAGGGCCGAGCTGGCCAACAGGCCCGACGACATCGACCGGCTGCTCGAGCGGGCCGGCTCCGGCGCGCTGGTCGTCGTCGACCAGAGGCGAAACATCGGCGCGCTGGTCCTCGCGCGCGCCCATGCGCACGGGAACCCCTGCGCCTACCTGCCAGGATATGCCGAGAAGCAGGCCCGCGGGATGTTCCCCGGCATCGCGAAGACCGACGCCATCGACGCCGAGGTGATCGCGCGCACCGCGCTCGGCGTGCCCGGCGCCCTCAGGCCGGCGCCCGAGGAGCCCGAGGGGGCCGCCTCGCTGCGGATCCTGTCGTCGCAGCGCGAGTTCGCGTCGTCCGCCAGGACTCGCGCGAAGAACAGGCTGCGCGCGACCCTGCTCGAGGCCGACCCCGCGCTCGAGGGCGCGGTCGACCCGTCGAGCCGCTGGCAGGTGTCGGTGCTGGCCGAGTTCGGCGGGGCCGCCGGGTGCGCGGCCGCCGGCTGGCGCAGGTTCTCGGGCGCCGCCAGGCGCGCGGGCGCCCCCGCCGCGGGGGCCAGGAGGCTCTGGGTGGCGCTGCTGGCCTCGTCGCGCTCGGGAAGGCCGCTCCCGGCCGGCGAGGACGTCGCGGTCCGGATGCTCGCCCGGGAGATAGCCTCCCTCGACGCCGACATCGGGGAGCTCGACTCGCTCGTGGCCGACTCGCTGGCGGGCGACGAGGTCTACGAGTGCCTCCTCACGGTGCCCGGGATCGGCCCCAAGACCGCCGCGGCGCTGGTGACGTCGATCGACATATCCGCGTTCAGGGGGCATGACGAGCTCGCGAGCTATTGCGGCGTGGCGCCGTCCGACAGGCGCTCCGGGAGCAGCATCAGGTCGACGTCGCCGCAGCGCGGCGGGAACAGGCAGCTCAAGAACCTGCTCATATTCAGCTGCAACTCCCTCATCGGCACGGACAACAGGTTCGGGAGGTACTACGGGGAGTGCAGGGCGAGGGGGATGAGGCACGGCAAGGCGCTGAAGGCGGTCGCGAGGAAGAGGCTCAAGGTCATCTACGCGATCATGCGCGACGCCGTCCCGTACGCGGCCTAGCGGGCGGCGGGATCAACCGAAGGGGAAGCGGGGGCGCCGGGCGCCCGGATGCGTCATGCCGAAATGGCGCGAAGCACGCGGTTGACAAAACTATAGAGACACGTCCCAAAAAGACTACCCCAAAGTGGACTGCGAGATGGTTAGAACGAGAGGTTGTCGTCGGTGTTGGCGGCTTCGCCGTCGGCGAGCACGTCGTTGCCGTCGACGTCCTTAAGGAGCACCGAGACCTTCTGCTCGGCATCAGTCAGGCGGGTACGCAGGCTCTTAAGAAGCTCGACGCCGCGGGTGTAGCTCTCGAGCGACTCCTCGAGCTCCATGTCGCCCGACTCCAAGCTGCGGATGATGAGCTCCAGCTCCTGCGAGGCCTGCTTGTACGTAAGCTGCTCGACCGGGGTCTTCTCTGCCATATCTGTTTCCTTTCCTAAAGGTCTGTCACTGTGAAACGCGGCCTACTCAACCGCATCGACGGTTGCCGCCACGTTGCCGTCCGCCATGCGCACGCGGATAGCGTCACCAGGCTTAAACGTCTTAGCACTCGTAGCCACGCCGTCATCGCTGTACGCGATGGAGTAACCACGGGCGAGCACCTTGAGCGGCGACAGGGCGTCGAGCGAGGCCGCTGCACGGCCTAAGTCAGACGCAGGCTTGCTCAACATCGTGCGCCCTTGATGCTCCAGACGGGAGCTCGCGAGCGTGAGCGCATGGTGCTTGCCATCGAGCCCCGAGGTGCTTGCGACCAAGCGCTCGGGCAGACGCTCGAAGTTGGAGCGGAAGGCCCCAACCGAACGCGTTATGGCGCCCGACAGTCGATCGGCAGTCAGCGCAAGCTCAGACTCGCGACGCTCGACCATAAACGTTGGATCGTTGAGGCACGGGCGGCATGCGGCGGCATCGAGGGCATCGCCCAAGCGAGCCGTATAGGTGTCCCAGGCACGACGACCGCGCTGGTCGAGCATTTCCAGATCGACCTGATCCGACCCGATCATCGAAGCCATCGCGGCACCCAGACGTTGATGGCGCGTCTCGAGCACGTCGGCCAACTCCGTCATAGCCGGTGCCACCGATTCTGCCGCCGCCGTGGGCGTGGAGGCGCGACGGTCGCTCACCATATCGCAGATCGAGGTATCGGGCTCATGCCCAATGCCGGTCACCACAGGCACGGGACAGGCTGCCACCGCACGGGCAAGCTCCTCGTCGTTAAAGGTCATGAGGTCCTCAAAGGAACCGCCGCCACGCACGAGCAAAATACAATCGGGCGCCGGCGTAATGGCAGCGGCGCGGCGCAAGCCTTCAATAAGCTCTGCCGGCGCACCCTCGCCCTGGACCTTTGCGCCCACGCAGACAAGCTCGACGAGCGGGTTGCGACGGCGCAAGGTACGCTTGACGTCGTCGATTACGGCACCCGAAAGCGAGGTGACGACCGCCACACGCGAGCAAAACACCGGAATGCGGCGCTTGCGCGCTTCGTCCATCAGGCCCTCGCGACGCAGCTTTTCGGCCAGTTGCGCCACTTGTTGACGCAGCAGACCCTCCCCCGCCAGCGAAAACGAGCGAGCGACAAAGCTCATGCGACCCGTGGGCTTGTAGAGATTGAAGCTGCCCTTAAAGCTCACCTGCATGCCGTCGCGCAGATCGAAGGCGCGCTTAAGGTAGGCGCCCTTCCAGATGATGCAGTCGACGGCCGCCGAGTCGTCCTTGATTTGGAAGTAGCAGTGGCCGCTTCGGGCATTGGGACCACGAAAACCCGTGACCTCACCCAAAACGCTCAGCTGCGGAATGGCATCGAGCGCGCCGGCGGCGATCTCCACCGCTTGGCTCACGCTGAGCTCTTTGCGCTCTTGCTCGTCCGATCCGTCGAACTCGGCGGAAACGGTATTGCCGGTCAGATTCCAGCCTGCCACGCAGCCTCCTTTCGTTATCGCGCACAGAGGCTCCGGCCCCGTGCATATTTAAGTCCAACACATAGTACAGCGCCGCGTGGACACGAATCCCCGCGGCGCCTGCCTGTCCTATTTGTTATCGGTTGGAGTTTCTGTTGTAGCGAGCCATCAGGTAGAGCAGCTGAACGATCGAGGTGAGCGCCGCCGCCACGTAGGTGAGCGCGGCTGCCGTCAGCACCTTCTTGGCACCGTTGACCTGCTTGGAACTCATGCCCGACTGCTCGATATACGCCACGGCGCGGCGACTGGCATCGATCTCGACCGGCAGCGTAACGAGCTGGAACAGCACGCTAAACGAGAAGAAGATCAGTGCGAGAGTCGTGAGCCCCGCGATGTTCATGAACAGGCCCATGAGCAGCACGATGGTCCAAGTGTTCTGGGTAAAGTTGACGACCGGCACGAGGGCGGTGCGTACCTTCATCATGGCATAGCCGCTTTGACGCTGCGCGGCATGGCCTGCCTCGTGACAAGCGACAGCAACGCTTGCGACCGAGCCGCCCAAACGGTTGGAATCCGACAGATACAAATTGTTGTCCTGCGGGTTGTAGTGGTCGGTAAGCTCACCAGCGACGCCCTTGATACCCACGGCATTGCAGCCGTTGACGTCGAGCATGCGGCGAGCGACCGTGGCGCCCGTGTCGCCGTCCGAGCGAACCTTGGACCACGTCTTGTACGTCGAATTGATATAGCTCTGCGCGGCAAGGCCAAGCACCGTGCAGACAAGAACAACCAGCAGGTACAGCGGGTCGATACCAAAGCCGTATCCATAGTAATAAGGCATGCGAATTCCTCCGAATCGAGTTACACGTTGGAGGCATTCTACCCACTCAAGCGGCTAGGCTTCCTTACAGGAGCTCGATTTTGCCGTCCTTCACGGTGAGTCCCATATTGCCGGAAAGCAGATCGTCCAGACGCGAGCCCACGAGCTCAAAACGCCAGCCTTCACGCAGGGGGCTCTGCTCGGGATGCTCAATGTAGTCAGCCAGGTCATCGCGCGAGGCAATGACCGAGGTCGCCACGCCCGAGCGTTCGGCAACCAGGCGAATAAGCGCATACATGAGGTCCGTCACGCTCTCCAGCTCCGGCGAGATCTGGCGATGCCCACGCACCATGAGCGGCAGACGATCGTGCGGGCAGCTTGCGCCACGCTTGATGGCCATGAGCGCACCGTCCACGTCGCGCTCCCCCAACTGGTCGGTACCGCGAATGCTACGGAACTCCTCAACGCGCACAGGATTGCGCTTAACGAGCGCAAGCAGCGTGTCGTCGGACATGACCCACTTGCGCGGGATGTTACGGCGCTCGGCGCGGTCCTCGCGCCAGGCGGCGAGCTCGCGCGCGATGCCCAACTGGTGACGGCTGCACGAATTGATGCGTTTGACCTTACGGAACGCCTCGTGGCGATCGGCGCGATAGTGCGACTCGTCAGCCAGCGGGCGCAGCTCGTCGAGCACCCAGTCCACGCGGCCCAGCTCGCGCAGGCGGCTCATCATCTCGGTATAGGCGACGATCAGGTACTTGACGTCATCGATCGCGTACTCAATCTGCTTATCGGTCAGTGGGCGACGCGACCAGTCGGTCAGTGACTCAGTCTTGGGCAGCGAGACGCCGCAAAACGTCTGCACGAGCGCGCCGTAGGAAATCTGCTGGCGCTCGCCCAAAAAGGCGGCGGCCACCTGCGTGTCAAAAATCGGACGCGGCAGCACGCCCACGGTATGGAGCATGACCTCCATATCCTGCGAGCAGGCGTGGAAGACTTTGGTCACGCTCTCGTCGGCCATAAGCTCGGCCAGCGGCGACAGGTCGTCGATCACCAGAGGATCGACCGCGACGCTCTCGGCAGGGGTGGCTATCTGAACCAGACACAGACGCGGATGGAACGTGCGCTCGCGCAAAAACTCGGTATCGACGGCAATCGCGTCGAACTCGCGGGCGCGCTGGCAAAAGTCGAGTAGAGCCTGATGTGTGGAAATGTACATATCAACCCATCGAATAAGGTTAGGCCCGAAAAACACGGGTAGGATATCGGCATTGCCCTACAACTATACTCGGTTAGTCACAGAACGGGAACGTAAGTATGCGCTGCCTTATCATCCACAACCCGGCATCGGGCCCCAGCTCAGATGAAATCTACGCATTCACGCACGCCCTCGCGCAGGGCGGCGACGAGGTCGTGATGCGTTTTATCGGCGATGGTATGGAACCTGAGGACGCCGTGGCAGACGTGCGCGAATTCGATCGCGTGGTGATTTCTGGCGGCGACGGTACCGTCTCCAACGTGCTCGACCAGATGCGCGGATGCGGTGTCCCCACGCTCGTCTTCCCCTCCGGTACGGCCTGCCTGTTCTTCAATAACATCGGCAATGCGCCCGAGGCGGCGGCGCTCGCCAAGGCCTGCCGCGCCGGTCGTACCGTCAAGGCGGACATGGGCGAGCTCTTTTGGCTCGACGAGGACGGCAACGAGAAGCGCCACGGTTTCATCATCATCGCCGGCTCGGGCTACGATGCCGAGATCATGATGAAGGCCGCCCCCACCAAAAACGACATCGGCGAGATTGCCTACTTCCTGTCCGCGCTTGCCACGCCCAACCCCACGGTGGCGCACTTTACGATTGAGCACGACGGCATTGTCGAGGAGCTCGATGGCATCTGCTGCATGGCCGGCAACACCTCTGTCATCCAAAACGACATCAACCTGTTCCCCGACTGCCGCATGAACGATGGCATGGTCGACATTGCGGTCATCGAACCCGTGCGCACCGTGCAGCTCCTGCCCACCGTGATCACCGCCGCGCTCGACCCCGCCGGCAAGGTGCTCGGCCGTCCGCAGTTCAAGATCATCCAGACCAAAGAAGCCAAGATCACCTGCACGCCGTCGCTGGGCATGCAGTTCGATGGCGAGATCATCTCCAGCAACTCGGGTGTCTTTGGTGCCCGCGCACTTCCGCAATGCCTCGACCTCATCGTCGACGAATTCTCCCCGCTCGGAAAATAGGAGGACCCCATGAGCGACAATCCCCTGCTCGGCTTTATCGTTATTGTTCTGGCCATGCTCGTCGGCTATGCGATCAACGTGATCCACCGTCGAAAGAAGTAATTCCACATTGGTATGATATTCATCCAATTATCGTCTCCCCTGCTGTTTATGCATTTGCCAAACAGCGGGGGATTTTCATTTCGGGCATTCCCAGCTACTTTATTCGTCTACAGTAATTGCAGGGCGTCTTTATTAAAGTAAAGCTACAAACTGAGTACAATTAACCGCTCATCGCATATTTCATCACGCTTATCGAGTAGGTTTCTTTCATAGATGAATATTGTTTCCAATTCGTTACGCTAATGGGGTGTCTTTATTGGCTGAAGCCCTCTGGCGACAGAGGGCTTTCGCACGCTGGGAGGGATTATGAGGAAAACTCACCCCGTCAACGCGCTCAAAAAGCTTGGCATTGGCCTTGCTTTTGGAGCTGCAACCATCATGTCCATGCCGACCTCTGCGCTCGCCTGCACGCAGATCTACATGGGCAAAAACCTAACGGCCGATGGCAACACGTACTACGGCCGCGCCGAGGACTTTGGCAAGCGCTACCTCAAGCACTTCGGCATCGAACCCTCACATGGTCCCGGCCATATCTACGGCTCAGACGAGTCCGAATTCGCATACACCTCGCCCAATACCACGTATCGCTATAGTTACGTGCGCGACCATCCTTCGCAGTGGCACGGACGCTGGGATGCCTACTCCGAAGCGGGCATCAATGAGAAAGGTGTATCCTGCTCCGCCACGCTGACCACATACATGAATGCAGACGCCAAGGCGGCTGATCCCCTAACCGACACTGGCATTGGCGAGTATAGCTACGGCAGCGTCATCTTGGGCGAAAGCGCTACGGCACGTGAGGGTGTCGAGCTCCTCGGCAAAATCATCGACGAGCAGGGCGCCTGCGGCAACGATCAGCTCATCATCGCCGATAACAACGAGACCTGGCTGTTCGCCGCGCTTTCCGGCCACCAGTGGATAGCCATGAAGCTCACCGATGACGTCGCGTCGCTCAACCCCAACATCGGCAACCTCAACTACAAGGTCAATCTCAACGACGGTGCAAACTGCCTCCACTCCGGGGGCATCGAGTCCATGCCCGTGGAAAAGGGCTTTGCTAAGTACTTTGACGATGGCCAGTTCGACGTTGCCCAGACCTATGGTGAAGAAATTAGCGAAAAGGCCATGCATTCTTGGACACGCTATGTCCAGGGCCGTGCCTACTTCGACGCACCGCTTGCCGAGGGCACCGACTATGAAATCAAAAAGGACACCAGTAAAAAACCGCGCGCTAAAGTTGGCGCTATGGTAAATGAAATGCAGCCGCTATTCTTCCAGCCCGGTAAGTCCAACTGGAACACCTTTGAGATGATTCGCGCGTTTGGCAACCGTGGCGAGAAGGTTCCCGGCCTCAACGCCAACACCGACGGCGCCTACGCCATCGGTACCGAAACCAACACCGAGATCAACCTCTTCCAGATTCGTCGCGGCCTTGATCCCGAAGTCGCTACCATCCAGTGGGAGATGCTCTCCCGCGCCGCGTACTCCGTCGCCATCCCCTTCTACTCCGCTCTGATGACTGAGGTCAGCCCCTACTTCAGCGATCAGACTGTCTCCTTCGATCACTGCAAACAGACTGACGTCGTGTACAACGAGGAGCCCGAAAACTCCATCAACTACGTCCTCATGGACATCAGCTCCCTCTGCTTTGAGAATCCCGATACCCTTGGTATCAGCGTCCGCGCCTACCTCGACGCGCTCCAGAACGAGCTCATCGAGCAGAACAAGGAAGTTGACGCCGCTATGCTGGCCGAGACGACCACCGAGGGCCGCACCGCTCTGGCCAACAAGGCCGGCAAGGCTGCTACCGAGAACACCTATGTTAAGTGCAAGGCCCTGCTCCAGGAGATGCGCGCTTATCAGAAGGCCGGAAACTTTGACGAGCCTTTCACTCCGAGCGATCTGAACACTGAGACCAACGGCCTCAAGGTGTCCATCACCTACGCCCAGGACGCTCTTGCCACCGACCCCGTCACCCCGGATCAGCCTGGTACCCCCGAGCAGCCCGGCAACCCGGACCAGCCCGGTACTCCCGAGCAGCCCGGTACCCCCGAGACTCCCGAGAAGCCTGCCGAGAAGCCCGGTAAGCCGAGCTCCACGACTACGGTGACCACTAACAAGACGAACACCAAGGGTGGCCTGCCCACCACTGGCGATCGTTTTGATGGCCGCATGGTGGCTGCATTCGCTATCGCTGGCGTTGCCGTCATCTCCGCAGGCAGTTACTTCCTCTACCGTCGCAATAAGGAGTAACGTCCTAGCTGAGTGGGCAAGGCAGCAATGGCGGCCTCACCCACTTAACCCGCCTTTTTGACCGACGGGAAACCCGCCTGAAATCTTTTCAAAAAAGATTTCCCCGCACACACTTCGCTGTGCTATAGTGCAGCGCAACAGCAACTAGGTGCGACCGCGCCACAGCATTACGAAAGGAGCCACCAACATGAAGAACACGATGAACTCTCTTAACAACTGGTGGTGGCGTGATGCGAATACGATCGGTCGACAGTGAGTCCCTCACGCCTGTTTTTGCGCTCTAGGTGATTGGAAGGCCTCCGGTTTCGACCGGGGGCCTTTTTCTATCTCGAGCCCGATCGCATTCGCATCACGCGCCTCCGCTTTTCTCTTGCAATCCCCTTCCGAAAGGATTTTCACCATGTCTCAGAACACCACCGCCACCCAGCCCCGCACCGTCCAGACCGCCGACCGTGGCAAACTCGATGTCCGCGCCCTCGTCCTGCTCGCCATCCTGCTCGCCGCCGGCTTCATCCTCAACTTCACCGTCGGCAAGGCAATCTCGGGCATCTCGGGCGGCATGATCAGCCCCGAGTTCATCATCTCGGCCTTCTGCCTCACCATCCTGGTCGTTCGCCCCAATATCGGCCAGGCGCTCGTCATTGGCCTCATCTCGGCTGCCGTAATCCAGATCACCACCACTTCGCCGTTCGTCGATTTTGCCGCCGAGGGCATCGCCGCCATGCTCATGGCCGGCATCGTCAACGCCGCCGGCAAGAACGGTCAGGTCAAGCCCGCCATCGCCATTGTCGCAACCTTCGTGACCACCTTTGTCTCCGGCGTCATCTTCATGGTCATCAAGATGGCCATGCTCGGCGTGGTGGGCGAGCTCGCCGCCGCCATGTTGCCCGTCGTCGCCATGACCGCCGTCTTTAACGCCATTCTGGTCGGCGCCCTCTACCTGCCCATTCAGAAGGCCCTGAAGCTCAACTAACCCACTCGGCTTTACGAGCCACCCCATCTTGGCGTTCATTCGTCGCTCGCGTACCCAAGTACGCTTCGCTCCTCTTTCGCGCCAACCTGGGGCCCCTCGTAAAGCCGTCTCCGTGCTCCACCACCAAAGACTGTCCCAAACAACTAGCTCTTGGGGACGTTCTTAAACGACTAGTCATTAAAGAACGTCCCCGATGACTATGAAAGGTATCCATGGAAACGATCATCAACGTCGACGATGTCTCGTTCTCCTATGGCACGCAGACCGAGCAGGCGCTCAGCCACATCTCGCTCAGCGTGAACAAGGGAGATTTCATCGGCATCATCGGGCCCTCGGGCGCCGGCAAGTCCACACTTGCCGCCTGCCTGTCGGGTGCCGTGCCCCACCACTACACCGGCACGTTCTTTGGGTCCGTCATGGTTGACGGCCACGACACCTGCGAAGCCTCGCTCACCGACGTGTCGCAAATCGTCGGCAGCGTGCTGCAGGATATCGACACGCAGATGGTCGCCTCGGTCGTCGAGGACGAGATGCTCTTTGGCCTCGAGAACTTTGGCGTTCCCCACGACCAGATCGAGCAGCGCGTGAGCGAAACGCTCGAGACCGTCGGCATCAGCGACCTGCGCGACCGCGAGATCGCCACCCTCTCGGGCGGACAGAAGCAAAAGGTAGCCATCGCCGCCATCCTCGCCATGCGTCCGCGCGTCTTGGTTCTCGACGAGCCCACCGCGGCACTCGACCCCGCCAGCTCCACGTTGGTCTTCGAGACGCTGCGTGAGGCAAACCGCGCACTTGGAATTACCATCGTCGTCGTTGAGCAAAAGGTCGCCCTGCTCTCGGAGTACTGCAACCGCGTGCTCGTGCTCAACCATGGCGAAATCGCGCTGCAGGGCGAGCCACACGAGGTCTTCGCGCATACCGACGAGCTCCGTGCCATCGGCGTCGACTGCCCTCGCGTCACGCGTATCTTCAATAGCCTCGAGGCCGATGGCCTGGTAAGCGGTACCCCTTGCTTGGATGTCGATGAGGCCGAGCGCCTGATTTCGGGCATCGTCGACCCCGCACGCGCGGCCAGCGAAGCCCAGGCGCCCGCCGGCTCCCCGCATGCACCGTCGTTGCGCCCTCATGCCAAGGACGCCGAACCCGTACTCACCTTCGACCATGTTGAGTTTGTCTATCCCAATGGCGGCGCCGCCGTCCACGACCTCAACCTGACCCTCTATCCCGGCGAGCTCGTGGGCATCGTCGGCCAAAACGGTGCCGGCAAGACCACGCTCACCAAGCTGCTCACGGGCCTGCTTAAACCCGCCTCGGGCAGCGTGCGCGTCACGGGACTGGATACCGCAGCCGTTCCCACGAGCCGCATTGCCCGCGAGGTCGCAACGCTCTTCCAAAACCCCGACCGCCAGATCTGCAAGGATACCGTACTCGACGAGGTCGCTTTTGGCCTGGAGCTTGCCGGCATCGACCGTGCCGAGGCTCTGCGTCGTGCTCAACTTGTTATCGACCGCTTTGGCCTGCCTGCCGATGAGGCACCTTTCTCACTTTCGCGCGGCCAGCGACAAATGGTGGCGCTTGCCTCCGTCGTAGTGGTTGAGCCCAAGATCGTCGTGCTCGACGAGCCCACGAGCGGCCTTGATTACCGCGAGTGCATGACCGTCATGGAAACGGTGCGCACCATGGCCGAGCGCGGCTGCGCCGTGATTATGGTCTGCCACGATATGGAAGTCGTCTCGGATTTTGCCGAGCGCATTGTGGTAATGGCCGACGGTCGCATCCTCGACCGCGGCCGCACGCACGAGCTATTCTCGAACATCGATCTCATGCAGCGTGCCTATGTTGAGCCGCCCCAGGTTATTGAACTCTCGCGCCGTCTGGCATCTTCCGTCTCGCCCGCTTTTGCGCAGGTGAGCGAGGTCACCGATGTCGTTCGCATTACCAAGGAGATGGTCCGCCGTGGTTAACGTCATCGACTACATGCCAGGCGATACGCTGCTGCATCGCCTGAACCCCGTCGTCAAATTGGGCCTCGCCGCCGCCATCATCGTCGGCATCTTCTTGTCCGACACCTACGTGGCGCTGCTGGGCTTTTTGGCACTCACCCTTGCGCTGGGTGCCTATGCCGGTGTCGTCGACCGTCTGTTCTCGTTGCTCAAGTTGCTGATTCCGCTCGCGCTTATCATGCTGGTACTCCAGCTAGCCTTTATGCGCGATGGCAACGTGGTGTGGGGCTTTATCACCGACACGGGCCTCATCACAGGATCGAAGGCCTGTCTGCGCCTGCTGGGCGTGGCGTTACCACTCATCCTCATGCTCATGGTGACCAAGCTCAACGACCTTGCCAACGCCTGCGTCGAGGTGCTGCACGTACCGTATCGCTATGCCTTCACCTTTACCACGGCGCTGCGCTTTGTTCCGGTGTTTGGTCAGGAGATGAACGCCATCATGGAAGCGCAGACCGCACGCGGCGTCGAGTACGACACCAAGAACCCCATCAAGAAGCTTAAGCTCATGCTGCCACTGTGCGTGCCACTGCTCATCTCGAGCGTGGGCAAGACCGATGCCACAGCCTTGGCGGCAGAACAGCGCGGCTTCTATCTGCGTACACGCATCAGCTCGTACAAGCGCTACCCCATCAAGGGCCTGGACATCGCCGTGCTCATCGTCAGCATCGCCCTCATCGCCATCGGCTTCCTGTTCTAGTTCGCCACCGACAGCAACCGTCCAACGCAAAAGGCCTCGGCTCGCACCAAACGAGCCGAGGCCTTTACTGTTTCACCAGATAAAACCTACCAAAATTAACCTGTCCCTTTTTGACAGGTCGGAAGCTAGAGGCGGTAGGGGGCACCGCTGCGGATGATGGATTCGCGCACCAGGACATCCATGGCATCGAGGGTGATCTCGGGCATCTCTCGATACTTCTGCAGCACCGATAGCTCGGTGCAGGCCAGAATGACACGGTCGCAGCCGCTACGGGCGAACTCCCACATCACGCGGTCGAACTTATCCATATCGGGCTCACGTCCGGCCTTCACATCATCGTAGATAAGCGACATCACATCGTTCTGACGTTTCTCGCTGGGATAGACGACCTCAACACCCGCAGCCTCGCATTCGCGGCCGTAGACGCCCGCGCCCACGGTTCCGTCGGTGCCCATAATGCCAATCTTGTGCACCGGCTCGGCCGGCATACTCAGGTTGGGGTCGAACTCGCACTCCCCCATCACCGCACCCGCAAGGGCATAGCGCACCGACTCACGCGGCATGTGAATAATCGGCACCTTCGTAAACGACTGGATCTGGTCGTAGAAGTAGTGCGACGTGTTGCAGGGAATGGCAATGTGCGCACAGCCCAGCGACTCGAGTGCCTGGGCACACTCTTTCATGGTCGCCAGCAGCTTGGCATGCTCGCCGGTCTTAATGGCAAGCGTGCGGTCGGGCATGGTCGACTTGGAGAGCACCACCATGTCGATATGTTCCTGATCGCAGGCAGCAGCCGTATGACGCACCACCTGGTCGTAGTAATACGACGTGGCCTCGGCGCCCATGCCGCCGATAACTCCCAGCTTTTCCATCGCCGCCTCCTTGGTGACGCTTGCGCAATTGCGCGTATCATACCCGCGCCCGCCCGATGTAAACCGGACGGGCGCCGCACTCATCTACTTGTAATACGTCTTAAACAGCTTAAAGTGGCGCAGCTTGGTGTGCCACATGCGCAGCCAGCGGTTAAAGACAAAGTCGCCCTTCATAAACGAAGGGTCGGCGCCCTTGCCTTCCTTGTCCAGGCGATGCACCTTAGCGCGCAGCTCGGGATCCTTGACGTACTTGTCAACGACGCCCATGGGGACGACCATCCACAGCGCCTCGTCCTGCGCCGTCACAAACTCCGGCTCAAACGGGCGGTTGAACACATACTCGTCCACCACATACTTGGCAACGTTAAAGCCGCTGTTAGTGACGTAGTAGTTGCTGCGACCTTGGCGCGTGTTGAAATCGAAGAACTTAAACGAGCCGTCGCGTTCGTCGTACTTAACGTCAAAGTTGGAATAGCCCACAAAGTGAAGGTCCTCGAGCAACTTGCGCACGCCGCCCATGAGCTCGTCATTGGGCTCGGTGATGATACAGGCGTGGTTGCCGACACCGTGAGGCTGATGCTCCTCGAGCAGCACGTGACCCAGGCACATCATGCGCACCTTGCCGTTGCGGTCGGAATAACTGGTGAGCACGCGCATGTACTCGTCGTTGCCGGGCACGCGATCCTGCAAGATCAGGTCGTCGGTGTAGCCGCTGGCATACGAGTCGCGAATGACCTGTTCCAGCTCGGCACGGTCGGCAATCTCATAGGCCTTTTTCTGGCCCTCGAACTCGTGCTGCCACCACATGATGCCGTCAGAAGGCTTCAGAATCATCGGGTAGGGAAAATCGATCTGGTCGAGCACTTCGGCAGGCGCCTCGCCTTGGGCGTTCAGCATCGCCATGGTGAAGGTAAAGGTATGCGGATAGGGCACGCCATGCTTCTCGCACAGCTCGTAGAAGATCTCCTTCTTCTGACACTGCTCAAGCATGCTATAGGGGGCGTAAGGCGCGACGATATTATCCGCCAACTCATGGGCATCCTTGGCCTGAGCCACGAGGGCAACATAGTTATCGCCACAGCCCACAAGGACAATCGTCTTATCGGCATGCGCTTGGGCAATGCCGTTGACGGTCCTGAGCATCACGGGCATGGTATCGATATCCACGTTGGGCGTGTAGTCGATAATCTGGCTGCGGTACGCGGGACCCGTCTGGTACTTGCCAAAGACCAGGCTCTTGACCTGGTACTCCTCGTAGAAGGCGCGCGCCACCGAATAGGCGTTGATGTCGCCACCGAGCAGCACGGGAATGAACTCGCGCTCTGTAAACTGCAATGCCATGGAAACTTCCTATCACGAACTGCCCACACAACGGGCGGTCTTTGCGCAACTGATTTATTCTAGCGTGCCAAACCGCCGGCGCCCAAAGCTCCACCGTATCTATGGCAATCGACGCAATCGTCCGGCACGAAGGCCAGCACGAAGACGGCGCTCACCGTTGTATGACAATGGGCAATGAACCTACCATTGTTGTAGGATTCAGCGTATTGACATCCTCAAACGAAAGGCGCGCACGTGCCCCAAGACCATCCGACCGATAACCCCATCCTCAATGCCGCGAAACGCGAGCTGGCGGAACGCGCACAAACGGCCGTTCCCCTACGCACGGCAAATGATGCCTACGACAGGCCCGCCCGCATCGTCTCGATCAACACGTCGGCACACAAGGGCACGCGCAAGTCGCCCGTCGCCGATGGACACGACACCGTTATAGAACAATTTGGCCTCGCCTCCGACGCACACGCCGGGCATTGGCACCGTCAGGTTTCCTTTTTGGCCGCAGAGTCCATCCAGACGGCGCAGGCCCGCGGACTCGATGTGCGCAAGGGTGACTTTGGGGAGAACTTCACCACGCAAGGCATCAATCTACTCTCGCTCCCCATGGGCACGCAGCTCAAGCTTGGCAGCGAGGTGCTTGTCGAAATCAGCCAAATCGGCAAGGTCTGCCACACACGCTGTGCCATCTACTATCTCGCCGGCGACTGCATCTTTCCCCACGAGGGCGTTTTTGGCGTGGTACTAAAGGGCGGAGAGGTCCATATCGGCGACGACATCCAGGTGGTCAAGCTCGGCGACGGCACCTGCTCGTTCACCCCTGCCGAGGCCCTCGAAGAGATTGAGCGGGCTCGTCAGGAGGGCACGCTGTAGTTGTAAAACCCCACGTTGAGATAGCTTTTACAGCCCAAAACACCTCTCAAACAGGGCTCTGTAACGTTAAAGTTGAACTCTATGGTTTCTCAACAATTCATCATAACTGCAGGTCAAAGCCAAAGCCTCAAGTTCAACTTGACCCTTTGGAACCTTTAAGGTTCAAGTTGAGGTCGAAAGCAGTAGTAGAATACCGTTCGAACCATAACCTACGATTGATTGCAGAGGGACTGGATGCAGCATTCGAATCATCGCGCCGCAGCGCTCATTGCGTCGAAGCCGGCTCGTATCATCACGAGCGCCGCGCTCGCCGTTGCGCTGACGGCCACGCCGATGCTCTCCCCCGTTGCGGCGTATGCCGCCTCGCAGGCAACGCAGGACCAGCTTTCCGCAGCCCAGCAGAAGATCGAAGCCGCCACGAGCGCCTACAACGACGCCCGCACCAAACTCGATGACCTGCAAAAGCAGATTGACTCCAATGAGGCAAGCATCGAGGAAATCGAGGCTAAGCTTCCCGAGCAGCAGGCCAAGGCAAGCTCCGCCATGCGCGATCTGTACAAGTATCAGAAGGGCACCAACCCCATCGTGAGCTTCCTGGTCAACGCGCAGAGCCTGGGTGAGTTCATCACGACCTGCAAATACACCAACCAGATCACGAGCTCGAGCGTCGACGAGATCGAACAGCTCAATAACATGCAAACCGAACTCGAGCAGAACAAGGCCGAGCTCCAGCAGGCCAAGTCTCAGCTTGAGGCAGAGCAGAAAAACGCCGAGGATGCGTTGGCTCAGGCCCAGCAGCTCCGCAGCGAGGCACAGGCAAAAGCCGAGCAGGAAAATGCCGCCGAACTTGCCAAGCTTGAGGCCGATAAGGCCGCTGCCGCCGAGAAGCTCTCGGGCGAGGGCGTAAGCGGCAGCAATTCCAGCAGCCAGGCCACCAACACCAACACCACCATCGACACCACGGTGAACAACGCCAATACCGGTAGCTCCGATTACGATTCGTTCATCAATGAGTGGACGAGCCGCATCGACAATTATCTCGCCGGCTCCCCCATGGCAGGCCAGGGCTATAACTTTGCCGTCGCCGCTTGGAATACCGGTGTCGACCCCCGTTGGTCCCCCGCCATCGCCTGCATCGAGAGCACCAAGGGTGCTTATTGCGCCAATTCTTACAACGCCTGGGGCTGGAGTGCCCGTGGCGGCGGTTGGCGCAGCTTTGGCAGCTGGAGCGAGGGCATCTCCGCTCACGTTGCCTATCTGGGCGCCAACTATGGCTCCACCCTTACCCCGGCAGCGGCCAAAAAGTACTGCCCGCCCACGTGGCAGGACTGGTACAACAAAGTCGCCGCTCAGATGAACCGCATCTAAGTGCAACTGCAAAGGGCCCCAATGGGGCCCTTTTCTTTTAGGTAGCGGAGGTATCGACGACGCCGGTCGCATTGGCAACCGCGACTATGACGATCATGCATAGGAGCAGTACACCCAATGCCTTGAGCCAGAGTTTCGCGAGTTTCTTGCCGCGATAGCTGTCGAGCAGTGCGAATCGCCGACGAAGACGGCGCTTATCGAGCAGCGCAAAATGCATAAGCACCATAAGGCCATCGACAAAGAAAAAATACTCGATTACGAGAAGCCACGTCGGGTAGCTTTGGTTTGCTCCCGTGGGGTGAAAGACGGCAAAGTGACTTCCGGCAAAGAACACAAGCAGCGAGAAGCAGACGAGCGTATTCCAAATGCGCCCCAGAGACTCCGGAACGCGAGAGAGCAGACCGCATGCAGCGGAGGCGGCAGGCCTAGGAAGCCCTGCGGGGCTCTGGAGCCCTTGGGGCGTCAGCTCCGCCTCCGATGCCGGAGTACGGACAGGCGCAGGCGCAGGAGGCCGCACGGGGCGGCTCAGATCGTATGCCGTGCGCGTCGCCCGTCCCAACGCTTCCGCACTCGCAAAACGCTTGGCCGGGTCGAGCGCCATCGACATGCAGACGGCATCGGCAAGTGGAGTGGGAATGCCACGCGCCTCGCATTGCTCGCGCATGTCGAGCCCTGGTTTAGGGTCGACTCCCGTCAAGCAGAAGAACAACAGGGCGCCAAGTGCGTAGACGTCGCTGCGCACACTCGTCTGCCCAAACCCATACTGCTCGGGCGGCGCATAGGGTCGCGTGCCAAACTTGACGGTGTCGGCATCGGCGCCATCGCGCCATACGCGCGCGATCCCCAAGTCGATAATCACCAGCGACGAAAACGTCAGGCCGTCATCAGACGTATAGTTGGCACCCGTCACGATGATATTCGACGGTTTGAGGTCGCGATGGATCACCGGCGCCGACGTCTCCCCCGCCATTGCAAAACCGGCGTGGAGCTCGCCCACGGCATCGCATAGGGCAGGATACATTTCGTGCGCATAATCGGGGGTGGCTCCCAGACGGTCCACCAGCGCCCCGAGCGTCTCCCCTTCGATGTATTCCATAACCACGTTGAGCTCGTCGCCCACACGACGACAATCGACGATTCTGGGCAGGTGCTCAAAACGCCTGCCTGTCCGCTGGGCGGCAAACAGACGCTCGTATGCCCCGCCGATTTGAGCCGAGGCATCGATGCGTTTACGGACAAAGGGGCCGAGCGAACCACCACCGGTTCCTTCAAAGTACACGAGCTCGGTTGTTTCAACGGACGAGCGCTTAAGCACACGCTCCACGCGATAGCTGTCGTCGCGATCGAGCGACGCCAGATGTTCGGCAAGTGCTGCGGTCAGCTCGTCATCGAAATATGTTGGGGTCTGAGTATCCATAGCCTCCATCATAGCGCAGGGCGCAGACACCCCATGGCATCCGCGCCCCGTTCGTTTGCATCCTTGTTCGGCAGCTCCGCCGGCTCAGATATCAGCCGCTAGCTCACCGTCTCCTCGCCAAAGCGATACAGCTCCTCGTTGACCTTTTGGAGGCTGCACCCGCGATCGATGCAAAAGATGATAATCGCATCACGGCGATCCTTGCAGTTGAGGACGCTTACCCCGGCAGCCGTCAGTGCACGGTTGGCCTCTTTGAGCGTCAGCGCCATCGCAAAGGCAATCTGCAGCACCTTATTGCGACTCGGGTGACGCGCACCGGTAAAGATCTGATAGCCAAAGGTCTCATTGAGATCGGCCATACGAACCACGCGCGAGCGCTCCAAGCCCTTTTCCTGCAGCAGCTGCTTCAGGTAGTCCGAAAGCGACGGGGCGGCAAAGTCGTGCTCCCTGATATAGCCATCGATGTTCGGCGCATCGAGAAGCTCATTGAGCAGCTCCTCGGTCAGCTTTTTATCGGGCATACGACTTCACCTCCCCCAGTGCATGCAACATGCTAGAAACCGCTTACGTCCGAACGCTCCCAGCTAGCAACCTGGTCGGGAGACACCGTACCCAGCGCCTCGAACTTCCAGGAGCCGCCCGCCTTCAGATGATTGGTGTTTGCAAGAGCCGTTCCAACCTGGTTGCCATCGGCATCATACAGAACATACTCAATCTGAATGTAGCTCTTTTCCTTGTCCGTGTTATTGGTAAGCGTGCCCGTGATCTTATAGGCAAACTGACTGGAGGTGTCTTCAGCCTCGTCAGCAATGGTATACGGTTCTTGCGATTCTTTTTGCTCCTCAGCCTGCTGTGTCGCCTCGGCAGGTTTTGCCGAATCGCTCGCAGACGAATCGGTTGAATTGCCACCCATGGAGCCCACGGCACCGATGATAACCAGCACCACGATGACGCCTAGGACAATCTTGCCGATCGGCTTCTTTCCCTCTTTTGCCATTATTCATCCTTCCTACGATCCGGCTACCGTGCCGGCACACAGCACATCGTAGAAAGGATTGAACTTGAATTCATTAGCTGAGGGCTAAGGTTGCGGTAAACGGCCAATGCAGCTATCCAGACGCCGAGCAAACGCACTTTGCGTGACCGTCTGCTGGCAGCGCATCAACCCACCATGACGGATTTCCCGGTAAAGGCACTGATCATCATTAGGACAAAGAACACCAGGTAGCTGATGCTCAATAGGTACGCAATGATCAGGAAGACGACCCAGCCGACATTGGTCTTACCGTCGGCGCGGCGCTGCTAGCGAGAACGGCACAGCCAGACCGTCACGCCGATGGCGGTGATAAACAGTACGAGTGCCGCCGCAGCCAGCCCAGCAAACACAAACATCACGCCAATGCTCACAGCGATGACCGGAAGCAGCAGCAAACCGCATCCGCATCCACCCGGACTATATACGGCAGACTGTCGGCGTCGTTCCATCGTCACTCCAAGCCAAGCAATCGTTTGTAGACATCGAGGCCTTTGAGTAGGATTTCCTCGTCAAAGAGCATGGTATCAGTGTGAAGGGCGCTCGTGGCATAGGCGGGACAGCCATCCGAATCGATCGGATTATCTTGTCCCTCCGGCACGCCCGTACCCAGGAGGAAGAACACGCCTGGCAGATGGCGCTGATAGAAAGCGAAGTCCTCGGCAATCAGCAAAGGCTCATCCACGAGTTGCAGCTCGGACAAGACAGGCGCAATGTGGGCGAACAGCTCGGGGTCGTTATCGACCGGCGGATAGCCCTCGGCAAAATCGAGGTCATATGTGCAGCCCGTTGCGACGCAGGCATCGTCCAGCACGCGGCGCACGCCCTCGCGCGCGCGGTCGAACATGTCGTCCGTAAACACACGTAGGCTGCCGGCAACATGGGCCTCCCCCGCCACTGCATTGCAGACGGTGCCGGCCTGCAGCAGGCCGAACTTACCAATGCAGGGCTCGTCGACACCCAACTCGTCCATGAGCTCGCGCTCGGAAACCAAGAACTTGGCAGCCGCCAGCGCCGCATCGTGCGACTCCTCGACCGGAACGCCATAGGTCTTAGCGATATGGATGCTCGTGCCATGGATATGAATGTGTGTCTCACTCGAACGCGCCAGCAACGGACCGGAGCAGCTCGCCAACGTGCCGGCGGGCAGATCGGGCCACACGTGGAAGCCGAAGATGCGATCCACCCCGTAGCGCTCGAACACGCCGCTCTCGCACACCGTCTTGGCACCACCGGTCGTCTCCTCGGCCGGCTGAAACACAAAGAGCACATTGCGCTTAATGGCGCCCGGCTGCTCACGGATCGTACGGTCGACAAAGGTTGCCGCCGAAAGCGCCATGGCCATGTGTCCATCGTGCCCGCAAGCATGCATCTTGCCGGGATGGGTCGAAGCGAACGCTGCCCCCGTTGCCTCGGCAATGGGCAGCGCATCCATATCGGCGCGAATCGCCGTGGCATGCGCGGCGCCAACGCCAGCGTCGAAGAAAGCGCAGACGCAGCCGGGGCACGGATGGGTCACCTCGCAGGTGAGCGGTGCCAACACGCCCTCGATATAGGCGATCGTCTGCGGAAGATCGAAGTCGAGCTCCGGGATCCTGTGCAAGTCGCGGCGGTAGCGACGGAGTTCTTGGAGCTCGGCCATATTGGTTCCTTTCGTAGGTGCGCGTCGGCTGCTATCTATTGTGCCGCAAGATTGCTACACCCTTATTTCCAGCATATCCCTGCATTTTTTAAACGTTATATACGAATACTCTTGTTTGGTAAAGTGCAACGTGGTAGGGTCGTTACCACTTGATAGAGGCGCGGGCACGAAGAGCCGCGGGCGAGCCGGCAGGCTTTGACCCCGCGGGGAGGCGAAACCCGCCGAACTGGGTTTTTCGGGCACGAACAGCCTGGTGGGCCTGCGGGAAACACCCGCAGGACTGTCTGCAGCAATGCGGGAGCGCTATCCGGACATTGGGTCCACGCTATGCGGATTCGATGCGCAGGTAGCGCCGTCTGGATAGCGAGGTTTACGGGACATGGCATTGACTCCCAACGAGGCATATGCGGCCAAGCAGCCGTTTGTGGACAAGGAGACGCTCGAGCATATCGTCGAGCAGTTCCCCACGCCGTTTCATCTATACGACGAGGCGGGCATCCGCCGCAACATGCAAGAAGTGCGCGACGCCTTTGCATGGAACCCGGGCTTTAAGGAATACTTTGCCGTCAAGGCCACCCCCAACCCGGCGCTCATCTCCATTCTCAACGAATACGGCTGCGGCTGCGATTGCTCGAGCTATACCGAGCTCATGATCGCCCGCTCGCTGGGCATTACGGGACATGACATCATGTTCTCGTCCAACGACACGCCGGCGGCGGACTTTGAGCTCGCCGACAAGCTGGGTGCCATCGTCAACTTTGACGACATCAGCCACATCGAGTTCTTTGAGCACGTTGCGGGGCCCATCCCCAAGACGGTCAGCTGCCGCTTTAATCCGGGTGGCCTGTTCCAGCTCTCCAATGGCATCATGGATAACCCCGGCGACTCCG
>CABUTR010000026.1 GCA_902494555.1 uncultured Collinsella sp.
CTGGTCCTTGCCCTCTCCTGCCTCATCACAAAATCGCGCTCCTTGCCTTTGCTGCCGTTTTTGGTGCCGATTTTTGCCATAATCGAGGTCGTGGGCTGCACTTTGTAACCGATTGCGCATCCTTCTTAAGGAGCATGCCATGGCAACTAATCAAGAAACGGCCGTCATTAAGGCGCGCATGGACCGTATTCCCTCGGCGTTGTCGCCCGAACTTGTCGAGCGTATTGCCGCCGATCGTGCTTCGGGCTATGTCAACCCGTACCGTTGCAACGATGACCAGGTCATCCGTCGTGTTGATCGAGCCGCAGACGAGGGCACGCTCATGCGTTCGGCATTTATGCGCGATGCCGAAAAGATTCTCCATCTACCCGCGTATGCCCGATATGCCGGTAAAACGCAGGTCTTTAGCTTCCGTAGCAATGATGATCTGTCGCGCCGCGGTCTGCACGTGCAGCTTGTCTCGCGCATTGCGCGCGATATCGGTCGCGCCCTGGGGCTCAACTGCGATCTGATCGAGGCAATTGGCTTGGGCCACGACTTGGGACATACGCCTTTCGGCCATGCCGGCGAGCGCTTCCTCAACGATATCTATCATGAGCATACCGGACGCTTCTTTTTCCATAACGTGCAATCGGTCCGCGTGCTCGACGCACTGTACGGCCGCAACGTGTCGCTCCAGACACTCGATGGCGTGCTGTGCCATAACGGCGAGTACGAGCAACGCGTGTTTGAGCTTTCGGATATGGGTTCCTTTGAACAGTTCGATCTGACGGTCGAGGGCTGCATTGCTACGGGTTACAGCGCAATTGAGCACCTGCGCCCCATGACGCTCGAGGGCTGCGTGGTTCGCATCTCGGATATCCTTGCCTACGTTGGGCGCGATCGCCAAGACGCCATTGCTTCGGGTCTGCTGTCACCTGACGCCTTTGACGATGACCTGGGCGGAGCATACAACAGCTGGATCCTCACGCATGCCTCCATCGATATCGTTGAGCACAGCTATGGCAAGCCGCGCATCGAGATGAGCGAGGACCTGTTTGAGGAGATTCGCCGGGCGAAGCGCGAGAACTACAAGAAGATCTACAGCAAGGGTGGTATCGAGGGCGATTCCGAGTCGGAGCTGCGCGAGGCGTTCGAAAAGCTCTACGACCGTTGTCTGCAGGATCTAAATAAAGGCGACGAGTCTTCGTATATCTTTAAGCATCATATTTCGCGCATTGAGCAGCAGCTTTCCTACTACGACCGTACCTATGCATGGCAGGACGATAAGGACCAAGCCGTGGTGGATTACATTGCGAGCATGACGGATGGCTATTTCTGCGAGCTGACGAGTAAGTTGTTCCCGGGTCTAAAGTTTCCGCACCGCACCTATATTAACGAACGGTAGTTCGTATCCTTTCGGTATACTGTTGGTCAACAACGATTTTGAATGATGCACGGGATGGCTATGGATGACCTTTTTTCTGCTTCGACGCGCGAGCGTTCCTTTCAGAATGCGCCGCTTGCGGTGCGCATGCGCCCCAACACGCTTGATGAGTACGTGGGCCAGCAAAAGGCCGTCGGTAAGGGCTCATGGCTGCGTGCCGCGATTGAGCACGACGTGCTGTCGAGCGTGATTCTGTACGGGCCGGCCGGTACGGGCAAGACGACGCTGGCCCACATTATCGCCAACCATACCAAGAGCGAGTTTGTCGAGGTCAGCGCCGTGACGGGCACCGTGAAGGACTTGCGCCGCGTGATTGACGGGGCCAAGACGCGCCTGAATACCTACGACCGCCGCACCATTCTATTCATCGATGAGATTCACCGGTTTTCCAAGTCGCAACAGGATGCGTTGCTGCATGCGGTTGAGAACCGTACCGTCATTATGATTGGCGCCACGACGGAGAATCCGTACTTTGAGGTCAACTCGGCGTTGCTTTCGCGCGGTCGCGTGGTGGAGCTTGAGCACCTCAAGGACGAGGATATCGCCACGCTGATCGAGCGTGCGCTCGAGGCGCCGCAGGGTCTGAACGGCAAGTTCTCGGCTGATGAGGATACGGTTAAGACCATCTGCACGCTGGCTGCGGGCGATGCACGCTCGGCCCTGACGACGCTCGAGCTGGCGAGCGAGATTGCCGTCACGCGTCCCGATACCGAGAGGACGCCGGCTCCGGCGGCAGGGGAGCGCTATCCTATCACCGTGGATGACGTGAAGATTGCCAATCCGCGTCGCGGTTTTTCGTATGACAAAAACGGCGACATGCACTACGACATTATCAGCGCGTTTATTAAGTCTATGCGCGGCAGCGACCCCGATGCCACGATCTATTGGCTCGCGCGCATGATCGACGCGGGGGAGGATCCTAAGTTTATCGCCCGCCGCATTATGATTCAGGCTTCTGAGGATGTTGGCAATGCCGATCCGCAGGCACTTTTGGTGGCGCAAGCCGCGTTTAAGTCTGCCGAGGTCATTGGCTATCCCGAGTGCCGCATTAACCTGGCTCAGGCTGCACTCTATGTGTGCTTGGCGCCTAAATCCAACGCGTGCGAGGCTTCGATCGATGCGGCGCTGGCCGATATCCATAGCAGTGGTCTTCGTGAGGTGCCCAGTTATCTTCGCGATCGTCACCGTCCCGGCAGCGACGAGTACGGTGTGTACAAGTACCCACACGATTATCCCGAAGGTTGGGTCGACCAGCGCTATTTGCCCGAAGGCCTGGAGCGTGGTGCCTTTTGGCAGCCTGCCGGCCGCGGTTGGGAAGAATGGCGTGTGGAGCAAAGCGAGCGCGACCGTAGCGGCAGGGCGCCAAAGTAAGCTTTTGGGAATCTTCCGTCCCCTTTGGGGTACCATGAACAACGTCTGTATTTCGATTCCTTTTGGAGGCTTGTATGAGTCCCATTCAAATCGCCTTGTTGCTGCTCGCCGTTGCCGGCGTGTGGGCTATCGTTGAGCTTGCGCTCACCCTGCGCAAAACCCGCACCGTTGTCGACTCGCTCGACAAGACGGTAACCGATCTCAACAATACGATTGCCGAGGCGCAGCCCGTGGTGGCAAAGCTTGATGGCGCCGTTGACGAGCTTACGCCGGCACTTGCCCAGATGGAGCCGCTCCTCAAGTCGAGCAAGACTGCCGTTGACGCCCTGACGTCCAACCTCGTTGAGGTTGAGGCGGTCGTTCGCGACATCTCCGAGGTCACGGGCAGTATGGCCGAGGCCAGTAATGCCGTATCGAGCGTGACTGATTCTGCGGCCGGCGCCGTGCAGAAGCTCTTCAATAAGGTGAAGGCTCCTGCAGCCGACGCCGATCGCAAGCTAGCCGCTGCCGCCGCCGAGGCCGAGCAGCCTACCGAGCGCGTCCTGATTGGCGAAGCCGGTGACGAGGCCGCCACGGGCGACGATGATGGCCAGAAGCCTGTTGACAAGCCGACTCATTATTACACTTACACACCCGCCCAGACCTCTGAGGAGTCCTGCGATGAGTAGCGAAGCAACCTGCCCCATCACGCTGACCGTTGCCGGCGACCCGCGTCTCGCTCGCCTTGTGCGCATGACGGCTGCCAATGTTGGTGCCCTGTGCTCCATGTCTGTCGATCGCATCGAGGACATCCGCATGGCTGCCGAGGAGGCTTTCATCTTTGGGTGCACCGCGGTCGACTGCGACGACATCACCATCAAATTCGATGCCGATGAGACTCACGTTGGCATGACTATTACCTTTGGAGACCAGGCTACGGTTGATGAAAACGACCAGGCTGCGGTGTATGCCGAGCTCATCCTCGCGAGTGTGTGCGACTCCTACGAAAAGACTGCGGCGCCCCTGACGCTTTCCCTCGACCTCAAGGCGGATATCTAATATGACCGAACGTTCCCGGAGCGGCAAGACCGCTTGGGACAAGGAGAAAACCCGCGAGCTGTTTCGTCGCTACAAAGAGACCGGTGATCCGGACGCACGCGAGCAGCTCGTCATGTCCCATATGAACCTGGTAAGGTTTCTTGCCAACAAATTTAAGAATCGTGGCGAGCCGCTCGACGACCTCATGCAGGTCGGCTATCTGGGTTTGCTCAAGGCTATCGACCGCTTTGACCCCGAGCGCGGGCTCGAGTTCACGACGTTTGCAACACCCACTATCCTGGGCGAGATCAAACGTCATTTCCGCGACAAGGGCTGGAGTGTGCGCGTACCGCGTCGTCTGCAGGAGCTCTCGGCCAAGGTCAACCAAGCTACTGACAAACTTACCAACGAGCTGCAGCGTTCGCCCAAGGTTGAGGAGATCGCTGAGTATCTAGATGTGACTGTCGATGAGGTCCTCGAGGCCATGGAATCGTCTTCGGCTTATACCTCGGTGCCCATCGAGGCTCCTGGTGCGTCTGATTCCGACGATGCGCCCTCGATTCTTGACCGCTATGTCGATGACGACAACGAGCTCGACTTCACCGATGACCGCCTGGTGATCGAGGAAGCAATCCGCGATTTCTCGCCGCGCGAGCGCGAGGTGATCGAGCTGCGCTTTGTGAAGGGCATGACCCAGATCGAGATCGCCAAGAAGCTGGGTATATCGCAGGTGCAGGTCTCGCGCCTGCTGCGCCGCACCCTCAAGAAGATTCAGGATAAGATCGACCCCGACGGAGTGATGGTTCGTTCATGAGTGAGCATCCCCAACAAACCGATCGCGCGCTGCGCGACACCCGCATTCTGACGCTGCGCATTTGGGCTGTTGTCGGCTGCATTGTTATTGCTGCTGTCATCTTTAACCTTATGGGCATCCTGGCACCGGTTATTGAGTTTCTTGCCGTCGGCTCCATCATTGCTTTTGTGATGTCCCCGATCACCAACTGGCTCGAGCACCATGGCGTGAATCGCGGCATCGGTTCGCTTATCGCGCTTATTGTTGTTGCTGCCGTGCTCGTCGGTGTCGTTTGCATCTTGTCGCCGATTCTCTTTGGCCAGATCATGGAAGTCCTGAGCCGCCTGCCTGAGCAGCTTCGTGTTGCGGGTGGTGATCTCAACGAGATGGTCTCGCATGTCAAGACGCTCAACAACACGCCGCTCAAGGAGTATTTGGACGATAATCTTTCGTCGCTGGTTACTGTGGCATCGAAGTATGTGTCTCAGATCGCTGCCGAGCTTGGCCGTGGTGTGTTCCCGCTCATCACCAATACGGCCTCGCAGTTGTTCGTTATCTTCCTTGGTCTGGTGCTTGCGTATTGGATGGCCTGCGACTACCCTCGCATGCACCACGAGATTTGCACCATCATCGGTCAGGAGAAGGAGACCTCGTACCGCTTTATGGTTGCCATCCTTTCTCGCTCTGTCGGCGGCTACATTCGCGGTATGGTCGTGACGTCCATCTGCGGTGGTTTCCTCGCCTTTATCGGTTTTATGATCATCGGCCATCCGTATGCGGCGCTCATGGCTATCTTTACCGGCATCATGCATTTGGTTCCGGTCGTCGGCCCTTGGGTGAGCGCGGCAATCGCCACGATACTCGGTTTCATGTTCAGCCCCATGTTGGCGTTATGGACGCTCATCGTGACGATGGTCGCGCAAAACGTTACCGATAACGTGATTTCGCCTAAGGTCATGCAGAGCTCGGTGCAGGTGCATCCCATCATGAGCCTCACGGCGCTCGTTATTGGTTCGGCACTCATGGGCCCCATCGGCATGATTATTGCCATCCCGCTTTGTGCGGCCCTCAAGGGTATCTTCGTGTACTACTTCGAGAATGAGACCGGCCGACAGCTTGTGGCCTATGACGGCGCCGTGTTTAAGGGCACGCCGTACCGCGATGCCGATGGCAACCCGGTCGCCGCCTACGACGCGCTCGGCGACGACACCTTCATCTACGAGTCCGAGCTCATCGGCAACGAGACTGCGCCCGAGGCCAAGGCCATGCCCAAGCCCGAGCTCGATAATCCCTGGATTAAGCTCTCTGGTCTGCAGCCCGATGCCACGGGCTTCTTCAAGAACCCCTTTGCCAAGGACGATGACTCCAACACGGACGACGATACCAAAACCGGCATCGACGGCTCCATGGACGACTCGGATTCTAAATAGGTCCTATTAACGTTTCTTGAAGTTGTAAATGACAAGAAACGCGAGCAAAGCGATTGATAAGGGACCGGCAACATAGAAAAAGAGAATGTCAATTGCGCGTAGAGTGTAATAAGCCTTATCGCCGGACATTACTGCATACAACACGTAGCCAAATGCTGGTTGGTTTGCGTACCAGCAGGTGAAAGCCAAAAGCGTTAAAAGTGCCGCTAACAGTAGTGCATTGAGGAAAAATCGTTTGCTTTTCATCGATCGCTCCTTCCGGGTGACTCTTATATGTAATTCTACAGCAGCCCTTTTTCAAAGGATCGCACAGTACTAAATAACGTGCACTTTCGCTGGAGGGTCGCTGTTTGGCGGCCCTCTTTTTTGCATGGGCGCGGTGGGATGGTAATATCGTTACGTTTGAACTGTTTCGATGTGAAACCGAGGAGATTCCCTCTATGAGTGCTGACTACCCGTCAATGACTACGGCCGAGATCCGCTCTAAGTTCCTCAACTTCTTTGAGGAGCGCGGTCTTAAGCTCTATCCTTCTTCGTCCCTCGTCCCCGACGATCCTTCGCTACTGCTTGCCAACGCCGGCATGAACCAGTTTAAGGAGTATTACCAGGGCAAGAAGACCATGAAGGAGATCGGCGCGATCTCCTGCCAGAAGTGCGTCCGCACCAACGATATCGATTGCATCGGCGAGGACGGCCGTCACCTGTCCTTCTTCGAGATGCTCGGCGACTTCTCCTTTGGCGGCGTCTCCAAGCAGCAGGCCTGCGCTTGGGCCTTTGAGCTCATCACCAAGGAGTTCAAGCTGCCGCTCGATCGCCTGTACTTCACCGTCTTTACCGAGGACGACGAGACCCATGACGTGTGGCGCTCCCTGGGCGTTGCCGAGGATCACATCTCCCGCCTGGGCGAGGACGACAACTTCTGGGCCGCTGGCCCCACGGGCCCCTGCGGTCCGTGCTCCGAGATCTACTTTGACATGGGCGAGGAGGTCGGCTGCGGCAGCCCCGACTGCAAGCCCGGCTGCGACTGCGATCGTTTCCTGGAGTTCTGGAATCTCGTCTTTACCCAGTACGACCGCCAGGAGGACGGCTCCATGCCGGAGCTGCCGCACCGCAACCTCGATACGGGCATGGGTCTGGAGCGCATGGCCGCTATCATGCAGCACAAGACCGCTAATTACGACGGCGATCTGATGCAGCACCTCATCAAGCTCGGTGAGGAGATCAGCGGTAAGACCTATGACGCCGACGATTACTCCGGCGCCAGCCGCTCCCTGCGCATCATCGCCGACCACTCCCGTGCCGTCGACTTTATGATCTCGGACGGCATCCTGCCCGGTAACGAGGGTCGCGAGTACGTCCTTCGACGCCTGCTCCGTCGTGCCGTGTTCCACGGCCGCCTGCTGGGTATCGAGGGCGCCTTCCTGACCAAGTTTATCGACGAGGTCAACGCTCAGATGGGCGAGGCCTATCCCGAGCTGCTCAAGAACGTCGCGCTCGTCAAGGGTATCGTCGCCTCCGAGGAGGAGCGCTTCTCCACGACGCTCGACAACGGTCGCGTCTACCTGGATGAGGCCTTGGCAGCGCTTGCCGAGGGCGCTGTGCTTCCGGGCGACGTTGCCTTTAAGCTGCACGACACCTTTGGTTTCCCCATTGACCTGACCGTCGAGATCGCCGGCACCGCCGGTCACGACGTCGATATGGACGGCTTCACCGCTTGCATGGAGGACCAGAAGGCCCGCGCTCGCGCCAACGCCAAGGGCGATGCTTGGGGCAGCTTCAACGACGTGTGGGTCGAGCTTTCCGATAAGGTTGCCGCGACCGAGTTCGACGGCTATGACAACGACGTCATCGAGGGCGCCAAGGTTGTCGCCATCGTTCGCAATGGCGAGTCCGTTGAGTCCGCTGCCGCCGGCGAGGATGTCGAGGTTGTGCTCGACCGCACCCCGTTCTACGCCGAGATGGGCGGCCAGCAGGGTGACGCCGGCGAGCTTTCCGCCGAGGGCGTTGCGCTGACCGTTTCCGATACCAAGAACCACAACGGCCTGTATGCTCACGTCGCCCACGTCACCGAGGGTACGCTGACCGTCGGTGCTACCGTGACCGCCGCGCTCGACGCCGAGCGCCGTGGCTTCCTGCGTCGCAACCACACCGCCACGCACCTGCTCGACGCCGCGCTTAAGCAGGTCCTGGGCGAGCATGTCTCCCAGGCTGGCTCGCTGGTGACGCCCGAGCACCTGCGTTTTGACTTCACGCACTTCGAGGCCCTGTCCTCCGAGCAGCTCAAGGCTGTCGAGGACCTGGTCAACCAGCAGATCTTCGCCTCCAAGCCGGTCGTGACCCGCGTCATGGGCATCGACGAGGCCAAGGCCGCCGGTGCTGTCGCCCTGTTTGGCGAGAAGTATGGCGACGTCGTCCGCGTTGTCTCCGTGGGCGCCGAGGACCAGCCGTTCTCCCGTGAGCTTTGCGGTGGCACCCATGCCGCCAACACCGCCGAGATCGGCCTGTTCAAGATCATTTCCGAGTCCTCTACGGGCTCCAACGTCCGCCGCATTGAGGCCGTGACCTCTAAGGGTGCTCTCGACTACATGGCCGACCGTCTGGCGCTCGTCGACGCCGCTGCCGCTGCGCTCAAGTGCCGCGTGGATGAGGTTCCCGCCCGCGTGGAGAACCTGCAGGCCGAGCTGCGCGAGACGTCCAACAAGCTCAAGAAGGCGCTGACCGGTGGCTCCTCCGACGCTATCTCTAGCGCCATCGAGGGCGCCGTCGAGCTCGACGGCTACAAGCTCGTCGTCGCTGAGCTCCAGGGCCTTGAGGCTGCTGACCTGCGAAACGTCTGGGATACCGTGCACCAGAAGGTCGCCGGTCCTGTCGCCTGCGTCGTCGCCAGCGTGACCGAGAAGGGCACCCCGGCCCTGCTCGCCGCCGGCTCCGATGACGCCGTGAAGGCCGGTTTCCACGCCGGTAACGTGATCAAGCAGATCGCGAGCCTGGTCGACGGTCGCGGTGGCGGTCGTCCCAACATGGCCCAGGCCGGTGGCAAGAACGCCGCCGGCATCGCCGATGCCCTCGCGGCCGCTAAGACCGCGCTCGGCGCCTAAGAATCTAGGTAGTCGCTGTGGTCGCGCTCGCGCTGGACATAGGGGAGACCAGGATCGGCATCGCCGTCTCGAGCCGTGATGGCAAGATGGCGATGCCTGTCAAGGTGCTCCCGGCTGCAGAGGTCACCGGTATGGCCAAGACGTTCCGCTACCTGGTCGAGGACTATGAGCCCGATATCCTGGTAAGTGGGCGTCCCCTGACCATGGCCGGTGAGCCCGGTCCCCAGGCCGAGCGTGTTGCCGCTGTTGCGCAAAAGATTGCCGACGAGCTCGATCTTCCGTTGGAGTTTGAGGACGAGCGCCTATCCTCGCAAGAGGCAAAGCGTATCCTGCGCGAGCAGGGCCTCAACGAAAAGCAGATGAGGGGCAAGATTGACATGATTGCCGCCAGCCTGTTTTTGCAGACGTGGCTTGATCGTAAAAACGAGGAGGTTTCTCATGCCTAGCGCTCCCGATCCGCGCCAGCCGAATCGTACACGTCAGCCGGCGTCGCGCCCTGCCCAGCCTGGCCAGCGTCCGGCACAGCCGACCCAGCGCGCAGCACAGTCTGCCGCGCGCCCGGTGCAGTCCTCCTCTCGTTCGGCCCAACCTGTTCAACGGACGGGTCAGCAGCCTTCTGCTCGTTCGGTTCAGCATCCGGCTTCTCACGCGGCTCAGCAGCCCACTACTCGTACGGCCCAGCCTGCAGGCGGCACCCGCTTTAAGCAGCAGGCACCTACCCAGCGAACGCAGGCCCCCCAATCGCATTCGCATCACGCTCGCGGCTCGCATGGCGTTGCTCCGGCGACCCGCTCGAGCTACAACACGCATGCTCGTCGCGGTGCCCAAAAGAAGAGTTCTCCGGTTCCCATGATCATCGGCGTTGTGGTGGCGGTGCTCGCGCTTGCTGCGATCGCTATCTTTGTCGTGCCGGCCGTCAAGGGCCTCTTTGCCGGTGAGGATACGAAGGTCACGGCTGGTCAGCAGGTTACGGTGACCATTCCCGACGGTGCTTCGGGCGATACGATCGCCTCGATTCTCTCCGAGAACCATATCGTCGAAAATCCCAAGGATTACTACGCGGCGGTGAAAAAGCTTAACGCCGATATGTCGCTTAAGCCTGGCACCTACTCGTTCACCACGCTCATGGATGCGACCAAGGTTGTTCAGCAGCTCATGGAAGGTCCCAACGCGGGCTCCAATGCGCTGACTATCCCTGAGGGCCTGACGGTCGATCAAGTCGCAGACCGTGTGGCCCAGGCCTACGACAGCATCTCTAAGGAAGACTTCCTCAACCAGGCCAAGGCCTCCAACTACGTGGACGACTATAGTTTCCTTAAGGGCGCCGCCAATGACTCGCTCGAGGGTTTCTTGTTCCCCAAGACCTATTCGTTGGGTGATTCGCCGACGGTCGATGACGTGATTCGCGCCATGCTCGATCAGTTTAAGACTGAGTACAAGTCGCTTGACTTTGCGAGCTGCGAAGCCAAGATCAAGGAGCGCTACGGTGTGGAGATGTCCGACTACGACATCGTCAACCTGGCCTCTATCGTTGAGCGCGAGGGCCTCAACGCCGATCAACGTGCGCACGTGGCCTCGGTCTTCTACAACCGCCTTGCCGGCAAGCTAGACGGTCTGCGCTATCTCAACAGCGATGCGACCATGATGTATGTCACCGGTGGCGAGGTTACCGCCGACGACCTGCAGAGCGATAGTCCGTATAACACCTATAAGCACGAGGGCCTGCCACCCACGCCCATCTGCTCTCCGTCGCTCGAGGCACTCAAGGCCACGCTTGAGCCGACCGACTCCGATGACCTGTATTTCTACATTACGCAGGACGAGGAGTACTTCTCGCAAACCTACGAAGAGCATCAACAGTCTTGGAATTAGCATGAGGATTTTTAGCCCCAAACGATACGTTGCCTCGGTCGATCGCATCGACCTTGATACCCTGTGGGCCGACGGTAAACGCGCCATTCTGCTCGATCGCGATAACACCCTGGTGCCGCGCGACACCGAGCAGGTTCCCGCCGCGGTTTCCGCTTGGCTCGACGTCGCCCGCGCCAAAGGCTTTAAGCTGTGCATGGTGTCCAACAACTGGCATCGCGATCAGGTCATGAGCTCTGCACGCGAGCTTGGACTCGAGGCCATCAGCCACGCCATGAAGCCCGCCCCGTTTGCCTTGAAGGCGGGTCTTAAGCGCCTTGGCGCCACGGCAGACGAAGCTGTGCTGATCGGTGATCAGCTCTACACAGACGTGTGGAGCGGCAACTTCGCCGGCGTCGATACCATCCTGGTCAAGCCGCAGGCAACCCAGGACCTGTGGTACACGCAGATCTTCCGTATCTTTGAGCGCCGGGCCCTGCGCGACCTTCCCTGCGAGGAATAGGTTTCGCCATGTCTCAGCACATCAAACACGGCTGCGACCATATTTTCTTTATCGGCTTTTTGGGCGCGGGCAAATCGACGCTCGCGCGCAACGTCGGCACCATGTTTAAGCGGCGTTTTATCGATACCGACCGCCTGGTCGTGCGTCGATGCGGCAAGTCGGTGACCGAGATATTTGAGACCGAGGGCGAGGATCGTTTTCGCGAGCTCGAGACCTCGGCACTCCGTTCGCTTCAAAGCGAGCGCAGCCTGCTGGTATCGTGCGGGGGTGGCATCGTCGAGACGCCGGTGAACATTAAACTGATGCACGAGATGGGTACATGCGTGTACCTCGAAGGCGACTTTGAGGACTCGTTGCGCCAGATTCGCCGCTCCGATACCCGACCCGATTTCCGCTCGCCCGAGCATGCTGCGCGCCTGTTTGAGCATCGCCGTCCGCTGTATCGCCAGGCCGCCGATATTACCCTTGATATTCGCAACAAGTCCTTCGAGGACGTTTCCTACCTTTGTGCCGAGATGCTTTTGGAGCGTGGACTGCTATGATTCGCCGTCAACTTATCAATTTCCAAAACCGCAGTGTCGATGTCCGCGTCGGATTGGGCGCGTTCGAGGAACTGCCGCGCATGTTTGCCTCGGCTGTGGGCAAGCCTAAGCGTGCGATGGTGGTTTGGAACGACGCCACATCCGAGCGTTTTGGCGAGGTTGTCGAGCATGCGCTGGTCGACGCCGGTTTTGTCGTTTCGCCGCTCGTCCTCGAGGTTTCGCCTGCCGGTGCTACGCTGGTCGATGCCGATACCGTCTTTGGCGCCCTGTCGGCTAACGGCATTACCTGCGACGATCTCGTTGTCGCTGTCGGCGACACGGCGACCTGCTCGGTCGTTTGCTGGTGTGCCAATCAGTGGTGCGGTCGCACCGAGTGCGCCTTGCTGCCGACGACGTTCGACGCCATGCTCACGGTCGCGACGACTATGAAGCCGCTCGTCGCCTCGTCGGCGAATGCGCTTCCCGCTATCGCGTTCCGTCCCGAGCCGGGCTTGGTCGTGTGTGACCTTGATCTTGTTCGCGAGGCGGACCCCGATGACCTCAAACTCGGCTATGTGGTACTTGCTGGCACCATGCTTTCGAGCAGCAAGTCCCGCTGGAATCAGTTTACCGAGACCGTCCCCGAGATTCTCGCGGACGAGGAGGTCGCGCTCGTCAATGCCGTTCAGTGGTCTCAGACTGCCCGTAAGGACGTACTGATGGCTACGAATCCCAGCGCCCGCCACGCTCTAGACTTTGGCAAGACGGGGGAGCGTACCCTGCGCGCCTGCTTGGGCGATTCCGCGTCGCAGGTCCCTGTCTACCAGCTGCTGTCCGAGGGTATGCGCTTTGAGGCGCGCCTAGCACATGATGCCTGCGACTTTGATATCGATTACGTCTTTGAGGTCGATGACTGCCTGGAGGACTTTGGTATCGAGGAGCTCGCCTTCGATCTGGAGCCTGCCGCATATATCGAGGAGTTCCGCAGGCAGCAGTTTGTCCGCTCGAACCGTAGCATGTTGCCGCTGCCCGCGGCGCTCGGCGCCATTCGTCTAACGAGCGTTGAGGACGAGGTTCTCGACCGCCATGCTCACGCATACTTGGCTTCTCGCAAAGATCTTCTCTAGGATTTATTGACATCCATAGTCTTTCGTATCATGTTGAGGGGCGGGTTTCCAATCGGTTGCGAATCGCTCGCGATTCCGTACGTTGATTGAGCCCGTCCCGTCTTTATGAAGACAACAAGAAAGGAATCTGCATGTCTGAGTTTGCTGCCGGTCCTGCCGGTCGTATTGAGCGTGTCCGTGCCCTGATGGTTGAGCGCGGTTACGACGCCATCGTGGTGCGCGACGAGGCCAATCTTCGATGGCTTACGGGCGTCAAGGGCGTCTTCGATTACACCTTCGAGTTCCCGCACGCTGCGTTTATTACGGCCGACCAGTGCCTGTTCCATACCGACTCGCGCTATCTCAACAGCTTTGAGGAGAACACGCCCGCCGGCAGCCCCTGGGTCTACGATATGGACGAGGGCACCATCCCCGGTTGGGTCGCCGGCAAGATCGCGGCCAACAAGTGTCACGTCTGCGCTGTCGAGGACGATATGCAGATCAATTTCTACCAGGGTATTCAGCGTGGTTTGGAGGATCGTTCCGTCGCCTGCATGTTGCCGCTGATGCATGACGACATTCGCAAGATGCGCGCCATCAAGGACGCCGAGGAGATCGAGCTCATGCGCCATGCGCAGTCGATTACCGACGCCGCCTTCCAGCACATGCTCGGCTATATTAAGCCCGGTATGACCGAGAAGCAGGTTCGCAACGAGCTCGAGAACTTTATGTTCGCCAACGGCGCCGACAGCCTGGCCTTCGGCTCCATCGTGGCGAGCGGTCCCAACACCGCCAACCCGCATGCCGTGCCGAGCGACCGCGTGATCGAGAAGGGCGACTTCGTTCTCATGGATTATGGCGCGGGCTACTGCGACTATCGCTCCGATATGACGCGTACCGTCGTGATGGGCGAGCCCACGCCCGAGCAGCTCGACCTGTACGCGCTCGTGCGCCGTACGCACGAGGAGTGCGTCGCCGCCATCCATCCGGGCGTCGAGGGCAACGACATTTTCAAGCTTTCCAAGAAGATCATTGGCGATGCCGGCTATGGTGATTACTACAACCATGGTCTGGGCCACGGCGTGGGCATTGACATCCACGAGCTGCCCAACTTCAACCGCAGCAAGAACACCATTGAGATCGGCTCGGTTATCACCATGGAGCCCGGCGTGTACCTGCCCGGCGTGGGCGGCGTGCGCCTGGAGGACTACGGCGTCGTCACCGAGAATGGCTACGAGCCCTTCACTAAGACGCCGCATGACCTTCACGTCATCGACTGCTAGCCCACTTCGATAGATTTTTGGGCGGGGCGTCCGGAGCAATTCGGGCGCCCCGCGTTCTCTTTTTATGCGCTCGCTGCAGGCGCCGTCTGCAAGTGTATAATTTCGGTCGTATGTAATTTGGACGCTTGTGCGTTCTGCCCATAAGAAGAAAGGTCGCTATGCCTACCATTTCTACCGCCGACTTCAAGAACGGCCTCGGTCTCCGTATTAAGGACAAGGTCTACACCATCGTCGAGTTCCAGCATGTCAAGCCGGGCAAGGGCGGCGCGTTTGTGCGCTACAAGACCCGCGACATCAAGAGCGGCCGCGTCGTCGAGAACACCTGCAACGCCGGCACCAAGTTCGAGAGCGTCATGCTCACCACCCGTGAGTTCCAGTACCTCTACAACGATGGCACCGACTACATCTTCATGGACAACGAGTCCTATGAGCAGGTTCCCGTTCCCGAGGACATGGTGGGCGAGAACTCCAAGTGGCTGCGCGAGAACGACATCTGCCAGCTGCTCTTCGCCGACGATGAGCTCATGGGCGTGACTCCGCCGATGTTCATCGAGACCACCATCGTCCAGACCGACCCGGGCTTTAAGGGCGACACCGTCCAGGGTTCCACCAAGCCGGCCACGATCGACACCGGCGCTGTCATCCAGGTCCCCATGTACCTCAACGAGGGCGAGGTCATCAAGGTTGACACCCGCGACGGCAAGTTCGTCTCCCGCGTCTAGCAACCAACTCTTCTAGGAGGACTTATGCCCCAGGAAATCAAGATTGACGGCATCGGCATTTCGCCCGATGTTCTGACCGCCATCGTCTCGCGCGCCGTGTCCGATGTCGAGGGCATCGCCTCCGTTGGCGTCAAGGACCTTGCCACCAACCTTGTCTCCATGATGCTCTCGTCCAAGGCCCCGGCTTCCGAGCCGGCGGTCGAGGCCGAGGTCGTCGGCGACAAGCTCGCGCTCACCGTGCGTGTCGTGGTGTTCTTTGGCTATCCGTTCAAGAAACTCGCCGAGGCCGTTCGCGCCGCTGTAGTCGCCGCCATCGATGCCCAGGTGGGTGTCGAGGTCGAGCGCGTTGACGTTTGTATCGACGGCCTCGTTTTCCCCAAGGAGTAACCTTTGAGCCTTAAGGTTTATCGCGGGCGCACGCTTGCCCGCAGTCAGGCGCTGCAGCTGCTGTTCCAGGCCGAGGCCACGGACAGCCCGCTCGAGCGCGTCCTCGAGGGCGATTTCCTGATCTCGAAGGGTCCCCTCGACCCCTATGCGCTGGAGCTGTGCCGCGGTGCCTACGATCATATCGACCGCATCGACTGCGCTCTGCGCTCCGTTGCCAAGAACTGGGATCTTATGCGCATGCCCGGCGCCGACCGCAACCTGCTGCGTATCGCTGTCTACGAGATGCGTTTCCTCACCGACGAGGAGGTCTCGGACGCCATCGTGATCAACGAGGCCGTTGAGCTTGCCAAGGCCTATGGCACCGACCAGTCCGCGTCGTTTGTCAACGGCGTGCTGGGCAAGATCGCTCGCAGCGAGGAGTTGCCGGGCGAGGACCTGTACCAAGAGCTGCTGGCCGAGGATCGCGCTCGCGAGGAGGCCCAGGCTGCCGAGGCGGCCGCCAAGGTCGCTGCCGCTCAGGCTGCCGCCGGTGTACTGGCCGATGATGCGGACGCTGCTGAGGCCGTCGAGGCCGACTCTGTCCAGGAGTAGCCATGCCAGAGGGTTCCGTCCGCAACTTTGACGAGATCTCGGACCGTCTGGACCAGATCATCGCTACCGTTCGCTCCAAGGATACGTCCCTGGAGCGTTCGCTCGATCTGTTTGACGAAGCGATTGAGCTGGGTTCCCGCGCGGTCGATATGGTCGACAAGTTTGAGTTGACGCCGCGTGAGGCCGATAAGCTCGAGCAGGAATACGATGAGGATGCGGCAAACGAATCCCAGGATAGCTAGGCCGCATCTCCGGATACGAATGGTTGATGGCATTCATGAAACGTGTGCGTCTTGATGACGAACTGATTTCACAGGGCATCTGCGCCGATCGCGCGGATGCCCTTCGCACTCTTATGGCCGGCTTGGTCTCGAGTGGCGGCGAGCGCTTGACTTCGCCGGGCCTAAAGGTGACGCCGGGCCTACCGCTGCACGTTAAAGGGCGCATTCCGTACGTTGGACGCGGCGGCCTTAAGCTCGAGGGTGCGCTCGATGCGTTTTGTATCGATCCCACGGGCCTTGCCTGCCTGGACGTAGGCTGCTCTACCGGCGGCTTTACCGATTGCCTGCTCAAGCGCGGAGCTGCGACCGTTGTTTCGGTGGACGTGGGTCGCGCCCAGTTCGATTGGTCGTTGCGTCAGGACGATCGCGTGACGCTGCATGAGCGCACAAACGTGACGCAGCTGCCTGAGCTTGGCTATGCCGGTGCCATCGACCTGGCTGTATGTGATGTCTCGTTTACCAGCATCGCGAATATCATCGACGCCGTGCTGGCGTGCCTGAAGCCTTCGGGTTCGTTCTGCACGCTCGTAAAGCCCCAGTTTGAGGCGCCGGCTGCGCTGGTGGGCGAGGGCGGTATCGTGACCGACCCCGCAGCGCGCTGCGATACGCTCGTGGCGGCGATTGAGCTTTTTGCCGCCAAGGGCCTGTTCCCGTTTGACGTGTGCGTGTCGCCCATTCATGGTGCCAAGGGCAACGTTGAGTTTTTCCTGTACGGCACAAGGTTTGCCCCCGGCGACTGCACCGACGATGAGCTGCAATCGCAGGTTTCGGTTTTGAGCGAGAAAGCTGCAACGCTATGAAGGTCTTTCTGGTTCCCAATTACTACAAGCAAGAGGCGGTCGAGAGCGGCCTGATGCTCGAGCTTTGGCTTTCGCGCCAGGGCTACGAGGTCGCATGGGCTGCCGACCAGCGCTCCAAGATCCAGAGTGCTCCTGATGTTGACGATGCCGACCTGGTCATTACGCTCGGCGGCGACGGTACGCTGCTGCGCGCGGCTCGTATCCTCAACTACCGCGAGATTCCCATTTTGGGTCTTTCCTATGGTCATTTGGGCTTTTTGACGGCCGCGAGTCCCGAGGAGCGCGACATTTTGCAGGTTGTGAGCGATGCCCTGTCCGGGGAGCTCCACGTGAGCCGCCGCGCCACCATCGCCGCCGATATCGTTTCGGTGCGCGAAGACGGCACGAAGGATGTCGTGCGCACGTTTGCCCTCAACGATATGGCACTTACGCGCGGTCCCCTGTCCGATATGGTTGAGTTTGACATCACGGTGTCCGGCCATCATATCGATCGCCTGCGCGGTGACGGTGTCGTCGTGTCGACGGCGACTGGCTCTACGGGTTACGCGCTCAGTGCCGGTGGCCCCATCGTGAGCCCTGACTATACGGGCATGGTCTGTGTGCCCATCGCCCCGCATACCATTCAGGCTCGCGCTTTTTTGACCTCGCCGAGTGATGTCGTCGAGATCTTTATGTCCGATGATCGCCCGAGCGTGCCGGCGATTGCCATCGACGGACAGTTTATTACCTGCGATGGCACGGTCGAGAGCGTGGCCGTGCGTCGCGGTCCCGGCGATGTGCTGCTGCTGGATTACGGCCCCGAGAGCTTCTATAACTCGGTGAGCCGCGTGTTCTACGGAGTGCGCCATGATCGATGAGCTGCAGGTTTCCAACATTGCACTCATTCGCGAGGCGACGCTGGTGCCGAGTGCCGGCCTGACTGTCCTGACCGGCGAGACCGGTGCCGGCAAGACCGCGCTGCTTTCGGCGCTCAAGCTCATATTGGGCGAGCGTGCGGATTCTTCGACCGTGCGCGAGGGCGAGGCGCTGGCGAGCGTCGAGGCGCGACTCTTCGACGGGCCGCACGACACGGAGGGGTTCACCGTGCAGCGTAGCCTTTCTGCCGAGGGCCGCAGTCGCGTAAAAATTGACGGCCGCATCGCCAGTGTGCGCGAGCTTTCGGAGCGCGTCGGCGTGATGATGGATCTTTGCGGGCAGCATGAGCATCAGCGCTTGCTCGACCCGGCGCATCACGTTGCGATGGTCGATGCCTGGGCGGGGCGCTCTGCGCTCGAGGCGCTGGATGCGTACCGCGCCTGCTTTAAGGCATCGCGCGCTGCCGCCAAGGAAGTTCGACGTGTCGAAGAGGCCTCGCGTGCGCAGGGGAGCCGCGTCGAGGAGGCGCGCTTTGCCCTCGAGCGCATCGGTGAGGTCGACCCCAAGCCGGGCGAGTACGAGGAGCTCGAGGAGCTGCTGCCGCGCTCCGAACATGCCGAGGTACTGGTTGCCACAGCTAACGATGCCCATGCATCGCTTGCCGCCGAAGGCGGAGCGCTCGATGCCGTGAACAGCGCCGTGGCAGAGCTTTCCCGTATGGCTAGCGTCGATCGCAAACTGGGTGACATTGCCGATGCGCTTTCGGATGCCTGTATCTCCCTTGAGGACAGCGCGAACGAGCTTCGTGCCTATCGCGATGGCGTCGCCTTCGACCCGCGCGAGCTCGCTCGCATGCGTGAGCGGTATTCCGACCTCAAGGGTCTGTTGCGTCAGTGGGGTCCCACCATGGACGATGTTTTTGCCATGCGCGATCGCTCGCAAGAGCTGCTGTCCCTGGTTGATGATGGCGATGAGCAGATTAAAAAGGCGCGTGAATCACTTGGTGCTGCCGAGCGCGAGTTGTTCGCTGCTGCCAAGGCACTTAAGCGTGCTCGCAATACGGCGGCCCCGCGCTTCTGCCACGAGGTCGGCCGCCAGATGGCGCGCTTGGAGATGGGTAGTGCCGAGCTCGTCTGGGAGTCACGTGATCTTCCCCGTGCTGAGTGGACGCCGGTTGGTCCTTCGAGCTACGAATTGCTATACCGCAGCGGTGCCGGTTTGACACCGCGTCCCCTCCGCCGCATTGCGTCGGGCGGCGAGTTAAGCCGCGTCATGCTGGCGAGCAAGGTGGTCTTGGGTAATGCTGACGGCGTCGACACACTGGTATTTGACGAGGTCGATGCCGGTGTCGGCGGCTCCACCGCCCGTGCGTTGGCAGGTGTACTGGCCGATCTTGCCGCCACGCATCAGGTCATCGTCGTAACCCACCTGGCGCAGGTCGCCGTCATGGCCGACAAGCATTACGTGGTCAGTAAAGAGCCCGGCGACGTTCCCCAAACCCATCTGGACGAGGTGACTGGCGCTGCCCGTATCGCCGAGATTGCCCGCATGCTCAGCGGCGATCAGTCGGAGGCAAGCTTGGCCCACGCAAAGCAGATGCTCGAAGAAGTTCGAGGTTAGGTCGTATCAGCGGTGCTGGTGGGACAAAATAGACTGAAATTTTTGTCCCACTACGCGTTTTACTCAACGACCTTATCCGGCTGGATGAGCTCCTCGTAGTAGCTGATATGCTCGCGAGCGTCTTCAATCTCGGGCAGCAGGAAGTTGTAGATGACTTCGATGATCATCGTGGCGCTGATCTTAGAGAACGCAAAGTCGCCTGTCGTCAGCAGCGCTTCGTGGTTGACGGTATTAAAAGTGTAGTCTGCCAGGCGCGCGAGCGGGGATTTGCTGTCGCTGCTGATGACGACTACTGTGGCACCGCAGTCGCGAGCCGCTTTTGCCATGCGGTTCAGTCGGCGCGACTTGCCGGAGTTTGAGATGAGCACGATGACGTCACCCGGGCGCAACGTGAGCGCAAAGCCGATTGATGTCTCGCTAATGGTGCTCGCCATGCAGCGCAGGCCCAGCTGCGAAAACTTAAACGTCGCATCGAGCGCGACCGCGTTCGTATTGCCCACAGCCGCAAACTCAATAACCCCTGCATGTTTAAGGGCATGTACAACAGCCGCCAGCGTATCGTGGTCGATCCCGTCGATGGTCGCATTAAGCTCGCTCACCTTGGCAGCCAGGATGTTCTTAAGGCTCTGCTCCATATTGTCGAGTGAGACCTCGTCGGTCAGGCCCTCGTTGCGCTGACTCTCCAAGTCGCGCGCCAACGAAAATTGAAAACTGCGGAAGCTGCCAAAGCCGAGCTTGCGGCAAAAGCGCGAAACGGTCGCCTCGGACGTGGCGGCGGCGCGCGAGAGCTGAGCCGCCGTGAGGCGTGGCGCCTCGGACTGGTGCTCCAATATATAGTCGACAATGCGCTGCTCGGACTCGCTGTATCCCTGATGGGTACTAATGAGGGAAAGTGCGCTCTTGCTACTATCGGTCATGGATGGCTCCTGGTTGGCATGAAAATCGGACTCGCTTTGTAATGTCATAGTATAGGGGGATTTTCAATTACAAGATACACCTTGCCGTTTCAACTGTTGATGGTAAACTTTCACCTACCGTTTACGGTTATGAAAGAATCTTTTACCGGAGAATTGCGCCTTGTCTCTTCTCACGCGGACGGTAGGTTGGTATCTTTCAGTTGTGGAAAAGCGCGCAAGGACGCGCGTGTAGGGGAGCGCCTGCGGGCGCAAAACTTAAAAAGGAGGGACACATGGCTAAGTTTGACATCATCGCCGCCACCGGTTGCCCGACCGGTATCGCGCACACCTTCATGGCGAAGGAGGCGCTGGAGAAGGCAGCTGCCGAGCGCGGTCTGACCATTAAGGTCGAGACTCATGGCCAGGTCGGTGTCGAGAACGAGCTCACCAAGAGCGAGATCGCCGGTGCCAAGGCCGTCGTCGTCGCAGCCGACAAGGATGTCCAGGCTGAGCGTTTCGCCGGCAAGCCCATGGTTTCCGTTGGTGTTTCCAAGGCTCTGTCCGTTGAGGCCGCCGGTAAGCTGATTGACCGCGCGCTCGCCGCCAAGGGCGACAACACGGTTGCAGCCGCTGCCGATGTCGAGGACGAGGTCGAGGAGAAGGAGTCCATCGGCCACGTCATCTACAAGCACCTTATGAACGGCGTCAGCCATATGCTGGTCTTCGTCGTTGCCGGTGGTGTCCTGACCGCCGTCTCGTTCCTGTGGGGCATTACGTCTTTCGATTCGACGGCGTCTGACTATAACAGCTTTGCTGCGATGCTCAAGATCATCGGCGGCATCGCCATGAACCTCATGGTTCCCGTGCTTTCCGCTTATATCGCCGAGTCCATCGGCAAGCGCCCGGCGCTCGTCCCTGGTTTTGTTGCCGGTATGATCGCCATTCAGGGCCTGCCTGTTAACGCCGAGA
>CABUTR010000027.1 GCA_902494555.1 uncultured Collinsella sp.
CATGGGCGCGGGCTCGGGCTCAGGCTCAGGCTCAGGCACGGGCGCGGGCTCGGGCTCGGGCGCAGGCGCCGGCGCCGCAGCGGAATCGGATACGGGCGCTGCGTCGGCGCTAAAACCAGCCGGAGCAGACTTCTTCTCAAACGGCAGCACAAAAGTCAGGACGTCGTCCTTGTCCTCGTCGGCCCACTCGCTTGCGTAGCGCGCAACCCAATAGCCAACGGCACGGTGCTTGAGCATCTTGCCAAAGACCGTGAGGAATACCGTGACAAACGCCGTCAGCACCAAGAACAATACGAGCGTGATGCCACCGCCGGTAACAAGCGCCTCAATAGCCGTAGGACGGTAGTAGTAGCTATACATACCGACAGAGGCAATGGTGCCAAAGACGAACGTCAGGATCCAGGTGACAACGTTGGCGACCAGGCCCGTCAAAAACTCGGGAAGGAACGAAGCGCAGAACAGTTTGGTCTTGTTGTGCTTAAAGGCCGCCCAGACCTTATCGAGCGAAAACGCGCTCTCGACACGACCGGTCACCGCAAAGTGCATCACGGCAATGTCGGCGAACATCTTAAAGAAGACCCCCAAGACCGCCGTGGCAATCATAGCCAGGACAAGCAGGCCAAGCGAGCCGAACAGCGCTGCCTCGAGTGCATAAGAGCCGTAATACGAATACGAGCCCGCGGCGCCAATTACCACGCTCTCCACCAGCGAAAGCACTACACCGATAACGGGAATGGCAGCGATAACCTCGAGCACGACCGAGATAACGCTCGAAAAGACTCCGAGGCCAAACGACGTGGAACGCATGAGTGGACGATCCATACCGTCATCAACCTTGAGCGACAGATCGCGACCCCACTCAATACCAAAGCCGGAACCACACACGCTCGCAATGCAAGCTGCCAAAAAGCCGATGGCAGCCGCGATACCGCCGATAACGGGAATAAACAGCACGAGTACCGACACGACACAGATAAGCGCCGGTAAAAAGGCAATCTGGCACACGCGCTGCAGCACGCCCGGAGTCTTGGTCATGTCCTCAAACGCCTGAGCCACACAGCCCTTGGACGCATTCGCCACGGGCGGTTGCGGAACAAACTGCTGGGGCTGAGGCTGTCCCTGGGGAGCGGGGCCAGCGGCACCGGCATTGGGGGCACCACACACGCCGCAGAACTTGTCGTTATCGCCCATGGGGGCGCCACACTGCGAGCAGAACATAGAATCATCCCTTCGTATCTTGAACGAATCACTTGGATCGCAAACGATGTCTTTAGCATCATTATTGCCCAATGTGGGGTCAAATACTCAAAGATGACCGATTTGCAAGGTACACGGCGCCAGCAGGCGGTTCGTTGAATACGTCTGCGTTAGTTCGTTCCGCGGAAACCCTTGCCGACGATCTCGGAGCTGTCGACAATCGTGATAAAGGCACCCGGATCGATCTCGCGCGCGTAGCGACGCAGTTGCACGGCCTCGCGACGACTCAGCACGCTCATGATCACCGTCACGCACTTGCCCGAGAAGGCACCGTAGCCGCGGCTGATGGTCGCCGTGCGGTTGAGATGCTTGACGATAAACTCCTCGACCTTAAGGGGCTCGGAACAAATGACCGTGCAGACTTTGCGCAGATGAATGCTCTCAATGGCTTTGTCGACCACAAGCGTCTTGGCAAACAGGCCGAGCACGCAGTACAGACCGACACGCGGGCCATACAAAAAGGCCGCGATGGTCACGATGCCGATATCGACCAGCAGCAGGGCGCGGCCAATCTCGAGCGTCGTGCGGCACTTGAGGATCATGGCAAGAATGTCCGTGCCGCCCGTCGAGGCGCCGATATCAAAGACGATAGCGCTGCCGAGCGCCGGCAGAATCACGGCAAAGCACAGGTCGAGCCACATATCGCCCGTCATCGAGACATCGGTCGGAATAAAAAGCTCAAACAGCGAAACATAGGCGGACAGCGTAAACGAGGCGAAGACGCTCCACAGGATTGCCTTGCGCTCCAAAAAGATAAAGCCCAAGACGACGAGAACCGCGTTGATAATCCACATAAAGACGCCGACGGGAAGGGTCGGGAACAGCGTGGATAGAATGACCGACACGCCCGAGGTGCCGCCAAAAGCAAAGTGATTAGGGGTTTTAAACGCAACGATGGCAAAGGCCGTAAGAATCAGGCCCAGATTGAGCTCGGCGAAAAAGCGCGGGAAGCCTGGCTCCTGGCTGCGCTTTTGGCCGGCACGCTCGCCGCGCTCGATATCGGTGCGATCGACCACGCGCTCCATCGGCACCACGGGAGGACGATGCACCTCCTCGGCAGCTCGCGATGCCGCCTCTGCCGCGGCAGCCTCAATCGCCCATGCCTGGCTTTCTGTTTCGTGCTCGTCGGCCATTACGGCAACTCCTCGTTAACAATTTGGAAACAATGCGCTCATTAGGGTAACGCGGAACGTGGGGATTGCAACCCTTAGTTAGACGAGCGGTATGACTATATCGGGAGCGTACAGAAACGGCCGGCCACGCTTTTGCTTGCGCGGTCGGCCGTTTAACGTTTTCGCAGATAAAACCTGCCAAAACAAACCTGTCCCTTTTTGGAAGGTTATTCGTGCTGGCTGGTGCGGTGCTCGTACTCCTCGGGGGTGATGACGTCTTCGATGCGCAGGTTGACGCCCGCCACCTCAAGGCCGGTCATCGCTGCCAGACGCTCGGTGACACGCGCCTTGACATCGTCGAAAATCGCGGGCGCATAGGCGCCGTACTCGATGATGACGGAGATGTTGACGACCACGCGATTATCGTCGGTGACCTCGACCGTCACGCCCTTGGTCAGATTCTCGGCACCAAACTGCTCCTGCACAAAATGCATGAGATTACCCTTCATGCCCAGAACGTGCGGAACCTCGCGAGTGGCCATGGCAACGATCTTCTCGATCACACCGTTGGAATAGGTCAGCGAGTCCTCGGACTCGTCCGCCTCCTCGTCGTCCTCATCCTCATCGGGCTCGGCCTCGACAAGAGCCTCGTCCTCGAGCGTCACATCCTCGGCTTCGGCGACGACCGCTTCGTTCTCCTCGAGCTCGGTATCGGCTACATCGACCTTCGTATTAAAAGCCATGGTTCCTCCTTATACCTGCCGCGGATGCGACAGTCGAATACATATTAGCGACCGCTAAACAGACGGCCGAAGAAGTTGACGATCCCGTTCTCGCCGTCGCGAATTTGGCCGATCACAGCGCCGATCAGCACGAAGAATGCAATGACGAGCGTGTCCCACAGGCCCAACGTGAGCACCAACACAGCGAGGATAAAGCCAGCGACGGCGCCGAGCGTGGTGTTGGGATGACGCACAGCATAGCTCCAGATGGCAGCGCCCGTACCCTTGATGAGACCCATAGCCTCGTCAAAATCCGCGGCTGCCGCGTCTTGTAACTCGGTTGCCTCTGCTTTGGAATCAACAGGTTCGCTCGCCGGTGTGGCGCTCTGGTCAATCGTCAGGCGCGGCGTACGAGCGGTCTTATCTTGATTGGTATCACTCACCGGAAACCTCCACGGTCTGGACGGTAGTCTTGGACGGCAAAAAACGGACGCGCGCGGTCGTACCCGGCGTGCCGAGCATGGTGTCGCAAGCTTCCTCGATGCGCTGTTGCATCGCGGTAGCCAGAGATGCCACGTCCTTATCGTCAAGCGCGATAGCCTCGACCTTAAATCGGACGTGCGAATCGTCGGGGCCTTGGACGCGGGCCTCGACATGCTCGACCATCACGCGGTCGTCGCGCTCGGCAGCAGCCCTGGCACACGAAGAAAGCGCCGCAAGGGTAACCTCGATATTGCGCTCCCCCGCCGGATGCACGCAGGACGGCTCGCGACGGGCGAACATCAGGCGGAAGAAGTTTACCAGCACGCCGATCGCCACGACGCCGGCACACGCCGTGACGACGATGCGCGGCATGGGGTCGCGCATCAGCAGCATAAAGCGATACGTATACGGCCCCCAAAACTGGCAGACAAGCGTACCCAGCGCCACGATGGTGGCGGCAAGATACACGATCGCTAGGGCTCGTTTGAGTACGCGCACGCGGCGCTCCCTTCAAATCTCGGCTCTCGAAATACAAAACGGTTCGCATCATTATAAAAGAGCCGGGTCCGGTGCTCTACGCACGCGGATCCGGCTCATCTATTCCACGAGGCTTGCATGCTCGCTTCATTATGCCCAGATATGCACGGCTTAACCCGTGCGGGCGCTACTCCTCCTCGAGGGCAGCGATGACCTCGTCGGTCATGTCCATGGTGCTGTAAACATCCTGGACGTCGTCGAGCTCCTCAAGACGGTCGATGAGGCGCTGAACCTTCTTGGCGTCGGCGCCGGAGACCTCGGTCGGGGTGGTCGGGACCATGGTGGTCTCGGAACCCTTGACCTGGACGCCCTGCTCCTCGAGCGCCTTGGAGACAGCCATGACCTCGTTGGCAGTAGTCCAGACGATCCACTCCTCGCCGGCGTCCTCGTAGTCCTCGCCACCGGCCTCGGCGATGGCCATCATGAACTCATCCTCGTCACCGGCAGCACCGTTGGCGATCATGGTCTCCTTCTTGGCGTTCTCGTCCAGGATCTCCTTGGCGACGACGATCTGGCCCTTACGCTCAAACTGGAAGGCGACGGAGCCGGAGGTGCCCAGGTTGCCACCAGCGTGGGAGAAGGCGGAACGGACATCAGCGGCGGTACGGTTACGGTTGTCGGTCAGGCAGTCGACGTAGACGGCGACACCGGCGGGACCGTAGCCCTCGTACACGATGTTCTCGTAGACGGCGGCGTCAGCACCCGAACCAAAAGCCTTGTCGATAGCGGACTTGATCTTGTCCTTAGGCATGGACTGAGCCTTAGCCTTGGCAACGGCAGCGGCGAGGCTGGCGTTGTTCTCGGGCAGCGGGTCACCGCCGAGACGGGCAGCAACGGTGATGTTGCGGCTGAGCTTGGAGAAGAGGGCGGAACGCTTGGCGTCCTGCGCGCCCTTACGATGCTTGGTTGTGGCCCACTTAGAGTGTCCGGACATACGTGTCTCCTATCGGTTTCGACCTAAAGCCCAGCGCAGATGCTCGGGCAATATAAACAAACGTCGTTATGATATACCTACTGGCCTGCGAGATAAACCCCAAAATGAAGGCGTCGTGATGATGGCCCCTTTGGTGCAAAGAAACCCGACCTCAATGCACCAAGTTAGAACCAGAAGAAGTCGCTGCGGGTGACGGTGGCGCCGATGGCGAAGGGCATGCAGGCGATGACCGGATACAGGTAGCGCATGTAGGTCGAGCCGTTGCACGGACCAATCAGGCACACGGCGAGCACGCCCAGCAGCGGCACCCAGATGGCCAGCGCGCGCCACGAATGGCGGCGCAACAGGTAAACCACCACGACGATCATGATCCACACATAGGTGGCCGAGCTCATGGTGAGCGAGATAAACGGGATGCGCTGCACCGCCACGCGGTACAGGTTAATCAGGTGGTCGCACCAGCGCACGACCTTGCTATCGACCGGATGGAAGTCAAAGTACTTGAGGTTATCGGGCTTCGCCATGATCTCGGCACTGCGCGCGGTGCTGTAGACCCATGCATCGCGAGCACTCGGATAGAAGTACCCGTAGTAGTTATTGACGAGCGCCGAGATATAGCACTCGGGATCCTTTTTGAACATCTGAGCCCACACCTCAAAATAGGCCTTGATGTCCTCCTGCGAGGCGTACTCGTTAAAGCAATTTTTGACGGCGTCCGACTTATCCGGGTTGTAACGGCGGCCCAGATTCTCGTACTTGAGCACCCGGTCGATCACGGCGCGCTCTTCGTCGGTCACCAAGCCGTCGCAAGGAGCCTCCACGATGGTGCCGTCCTCCTTTACCGTGGGGTTGACACCCGAGTTAAGGCCGTCGTGCTTTTGGACGAAACGAGCCGTCTGTTGGAACGGAATCGAGAGGATTTCGCGCTTGGAACCAGGCGTGATGTCGTGCGCTGGCATAAAGACCTTGGTGAAGTACATATTAGAGGCAAGGCAGAGCGCGAGCACCGCGAGGACGCCAACCCAGCGGAAGCGCAGCGTGGCGCATGAGACCGCGGTGCCCGTCTGCTTAGCCGCACGACGAGCGACATGTACATCCCATGCGCAAAACGCCGCCGCAATCACGCAGGCCGCCAACGGAAAGACCAGACCTCCATTGCGCAAAAACGTGGAACCCATGGCAGCCAGCACAAGCAACAGCCAGTCGTGGCGCGCAAAGAGCACGGGGGCTTTCTCGCCCGCTCGCTCGACATTGGCATCACGACGGGGCAAGCCGCAGGCCACGAGCTTCACGGTCTGCACCAGCAGCACCAAAAACGCGTCGGCAAAGAGCACGTCTTTGGTAAGTAGGGCCGCGTAGTTAGAGAACATCGGCATAAACGCAAAGAACAGCAGGATCGCACCGCGAACCGGCAGGCTCACGCCCAGTTTGCGCAGCGACGAGATGGAATAGGCCATGCAGGCAGCCGTGATGACAAACTGAGCGCAGGTATAGATGATGAGGCCCGCGTTAGCGCTGTTGAACAGCGAAAGCCCCAGCTGAACGCACGAGCCGATAATGGCCGTGTGCACTACGGGATGATGCCCGTTGAGCAGCACGTTGGGATTGAGTAGGCGCAGGTAGTCGCTCGTGCCGTTGGGATAGTTGAACCACTGGCGAATCTGCGCACCCGTATCTCCCATAAAAAGGCCGGGCAGCGAAGCGATGAGCGTGGGCGCCCAGGCGATCATAAGCACCAGGAAGGGCCCGGCAAAGGGATGGACCGAGAGCACGGCGTGAGCCACGCGCCATATGCGGCCAAAGTGCGCCTCGGAAAACGGGATGCGCCGAGAGCTCAGCCAATCTAGACACTCAAAAGCCAGATAGAAGGCCACGATCGCTAGGAGCATCCAGCCCGCGCCGCCAATCCAGGCGCAGATGATGCGAGCCTTGTCGCCAAGGACAATCTCGGCCGAGTCGGTGAGGTCGTAGCTGCGGCCGAACACCATGCAGATGGCGAAAAACAGCGACGGCAGAATAATCGATGGGCGCCAGGTGTCGCCACGGCCAAAGAACACGTAGCGAAACGGCAGCGTGAGCAGGCAGGCAAGCGCAAGCAGCATGACCGCGTCGGTATGGCCGGCAAACGAGAGGAGCACCTCGTAGCACACGTACAGCATGCCCGAGGCTTTGGGGTCAATCGCCAGGACCGCATTGCTCGACACCGGGGCGGGATCGATGGAAAACGCCGTGGTCGCCAACAGCGCGAGCAGAAATGCGATGAGCGTCTGCTTGGCGGGGTAGCGCTTAAACCAGACGATGCGGGCAGCGTCGCGCGCAGCCGTTGTGGAGAGATCGGAATCCTTCACAGTCCAAAGAGCCTTTCTAGAAACCTGCCAAAAAGGGACAGGTTTATTTTGGCAGGTTTTATCTGGGGAAACGTTACGGTTCTGTCATCGTTGCCCAGCAAACCACCACAAAGGTGCCTGTCCCCTTTGTGGTGGTATGTGGTGGTTAGGCGTCGAGGTAGATGCGCTGGGGGCGATTGCGGCGACGCGCAAAGATGACGAGCGCCAGGCCCGCAATAACGAGCGGAAGGCTCAGCAGCTGACCCATCGTGATGACGCCGCCCAGCAGATAGCCAAGCTGGGCGTCGGGCACGCGCACGAACTCGACGAGGAAGCGGACGATGCCGTAACCCATCACAAACACGCCCATAAACGTGCCCTGGGGCAGCAGCGGCTTTTTGCGGCTGAGCACCTGCAGGATGCAGAAGAGCACAATGCCCTCAAGAAATGCCTCGTAGAGTTGGGAGGGGTGACGCGGCATATCGCCCGCAGTCCCGCCAAAGACCACACCCCAGGGCAGATCGGTCGGCTTGCCCCACAGCTCACCGTTGACAAAGTTGGCACAACGGCCCAGACACAAGGCCAGCGGCGCGCCGATGACGGCAAGGTCTGCCAGAGTCCATGCGTCGAGCTTATACATGCGGCACACGATGATGCCGCCGATAATGCCGCCGACCAGGCCACCGTGGAAGCTCATGCCGCCTTCGTTGGTGGCAAAGATCTCGAGCGGATGTGCCCAGTAGTAGCCGTCGCCGTAAAAGACGACGTAAAACAGGCGCGCGCCGATGATGAGGCCAAAGACCGCGCCGACCACGACGCTCGTCAGGTCATCAATCGTAATGTCGAACCCCCAACGACGCTGCGTGCGGTACATAACGACCGCCGTGAGCAGGGCGCCGACCACATAGGCCAGACCGTACCAGTAGATCGTGATGGGGCCCGCCGAGATCGCAACGGGGTCAAGCATATGGTAGAGGTCGTTGAGCATATCGATCACCCTGCTCCCTACATACAAATGCGGCCGCGGGCCTTACGCTCGCAGCCGCATATTTGGGCGTAACGTCTATGCGGAGCGTACCGTCCGCAGCTTTCGCATCTTAGAACGGCGCGTACTCGTCGTACAGGTCCTCGGCCTCGCCGGAAGCATTGACCTGCTCAACGCGGGTAACGCCGGGCACGTGCTCCTTCAGGATGCGCTCGATACCCATGGAAAGGGTCAGCGAGCTCATGGGGCAGCCGGCGCAAGCGCCCTGCAGTTCCAGCTTGACGACGCCCTCGTCGTCGACGCCCACATACTCCATATCGCCGCCGTCGGCCTGCAGGTTGGGGCGGATCTCTTCAAGAACCTTCTTAAGCAGCTCTTCGTTAACAGCCACAGGGGCTCCTTTCTCACAATAACGCGGGCACGCCCGCGGACAGAAGCTATGTTACTACAGCCATGTACCCGCTCACGAGCCGTCCATGCGCGCAGACGCGACTTTCACGAGTAGTCAATTTGGGACGGGGCTCTTTTGGCTGTTTTGCCGCCAGCTGGCGTTGGCACGCGCTACTGCTAAGCCTGTCCCCCGGTACCAATCTGGACATCGACGATGACCTGGCGGTAGCTGATGCCGCAGGAGTCGAGGATGCGGCGGCTGATACGGCCGTCATCGGTATCGGCATACTTATTGTCCAGGTAGACAACCTCGCCCACGCCCACCTGCGCCAGGATCTTGGCACAGTCATGGCACGGGAATAGCGTGACGTAGACCGTGGAACCCTCAAGGTCTTTGAGCGAGCCGCGGTAGTTGAGCACGGCGTTGGCCTCGGCATGCACCACGTAGTTGTGCTTATCCTGCAACGGGTCGTCGCTCGTGCCCCACGGGAAAAAGTCGTCGTTGAGCGCCGAGGGCGTACCGTTGTAGCCCACCGAAAGGATGCGGTGGTTGGTGTTGGCGATGCACGCGCCCACCTGCGTGTTGGGGTCCTTACTGCGGCGCTGCGCGGCGATGGCCACGCTCATAAAGAACTCATCCCAGCTAATGACGTCGCGGCGCTTGCCCGACGCGGTTTGATGAAGATCGTCCGACATGGCAGACACCTCCGTAATCGCAATAGTTTGACCCATTGTAGCAGGTGAAAGGTGGAGACGTTTTTGTCTCACCGCCCCCATCGCTACGCGCGGCGGGGCTTTTGATTGATGTGGTAGAGCTCGGCGAGACCCCGCAGCGTCAGCGCATCGTCGACCGTCAGGCTATGGCCGACCAGCGCCGCAAGCGCCTCGGCATCGTCGCCGGTAATGACGATGGGCACGCTGCCTTCCCCCGCGGCCTTGGTCGCACGCATCTCGGCAAGCACCATGTCGAGCATGCCGTCGATGCGCGCCACCTCGCCCAGAACCACGCCCGAGCGCATGGCCTCACGCGTGTTACGGCCGATGACGTGTGTCGGTGCCGAGGGCTCAACTTGAGGCAGGCGCGCCGCAGCGGCCGAGAGCGAACGGGCGCCGAGCGCCAGCCCCGGCGCGATAACGCCGCCGACAAAGGTACCATGCGCGTCGATGACCTCGATATTGGTCGTGGTGCCTAGGTCGATCACAATGCACGGCGAGCCGTAGACGGCGCGGGCCGCCACGGCATCGGCGATGCGATCAGGACCGATCTCGGCCGGGTCATCGTAGTGCACGGGTATGCCGGTCTTGAGGCCCGGCCCCACGGTGAGCACGCGCCCCGTGCAGGTACGGGAAAGCGCTGCCCTCCACGGGCGCTCGAGCGCCGGGACCACGCAGCTCAGCACAGCAGCCGCGGGCACAAGCGCACCCGGCATGCCCGCATCGGCCGCCAGTGCGGCCATGACCTGCACGAGACGCATGCGCGCCTCGTCTGCCGTGATGCTCGACGGCGTCGTGATCTCGCACGTCGCAAGCGGACATTCCTGCGCCGCGGCCGAATCCTCTGCAAACAGGCCAAAGCGAATGAACGTGTTGCCCACATCGACCGTCAATATATATGCGCACCCATTAAGCATCGTCGGCGCTCCTTTCGTCTGCCCAGCAGTATATCGCCTACCTAAACCAGTCATCCCAAAATGACTAGCTTGCGGCTATACTGGTGCGCGGTCGTTTGCGAGCTCACGCGGCGGCCCTTGGTAACCCGACTTCCCGCGCCGTATCCGTAACGGCGCTCCCGGGGGAAGCGGATATACGCAAAGGAGTTTTATATGAGCAATCCCTCGAACCGCGCTTCGATGCGCGGGCAACTCACGCTGCGCGGCGTCGTCATCGGCGTCCTTGGCTGCGTGATCATCACGGCAAGCTCGGCCTACACCGCCCTCAAGATGGGCGCCCTCCCCTGGCCGATCATTTTCGCTGCCGTCATTTCGCTGTTCTTCCTGAAGCTCATGGGCAACGCCAGCCTCAACGAGGCCAACGTCACCCACACCATCATGTCCGCAGGCGCCATGGTCGCTGGCGGTCTGGCGTTTACCATCCCGGGCGCCTGGATGCTGGGCTATGCCGACCAGATCAGTTGGCTCGACATGTTTATCGTGGCACTCGCCGGCACTATCCTAGGCCTGCTGGCCACGGCACTCATCCACCGTCACTTTATCGTGGACGCCGCGCTTGAGTTCCCCACCGGCAACGCCGCAGCTCAGACCCTGCGCGCGACCGAGGCCGGCGGCAAGACCGGCAAGCAGCTCTTTGGCTCCATGGCCATCGCCGGCATCTACAGCGTGCTGCGCGACGCTCTGGGCATTGTGCCCAGCATGCTGTGTACGCTCAATATCCCCGGCGTGACCTTTGCCATCTATAACTCGCCCATGTTGCTGTCCATCGGCTTTTTGGTGGGCTTCGCCCCCGTCGCGTTCTGGTTTGCCGGCGCGCTGCTGGGCAACTTTGGCATCATTGTCGGCGGCACCGCTGCCGGTCTGTTTGACGTTATGACCGCACAGGGCATTGTTAAGTCCCTGGGTATGGGCCTCATGATGGGCTTTGGCGTCGCCGTCGTCCTCAAGGACATCCTGCCGCAGGTCGCCGGTATCGTCCGCGGCCTCGCCGCCGACAGCTCCACCGACACCGACGAGCAGTCGCTCATCTCGGGCTCCCTTAAGCTCGACGCCGGTATCATCGGCCTGGGCGCTGCTGCCATCGCCGTGATCGTTGCCATCGTACTCGATCTTGGCCCCGTTCCAGCCGTCATCGTCACGCTGTTCACCTTTGTCACCACCATCATGAGCGCGCAGAGCTGCGGCCAGACGGGTATCGACCCCATGGAGATCTTTGGCCTCATCGTCATGCTCATCGTGGCTGCCTTCGCGCAGCTCGCGCAGGTCAAGCTGTTCTTTATCGCCGGCATCGTGGCCGTGGCGTGCGGCCTTGCGGGCGACGTCATGAACGACTTTAAGGCCGGCGCCGTGCTGGGCACCAACCCACGTGCGCAGTGGATCGGTCAGGCCATTGGCGGCATCGTGGGCGCCCTGGTCGCCGCCGCCGTCATGGTCGCGCTCGTCACTGCCTATGGTCCGGACGCCTTTGGCCCCGACAAGAGCTTTGTGGCCGCGCAGGCAAGTGTGGTCGCCACCATGGTCTCGGGCATCCCGAGCGTGCCGTGGTTCGCGGGCGGCTTTATCGCCGGCATCGTCATGTACTGGCTCGGCATTCCGGCCATGATGATCGGTCTGGGCGTGTACCTGCCGTTCTATATGTCGCTCACGGCTTTCCTGGGCTCCTGCGTTAAGCTCGCCTACGACAAGTGGGCCGCTCACCGCGATGCCAACGCCGGTCTTTCGGACGAGGAGAAGGCCGCCAAGGACGCCGCCTTCCAGGAGCAGGGCCTGGTTGTCGCCAGCGGCCTGCTCGGTGGCGAGTCTATCGTCGGCGTTATCCTGGCGTTTGTCTCTGTTGGCCTGAGCCTGCTGGGCTAAACCCAACAACAACGTACCCGTACAGAGCGCGGAGTCGGAGACCATCCGGCCCCGCGCTTTTTTGTATCTGCCGAAACCCTCAGCAGTACTCGCATGTGGCGCGTCTTCCTTTGCCTGCTCGCCTAAGTTCCATGTCAAGATGACCACCCCGCCCGTCACGGTGTAGAGTACATGCTGCGAACGCACCCGCGTTCCTACGGCAATACGAGGTGGACATGGAACTCGATAAACAACAGCTCAAGCGACTGCGCGAACGCCATCATCGGCGCCATGGCATCCGCCCCGCCCACAGCGAGGCCATGCAGAACGCAAGCCGCTTTCTAAAGCAGGCATTCAACATTCGCGAGGGGCGCGCGCCCTATCACGTGATTCGCAAGCGCTTTGTAAACGGGGCGCGCCTGACTGGCTCGCACTTATGCATCCTGATCATTGCCATGTTGATTGCGAGCATCGGCCTCGATATCGACTCGGATATCGCCATTGTAGGCGCCATGCTCATCTGCCCGCTCATGGGCTCGGTCCTTGCCATGGCATACGGCATCGCCACGCTCGACCGCGAGATTACCCTTGAGGCCGTCGCGGGCTTGGCTCTACAGATGGCCTTTTGCCTGGTCACGTCCACGTTGTATTTTAAGCTCTCGCCCCTTGGCACCACCACGGCCGCCATCATCGACAATTCGACACCGACTGTGTGGGACCTTGCCGTCGCACTCGCAGGCGGCTTTGCGGGTGGCCTGGGCAACTCGCGCGACCAGGAACCCGCCACGCTCATCGCCGGCGTGGCCGTGGCGACCGCGCTCATGCCGCCCCTGTGTGCGGCGGGCTATGGCATCGCCATCGCAAGCGGGTCACTGTTTCTCTCGGCGCTTTACGAGTTTGGCATCAACGTGGTCTTTATCGCACTGGCCGCCGAGGCCGTGCTGCTTCTTTTGCGCGTGCCGCTCAAGCGCGACCTGAACGGCGACGGCATTGTAACTGCTGAGGAAAATGCCGAGGTCGACGAGCTATCGCGCAAGGTGCGCCGCCGCATCATCGTGGGCACGGTGATCTTTGCCATCCCCTGCATCGTTATGACCGCGGGTTCCATTGGCTCGGCGCAGGCCGGCGTGCAGGACGGCTACGGCGTCACCGAGACCACGCGCGAGCTTGCGGCGGTGCTGCCAGGCTTTAAGGACTACACCGTCGCCGTCGAGACCTCGGCTACCGAAGGCGACGAGGAGGGCATCGTCGAGCGCGAGATTGTCGCCCATGTGACGACAGGCGAGACGCTCGGGGCACACGACCGCCACGTCGCTCGCAAGCTCATCGACCTCAATGTGCCCGAGCTCGATCGCGTGGAGTTCGATGTGAAGTGATGCAGAGCGCGGCCCTATAGCTCGTACTTGTACACGCGGTAGATGTACTTTTCGGCTTCCATCTCGTAGGTGGCGATGGGCAGTCCATAGCGATCGTACTCGGTAAAGGTCTTGGCCTGGCCTGATGCCACGAGCATGCTATTCGAATCGCCGACGCGCTGTGCACTGCTTACGTAGCCCGAGAACGGCACTGCGATCTGATCCTCAAGCTCGTAGGTGCGCGCCGTCTCGTCCACTGTAAAGATGCGCCCAAATGAATGCGTGCCCTTGTTGTAGTCGGTCACCACCGCGGAGCCCAGCTTGCCCCAGTCGAACTTGGGATAGCTTTCGGCCGCGCCAAAGTTGTTGTCGTACAGCAGCACCTGGTAGCGACCGGTCGTTGCCGTGTCAGAACTCGGCAGATACGTCACACTGTGCTGGCCCGCGTTGAGCGAAAAATCGCCTTGGGCCTGCAGTAGCTTGTCCTCAAAGCCCGAACCGGCCCATTGTCACTCCTTTCTATTTCTGGGTCCATCTTCTCACTGTTGGCGGCCGAAAATGATCCGTTTTCCTCCGTCCCCGAGGGATCATTTTTTAGTACTTGAAGAAGCCCTCGCCCGAGCTTTCGCCCAGCTTACCTTCGTCGAGCATTTTCTTGAGGACGGACGCCATAGCCTTAAAGTTGTAGGGCATCATCATCTTTTTAAGCAGCGGGCTCACCAGGCCCGGGACCTTCTGATACTGCATAACGATGTTGTAGGCCGTCTGGATACCCACGGTGTCGAATACGCGGAATGGGCCCTTGGGAGCGCCAGTGCCGCGCGTCCACGCGAGATCGATGCTCTTGGGGTCACTCACGCCCGAGACATACAGGTCAAGGCCCGAAAGCAGCCACGGCACCAGCATGGAATTGAGCAGGTAGCCGTTCTTTTCCTTGTTGACGGGCAGGGCAAGCATGCGGATATCGTTGGCAAAGTCGACGAGCTCGTCGAAGTAGCGCTTGTCGGTTTGGCTCTGGGCCATGACCTCGGTCATGTTGTTCTTCCAGATGGAGTTGGCAAAGTGCAGCGACAGGTACTTCTCGGGGCGACCAGTGTACTTGGCAAAGGTGCTCGGCAGCAGCGTAGAGGAGTTCGTCACGACAACGCTCTTTTGCGGGAGGACCGGGGCGAGCTTCTTGTAGAAGTCGATTTTTGCCTGAGTGTCCTCGGCCATAGACTCGATGACCAGATCGGCATCGGCAACGGCCTTGGCCAGATCGAGCTCCAGCTTGAGCGTGGAGTAGGCACGCTCGACGGCAGCGAGTGCCACCTCCTTGTCGAAGGTCTGGTCGCTATCGGCGATGCCGGCACACCACTCGCCCGTACCATCCGCCATACCCTCGATTGCCGCGATGTACTCCTCGCGCACATGATCGATCTTGGGCTGGGTGCGGCCGATGCTGCCCTCGCTGCGCAGCCAAATCGTTACATCAAAGCCGCAGTAGGCAGCCTGAAAGGCAATCTGGCTTCCCAACACGCCGCCGCCGGCAACACAAACGGTCTTGTAGCTCATGGGACGGTCCTCTCTTACGTAATTCCATAGATGTGTATTTATTCAACCGTAAGGAGGACGCGCGCTGGAGGTGGGTTCTATAAACGGACGGTAATTTGCGGCGAACGGCAACACCTGTTCATTATCTCAGGGTTCCGAGGACGATTTTTTTGTGCCACCGAGACGTCGTTTGCGGAAGTATGCGGCAAATTCCGGAAGCCTTGAGCACACCCCGGTTTTCCGCCAATAAAACAGCAGGTACAGGGCTTGGACATATCTGGTGTGCTCGGCCTATTCAGATTTTGCCGCATACTTCCGAAATCTGAGTTCGCAAAGGGTGATAGTCTGGGCGTTTACGCAACATATGTCCAGCAAAAACGGGTGGTAGCCGGTACGGCTACCACCCGTTTGCCTCACATCTAGCCCAAAGTAGGCCGACTACTTCTTAATGCCGCGTCCCAGGCGCTCGGCGACTGATGCCACGGCCTCCTCGCTGGCAGGTCCGCAGCTCACGCAGCCATCGTGGGCACGCATCTGGCCGGTGACCTCGTCCATCGCGAGCGGCGCCACCTTCTCGAGCTTAAAGCCCTTGCCGGCGCGCATGTTTTCCTTGGCCACACTGATCATGAGCTTAATGCGGTTGAGCTGGTTGACCTCGGATGCACCGGGGTCGTAGTCCACCGCGACAATGTTGCTCTCGGGGTGCTGACGGCGCAGCTCCTTGATCACAGCCTTACCCACTACGTGGTTGGGCAGGCACGCGAAGGGCTGCGTGCAGATGATGTTGGGCGCACCGTGGTCGATCAGGTCGAGCATCTCGGCCGTGAGCAGCCAGCCTTCGCCCATGTTGTTGCACACCGAAAGCACCGTACGAGCCTTGTCCGCCATGGTGCCAATGCGCTCGGGCGCCTCGAAGCGGCGGGACTTTTCGAGCATCTCCTCCACCGGCGTGCGCATCCAGTCCACCAGCTTAATGAGCGCCTGCATGCCAGCGCGCGCCGTGGCAGAGCTCCCCAGCTCGTCCTTCTGCAGCTCGGCGTTGCTCATGGAGTACAGGAAGAAGTCGAGCAGGCCCGGCACCACGGCCTCGCAGCCCTCGCGCTCGATAACGTCGACCACGTGGTTGTTGGCTGTGGGGTGGAACTTGACCAAGATCTCGCCAACCACGCCCACGCGCGGCTTGGTACCCTCGCCCACGAGCGGCATGGTGTCGAACGCGCGGATGGCCTCGCGAGCAAGCTTGGTGTAGTTATGCCTGTTGAACTTAGGCGCCAGCTTGCGGGCGCGCGCCATGTACTCCTCGTAGAGCGCGTTGGCGGCACCGGGCGTGGCCTCGTACGGGCGGCAGCGGTAGAGCATCTGCATCATCACGTCGCCAAAGAGCACCGCGTACACGGCCTGCTTGAGCAGCGCCGGCGTAATCTTAAAGCCGGGGTTGTCCTCGCCGAGCGCCACGGCCGAAAGCGAGATCACCGGAATCTCGGGGTGGCCGCTCTCGCGCAGGGCCTTGCGGATGAGCGCGATGTAGTTGGTGGCACGGCAGCCGCCGCCGGTCTGGCTGATAACCACGGCTGTCTTGGACAGGTCGTATCGACCGCTCTCGATGGCCTCCATAATCTGGCCCGTCACCAGAATCGACGGGTAGCAAATGTCATTGTTCACATAGCGCAGGCCGGCCTCGACGGCGTCGTGATCGGTCGAGGGCAGCAGCTCCAAGTTGTAGCCGGCACCGCGGAATACCTCTTTGACCAAGTCAAAGTGGATCGGCGCCATCTGCGGGCACAGAATGGTGTAGCCCTCGTCGCGCATCTGCTCGGTAAAGGGCACTTTGGGCCACGCGGTCGAAGCACTCTCGCGCTGCGCCTCGAACGTGTACTTGCGGCTCGCGAACGCGGGGGCATCCGTGGAAGGCGCCACCGGCGCGGCATCGCCCTGCTCGTAGGCCTCGCCCGCGGCCGTGGCCTCGGCCAAGCGCTCGGCCTCCTGGTCCTTAAGCGCCGCCATGAGCGAGCGGATGCGGATGCGCGCGGCGCCCAGGTTGGACACCTCATCGATCTTGAGCACGGTGTAGATCTTGCCGCTGGCCTCCAGGATCTCCTGCACCTGGTCGGTGGTCAGAGCGTCCAGGCCGCAGCCGAAAGAGTTGAGCTGAATCAGGTCCAGGTCGTTGCGCATCGTCACAAAACGGGCGACGGCGTACAGGCGGCTGTGGTACATCCACTGGTCAACGACGCGAATCGGACGCTCGGGCTTTACCAGATGCGCGAGCGAATCTTCGGTAAAGACCGCAAAGCCAAAGCTCGAGATAAGCTCGGGCAGGGCGTGGTTGATCTCGGGGTCGTTATGGTAAGGACGACCGGCAAGCACGATGCCGTGACCGCCGTGGTCCTCGACCCACTTGAGAGCCTCCTCGCCCATGGTCTGGATGTCCTCGTGGAAACGCGCATCGGCCTCAAAGGCAGCGTTGACGGCGGCATCGACCTCGGAGCGCGTGATCTTAGGACCGCGCACGCGGCCGCGACCGGCTTGCGCATCGGCCACGCGGTCGACGGCGAGCACCTGGTACAGACGGCGCTTGAGCTCGGTCTTGTCGTGATAGGGCACAAACGGGTACAGGAACTCGATGTTCTGCTCGCGGATCTCGTCGATGTTGAGCGCCAGCGCCGTGGGGTAGCTCATGACGATGGGGCAGTTATAGCAGTTGCCTGCCGTCGGATCCTCCTTGCGCTCCCAGCGCACGCACGGCATCCAGATAAAGTCGACGTCACGGTCGATGAGGTTCATCACGTGGCCGTGGCTCATCTTGGCCGGATAGCACACGCTCTCGGACGGCATGGACTCAATGCCCGCCTGGTAGGTCTTTTTGCTCGACTGGTCGGACAGCTGCACGCTAAAGCCCAGGCGCGTAAAGAACGCGTGCCAGAAGGGGTAGTTCTCGTACATGTTGAGTGCGCGCGGGATACCCACGGTGCCGCGCGGGGCCTCGTCGGGGCTCAGCACCTCGCGGTTAAACAGCAACTCGTTTTTCTTTTTGAAGAGGTTGGGGGCCTCGGTCTTCTGCTTTTTGTGGCCAGCGCCCTTCTCGCAGCGGTTGCCGGTAATGAAGCGCCTGCCGCCGCCAAAGTCGTTAACGGTGAGCTGGCAGTTGTTGGAGCAACGACCGCAGCGGACATGCTTTTGCGTCACAGTGAGGTGCGCGATGTCCTCAGCCGAAAGGATGGTCGAGGTGCCATCGGCGCCGGCGCGATCGCGGGCGAGCAGTGCCGCACCGTAGGCGCCCATGCAGCCGGCAATGTCGGGGCGCACAGCATGAACGCCGGTAAGCTGCTCAAACGCACGCAGCGTGGCGTCGGACATAAAGGTGCCGCCTTGGACAATCACCTGGCTGCCGATCTCCTTGGGGTCGCGCAGCTTAATGACCTTGAACAGGGCATTCTTGATGACGGAATAGGACAGGCCGGCCGCGATGTCGCCCACCGTGGCGCCTTCCTTTTGCGCCTGCTTGACGCGCGAGTTCATAAAGACCGTACAGCGGCTGCCCAGGTCGACCGGGGCCTTGGCATGGATGGCGGCGTCGGCGAACGCGCGCACGTCCATGTTCATTGACACGGCGAAGCTCTCGATAAAGCTGCCGCAGCCCGACGAGCAGGCCTCGTTGAGCATGATGTGCTCAATCACGCCGTCCTTGACGCGCAGGCACTTCATGTCCTGGCCGCCGATGTCCAGGATAAACTCGACGCCGGGCAGGAATGCCTTGGCGCCGCGCAGGTGCGCAACGGTCTCGATCTCGCCCGAGTCGGCCTTGAGGGCCTCGATGAGTAGTGCCTCGCCGTAGCCTGTGGTGGTCACGTGGCCGATGGTGCAGCCCGCGGGGATGTGGTTGTAGAAATCGGCCATGATGACCTTGGCTGTGCCTAGGATGTCGCCGTTGTTGTTGCCGTACCAGGTGTGCAGCAGCTGACCGTCCTCGCCCACGAGCGCGGCCTTCATGGTGGTGGAGCCGGCGTCGATACCGATGAACACGCGGCCGGCGTAGCCATCGAGCTTGCCCTTGGGGACGACTTCCTGGTCGTGGCGGCCCTTGAACTCGGCAAAGTCCTCGTCGGTGGCAAAGAGCGGATCCAGACGCTCGACCTCGGCACCCTGCGTGTCACCCAGGGCATCAATGGCCTCGATAAGCTGCGGGAACGTGCTGAGCTTGTTGGACTCGTGCGCCATGGCAGCGCCGCTCGCCACAAACAGGTGAGCGTTTTGGGGCACGATACGGTGCTCCTCGTCCAGGTTGAGCGTAAGGTAGAAGCGGTGACGCAGCTCGGAGAGGTACTGCAGCGGGCCGCCCAGGAAGGCGACGTTGCCGCGGATGGGACGGCCGCACGCCAGGCCCGAGATGGTCTGGGTCACGACGGCCTGGAAGATGGAAGCGGCCACGTCCTCGGGGTGGGCACCCTCGTTGAGCAGCGGCTGGACGTCGGTCTTGGCAAAGACGCCGCAGCGGCTGGCGATGGGATAGATGGTGGTGGCGTTGGCCGCGAGCTCGTTGAGGCCGCTCGCGTCGGTGTGCAGCAGAGTGGCCATCTGATCGATGAACGCGCCCGTGCCGCCGGCGCAGGTGCCGTTCATGCGCTGCTCGATGCCGTTATCGAAGTAGATGATCTTGGCGTCCTCGCCGCCCAGCTCGATGGCGACATCAGTGGCCGGGATGAGGGTCTCGACGGCACGCTTGCTGGCGATGACCTCCTGGACAAACTCCAGGTCGAGCCACTGGGACAGCAGCAGGCCGCCCGAGCCGGTAATGGCGCAGGTCATCTGGGCCGTCGGCAGCACGGTCGCAGCGCCCTCGAACAGGTCGCGGGCGCAAGCGCGGACGTCGGTGTGATGGCGCTGGTACTTGGCGTACACGATCTGGTTGTCGTCGTTGAGCACGGCAAGCTTGACGGTGGTGGAACCTACGTCGATGCCCAGGTGCAGGTTGCCGCGGGCGTTCTCGGGGTTGAAGATCGCGCCTTCGGGGGCGCGGGCGTCGGGTGCGGGCTCGGCGGCGACGGACATGGCTGCGTCGGCGGCAAGCGTCTCCCCCGCCGTATTCTTGGCCTCGGCAACTGCCTCGGCAACTTTCTCGGCAGCCGCGGTCGCGGCCTTCTGCGCCGCGTCCACCACGGCGGGCGCGGCCTCGC
>CABUTR010000028.1 GCA_902494555.1 uncultured Collinsella sp.
CAAAGATATAGGTCAGACCCTCGGGGCAGAGCGTCTCGATGTGCGCCGCGGGAATCTCGGAGGCCGCGTTGGTGTAGGTGACCTTACTCCCCTCCTCCACCAGCGAAAGCCCGGGACAGCCGTCAATGGTATGGCGTGATGCCTCGCCATGGTACTCGGCCACATCGCCCTCGAGCGCGCTTGCGATAAACGGCTCAAAGTCAATGACGAAGTCGCCGATGCGTCGATACGCCAGCACATTGGCAATCTCCTGGAACAACGGTGCCTTGGTCGCGTCCAGGTGCAGATAGCACAGGCAGATAGCTCCGCCGCAAATCATGCCGGTATCGGAGTTCTCGCCGCCCATGGTGTAGCGGACCAGACGCGATTTACCCCCGGCCAGCAGCTCGCGCGCCTCGTCCAGCGCAAAGAGCTCAATCTTGCCGCCGCCGATAGTGCCCGCCTGGCTGCCATCGGCAAAGACAGTCATCCATGCGCCCACACCGCGCGGGGACGACCCCGCCGTACCGGCCACTACCACCAGCTCGCACGTCTCGCCAGCACGCAGGGCGGCAAGCGCCGCATTCACCACATCGAGCTTTTCCATTGCCGCCTTCTATCCTCTAAAGACATCGGTGAGCATGGCGAGCGCCTCGAGCACGCCGCCGCCGACCGACGTCGCTTTGTCCGAAATATAGTTGATATAGCTGGCATCGCCGCGCGGGTCGACGTCGGCACATTTAAAGCCCTCGGTCACCTGAACACCGTCGGCCAAAAGGCCGCGCAAGCAGCCGTCAATCTGCGTGACCATGGGAGTATCACCCGCATACCCGATCACATCGCCGGCACTCACGATGTCGCCGATGGTGCGGTCGGACCTAAACACGCCGGCGGCGGGGCTGTGGATAACGCGCTCCTTGCCATAGCCGGCGATGACACCCGGCACGCCCGTATTGGGCTGGGGCGAACCTTGGGTAATGACACGGCCGAGAAAATGCCCGCGCATGGTCTCGACCACGGCGTCGCAGTCAACCGGCGCGGTAAAGCCCGGCCCCACGGCGATGACGGCAGGCGCCATGTCGCGCGTGGTGCCCAAGTTGCGCTTAGCCAAAATCGCGTCGACCACAGCCGCGGGTTTAAGCTCATCGAGCATCTTGACCTGAGGGTCCACCACAACGGCGACGTCTCCAGCCTCGGTAATCTCAAGCGCCTCAGCCGGCGTCTGTGCCAAGCGAGCGCGAATGCCTTCGACCTCGACCTCGCCCAGGCGAATGGCCTCGCAAAAACAGATTGTGCGGCGGATGCACGTGGGAACCGCGATATCGGCCATAACGACCGAAACGCCGGCGCGCACCAAGCGAGCAGCGACGCCCGTGGCGATATCGCCGGCGCCGCGAACATAAACGAGCATTCCCGGGGCACCTCCCTGTGCTACGGTTTGAGCAGAGCAAAAGCGGTTCGGCCGCTACTCTGATGATTATTTATTATCACAGTATTATACGGCGGTGAACAGATGGAAACGACGAGCGGAAACCTTGCCTCCGCGCTCAAGATCGAGCCGGGCATTACCGCGATTATCGGCAGTGGCGGCAAGTCGACGCTGCTGAAGACGCTGGGTCTCGAGCTCATGCGCACTGGCGGCCGCGTGCTCCTCTGTACCACCACGCACATGTTTCCCGTCGCCGGCGTGCCATGGGACGGGTCGAGCCGTCGCCTGGACGCCGCGCCTTGGAAGCCGGGGACCCTACATGTTCCCGGCTGCATCTGCGAGGCATGCGCGGGACTTGTCCGCGGAAGTATCTGCCAGGCGGGTGTTTTGAACCCGGAGACAGGCAAGCTCTCCGCCCCCGCCGAGCCGCTCAACGAGCTGGCGCAGCGCTTTGACTATGTGTTGGCCGAGGCAGATGGCAGCAAGCAACTCCCGCTCAAGGCGCATGCCGTCTGGGAGCCGGTAATTCCCGCCGCCGCGACAAACGTTGTCTGGGTCGTCGGCGCCTCGGGGCTGGGCAAGCCCGTCGCCGAGGTTGTCCACCGCCCCGAGCTCTTCTGCGAGCGCTGCGGCTGCGAGCCCACCGACGCTGCCACCCCAGAGCGCGTCGCCCAGGTGCTCAATGCCGAGCTGCAGATGCTGAACCTAAACAATGCCCGCATCATGCTCAACCAAGTCGACACGCTTGCCGATCCAACGATGGCAGATCGCTTCGAGGCAGCCCTCGGCCGCTCCATCGTCGCCACCAGCCTCAAGGGGTAGCTAAAAGAGCCCCGTCCCAAATTAGCTACCCTGGCGGCCTTCCTGTTAGCGGGGCACGTAGCGACCGGGCTGGGCTCCGGTAGGCTCGCCGTCGCGTGCCGCCAGCACGCCGTTCACAAACACGGCCTTGGCGCGGCCATGTGCCTCAAAACCCTCGAGCGGCGTGTAGTCCACAGCCTGATGCTGCGTCGCCGCGCTAATGGTCCAGCGCGCCTGGGGATCCCACACGCACACGTCGGCATCGGCGCCCTCGGCAAGACAGCCCTTGCGCGGATACATGCCAAAGACGCGCGCCGGGTTCTCGCTCATCAAGCGGCACAGATCCTCGGGTCCCAGCTGGCCCTCAAAGCTCGTGGCAATCGCGACGGGACGATGCTCCACGCCGGGCCCGCCGTTGGGAATCGCGCGGAAATCATCGCGTCCGCGGTCCTTTTGCCCGTGCAGGTTAAAGCTGCAATGATCGGTCGCAATAGTATCGATCTCGCCAGCCACAAGCGCCTCGCGCAGCGCGGCACGGTCACCGGCATGGCGCAGCGGCGGGCTCATCACGTACTTGGCGCCCGCAAAGCCGTCCTCGCCCTGCTCCAGATAGCAGGTGTCGTCGAGCATCAGATACTGAGGGCAGGTCTCGACATAGATGTTCTTCTGCCCGCGCGCTTTGGCAGCGCGAATGGCCTCGAGCCCCAGCTTGGTCGAAAGGTGCACCACGTTGACCGGAGCGTCCCCGGCCAAGTGCGCCAGATACAGCAGGCGGCTCACGGCCTCGGCCTCACACACGTCCGGACGGCTGAGCGCATGGCCCTCGGGCCCGTGGATACCCTGCTCAAACACGCGCTTCTGCAGCGCGTTGACCAACGTGCCGTTCTCGCAATGCACGCACAGGATACCGCCCACGCGCTTGAGCTCCTCCAGCACCTCGAGCGTCTCGGCATCGTCCAGGCGCAGATGGTCGTAGGCAAAGTAGGTCTTAAACGACGACACGCCCGCCTCGCGCATGGCCGAAAGATCGGCGCGGTTGCGCTCATTCCACTCGGCAAGCGCCATATGAAAAGCGTAGTTGGCGGTGCAGGTGCCGTCGGCGCGGCGATGCCACTCGACCAAGGCATCGGGCATGGTCACGCCGCGATCGGCCGTCGCGTAGTCCACAATGGTCGTCGTGCCGCCGCAGGCAGCCGCGCGCGTGCCGGTCTCAAAGCTATCGGCTGTCCAATCCATGCCGGTCCAGCACTGCATGTGCGTGTGCCCATCGATAAAGCCCGGGAACACCCAGCAGCCCGCAGCATCCTCGACGGTATCACCCTCGGCCGGCTCAATCGCCGCGGCAATCCGCACGATCTTGTCGCCCTCCATGGCAAGATCGGCGCGGCGAAGCCCCTGGGGCGTCACGAGCGCGCCGTTTTTGATGATGATCATAATTGCTCCTTATTGATTGATGCAGTTGGCCACGCGATCAAAATACGAGCAGGCGGCGATATGCTCCGTTATGCGTCGCTGTCCCTTGACGGTATCGACGTCCCACAGCTCGTAGGCACGCGCCTCGACCAGCACCACGTCGGTACGGTCCTTGAGGATCGAACCGCCGCCGTCCTTACCCTCAAGACACATAAGTGCATCGAACAGTTCCGCCGGAAAGAGCACCGGGCTCGAAGGCTCACCGTTGCACGCAAGACGAACCGGATACTTGCGGCCACGCTCATCAAACGCGCGAACCATGGCCTCAAAAGAATCCGAACTCACGAGCGGCTGGTCGCCCGGCAAAAAGAGGCAACCCTTCCAGCCGCGGCTCGCCCCCCACGAAAGGCCCGCACGGACGCTTTCGCTCCTGAGCTCGCCATCGTGCAGCACGCACGGGCAATGCTTGTCATCACAAATCCGAGCGACCTCGGGCCAACGCGTCGAAACCACAACGTCAAAGCCCCGGGGAACCGAATCGATGGTCCGGGCAATCAGCAGCTCGCCATAGATATCGGCGAGCATCTTGTTAGAGCCAAATCGCTTGCCCTCGCCCGAAGCCATAATGACGCAACCAAGTTTCATGGCGATACCTCCCCTGAAACCATCGTACCCATAACTCGCGTCGCGGGGCATCTACATCGAAAGCGCTTATCCCGCACGCCCACGATGCAAAAAGGGGCACCCCGCCGGTTGGCAGAGCGCCCCCTTTACATGGCTTACCTCAGCGCGGCTTTAGGCCTGGAACCAACGGGCGGTGTTGCGCTCGTCGAGGGCCTTGAGGGTAGCGGCGGGATCGGCAACCTTCTGCAGGAACATCATGGCAGCAATGGCGTACGGCTTGTAGCTGGCCTCCTTGTACATGCCCACGCGGTGCATGTCGAAGACGTCGGCGTTAACCTCGCCGTGCTCGCAGGAGACACCGGAGATGTCGGCAGGCAGCGGGTGCATAAAGATGGTGTCCTGACCGTTGGCAGTCTTCTCCATGAGCTCGGTCGTGGAGCACCAGTCCTGATGGGTGGCGTTCTGGGCGAGCAGCTCCTTCTCGAGCGCTGCGATGCCGGCGTCGTCGCCCTCGGCGTACAGGTTGGTACGCTTCTCCATGGCGGCAAACGGAGCCCAGCTCTTGGGGATCACGATGTCGGCGCCCTCGAAGGCCTCCGCCATGGTGTTGACCTGCTTAAAGGTGGTGCCGGACTCGGCGGCGTAGCCCTTAGCGCGCTCGACGACCTCGGGCATGAGGTCGTAGCCCTCGGGGTGGGCCAGGGTGACGTCCATGCCAAAGCGGGGCAGCAGGCTGATCAGCGACTGCGGGCAGGACAGCGGCTTGCCGTAAGAGGGCGAATAGGCCCAGGTAACGGCAACCTTCTTGCCCTTGAGGTTCTCAAGGCCGCCAAACTCGTTGATGAGGTAGAGCATGTCGGCAGAGGACTGCGTGGGGTGGTCGGAATCGGACTGCAGAGAGATGAGCGTGGGACGGTGATCCAGAACGCCGTCCTCGTAGGCCTGCTGTACGGACTCGGAAACCTCGGCCATGTAGGCGTCGCCCTTGCCGATGTACATGTCGTCGCGGATGCCGATGACGTCGGCCATGAAGGAGATCATGGTAGCGGTCTCGCGGACGGTCTCGCCGTGAGCGATCTGGGACTTCTTCTCGTCCAGGTCCTGCAGCTCAAGGCCGAGCAGGTTGGCGGCCTTAGAGAAGGAGAAGCGCGTACGGGTGGAGTTGTCGCGGAACAGGGAGACGGCCAGACCCGAGTCGAAGATCTTGGACGAAACGTTGTTCTCACGCAGCTCGCGCAGGGCGTCGGCAACGATGTAGAGAGCCTTGAGCTCATCGGTGGTCTTGTCCCAGGTGTGCAGGAAGTCGCTGCCGTACATGCCCTTAAAATCGAGGCTGTTCAGCTGCTCGACGAGCTCGGTAAACTTAGCGTCCATGTAAATATCCTTTCCAAAGATGAAACGATCGCAATGAGTAAATGCGCTCCGGCGTGCGCGTGTGGCTAGAACATGCAGAGCGCTATGACGAGGACCCGCTACCGTTGAGGAAGCATGGGAGATAACGACCGCGGGCCCCAAGTCAACAGGGGATGCCGGGGACACGAGCGGTCCCCGGCTCAACAAGATCAAGGAATGGGACTAGTCGATCTTGTTGTTGGTCAGACCGGCGCGGAACACGGTGGCGTCGCCATCGGCCTGGCTCGGATCGTAGAGGTTCAGGGCAGCCACATACATGGCGGCAGCGGTGACCAGGTCGTCCTTGTAGGTGACCTCGTTGGGAGCGTGAGCCTGAGACTCGGCACCCGGGCCAAAGCCGACGCAGGGGATGCCATAGCGGCCCTGGATGGAAACGCAGTTCGTGGAGAAGGTCCACTTGTCGCACAGCGGACGACCGGTGCGCTTGTCCATGCTGGGCTCGCAGCCGATGCGCTCGTCACCGAACATGGCCTTGTGGGCGTCGACGAGGGCCTTGACGTGCGGAGCGGTCTCCTTGTTGATCCACGTGGGGAAGTAAGCCTCGGTCTCGTAGACCTCGCCGGTCCAGGACGGACGGTCGTACATGTACATGGAGACCTTCACGTCGTCGCCGTACTTCTTGGCGGCCGGCAGGTTGCGGATCTCGTCCAGGCAGGACTCCCAGGTCTCGCCGGCGGTCATACGACGGTCGATGGAGATGGCGCAGGAGTCAGCGACAGCGCAGCGGCTGGGGCTGGTGTAGAAGATCTGGCTGACGGTGCAGGTGCCGCGGCCCAGGAAGCGGGCGTCCTCAAAGTGCTCGGGGTTGTACTTGGGGTCGAGCATCTTGACGAGGCCCTTGATGTCGGTCGACTCGTCGCAGCCGTTGTTGTTGAGGGCGCGGACGTCGGCGATGATGTCGGCCATCTTGTAGATGGCGTTATCGCCGCGGTCGGGAGCGGAACCGTGGCAGGAGGTGCCGTGAACATCGACGCGGATCTCCATGCGGCCGCGGTGACCGCGATAGATGCCGCCGTCGGTGGGCTCAGTGGAAATGACGAACTCGGGCTTAATGCCGTCCTTGTTGTAGATGTACTGCCAGCACATGCCGTCGCAGTCCTCTTCCTGGACGGTGCCGACGACCATGATCTTGTAGCCCTCGGGGATGAGGCCCATGTCCTTCATCATCTTGGCAGCGTAGGTAGCAGAAGCCATGCCACCCTCCTGGTCGGAGCCGCCGCGGCCGTAGATGATCTCGTCGGTCTCGTAGCCCTCATAGGGATCGGCGTCCCAGTTCTCGATGTTGCCGATACCGACGGTGTCGATGTGGGAGTCGATGGCGATGATCTTGTCGCCCTCGCCCATAAAGCCCATGACGTTGCCCAGGCCGTCGACCTTGACCTCGTCATAGCCAAGGCTCTCCATCTCGGCCTTGATGCAAGCGACAACCTCGCCCTCCTCGCAGGACTCAGAGGGATGCGAGATCATAGCGCGCAGGAAGCGAGTCATATCAGCGCGATGGGACTCAGCAGCAGCCTTGATAGCGTCGAAATCGAGTTCTTTAGCCATTGTTCATAACCTTTCAAACGAAGGAATCTACCTGTGAGGTGGCGGAGCGATACCTATTTACTCCGCTGCTCGGACAGTCCTGCGCAAGACGGAAAGCACATTAAGTGCTTTCCTTTGCGTGCGGAACTCGCGACGGAGCAAATAGGTATCGCTCCGCCTCCCGGGTTCATGCATCTGCAGGACATAGGGGGTCTAATAGGAATTTGGCGCGGCGCATTGCACCGCCCAACGATTAGCAGGTCGGATACTCGCCTTCCCAGACGATGCGGCGATACTGGTCGGGGTCCGTGTCACCTTCCGTGGAGAAGCAGAGCACGGAGCTCGTCTTGTCCAGGCCGATGAGCTCCTTGAGCTCGGCGTACTCGGGATCGAGCATGAGGGTCTCGACCAGGCCGGTGGTCACAGCGCCGGACTCGCCGGAGATGACGCGCGGGTCGCCCTTCTCGGGAGCACCCAGGGTGCGCATGCCGCGAGCGGTGACCCAGTCGGGGCAGGACACGAAGGCGGTGGTGTGGTTGCGCAGGATATCCCAACCCAGGATGTTGGGCTCGCCACAGCACAGGCCGGCCATGATGGAGGGCATGTCGCCGTCCACGATGCGCGGGTCGCCGTCGCCGGCGGCAGCGCCCTTGTACAGGCAGGCGGCAGGAGCGCACTCGACCACGACGAAGGTGGGCGGGTTATCGGGATACAGGTTAGTGAAGTAGCCCACCACGGCGCCGGCCAGCGAGCCCACGCCAGCCTGGACAAAGACGTGCGTCGGGCGGTTGATGGCCATCTCACGCAGCTGCTCGGCTGCCTCGGAAGCCATGGTGCCGTAGCCCTCCATGATCCAAGACGGGATCTTCTCGTAGCCCTCCCAGGCGGTGTCCTGAACGATAACGCCGCGCTCGCAGGCGTCAGCCTCGGCGGCGGCCATGCGCACGCACTCGTCGTAGTTGACCTCCTCGATGGTCACCGTGGCGCCCTCGGCGGCGATGTTATCGAAGCGGGGCTTGGTGGAACCCTTGGGCATGTGCACGACGGCCTTCTGGCCCAGCTTGTTGGCAGCCCATGCCACGCCGCGACCATGGTTGCCGTCGGTGGCGGTAAAGAAGGTAGCCTGGCCAAAGTCCTTGGCAAGCTGATCGGAGGTCAGGTAATCGAAAGTGCACTCGGCAACGTCCTTGCCGGTCTCGTCGGCAATGTAGTTGGCCATGGCAAACGAACCGCCCAGGACCTTAAAGGCGTTGAGGCCAAAGCGATAGCTCTCGTCCTTAACGCACAGGTTGGACAGGCCCAGGCGCGCGGCCTGGCCGTCCAGGCGGGCAAGCGGAGTGACGGTATATTGAGGGAACGACTGGTGGAAGGCGCGGGCCTTCTTCACGTGGTCGAGGCTCATGATTCCCAAGTGCTTGTCATCGCTCTTGGGCATCGTGTTGCCCGCCCACTGGATCTTATCGGCCATACGGTGAACTCCTTAAGTCCTCTCTTGCCGGCCCCCGCATACGCGTTTCAGCCCATTCCCATTCATGCGACTGAACTTTTATGTGGAAGCCAAACAAAAAGTTTGTTAGCACTGTTCTATCACACTTTTTGATTGGAAAACCTAACAAATTGTTTGTTGCCGTAATCGGTACCTTTTCGCCGCCGAACGGTCACGTAACGCAGCGACGCTTTTGTTATTTGCGAACAAGTGGGGTTTATGGCAAAGTGTGCCCAAACTAATTTTTAGGAAGGCACCCATGACCCCCGCACAGATTGAGTTTTACAAGCGCCTTGCACACGGCCTGGCGCTCCAATTTGGCCCCAACTGCGAAGTCGTCGTCCACGACCTGGAAACCGAGGACGTGGACCACTCCATCGCAGTGATCGAAAACGGCCACGTCAGCGGGCGCAAACTGGGTGACGGCCCCAGCCATATTGTGTTTGAGTCCATGCACGAGGGCACCACCGACGTGCACGACCGCGAGCCATACCTCACCAAAACCACCGATGGCAAGCTGCTCAAATCCTCGACCATCTTTATCCGCAACGACGAGGGCAAGCCCGTCGGCATTTTGGGCATTAACTTTGACATTACGCTCATGAAGGCTTTTGAGCGCTCGCTCGATGCCTTTACCGGCACCGGCGCCACGGGCTACACCGAGCCCGAGCCCATTACCAAGAACATCGGCGACCTGCTCGAGGACCTGCTGCACGAGTGCGAGCAGTTTGTGGGCAAGCCCGCGGCGCTCATGACCAAAGACGAGCGCATTCGTGCCATTGGCTACCTCGACCGTCGCGGCGCCTTCCTCATTTCCAAGTCGAGCGAACGCGCCTGCGAGTTCTTTGGCATCTCCAAGTACAGCTTCTATAGCTACCTCAATGAGGCCAAGGCGGCAGCAGGCGACAAGTAGGCACTCGCCTGGATTGCCCCTCCCCTTTTGGGCGCGAGTTCTGGAAAGCATGAATCCAAGACCGAGCCGCTTGGAAAGTTCAATATAATCGATGTCATTAGTATTTCGAAAGGGTGGAACAGAATGGCGTTGAGCAAGGCATCATGCACCGGTCGCGGATTGATTCCGGCAATTGGTGGACATGTGCACCGCATGTTCGATGAGGGTGAAGACGACCTGTTTTCGCTGAGCCTTGACGACGTGATGGATGATCGCCCGTGGACCGCCGACGAACTCATGGGCGGTGGGGCTCGCCCGTCAAGCCCCAATCCCGCACTTGCGCCTAAGCCCGCATCTGCGCCGACTCCTGCGCAGCCGCCTGTTTCGACGCCCGCGTCTACGCCCGCACCCATTTCGGCGCCCACGCCCACTCCCCGCCCCGCAAGCGACCCGTCCGAGACGGCGGCATTTCTCGCTGCGGCGACGCGGAGCAAATCGGCCGACAGCACCGTTATGTACAGCGCCCAGCAGTTGCCCGTTCCTGCGGCACGCAAGTCTCCGGTCACAAGGCTCGATGAGCCCGTTGCCCATCAGGTTGCCTACGATTCCTGGGCTGCAGCCGATCTGGATGAGACCTCTACCGGCATGCCGGCGCTCGACGTTCCAGTTAACCCGCTTTTTGCCGCCAACACGAGCGCCGCGGACTATGAGGGCGGTGCGGCATATTCCGATTATTCCGATGGCTATGCTGGCACCGATCGCATCGAGACCGAGGATTATGGCACCGCATCGAGCGATTATCTCAACGATCCGTACGCTGCCACGCCTGCACCGGAATATGACCCGGAGGCCGCGTCCGCGCCGGCGTATACCAAAAGCACGGGCGAAGAGCGCTTCGCCGATTATTACGCCGAGGAAAAGGCGCTGCGTTTCTCGGAATTTCCGCAAGCAGTCAAGGTTGCCTTTATCGCCATTGTCATTGCCCTGCTCGGTGTCATTGCGTTTGAGGGATTCCGGCTGTTCTCCGGCCCCACCCAAGCGGAGTCGGAGACCCAGCAAAAAGAGGACGATAACGAGTATCTGGACATCAACACCCTCAAGGGCGACCCCAACGACGGAGACGACGAGTAGCGAGGGCTGAAGGCGGCCGCAGGATCCCGCATCCAGCACCGGCTTCTAAGTGCTGTTTTGTCATCCAGCTACACTTTTCCGGATAATTTGCCTATCGAATTTGACACTTTTCCGAAGTTTTAAGGTGCCTATTTCGACGCTTTTCCGTACTTTTACACGGCTGATTTCGACACTTTTCCGGATGAAAGCCGAATAATCACTTGGGAAACCAGCGCCATCCGCACGTCATTTCGCGGATGGCGCTTGATTTCTGTCCGTACACGTTGATAGACTCCATCGTGCCTGCAAGGAGCGGGCGCGTTTTATCTAGAGTCGGGGTAGAGAGTTGGCTCCACGATCCCGACGCCAACCGGCCAAGAGGCACGGTGGCCCTGCCAACATCGATGAAAGGAGTCCGTATGGACAATTTCTCCGTGCGCAGCGAGCGCAACTTCCACAACCTGGTCGTCAAACCGAATCACATGCATCTTCTGGATAAGCCAAATGGCTACGCCTCGGCCATGATCAAGAGCAGCCTCTCCCACCAGATGCGCTTTACGGTGCAGGTGCTCGAGGAAGAACTCTGCGCCGCCGGCAGCCCGCATGTGCTGCAGATCAAGCTACTCGGAGATGACTCGCGCGAGCCGTCTAGCTGGAAGCTCTTTGCCGACGGCGCGTGCGTTGCGGACGGCTCGGGCGCCTTTGCCCGCGAGTGCTTCTGCGAGGGAGCCGAGGTGTTCCTGGACCTGTGTCGAGATGCCGTACGCGCGGCCGAACTGCGTCAGTGGAGCCAAAGGGAGTACGAGCTGCTGAGTGCAGCGCGCGGGATTGCGGGGGCGTAGGCAGACAGACCAGACAGCTCGTCATACTGGTTGACGCTTCGATTCAAACAGCAGGGCGGAGTCGCGCTTACAGCGCTGCCATGCCAAACCGAATGGCGTTCTCAAAAGGCCTACCCCCTCCGCCTTCAGCTTCAGCAGCAGATCGCTCAGCTCGGGGCATTTGCTGGAGAGGCGCGTCTGGGCTCGCTCGCCCATCCCCCATCGCTGGCGGATCTCCTGGGCACGCGGGCTCACGCGGTAGTCCCCGTCCATCACCTGCCTGAGCAGCCTGGCGGTCACGCGCGCATCGACTAGAGCGCTGTGGGCGTGACCCGTTGACTCGTCAAACTTGATGCCAAACCACGTTGCCGCGTCACTCAAAGAGACGCACCCGTGGCTGCCCACGTCCATGATCGAGGTGTAAAACGCCTGCAGGTCGGCCCAGTCCGTAGGAAATGCGGCAAGGTCGACATGCTTTGCCTGGCACTCGGTCATAAGCTGTCGATGATCCGTCCCGCTCCAGCAAACTATCTGGGCGGAGTAGCGACCGACCCAATCGCCGAGCCTTTTGATCACCACGTAGAGCGGATCGACCATCGCGGTGTCCACGGCCGATATCCCTGTGAGCTCGCGGACGGGGAGCGCAACGCCCTCGGTAAATTCCGTCTGCACAAACTGCGAGAACTCGCCCATAACGTTGCCGTGGTAATCGAGCTTGACGGCGCCGACCTCGATAATCTCATTGCACAGTCCACGGCGCTGACGCTGCTTTGGCACCGGCGCAAACTCAAAGTCCAGCACGATCTGGCGCGCAAAGTTCGTCGTATCGGCAGCCGAGACACCCGGCATCTTTTCAGCTGACACGGTTAGGGCCTTTCTCCGTTGCCTGCCGCTCGTTTCTCGAACGGCTTCGTCGCAGTAAGCGTAACCGCCTGTGCAGACACAAACACAGGGTGGCCCCTCACATCTCGGCAAACGAGATCAGCTTGACGTCTCCCCTACTCTCCGCGGCATCCCGACATCCCTGCGTAAAGCCGCTTTTTGAGAAAAGCGCATAGCTTTTTCGTTGCCGTCTAAAGAGCTCGCTTCGATGAACGAGCTTTTGCAGCACGTCTTCGCCCGCCGGTTCATTGCGCCATTTGCACTCCGCAAACAGTGCAGTGCCCTCGCCATCGTCAACAATCAAGTCGATTTCTTCCTGCGTATGCGTGCGATTATCCGTCCCCCACCAGCGCCCGACGCTCGCCGGAACCACATCGAGCTGGCCCGCGCGCGCGAGTTCGTACACGTATTGTTTGCATATAAGCTCAAAGACCGTACCCATGTAATCCGATATGTGCGGCTCAATGCGCTTATACGCCATCTCGGCCATATCGTTTTGAATCAGCCCGATGTTCTGCGGAACAAACTTGTACCAGAACCTAAACATCTGGTCGCTCAGTAGATACACGGCCCGCTTATTGCTCGTCTCGTTTAGGGGCAGCTCGCGCTCGACAATCCCAAGCGACGCCAGCTTATCCACATAGCTCTTTACGTTGCTCGCGGGGATTCCCGTAGAGCTCGCAATCTCCGAGATCTTCGAGCGCCCCTGAGCAATTGCTTGCACGATCGCATCATATTGCTCGGGATTGCGGCACTCTTGCATTAGCAGGTTACTCGGCTCCTCAAAGAGATAGCCCGTAGGAGTAAGAAAAAGACGTTTGATGTTGTCCTTGAGCGGTGCGGCAGGATCGACTTTCTCGATATATGCGGGAATGCCGCCCGTCATGCCATAGCAAACCGCAGCGTCTTCGCGACTCATGCTCTGCCACAGGCCGAGGGTCGTCGTAAAATCGAGCGGCATGATCTTAAACTGGGCCGTACGCCTACCGTATAGTGGGCTCTCGTAGCCCAACACCTGTTCCTCCATAAACGAAAGAGACGAGCCGCATAGAATCAGCATGAGCCTGGTCTCTTTGTACAGGTGATCAATCTTGTCTTGCAGCAACGAACTGATCTCGGGATTCGATTGGGCGAGATAGGGATACTCGTCAATCACGACAATCAAACGTTCCGTGCGAGCCATGGTGGCCAATGCATCGAACGCCTCGTCAAAGCTACGAAACGACACGCCTGCAGCACCAACCGAGCCTGCAAGTATCGCCTGGCTAAAGCCGTGCAGGTTTGCCTCTGCATTGGTGCGACGAGCTTGAAAGTAAATAGCCTTCTTGCCTTGGATGAACTCCGTGATAAGGCGCGTTTTACCCACGCGACGACGGCCGTAAATCACAGGCATTTCAAATGAGCCCGTGCCATACAGTCGATTGAGCTCGGACATTTCCGCTGTTCTTCCGATAAACATAGGGCCATCCTTCCTTTACGTTATAGCTAGCTATATTATACCTTCCTATAATATAGCTAGCTATAACGTAATTCGACGACCGACGCACACAAAAGGGGGCAGTACACCACCGCACGTGGACCGCTCCGGAAACTGCACCCCATTCTGAGCGCCAATTCCGGGACGCAGTTTCCGCTCCAAACAAAAGGCCCCGACTCACGATGGAGTTGGGGCCAAAGGCGCAGCTTATACAGTTGATGGCAAGCGCAGACGGCAGTCAGCGATGGCCGTCCGCGCTCTACTCTACCCGCGGTGACGAGCGCGGCTGTAGGGCGTATCCACCATGGGTAGATCGGGACGCAGCTTGCCGTCGAATGCGCGATAGGCGTTCTGCACGGCGGGCGCCGTGGGGATCGTTGCGATCTCGCCGATGCCCTTGCCGCCATATGCCACAGGCAGTAGCTCGTCCTTCTCCACGTAAATGGCGTGGATATCCGGAATCTCGGGCGCACGGAATAACCCGAGCGTACCGTACCTTGCCTGGGGTACGCAGTCCTTGAGCGGCCAGTCCTCGGTAAGCGCATAGCCCATACCCATGAGCACGCCGCCTTCGATCTGACCCTGGATGGAGATGGGGTTGACCACCTTGCCGGAATCGTGCGCAGCATAGATCTCGCTCACGCGACCGTCATCATCCAGAATGACCACATGCGTGGCAAAGCCGTAGCAGATGTGGCTCTTGGGGTTGGGAACATCCGCACCCAGCTTGTCGGTCGGCTCCAGGTACACGTAGCCAAACTCGCGTCCCTCGAGCGCCTTGATGGCGGCCGCGGGATCCTGAGGATGCATACCCTGGCCGGCGACGAGCTCCTGCGTGTGCAGCTGATAGGTGCGACCGTCGTCGTACTCGATCTTGACGCCGTCGCCATGCGCATTCACGGGAGCGGCGGGCGCAGACTTGCCGGCCTCGATATCAAGCATGGCATCGCGCAGCAGGAAGGCGGCACCGCGCACGGCCTCGCCGGTCACGACCGTCTGACGCGAACCAGACGTGGTGCCGGAGTCGGGAGCGTTCTCGGTGGAGCACTCGCCGTTGGCGATGCAGCGAAGCGGCAGGCCGCATGCCTCGGCAACGTCTTGCAAAAAGACGGTGTTGCAGCCCTGGCCGATGTCGGACGTGGCGGCATAGACCACGGCCACGCCGTTCTCGATGCGGATCTTGCAGCGGCCGGCATCGGGCAGGCCAACGCCCACGCCGGCGTTCTTCATGGCGCAGGCGATACCGGCGTGTCCGGGATGCGCATAGTAGGCATCCTTGACCTCGAGCAGCGTCTCTTTAAGCGCCGTGGAGCAGTCGGCAATCTGGCCGTTGGGCAAAACCTCGCCCGGCTCGATGGCGTTACGGTAGCGGATCTCCCACGGATCCAGGCCGACCTTCTCTGCCAGCAGGTCGATCAGGCTCTCGAGCGCAAACTCGGACTGGCAAACGCCAAAGCCGCGGTACGCGCCGGCGGGCGGGTTGTTGGTGTAGTAGCCAAAGCCGCGAATATCGGTGTTCTGGTACTTGTAGGGGCCGACGGCATGTGTGCAGGCGCGCTCGAGCACCGGGCCACACAGCGACGCGTAGGCGCCGGTGTCAAAGTTGATCTCGCAATCCAGGCCGGTAAAGTTGCCCTCGGCGTCGCAACCCAGTGTAAAGGTACCGTCCATGGCGTGGCGCTTGGGATGGAACGCGAGCGACTCGGCACGAGTGAGCTTGCACTTCACAGGACGCTGGAGCTTATATGCGGCAAGCGCGGCCAGGTGCTGGATGGACACGTCCTCCTTGCCGCCAAAGCCGCCGCCCACGAGCATGGTCTCGACGACCACGCGCTCGGGTTCGTTGTCCCAGCCAAACATGTGGGCACACTCTTTGCGCGTGTCGTAGGCGCCCTGGTCGGTCGACTGCACCTTGACGCCGTTCTTGTACGGGAAGGCAACGGCACACTCGGGCTCCAAGAAGGCATGCTCGGTAAAGGGCGTGGTAAAGCGCTGCGTCACGGTGAACGCGCTTTCGGCCAGCGCCTTGGCGGCGTCGCCGCGCGTCACGTGGCGGCTCTGGCACACGTTGTCCTTGAGCTCCACCGTGTTGCCAAAGGCAAAGAAGCTGTCATGCAGGCGCGGAGCGTCGGCGGCCCTGGCCTCGACAATGTTGCGCACGGGCTCCAGCGGCTCGTAGTCAATCTTTACGAGCTTCTTGGCCTTCTCGAGCGTCGCCTCGTCCTCGGCGACCACCAGCACGATGGCATCGCCCACGCAGCGGGTGATATCGCCCTGAGCGATCATGACGTCCCAGTCCTGGATAAGGTGGCCGACCTGGTTGACCGGCACGTCCTCGGCGCGCAGGATGCCCACCACACCGGGCAGGGCCTCGGCCTTGGAGGTGTCGATGGAGAGCACGCGGGCGCGCGGATACTTGGAGCGCACGGCGCTGGCATAGGTCAGGCCCGGCTGATCGAGCTCGTCGATGTCGTCGGGATACTTGCCCTCGCCGAGCACCTTCTTGCGCACGTCAATACGAAAGGCGCGCTTGCCCACGCCGTAGTCATCGCCGCGCTCCAGGTCCTCGTCGATCTGCTTTTCGCCGCGGAGCACCGCAGCGGCCAGCGAGATGCCCTCGATAATCTTTTTGTAGCCGGTGCAGCGACAGACGTTACCGCGAATGGCGTACTTGATCTGCTCCTCGGTGGGCTCGGGGTCCTCGGCGATGAGCGCCGCACCCGCCATGACCATGCCGGGAATGCAAAAACCGCACTGCACGGCGCCCACGGCGCCAAAGGCGTACACAAAGGCCTCGCGCACGTCCTCGGGCAGGCCCTCGACGGTCACGATGTTGCGGCCGGCGGCAAGAGCGGTGGTCAGCACGCACGCCTTGACGGCCGCACCGTCCACATGGATGGTGCAGGTGCCGCAGGCGCCCTCGGAGCAGCCGTCCTTGGCGGAGTGAATGTGCAGGTCGTCGCGCAGATAGCGCAGCAGTGGTTTATTCTCCGTCGTCGTGTGCTCGACACCGTTAACGGTAAAAGTGAATTCCTGTGCCATGGTGATTCCCTTCTACACGCCGGCGGCGATGCCGGTGCGGTCGTGGATGGCGCCATGCGGGCAGACGACGGCGCACATGCCGCACGACAGGCAGTCCACGCCGTCGATATGGGCGCAGTTGTCCTCGATGCGGATAGCGCCGGCAGGGCACTTTTTGGCGCACATACCGCAACCGATGCAGCTCGTGTCGCAAATCTTGCGCGCAATGGCACCCTTATCGGTGTTGTTGCAGCGCACCAGAATGTTCTGGTAGCCGGGGACGAAGGCAATCACGCGCTGCGGGCACGCCATGCCGCACAGGCCACAGCCCGTGCACTTTGAGCGATCCACGCGGGCGATGCCATCGACCAGCGCAATGGCACCGTGGGGGCAGGCCGTGACGCAGGCGCCACAGCCAATACAGCCTTCGCTGCAGCGGGCGTCGCCGCCTGCGGAGGCGCAACCGCTTCCGCAGGCAACGTAGGCCACGTTATGTTGAATGGATTTGGCCATAAGAGACTCGCCTATTTCTTAAGGAGATACGGATAGTTGTCGCGCACAGCCCTGATGGTCAGGCGGACGGCCTCGGGAAGGCCGGTGTTGACGGCATCGACCGAGACGGTGCGGACCGTGCCGGCGACGCGGACCTTAAAGTGGTCCTCGTCCACAGCCAGGAAGCCCTCGTTCTCGGAGTTCTCCATGTCCTGCTCGCTCCAGAACAGGGTGAGCTTGTCCTTGTAGGGACGGCCCTCCTGGTAGGGACAGAACACGGCGCAGTTGCCGCACTCGTTGCACATGCCATCGACGTGGACGACCTGGTGCTTGGCCAGGCCCGGCACCTTAATTGCCACGTTGGCACGGTTGGGGCACACATCGCAGCAGACCTCGCACACCGAGCCGCAGCCCAGGCAGCGAGTCTTGGTGCAGTTGCGCTTGTCGCGGCACAGCGACCCCTTGCGCTCGTAGCAAGTGTCCTCGCGGCCGGCCTGCTCGTTGCAGTCGGCGTACTTGTTAAAGTCCACGCCGGCGATGGCGCGGGCGACCTCGGCGGCATCGGCAATAGCCTCGACCACGGTGGCAGGACCGCGGCGGCAGTCGCCCGCAGCCCAAACGCCCTCGACGCCAGTGGAGGTGGCGGCAAGGCGGCCGCGACGGTCGTGCTCGACACCCGCGGCATCGTACAGGCTGGCATCGATGCCCTCGCCCACGGCGCAGATCACCGTGGTGGCGGAAAGCTCGACGGTCTCGCCCGTGGCGACGGGGCTGCGACGGCCGCTTGCATCCGGCTCGCCAAGCTCCATGACGTCGCAGGTCAGCACGGCGCCGTTAAGCGCCTTGGGGGCCAGCAGCTCGCAGAACTCAACACCATCGGCAAGAGCAAGATCAAGCTCTTCCTCGTCGGCGGGCATCTGCTTCTTGGTGCGGCGATACACCAGGCGCACGTTCTTCACGCCAGCCAGGCGCTTGGCCACGCGGGCCGCATCCATGGCGGTGTTGCCGGCGCCAATGACCACGACGTCCTCGCCCAGCTCGAGCTTCTCGCCCCTCTTGGCGGCCTCGAGGAACTCCAGCACGTCGAGCTCGGCATCCTCGCCCAGGCCCGCAGAGCCGGGCATCCAGGCGCCGGTGGCCACGACCACGTCGGTAAAGCCCTGGGCCTTGAGCTCGTCAATGGACTCCACGCGGGCATTGAGCTGCACCTTGGCACCAAAGGCCAGGCAGAGCTCGGCATCGTGGGAGATGTCATCGCTCGCAATGCGGAACTCGGGGATGACGTGACGGACCACGCCGCCGAGCGAATCGCGGGCCTCGAAGATGGTGACGGGCACGCCAGCGCGCGTCAGGAAGAACGCCGTCGCCAGGCCGGCCGGGCCGCCGCCGATAACGGCAACGTTGCGCTCGCCGTCGTTGGCGATGGCCTGGGCGCGCAGCTTGGGCAGCACGGCGGTCATGGCCTCGCGGGCGGCCTTGAGCTTGCTGGCGCGGATCTGGGCGCCCTCGGGCTCGTAGAACGCACGCTCGCAGGCACGGCCGCAGGGATGCGGGCAGATAGTGCCGGTAATGAACGGCAGGGCGTTGCGCTCGATGATGATGTTGAGTGCGTCCTCGTAGCGGCCCTCGTCAACAGCCGCCAAGTAGGCGGGAATATCCTGCTGGATGGGGCAGCTCGTGCGGCACGGCGTGGTAAAGCAGTCGGAAAGCGGGCTCTTGCCGGCGACCTTGCGGTCGGGCAGCGGGCGCAGCGGCTTCTTGTATAGCGGGTTGGTGAGCGAATCGGTCTGAATCGCGGTCACGGCGTCGAGAGAGACACCCGCGAACGGCTTGCCGTCCAGATCGGTAAACTCACCAGCCATCTGGCTAAAGCGCTCGTAGCCACCGGGCTTGAGCACGTCGGTCGCCAGGGTAACGGGCCAAATGCCGGCATCGTACAGGGCGCGGATATTGTAGACCGTGGCACCGCCAGAGTAGCTAATGCGTAGTTTGCCATCGAACTGCTCGGTAATGCGGCGGGCAGCCTCGATGGTCAGCGAGAACAGCGAACGGCCCGACATGTACATCTCGGTGGAGGGCAGCTCGTTTCTCGTCACGTCGACGGGGAACGTGTTGGTCAGCTTGACGCCAAACTCCAGGCCGCGCTCGGCGCACAGGGCAATCAGGCGCTCGAACATAGGCACGGCGTCGGCCCATTGCAGGTCCTCGCGGAAGTGCGTGTCATCGAAAACGATGTAGTCAAAGCCCAGCTCGTTGAGGCGCTGGCGGGCAAACTCATAGCCCAGCAGTGTGGGGTTGCACTTGATGTAGGTGTTGAGGCCTTTCTCGGTGATCAGATAGGTCGCGATGCGCTCGATCTCGGCCGGCGGGCAGCCGTGCAGGGTAGACTCGGTGATGGAGTTGGAGACGCGTGCCGGGATGGACTCGACGAACGCGGCGTCGACATGCTCAAACTTGTCCAGGTTGGCGAGCGCCCATGCGCGGCACTCGTTCCAGACGTCGGAGCCGCTGGCGTCCTTCATGCCCTCGATGTAGGCGTCGACCTTGGGGCTCTTGATGCCCTCCAGGTCATAACCCACGGACATGTTGAAGACAAAGCCGTCCGGGCTGCCCAGGCCGTACTCGCGAGCGATCAGGTGGCAGGCAAACCATGCCTTCACGTACTCGGCAAAGGCCTGCGGAACCTCGAGCTCGGTCGACCACTCGCAGTTGTAGCACTCGTCCTGCGCCACGATGCAGGGCTTGTTCACACACTTGGAGAGCTCCTCGCCGTCCATAACCTGAACGGTCTTAAGCTCAAAGAAGCGGGAACCGGCCACATAAGAGGCCACGATGTTCTGGGCCAGCTGCGTATTGGGACCGGCGGCCGGGCCAAAC
>CABUTR010000029.1 GCA_902494555.1 uncultured Collinsella sp.
CAAAAAGCGCATCGCCGAGGCTTGCCTCTAGCAAGTGCTCCTTACCAGCAAGAGCCCCTGCCAATAAAAATCAACTATCAGCTCGGCGCCCCTTCAAAGCGTGGGTCCCTGTAGACATCCTCAGCAAGGTAGGCGCAGGGACGGTCGGGATGTTCCCTCAAAATCATTCCGCAGCGCGAAGGCCCCTTGTCCGTCGCTCCGTAGGAGCAGGGCAAGGGGCCTTCATGCGCGAGGACGATTTTGAGGGAACATCCCGACCGTCCCGGACAGGTATATGGGGAGGATGTCTACAGGTACTCGATTTGAGCGCCCTCGGTGTCGCACGTCAGAATGTGCGTGTCACACTTGGGGAACTGCTCGCGCAGCTTGACCTGCAGGAACTTCGCCACGATGGTGTCGTCAGTCACGGCCATGAGGGTCGAGCCGGAACCACTGATCCAGATGGTCTTGGCGCCTCCGTTAAGGCAGGTGTCGCGCACGGCGTTGTAGTCGGGGATGAGGCGGCGGCGATAGGGCTCCTGGATGCGGTCGTCGTTGGCGGCGGCAATCAGGTCGAGGTCACCAGTCTCCAGGCCGCGCGTCATGCCGGCGATGCGGCCCATTTGCCATACGGCGGTGGAGAGTGGAATCTCCTGTGGCACAACCTTGCGGGCCTCGCTCGTATGCACCTCGTAGGGCGGAATCACGGTAATAAAACGCAAGCGATCGCTCACCTCATAGCGCAGGCACTGGGGGAGCGAATCAGTCGGCGTAAAGGAGCAGACGGCGCCGCCCAGGATGGCGGGGGCGACGTTATCGGGATGGCCCTCGACCTCGGTGGCGATGCGGACGAGTTCGGCGCGGTCGACGGTGTGGCCTGTCAGCGCGGCGGCAGCCATGATGCCGGCGACGACGCAGGTGGAGCTGGAACCCAGGCCGCGGGCGACGGGCACGTCGGTCTGAATGTCGATAGCGACGGGGAAGGCCGGCTCGCCCCAGGCGGCCAGAGCATCGACAAAGCTCACATAGACCAGGTTATTCTCGTTTTGAAACTCCTCGGGGCAGCCCGTGATGGTGAGCTTGTCGGCACGCTCAAAGGTAAAGTGCGAGTAGAGGCTGACGGCCATGCCGAGGGTATCGTATCCAATGCCCAAGTTGGCGCTGGTTGCTGGGACGGTGATTTTGATCATGTGGGTCCTCCTGGGCGGGTCTGGCCGTTTAGTTCGCTGCTCGGGCAGTCCTGGCTCGCTCGGAAAGCACATTAAGTGCTTTCCGGCTCGTGCGGAACTCGCGACGAACTAAACGGCCAGACCCGCTCGCGTGCTCGTCATCATCCCGAAAGCTAAATAAAAAGAAGGTGCGCCGGCTTTCGCCGGCGCCTTATAAGGGGTTTTAGTTGGTAGCCATCTTTTTTGCTGCAGACTCTACGTAGTTGGCCATGTCGGCTACGTCGCAGACGTCTTCGAAGCGGACGGGTTTGGACTCGAGTTCGGCGAGCTGTGCCGGGGCGACCGTGTTGGTTGCCTGCTCGAGCACGTGCATGGCCTCAAAGTCGTCCTCGGGAACGTCGAGCCCCAGGGCGTCGCAGCAGGCACGCGGGAACTTGTAGGGGCTGGCGGTCGAAAGCAGCACACGGGCCTTGGCGCCCTCGGCGGGAGCGACCTTTTCAAAGACGTGATAGCCGCAAGCAGTGTGCGGGTCGATTACGTAGCCGTTCGCATCCCAGCAGCTCTTGATGGCAGCGCGGACTTCGTCTTCGCTGGCCCAACCGCAGCCAAAGACGCTCTGAATCTTTGCCAGCAGGTCGGCGGGAACCTCGTAGCGACCAGTCTGTGCCAGCTGCTCCATAAGGCCGGCAACGAGTTCGCAGTCGCCATCGGACAGGAAGTACAGCATGCGCTCCAGGTTAGAGCTGATGAGGATATCCATCGACGGCGAGATGGTGGTGAAGAACGGACGGTTGCGGTCGTAGACGCCGGTGGTCAGGAAGTCGGCGAGCACGTTGTTCTTGTCGCTGGCCACGACGAGTTTGGCGACGGGCAGACCCATGCGCTTGGCATAGTAGCCGGCCAGGATGTCGCCAAAGTTGCCGGTCGGTACGCAGAACTCCACGGCGTCGCCGGCCTCGATAGCGCCGGCGCGCAGCAGCTGCGCATAGGCGGCAAAGTAGTAGACGACCTGCGGTACCAGACGGCCGACATTGATGGAGTTAGCGCTCGAAAGCACCGTGCCAGCGGCCTCCAGGCGCTCGGCAAGCTCCTTATCGGCAAAGATGCGCTTGACGGCACTCTGGGCGTCGTCGAAGTTGCCGCGGATGCCACAGACAGCGACGTTGTCGCCTTCCTGCGTGGACATCTGTAGATTCTGCACGCGGCTGACTTTGCCCTCGGGATAAAAGACGGTGATGCCCGTGCCCGGAGCATCGGCAAAACCAGCGAGTGCGGCCTTGCCCGTGTCGCCAGACGTGGCGGTGACGATCATGATGCGCTCGGCGCCGCCGTCCTTGGCGGAAGTGCGGGCCATCAAGCGGGGGAGCATCTGCAGGGCGACGTCCTTAAAGGCACTCGTGGGGCCGCCAAAGAGCTCCATCACATAGGTCTGAGGGGCGTCAGCGCCCGGCGCAGCGTCGAGTTTGACGAGCGGCGTAACCTCTTCACTCGCGAACGTGCCGCGATATGCCTCGTCGACACACGCCGAAATTTCTTCGGCCGTGTAATCATTCAGTAACATTCCCAACACATCTTGAGCGATTTCAAAGTACGATTTATCTGCAAGCGAGCTGATATCGACCTGCTGGGTGCCGAGCTCGTCCGAGACAAACAAACCCCCGTCGGGAGCGATGCCGGTACGGATTGCCACCTTACTTGAGCACGATAAAGTGCGTCCTCGTGTACTATGATAAGTTCCCATATAACACTGCTCCTCGGATGCCTTGGTCCCAATCGGTGAAACCATGGTATCAGAGCGTGCAAAATAGGTTCGCAGAGGCTTTTTAGAAAGGTAACCTCCAGCCCATGATTAAGATTGCCAAGTTTGGCGGCTCGTCGGTCGCCGACGCCGAACACTTCAAGAAGATCAAGGCCATCGTCGATGCCGATCCGGCTCGCCGTTTTGTGGTGGTTTCCGCCTGCGGTCGCCGTTTTAAGGGTGACACCAAGGTGACCGACCTGCTCTATCTGGTTAACGCGCACGTTAAGTACCACGTGTCGTGTGAGGAGCTACTCGAGGACATTGGCCAGCGCTATTTTGATATCGCTGACGAGCTGGAGCTCACCTATCCCATCCGTGAGGAGTTCGCGGCCTTTGCCGAGCGCGCCCGCTCGGGCGGCTACTCCACCGAGGAGCTTGTGAGCCGTGGCGAGTACTTTACCGCTCGCCTGATGGCCGAGTACCTGGGCCTGCCGTTCCTGGACGCCGCGACGGTTGTGGCGTTCCATCACGACGGTACGCTCAGCATGAATCGCACCTCCGAGCTGGTGCAGGAGTACGGCCAGCAGGGCGGCTTTGTTATGCCCGGTTTCTACGGCGCGACGCGTGAGGGCCAGATCAAGCTGCTCGATCGTGGCGGCGGCGATATCTCGGGTTCGATTCTGGCCAAGTGCCTGGGCGCCGACCTGTACGAGAACTGGACCGACGTTTCGGGCTTCTATTCTGCCGATCCGCGTATTGTTCCCGAGGCTCAGCCCATTGCGCGCGTTACCTACGAGGAGCTGCGCGAACTTTCGTATATGGGCGCAAGCGTTCTGCACGAGGAGGCCGTGTTCCCCGTGCGCGAGGCGGGCATTCCGCTGGTCATCAAGAACACCAATGCGCCGCAGGACCCCGGCACCATCATTAGCGAGACGGCTGATGAGGGCGAGGCGGAGCCCATCATTACCGGCGTGACCGGCAAGCGCGGCTTTGTCGCCATCAACGTTGCCCGCGACCGCACCAAGCCCCGTGTTGGCTTTATGCGCCGCGCGCTTTCGGTGTTCGAACGCTATGACGTTTCCGTCGAGCACATGCCCACCGGTGTCGACCGTTTTGGCGCTGTGGTGCAGGAGCAGGACGTTCACGATTCGCTGTACTCGCTCGTGGGCGACATTCAACAGGAGGTCGAGCCGCTCGAGATCGAGGTTGTCGAGGGCTTGGCGCTCATCGCTACCGTCGGTCGTAACCTGCGCGGCCGCGCGGGTATCTCGGGCCACCTGTTTGGCATGCTTGGCCAGGCCGGCGTGAGCGTGCGCATGATTTCGCAGAGCTGCGACGAGATCAACATCATTATCGGTGTTGAGGAGAAAGACTTCGACCTGGCGATTCAGACCATCTACCGTGCCTTCTCCGATGAGAACGGCATTGTGAAGGTCTCTGACCTGGAGGCTCCCGCGCCGGTCGATCCCGCTCTGGACGCGCTCAAAAAGTAGCGACTGCTCGGTAGATTTTTGGGTCATGTCTCAAAAATCTACGGTGGGGCGTTTCGTTTCGGTTTCGTTTCGACGGGGCGGGTTTCGTGCCCGCCCCGTTCTTGTATACACTGGCAACAATAATCGGCCTGCTCGGCGTGCGGGCAAAAGCCACAACCTTTAAAGGGGGAAGCATGAAACAGTACACGGTTGCTATTTTGGGCGCGACGGGAGCCGTGGGCACCCAGATGCTCGAGTGCCTCAACGAGCAGAAGTTTCCGGTCGGTAAGCTCAAGCTGCTGGCGAGCGCGCGCTCTGCGGGCAAGACCGTTGAGTTCCGCGGCGAGCAAATCGTGATTGAGGAGGCTTGCCCCGAGGCCTTTGAGGGCTGCGATATTGTGCTCGGAGCCGCCGGCGACGATATCGCGAAGGAGCTGCTGCCCGAGGCTGTCAAGCGCGGCGCTGTCGTGGTCGACAACAGCCATGCCTTCCGCATGGATCCCGAGGTGCCGCTGGTCGTGCCCGAGATCAATGCCGACGATATCAAGTGGCATCACGGCCTTATCGCCAACCCCAACTGTGCGACCATTATCGGCCTGGTTCCCACCTGGCCGCTGCATCAGCTTGCCGGCGTAAAGCGTATGATCGTGTCCACGTATCAGGCAGCTTCGGGCGCCGGTGCCCCCGGTATGGCCGAGCTCGAAGCACAGCTTGCCGCCCTGGGCCGTGGCGAGGAGATTCCCGAGCCGTGCGCCTTCGCCGCCCAGCTGGCGAGCAACCTGATTCCGCAGATTGGCGGCGTCAAGGAGGAGGGCTTTACCTCCGAGGAGATGAAGCTGCAGAACGAGGGTCGCAAGATCATGCATCTGCCCGAGCTGCGCGTGAACTGCACCTGCGTGCGCGTGCCCGTGCTGCGTTCGCACTCCGAGAGCATTACGCTCGAGTTTGAGCGCGACACCACGGTGGAAGAGGCCCGTGCTGCGCTGGCTGCCGCTCCGGGCGTCAAGCTGGTTGACGATATGGCTGCCGAGGATGCACACGACCGCTTCCCCATGCCGATGGATACGTCCGACCAGGACCTGATTTGGGTCGGCCGCGTGCGTCGTGACATCTCCAACCCCGAGGCCGCGCGTGGCATCACCTTCTGGTGCTGCGGCGACCAAATCCGTAAGGGCGCGGCAACCAACGCCGTCCAGATCGCTAAGCTGCTCTGCGAGTAAGTTGACCTGTCCGGCGGGGGCCGGGCTTAGTTTTCAGAACGTCCTCGACCATGTGTGGCGCCTTGTCCTGCTCCTTCGGAGCCGCGGACAAGGCGCCACACTGGTCTGCGGAGTGTTCTGAAAGCTAAGCCCGGCCCCCGCCTGCGGTGACTCGGCTGCGAGCAGTCTGCGATGGGGCCGTTGTTGGTTGGGGCCGCTGGGCTGATGTGGGGGCGCGCGGCTGTTGTGGGCCCTAGTCCCGGCGGCGGCCTCGGCGCTTCGCGCCTGCCGCCTTTGGGGACTTTGGGGTCGTGCGGCAGCTGCGGCGCTGCACGCCTGCTGCTTTGGGTGACTTTGGGGTCGATTGGGGTTGTCTGCACAGTTCGCGGTATTATGTTTGCGGAGTTTTGAAAGGAGCCGCTGGTGGTCACGACGACGTTTGCTTCGCCTTTGGGCGAAATCCTGCTTGCCGCTGATGGCCGCGGTTTGACGGGGCTTTGGTTTGAGGGGCAGGAGCACTTTGGCTCCACGCTTCTCAAAGAAGATCCCGAACATGTTGAAGGCGCCGATGCGGTTTCTGGTGCTGGCGGCATGTCTTCGGTGAATCCGACAAACGGTGCTGCCTCGTCGGTACTTGAGCGTTCTTGGGCTTGGCTGAATGCTTATTTTGCGGGGCAGGAGCCTCGGTTTACGCCGCCGTTGCATATGATTGGTACGGCGTTTCAGCGCGAGGTTTGGTTTGAGCTGCTTTCTATCCCGCGTGGCGAGGTCGCTACGTATGGTGAGATCGCCCAGCGTGTTGCGGCTCGACATCGTGTACCGGGAAACGAAGCACCCGTTGCGTCTCCCCGTGCCGTGGGGGCCGCGGTCGCGCGTAATCCCATTTCGATTATTGTGCCGTGCCATCGCGTGGTTGCCGCCGATGGTTCGCTCAACGGATATGCCGGCGGCCTCGACCGCAAGGAGTGGCTGCTGCGGCTTGAGGGCGCGTACGAGGAGTAACGCTCGAGCACTTTGCATAACTAGGACGCCGTGAAAGGACGAGTCACTGTCCCTTCGCGCTCGGCATGCGTCAAAGCGCTCGACACGTGCGCCTTAAGTTTGGCTAAGCCCTATCCAGCGTTTTTAGAAACGTGCAGGTTGAGCAGCTAAGGCTGCGCTAAGGCGGCTGGCGGTGCGCTATCATCGGCAATATCGAAATCTGTATAGCCGCGCGCCAAAGGAACAACTATGAAGTTGATGCTTGCCGAGGACGAACCCGGCCTCTCCCGCGCTCTTACCGCGATTCTTCAACATAGCGACTACGAGGTCGACACCGCGCTCGACGGCCTGACGGCGCTCGAGTATCTACTCACCAACGATTACGACGCCGCAATCCTGGACATCATGATGCCCGGCATGGATGGCATTGAGGTGCTCAAGCGCACACGCGCCGCCGGTAAGCGTCTGCCCATCATTATGCTCACGGCAAAAAGCGAGGTGTCCGATAAGGTCGAGGGCCTGGATGCCGGTGCCAACGATTACCTGACCAAGCCGTTTGCCGCCAAGGAGCTGCTTGCGCGTATTCGTGCCATGACGCGTGCCGCGACGGCAATTGACGCCACGACGCTCAGCGTGGGCAACGTGCGTCTCGACACGGCATCGTGCACGCTCGTTGGCCCTTTGGGCGAGGAGCACCTGGCCAATCGTGAGTTTCAGCTTATGGAGCTCTTTATGCGCAACGCCGGCACGCGCATGCCCACCGAGCGTCTGATGCTTGGGGTTTGGGGTGAGGACGCGCCCGAAGGCGCCAACGTGGTGTGGGTCTACATCTCGTACCTGCGCAAAAAGCTGACGGCGCTTGGTGCCAACGTTGCGATTCGTGCATCGCGCAACCAGGGCTATTCGCTCGAGGTTGTTGAGGAGGGCGAATAGGCGTGAGCGCGAGTGCGTGGTGGAAGCGCACGACGGCAAAACTCGGCATGGGCGCGGACTCGGGTAATCCGGGGCGCGCCGATGCTGCCAGTGCAATGGGACGTCGCCTGCGTCGTAAGTTCATCCTGGTTGCCATGGGTGCCGTGACCGCCGTGCTTACGCTTATCATCGCCGGCATCAATATCGTCAACTACTCGCATGTCTGCAAGATGGCCGACGCTCGTCTGGACTATATCTTGGCGGGCAAGGACGGCATCGATTGGACGGATGAGCCCAAGACCGATCCCGGTCAGGATGCGGTTGCCGGCAAGGTTGCTACCGGTAACCGGGCAGCCGTTCGCGATGGGCATTTTGAAGGCATGACGGCGGAGTCTCCCTTCGACACGCGCTACTTTACGGTGTCGATTGCCGGCGGGCAGGTGACCGATGTCAACACGGCTCGCATTGCCGCGGTGGGCGCCAAGCGTGCCGCCCGCATCGCTGCAGGACTGTATTCCAAGGGTTTGACCTCGGGCTTTTCTGGTAACTACCGCTATACGGTTACGGTTCAGGGCGACGAGACCACCTATGTGTTTGTGGACTGCTCGCGCGAGCTTGCAAGCTTTCATTCGTTTTTGAGCGCGAGCGTGGCGATTAGTTGCATTGGCTGGCTGGCGGTGTTGGCAATTGTGGCGGGTGCCTCGGGCGCGGTGATTCGGCCGATGGTCGAGAGCTACAGCAAGCAAAAGCGCTTTATTACCGATGCGAGCCACGAGATCAAGACGCCGCTGGCTGTAATTGACGCCGCCAATGAGGTACAAGAGATCGAGAGCGGCGAGAGTGAGTGGACGCAGAGCATTCACGAGCAGGTCGCGCGGCTGACGGCGCTCACGGAACGTCTGGTGTTTTTGGCTCGCATGGACGAGGGCTCGGCGGGCTTTGCCATGACATCGTTTGATCTTTCGGAGGCCGTGGACAAGGCTGCGGCGCCGTTTGAATCGGTGGCGGTTTCGCGCGGAAAGCGGCTGTCGACGTCGATCGCGAGCGGTGTGCGGGCCCATGCCGATGCCGCGGCAGTGGCGCAGGTTGTTGAGCTGCTGCTGGACAACGCCACACGCTACGCAAGCGAGGACAGCGTGATCGAGCTGAGCCTGCGCGCCGTTTCGCGCGGTGCAGGCAAAGGCTCGGCCGAGCTTGTCGTATCGAATGCTGTTGATGAGCTGCCCGAAGGCGACCTGGACCGACTGTTCGACCGCTTCTACCGTGCAGACGTCTCGCGTAGCTCCAAGACGGGCGGCTCGGGCGTGGGTCTATCCGTCGTGCGCGCCATCGCCGAGGCCCATGGCGGGAGCGCTTCTGTCTGCGGCCACGGTAACCAGATCACCTTCACCGTCCGCCTCTAAAACCTGCCAAAATGAACCTGTCCCTTTTTGGTCGGTGCGAAATGGGTAATACTAAGGAGTTATCCGACCAGATGGGAATTAATCGATGGCTTATATCGAATTCAAAGACGTCATCAAGGCGTACGGCGAGGGCGATGTCCGCATTCACGCGCTCGACGGCGCGAGCTTTACCGTTGAGCGCGGCGAGCTCGCCATCATTTTGGGTGCTTCGGGTGCCGGCAAGACCACGGCGCTCAACATTCTGGGCGGTATGGACACGGTAACCTCCGGTACCGTGACGGTGGACGGGCGCGATGTGAGCTCCGCTAACGAGGCGCAGCTCGTGGAATACCGCCGCGCCGATGTCGGTTTTGTCTTCCAGTTCTACAATCTGGTTCCCAACCTGACGGCCCTCGAAAACGTTGAGCTCGCAGCTCAGATTTGCCCCGATTCGCTCGATGCCGAACAGACGCTTCGTCAGGTTGGCCTGGGCGAGCGCCTGGGCAACTTTCCGGCACAGCTTTCGGGCGGCGAGCAGCAGCGCGTGTCCATCGCCCGCGCACTGGCAAAGAACCCCAAGCTGCTTCTGTGCGACGAGCCCACGGGCGCGCTCGACTATAAAACCGGCAAGCAGATCTTGCAGCTGCTGCAGGATACCTGCCGCAAGCAGGGCATTACGGTCATCATCATCACGCACAACTCCGCGCTCGCGCCCATGGCCGATCGCCTGATTCGCTTTAAGAGCGGTCGCGTGGAGAGCGAGACGGTCCAGCAAAATCCCGTGCCTATCGAGACGATCGAGTGGTAGCGCCCATGGATCAGGACCGCCAAAACAGCCAACGCCGCGACGCGCGGAACACGGAGCGCGAGCAGGATTTTACGACCTACCGCACTGCCCAAAGCTCAAACGACATGGTGCCGACGGTGTTTCGCCGCGGTGTCTACCGCACGATTCGCGGCAGCCTCAAACGCTTCTTGTCCATCGTCGTGATCACTGCGCTCGGCGTGAGCGTGATGTGCGGCCTCAAGGCGGGTTGCGAGGATCTGTGCGATTCGGTCGACGCTTACTTTGACCAGCAGAATGTTTATGACATTAACGTGCAGTCGACCTATGGTCTGACCGATGACGATCTTGCTGCGATCCAAGAGGTCGATGGCGTCGAAACGGCCGAGGGCATCTACACCGAGACCGCCTACACCGCCGTGGGCACAACGCGCGAGCGCGTGGTCGTGCAAAGTCTTTCCAAGGAGAACATCGATCAGCCAGTGCTCGTGAACGGCGATTTGCCCGAGAGCGCCGATGAGGTCGCGGTGACTTCGAAGTTCCTGAAGGCTTCGGGCAAAAAGCTCGGCGATACGGTGAGTTTTGCCGCCAATGACGCGAGCTCGTCGAACCAAAGCGCCAAGGATCAGTTTGCCGCGGGCGATTACACCATTACGGCCGAGGTCCTCGATCCCACTGATGTGAGCTCCGACTCGACAGTCAACGCCTTTCGCGCTGCTTCGGCGGCGGACTATAAGTTCTATGTGAGCGAGGACGCCGCGACATCTTCTTCCTACTCCGCGGTCCACGTGATCGTCGAGGGAGCCAAGAGCCTCAACTCCTATTCCGATGCCTACGCGGCAAAGATCAACAAGGTCAAGGACAATATCGAGAAGATCCGCGAGGAGCGTGAGAAGGCGCGCGCTAAGGAGCTGACAGTCGACACGCCGGCAAGCTTAGATGCGGCTGAGCGCCAGGCGAATATGCTCTTTGGGATTGAACAGGGCAACATCAACCGCATGGCAGAGGGCAGTGAGGAGCGCGTGCAAGCGCAGGCCGACCTGGACCAGCGTCGCGCCGCCGCCGACCAGCAGTTTGCCGATGCCCGCGCCGAGCTCTCTGACCTGGGCGAATGCACCTGGTACATCCAGGACCGCGGCAATATCGCAAGTTACTCGAGCGTGGAGAGCGATAGCTCGTCAATTGAAGCCATCGCCACGGTGTTCCCTTTCATCTTCTTTATCGTCGCCGTGCTCATCAGCCTCACTACCGCCACGCGTATGGTCGAGGAGGAGCGCACGCTCATTGGCCTGTACAAGGCGCTCGGCTACTCGCGCGAGCGCATCCTGTCCAAATACGTGGACTATGCGCTGTGGGCGTGCCTGATCGGCGGCGTGCTCGGCAATATCATCGGATTTGTGGGCCTGCCGCTGTTCCTGTTTACGGTGTTCGACGACATGTACTCGCTGCCCCAGATGCTGCTTTCGTACGATATCGTGTCGTCGCTCGTGTCGGTGGCGCTGTTTGCCGTGGGCGTGGTGGGCGCCACGATTATTGCCTGCCGCCACGAGATGGCCGAGACCCCAGCCTCGCTCATGCGCCCCAAGGCCCCGCGCGCCGGCTCGCGTATCTTGCTCGAGCGCATCGGCTTTATCTGGCGCCGCATGGGCTTTTTGAACAAGGTGGCAGCACGTAACCTGTTCCGCTACAAAAAGCGCGCCTTTATGACCATCTTTGGCATCGCGGGCTGTACGGCGCTTGTGATTTGCGGCATGGGCATTCGTGATACGTCGGTCGCGCTTTCGCCCAAGCAGTACGGGCATATCACGCGCTATGACCTGCTGGCGGTTGCCAATCCCGACGATTTTTCGCAGACGTGCGCGGCGCTCGACGAGCGAAGCGCAGCCAAGGATTCCGACGTGACCGTGACTTCGACGCTGCCGATTATGACCGACAACGTCACCTTTACATTTGGCGGCAAGAGCGAGACCGTGCAGCTGATCGTGGTGCCCGATGACCGCACGAACGACCTGGACGACTACGTGCGTCTCGAGGATGAGTCCAAAGAGCCTCTATCTTTGCGCGACGGAGATGTGTATCTGAGCAAGAGTTCACAGCTGGTACTGGGGATTCAACCGGGCGATACGGCACACGTCCAGGATTCGTCGCTCAACGTAGCCAAGGTCAAAGTCAGCGACATTTCGCTCAACTATCTGGGCAACACGCTTTACATGACGCAGGGCACCTATGAGCGCGCGTTCGGTCGAAGCGCGCGCCTTAACGGCGTCTTTGCGTTGCTTAAGGGTTTGTCGGCCGACCAGATTGCGTTTAGCAAGAAGCTTAAGAGTGACGGCTGGCTTTCGATTTCGAGCACGGCCGAGCATTGGGAGAACTTTGAGGCGAACTTCACTATTATCAATTCCGTCGTGGTGCTCGTGACCTTTATGGCGGCGTGCCTATCGTTTGTGGTGGTGTTTACGCTGTCTAATACGAATATTTCGGAGCGCGAACGCGAGCTGGCGACCATCAAGGTGCTTGGTTTCCGTCGCGGCGAGGTACACCACTACGTCAACAAGGAGACGTTGATTTTGACGGCGATTGGTGCCGCGCTGGGCGTTCCACTGGGTGGTGCGTTGGCCGAGAGCTTTACGTACATCCTGCAGATGCCGTCGCTGTACTTTGACGTTGAAGTCGAGCCGCTGAGCTATGTGCTTGCCGTGGTGCTGTCCTTCGGCTTTACGTTTATCGTCAACCTCGCCACCAACCGAACTCTCAATAAGATCGACATGGTCGGCGCCCTCAAGAGCGCCGAGTAGCCTGCCAAAAAGGGACAGGTTTATTTTGGCAGGTTTTATCTGGGCAAACGCCGGACAACCATTAGGTGGCCCGGCGTTTGCCCCGTTTTGCTGGGGATGTTTGTCGTTCGGTGCTCTTACTGGCCAATCCAGTGTTGCGCATAGCTCTTAATGTCCTCGGTAAAACCGTCAAGGTCGTCAAGGGTGATCACGCTGTCGATAAGCAAATTGGCTATCTCGCGGTGCATTGTGCTGCGGCGAATGCTGTTTGCAATTACGCCTGAGGACAGCTTGTCTCTATTGAGGCTCTCTTCTAGTGCCCAAAATCTACTGGACGCTTCGCTGCCGCCATTCAGTATCTCAACGTACTGGCCGATGAGCTTTTCCATATAACGTTCTTGCCATTGAGGAAGCATTTTCTTAAACAGCTTCCAGTCGCTTTCGGCTACGTCGCGCATATGTCCTCCGCTCGTCAAATGGGCTTTTCATTTGCCTTTCATTCTATTTGCTTTTCGCTCGCAGGCGTGGATGAGAGGCGCTCTTTAGCCTTCGAGATTGGGCTTGAATGGGTTGTATGCCACAAAACGGGCCTATCTACTACGTTTAATTGGATACCCTCAACCATGCCGGGAAAACGAAAAATAAAACCGCAGGTAGAAGGCCTGTCGATTTTCGAAAAGGCGGTCATGGTTGGCCCCTTCGGGCTAAACGTAGTAAATAGGCCCTTTTCTTGGCGTGCGGTCAGCTCAATGCTTATCTCCGTGCCGGAACTGACCCAATTGCTTGTTAGTTGCGATGATATACGGACTGTTTGGTGCTTTGGAGCCTCAAAACAGTCCCTATTCCACCACAGCTTGGAAGGGGCGGCCGGTACCGGATGAGTGGTGCTGGTGGGTTAGGGCGGTTTAGGCCTGTTTGCGGTGCTTCCATTGCTTGCGGCACCAGCGCATGAGCGCCTTGATGACGGGAATCGTGATGAGGATGGCCCATGCGGGATGGGGCTGCCCCAGGCAAAGCCACATATAGAGAAACCATGCAATGGCGGCTGCTGGATAGACGCATTCAATGAGCTTTGACAAATGGCGTTGGTCGATAAAGTCGCCAAGCGCGTAGTAGATGGGAATCAAAAAGACGAGGAAGAGCCCCATGGACCACGCGCCGTAGATAATGCCGAGCACTAGGTAGGCGAGGGCGACAAGCGCGGGGAAGGGGAATTTGTTCCATGTACGTCCGACCTTGGTGTGGAAATGCTTGCCATGATGGTCGAGCTTGTCGTGTGCTTCCTTCCAGCTGGAAAACGTCTCGCCGTCGATGGTGACGGTGCCGTCGTCATTGGTATGCACACTATGTCCATCGTCCTCAAGCGTATCGATATGCAATCCGCCCGGCCCCACATGGACCTCTTCACCCTTGCGCTCGTTGATCACATGGATGCCGCTCCAGCCAACATGGACTTCTTCGCCCTTATTGGGCTCAATGACGTGGATACCGCGCGCGAGGGAAACATCGACAAGTGGCTTATCGCTGCGATCGGCGTTCTCGGCAGAATCCTCGGCCTCGCCAGCCACATCCGCCGTCTCGGTGCTGGCGCTACCGTCCTCCAGATCGTCGGCATTGTTGGCCGCCTCTCCATACAACAGCTCATCCAGCGACACGCCATACAGCGCGGCGAGCGCAATAAGGTTATCGGTATCGGGCGAGGATTCGCTGCGCTCCCATTTACTGACAGCCTGGCGGCTTACACCCAGCTGGGCGGCAAGCGCCTCCTGAGAAAGCCCGGCAGCCTTGCGGCGATCAACGAGCCGCTGCGCCATCGCAAGATCCATGGTGGTTCCTTTCGTTTGATGGTCGAATTGAATGAGCCGAGTATGCCGAGAACAACCGGTAGCGACCACCATTTCTAGTTAGAATCTGCCCCAACCCTACCGCAACTACCGGTAGCAACCCCTAACGACCAGCCATTTCAGGACAAATGTCAGTGCAAGTAGCAGCCAAGAGCCCCCACTCAGTAAGTTGCGGTGGAATAGTTCCTAGTTTCAGCCATTTGCGGGCTATGCAGGAACTATTTCACCGCAACTTAATTTCAGACCAGGCACCCGCAGCAAGAAGACGAATAACCTCGGCGAGTATGTAAACGCAGGGCCTTCCGACCCCGCCCGACGATTTCGATTGGCGACCTTTGACGGAGTCAAGGGAGGAGCCAAATCGAAATACGTCGGGCGGGGTCGGAGGGCCCGATGAGATAGATTTCGGCCGAGGCTATTCGTCGCCGAAGCTGATGCCCAACGCCTTGGCCTCACGCACCAGATCGCTCTGGGGGTCGACATACTTGAGCTTGCCGGCGACATCCTCGAGCGGCATGTGGCACATCTTGCCGTCGCGCAGGGCAATCATGTAGCCAAACTCGCCGCGCAGGCAGCCAAGCGCGGCCTCGACGCCGCACTGGGTCGCAAAGATGCGGTCCTGGGCGTCGGGCTGGCCGCCGCGCTGCGTGTGACCGGGGATGGCGACGCGGGTCTCGCGACCGGTCTTGGCCTCAATCTCCTTGGCGATGTCGTAGACAATCGACGGGCTCGTGCGCTCGGCGAGCTTCTTCTTGTACTCCTTCTTGGACAGCGCCGCGTCCTCCTTGGAGATAGCGCCCTCGGCGACGGCCACGATGGTAAAGCGGCTGCCGGTTTCCATGCGATGCTCAATGGTCTTGATGACCTGGTCCATGTCGTAGGGAATCTCGGGAATCAAGATGACATCCGCGCCGCCCGCGACGCCGGCGTACAGCGGGATCCAGCCAACCTTGTGGCCCATGATCTCGATAACAAACACGCGGCCGTGACTCGAGGCGGTAGTGTGGATGTCGTCGATGCACTTGGTGGCGACGTCGATGGCGCTCGTAAAGCCAAACGTCAGCTCGGTGCCCCAGGTGTCGTTATCGATGGTCTTGGGCAGCGCGATAACGTTGAGGCCCTCTTCGCGCAGGCGGTTGGCGGTCTTGGTGGAGCCGTTACCGCCCAGCATAAACAGGCAGTCGAGCTGCAGCTTATGATAGGTGTGGACCATCGCCGGCACCTTCTCGACACCATCGGCCTCGGGGGTATCCAGACGCTTGAACGGTGTGCGGCTCGTGCCCAAGATGGTGCCGCCGCGGGTGAGGATGCCGCTAAAATCGGCGGGCGTCATGACGCGGAACCTGCTGTAGATAAGGCCCTGATAGCCGTCCTCAAAGCCATAAATCTCGATAGGCTCTTCGCTATTGGTCATAAGCGTTTTGACGATGCCGCGCATGGTGGCGTTGAGCGCCTGGCAGTCGCCGCCACTGGTAAGAAGACCGATCCTGAGCATGATGAATCCTTCCGGGCAAGTTATAACATGCGCATAAGTTTACCCCCGCACACTGTTGATACGGGGGTAAACGTGTTAGCTCAAGCGTATGGAAATGTAAGCAACGTCAGGGAACGTAAGGTCGACGGGCCTGGCTCCTTACAGTGCGAAGGCGTCGACGTCGCCCCAGTGGCGGCGCAGCGTAATGGCGGCGGCGGGTTCGGTATTGTCAAAGACGACCGACCATTGCGTATTGCTGGTGATGTCTTCCGGATTGGGCTCTTGCGCTGCGGCACGCAGGGCTTCCCAGACAATCGTTTCGTCCTGGGCACCGACATGGGTATCAAGGACATCGGCGATTGCAACGGCGCGCTCTTTACCATGGCCCAGCTCGCCATTCTTTTGGTTGGGTAGCACTTCGTCGCCATAGCAGGCGTAGAAGTTCGTAACCTGGCGTACAGGAGTCGCTTTGAAAGCGCGGTCCGGATCGCGCGGGTCCCACTCTACTACGCGCGCGTCACCGGCGGCGTCGTTGATAAAGAAGTGGTAATCGCGTCCTGCCATGGCGTGCATGTCGTAGGCGGAAAGCAGGTCGACAGCTTCTTGCGTGGTGGCGGCACGGTCGAGCACCAGACGGATGGCGAGCGAGGTATTGATGACGGGGCGCTGCGTGTCCTGGTCACAGGGCTTGGAGTCCAGGGTGAGTACGGCAATGGACACGCCGCATTCGTTAACACCGTCGAGCTGGGCAAACGGGCCCATGAGTGCGGCGGCACGTCCGGCGAAGGAGTCAAGTGGAGTGTTATCGTCCAGGTTGTTAAGGGCGGCAAACCCGATGGAGACATAGCCGCCGCGTGGGTGATTGCGTACCAGCAGCGCTGAGGTGTCGTCCTTAAAGTCGTAATTGCGACCGGTGCGCACGCGGCCTTCGGCATCTACGGCGACAAAAGCGCTGCAGGCAAACTGGGGCGCCTGGACATGTGCCGGCGCACCGGGCAGCACCTGCGCCACCACGGCATCGATGTAGGCCTGGTCGTCGCGCACGCCAGCGGCGATGATGCGATCAAGATCGTAGTCGTAGGCGATGTCGATTGCGTACAGGTCATAGCCATCCGCGTAGCCGGTCAAGCGCTTGAGCGACGCGGCGGACTTGATTTGCTTGTGATAAACGATACCGGTGGCAGCGGCAAGGCCGACGGCGACTCCCGCGACACCGCAGGCGATGGCAATGTTACGTGGCTTCATGGCGGCTCCTCTCGTCCTGTTAGCGTAATTGTCGCAAAAGGTGCACGGGCATGATGGCTCAACTTGGTGAGCGGTGCGGGATTAAACACGGAATGAAGAGTGCAGCGCTGGCGCGGCGGGGTATGCTGGAAGGGACCATCAACCCAGCGAAAGGGGAGAGCATGACGGATCAGGAAACGCCCGAGCGCGCGCATGTGACGGCCGATGATATCGAGGCCGCCAACGACCTTATCGACTTTATCGAGGCATGCCCCAGCATGTTCCATACGGCGGCGACCATTATGGCCGAGCTCGACGAGGCGGGCTTTACCTACCTGTCCGAGAACGCGGCGTGGGACATCGAGCCGGGCGGGCGTTATTACACGCAGCGCAACACCTCGAGCGTTATCGCCTTTAAGGTGGGCGAGGACCTGGCTGCTACGTGGGGCGAGGACGGCGTTGCCGGCGACTACCATTTTCAGCTGACGGCGTCGCACAGCGACTCGCCGACGTTTAAGGTTAAGGCCGTGCCCGAGCTCGACGGCGCGGGCGAGACGCTGCGCCTGAACACCGAGGCCTACGGCGGCATGATCGACTACACCTGGTTCGACCGTCCGCTGGCACTCGCGGGCCGCGTGCTGGTACGCGAGGGCGACCGTATCGAGAGTCGTTTGCTCGCTACCGAGCGCGAAGTCGCCATCATCCCGAGCCTTGCCATCCACATGAACCGTGGCGTTAACGAGAGCTTTGCTCCCAACCGAGCCGTCGACCTGTGCCCGCTCATCAGCGCCGGCGAACTCAAGCAGGGAGATTTTGATGCCCTGATTGCCGAAGAGCTGGACGTTGAGCCCGAGCAAATTCTGGGCCGCGATTTGTTCCTGGTCAACCGCCAGGATGCGCGCATTTGGGGCTGGGCCGACGAGTTTATCTCGACGCCCAAGCTTGATGACCTGGCTTGCGCCTATACCTCGCTACAGGCATTTTTGGGCACCGAGAACGCGCACGACGTCTCGGTCTTTTGCTGCTTTGATAACGAGGAGGTTGGCTCCGAGACCAAGCAGGGCGCCATGTCGACCTTCTTGGCCGACGCGTTGCGACGCATCAACGGGTCGCTGGGCTTCGATGACGAGTCGTACCATCGCGCGCTTGCCGCCTCGATGCTTGTGAGCTGCGACAACGCGCATGCTGTGCACCCCAACCATGCCGAGAAGTGCGATGCCCGCAACCAGGTCGTACTCAACGGCGGTATTGTCATCAAGGAAGCCGCCAACCAGCACTACTGCACCGATGCCTTTAGCCGCGCGGTGTTCCAAGCCATCTGCGATGACGCCGACGTGCCCACGCAGGCCTTCGCCAACAAGAGCGATATGGCGGGCGGTTCTACGCTGGGCAATCTGTCGAACATGCAGGCGAGCATGCATGCCGTGGACGTGGGCCTGCCGCAGCTTGCCATGCACTCGAGCTACGAGACCGGCGGCGTGCGCGACGTGATGTACGCGATCCGCGCCCTCACCGCCTTCTACGAGCGCAACCTAACCATCAACGGCGCCGAAAGCGTGGAGCTCTAAAATCTGCCAAAAAGGGACAGGTTTACTTTGGCAGGTTTTATTTGGGCAAATGCTTCAACGCCAACGACAAGACGGAACTGCTAGGACTTCATAGGCAGAGCCTGCGCTAGTCAGATCCCGCAGGTCGAATAAAAGTCAGCGAGAGCCCGCCGTTTGAGCCAAGGTGCCGTGAAATGAAAAGGCGCTGACCTTCTGGTCGTGCCTTTAAAATTGAACGGCAGATTGGCCAAATGGCGGGCTCGCAGCGTCGGCTCATTACGCCGTTTGTAAAACGGCGTAATTCTTAATGTTCGATCCAGCAGCGTAGGGTCTCGCTTGCCTGCAGGTGACGCAGATTCTCCGCGGCGATGTCGACCACGTTATTGAGCGTGGCGGCCAAGTGGAACCAGCCGGAGACGTGCGGCGTGATGAGCATGTTGGGCGCATCCCACAGTGGGCTTGTCTCAGGCAACGGTTCGGGGTCGGTGACGTCGACCGCGGCGCCGGCGAGATGTCCCGACTCCAGGGCGGCAACCAAGTCGTCGGCGACCACAAGGTCGCCGCGACCGCCGTTGGCAAAGAACGCGCCCGGCTTCATCGCGGCGAAGAACTCGGCGTTCGCCAGACCGCGGGTCTCGGGTGTGCTCGGCATAAAGGATGCGACGACGTCTGCCTCGGCCAGGCGCTCAGACAGGGCGTCCATGCCGTCCATGTCCTCAAACACAATGGGATAGACGAGCGGGTGGCGCTTGATGCCGCGGACGTGCGCACCCATGTTGCGGCAGAGCGTGGCAAAGTGGCCGCCAATGTCGCCCGCGCCCAGCACCAGCACATTGGCGTTTTTGAGCGAGGTGACCGGCCCCAAATCCTCCCAGCGATGCTCGCGCTGCAGGTCCTGGTAGCCGGGCAGGCGCTTCATCATAGACAGCACCATGGCAAACATGTGCTCGCTCACGGCCTGGCCGTAGGCGCCCACCGAGCAAGACAGTTTGGCGTCGGCCGGCACGGTGCCGGCGGCCAAGTAATCGTCATAGCCCGCGGTCTGCAGTTGCAGCAGCTGGAGGTGCTCGCATGCTGTGAGCATGTCAGGGTCGATGTTGCCCAGGATCACGTCGGCATCGGCGACCTGCTCGCGCGTGGCGGCGTCGGAGCTCGTGTAGATAAAGTCCTCGCCCGGAGCGCTCGACTCAAGAATTGCGCGATGACGGTCGTTGACGGGCAACAAAACCAGGATGTTCACAAGCAGTCCTCTCCGCTCGACCTACCAAAAAGGGACAGGTTTATTTTGGCAGGTTTTATCAGGCAAAACGTTCAAATAAAACGCCGGGCTTCGCGATGGTTAACATATCCATCG
>CABUTR010000030.1 GCA_902494555.1 uncultured Collinsella sp.
CGATGGTTAACATATCCATCGCGAAGCCCGGCGCATCCACGGCTACCAGCTCAGCAGCTCGTAACCGTCCTCGGTCACCACGAGCTGTACCTCGCACTGAGCCGAATCGCTACCGTCCTTGGTGCGCACGCACCAGCCATCGCCCTTGCTGATCTTGATGTCGGGCGCTCCGGCATTGACCATGGGCTCAATGGTAAAGACCATGCCCGGAGCCATGATGGTGTCCACATCGGGTGCCTCGATGGTAAAGCCCACAAACGGGTCCTCGTGGAACTCCTTACCGATGCCGTGTCCGCCGTACTCGCGCACCACGCTAAAGCCGGCGTCCTCGACCGTCTTTTGCACGGCCTCGGCCATCACGGACAGTGGCAGCCATGGCTTGACGGCTGCCAGACCCGCCTCCACGCTGGCGCGGGTGACGTCGACCAGGCGCTGGCGCTCGGCCGAGACCTCGCCGATGCAGAACATGCGGCTCGAGTCGCTAAAGTAGCCGTCTAGGATCGTGGAGCAGTCCACGTTGATGATGTCGCCCTCGTGCAGCACGTCCGTATCACAGGGAATGCCGTGGCAGACGACGTCGTTGATCGAGGTGCACACGCTCTTTGGGTAGCCCTCGTAGTGGAGGTCGGCCGGTGTGCCACCGTGCTCGACGGTGTAGTCGTAGATCATCTGGTCGATCTGGTTGGTGGTCATGCCCGCGGCGATGTGCTCGCCTACGTAGTCGAGCACGCCCACATTGATGGCGGCCGAGCGTTTGATGCCCTCGATGTCGGCGGGCGTCTTGTAGAGCGTGCGGGGCAGAACCTCCCAGCCCTCCTCCCACAGGCGCTCGAGGCGCTCGTCGAAGGCGCTGTGACATTTCTTATATTTTTTGCCGCTGCCGCACCAGCAGGCGTCGTTGCGGCCGGGTACGGGTCCGTTGTCATACATGGCTAACTTCCTTTCATCCGCAGCTAGTATAGCCCACCCGCGCGTCCATAAAAGTTGCGGTGATATAGTTCCGATTTAAGCGGTTTAACAGCATAAACAGGAACTATATCACCGCAACTGATGGAGCGGGATGGCGGGCACTGGCTGCTGCGTGGTTTTGCTAGTAGCTCACCTGGCAGGGAATGCCGAGGGCGCTCACGCGCGCGGCAATCGTGTCGAGCACCTCGGGCGCCGCTTTGGCAAGGCCGGCGACCGGCGTCTCGCGCGCCACCGTGTAAATGGTCGCCTCCTGCGGACGAATGCGTTCGAGCGCCGCGAGCCAAGGGCCGACGTACTCCTCGCCGGTGTTGTCGATGAGCTTGCCCTGATACTCGCCGGTCAAAAAGATTGTCTGGATAATAACGTGACCGTCAAAGCTTGCGAACGTCTCGATCTGGTGCTCGACGTCGTAGGGGCCAACAGGCTGGTCGAGCAGCTGGATAAACGCCGGGTCGACGGTATCGAGCTTAAGAATGTTGTCGTCGACCATCATGAGCGCATCGTGCACCTCGGGGCGGTCGGCGCGCGTGCCGTTGGAGAGCACGGCAATCTTGGTGTTTGGGGCCAGCTGATCGCGCAGCGCGACAGCGCCGGCGATGGCCTGTGGAAACTCCGGTGCGGCGGTGGGCTCGCCGTTGCCTGCGAAGGTGATCACATCGGGGAGCTCGCCCTTGGCTGCCATCTCGCGCAGCTTTGCCTCGAGCGCGTCGAGTACCACGGTAGCTGTGTTGTACGGCTCATGGCAGGGGCGCTCAGCGTTGAGGCCATTTTCGCAGTAAATGCAGTCGAACGTGCAGATTTTGCCGCTGGCCGGCATCATGTTGACGCCGAGCGAGAGACCAAGGCGACGGCTGCGAACGGGCCCAAAGATGGGGCTGGCATTCAAAAACGTAGACATAGGCATATGCTCCTCAAGACAATTGTGCCTAAGCATAGCATCGGCTCCGAAGCAAGGCGCGGGCTCTTGCTTTACAAGTTTCGTTTTTTCACGTCGCTCGTTATGCCGTGCCATGAAAAGCCTCGGGTCGGGTACAGTTAATCTGTTAACAAGGCGTAAGGCAATGCGGGTCCATCTAGCCGTACTGACGTGCAACTGGATGGGCATTGATGACGGGGGCACAACATGGATTTTACGGTCGAGAACGCGGGCACCACGATTGCCTGTCGCGAATATGCCGGCCCGGATGTATTGCCTGATGCTCCCGCCTTGGTGTGCGTGCACGGCGCTTGTGTCGACGGCGTCTTCTTTGACGCCATCGCCCGCGAGCTCGTCTGTGACTATCGCGTCATTGCCTACGACCGCCGTGGTTGCGGCGAGAGTGGTGACGCTGCAGACGGACGCTACGACCTCGCCGCCCAAGCCGCCGACCTGCAGGCCGTTATCGAGCATATTGGCGCTCCGGCAAACGTGCTCGCGCACAGTGCCGGTACGTTGGTGGCCCTGGAGCTTCTCCGTGCAAACCCCGCCATAATCTCGCGTGCGATTCTGCATGAACCCGCCGTGACGGATGAGGGCGCCGGCCTGGGCGCGGCCCCGGTTTTGCTCGAGATGATCGCCGCGGGAAAGGTCTCCAGGGCATTACGGGCCTTCTTGGGCGCCATCGGCGATTCGGACCCTGAGGCCCCCAAGTTAACCGAGGCAGAAGCCAAGCATGCCCTGCGCAACGGCCGCAGTTTCATGGCGAACGAATATGGGATTACCATGACCTGCGTTCCCGATTGGGGCAGCGTTCGCGCGTCGAAAACGGTGGCCGCCGTGCTTTTGGGCGAGCTCTCGATTGGTACGCCCCGCGAGGCGGGAACGAGGATAGCGGCTGAGCTTTTGGACTGTCCACTCGTAATGGTTCCCGGCGCGCACAATGGCCTGCGTGATCGCCCGGCAGCGGCTGCCCAGACTGTCCGTGGCATCCTGGGGCTCTAACACCCGCAATAGCCAAAACAGGCTTCACCCGCAAACGTTTCGGCTGTGTTAACAAATGTGCTCAAAACCTTACGTTTGCGGCTCCAATTGCGCCGTCTGCCAACTCATAAAAATGTAACGGCATTCACGTGCTTACCTGCATCGGCAAGGTGTTACCCTTGTAACATTTGGAACCCACCGCTACTATGCGAAGCTATCGAAAGGGCCCCATATGCTCAATAATCACGAGGTCAATCTAACCGGCGAGGAGGCTGCCGCCGAGGTCGCCCGCGTCGCGAAGACCTACCCCGTGGTGCGTTTGCTGTCGGCCGATCAGATTAAGAGCGAGCCTAACTGCTTGCTCGCCGGCGATCGCTGCCCTTGTCTGCGTCAGTCGAGTCTTGAGGCCTTGGCAGGTTCCGATGATGTATCGGAGCAACTGCTCAACGATGGTGTTGAGTACCGCGCCCGTCTGCGCCCTTTAAAGGTCGAGGGCGAGCCTCGCGTCCTGCTGATGGTGCGTCCGATCGATGAGCAAGAGGCTGCAGAAGAGGACCTTGTCTACACCGACGTGCTGACGAGTGTACGCAATCGCCGATATTACGAGGAAAAGCTTCGTGGCGCCCGCATGAATGCCGGCGTTGCGATGATTGACCTTGATGATTTTAGGGCCTTCAACGATACGTGTGGCCGTCATGCCGGCAACCTTGCACTCGGTGCTGTGGCGACAGCCATACGCAGCGGAATTCGTTCGACTGACGAGCTTGTGCGCTATGGCTGCGACAAGTTTGTGGTCGTCATGCCCAATATTCCCTCCGATGACTTCGCCCGTCGCCTGCATCAGGTATCCGAAGCCGTTCATTCCACGATTATTCCGGGCCATGAGTACGTGAGCTTGACGGCATGTGTTGGTGGCGTTCGCATTCATGGCGAGACGGTCGATGAGGGCGTTGGCCGTGCTGTCCAGTTACTGAGCCGCGCTAAGGCAAAAGCCGGTACGGTCGTGACCGATGCCGATTCCATCGAGGCCTTCCAAAGCGAAAAACCTTCGGTGCTTATTGTCGATGACTCCGAGATGAACCGAGCCATTCTCAACGAGATGCTCAAGGACGAGTATTGCATCCTCGAGGCCGATAACGGTCGCGTGGCGCTCGACATGGTCGACCGCTATGGCGATGAGCTGTCGCTCGTGCTGCTGGATATTGTCATGCCGGGCATAAGCGGCTTTGAGGTGCTGGCCGGTCTGTCGCGCCGATCGGGCATCGACAATCTGCCTGTCATCATGATTTCGAGCGAAGATTCCGATGATATGGTTCTGCGCGCGTACGAGCTGGGCGCCTCGGACTGTATCAACCGCCCGTTTGACTCCCGTGTCGTGCGCCGCCGTGTGAGCAACACCATCCGCCTATACGCTAAACAGCGCCGCCTGACGAACCTGCTGTCCCAGCAGTACAACGAGCGCGTCAAGAACAGTCGCATGCTCATCGACATCATGGCCGGCGTCATGGAGCTTCGTAACGGCGAGAGCGGCAGGCACGTTACGAACATCGAGAAGCTGACCGAGCTGCTGCTTGGCTGTCTGGTCCAGCATGGCGGCACGATCTCCCTCGACAATGAGGAGCGCTCCACGATTGCCCTGGCTTCGGCGCTGCACGATATCGGCAAGATGTCGATTGACGATGCGATTCTCAACAAGCCCGGACGCCTTACGCCCGAGGAGTTCGAGATTATGAAGACGCATACCACGATCGGCGCCGACATGCTGCGTGAGCTGGGTAGCCATCACGCCGGCAATGCGCTTATGGAATATGCGTACCAGATTGCGCGTTGGCATCACGAGCGCTGGGACGGCAAGGGTTATCCCGATGGCCTTAAGGGCGACGAAATTCCCATTGCCGCGCAGGTGGTTTCGGTGGCCGACGTGTACGATGCGCTGACGAGCGTGCGCGTGTACAAGGACGCTATTCCGCACGAGGAGGCGATCCAGATGATCCTGGATGGTAAGTGCGGCACCTTTAACCCGCTGCTGCTCGATTGCCTGCTCGAGGTGCAAGACCAAATTGCCGAGACGTTGGCACGCCCCGCCGATGTCGTCGCGTTTCCTACGATTTAGTTTGACCAAAGGAGTTTTTAATCCATGATTTCCATGCGTGAGGCGTATGAGAAGATCGGCGCTAATTATGATGACGCGTGTGCTCGGCTGATGGGCGGGGAAATGCTTGCCCGCTTTGCCCTCAAGTTTTTAGATGACGAGAGCATGGACAGGTTGGAGGCTGCCATGGCGGCAGGAGACGCCGAGGAAGCGTTTATGGCAGCGCACACGCTCAAGGGCGTGAGCCAGAACCTGGGATTCGATAATCTGTACGAGCCGGCGGTCGTGGTGACCGAAGCGCTGCGCGGCGCCGATGCCGTTGACGGCGCTCGCGAGGGAATGCATGCGTTGCAGCAGCAATATGCGGCTACGATGTCGGCCCTGCGCGAGGCGGCCGAATAAGAGCTTGCGGGCCTTGGGCTGCGTGCCGGCCTCATCTAGACAAAAGGGCGCCCCGCCGGACCATGTGGCCGGCGGGGCGCCCTTTTGTGTTGTGCTGTCCGTGAACTAACGAGCCTGCTTGACCTTTGCCGCCGCCTCGACAAACGACTTCCACAGGTTAAAGTCGGTCTCGAGCGTCTTCCACGTGTACTCAGGATGCCATTGCACGCCCAGGCAGAATGGCTGGCCTTCGACCTCGATGCACTCGGGAACGCCGTCGGTTGCCTTGGCGACCAAGCGCGTGCTTTTACCCAGACGGTCGACGCAGCAGTGATGTGCCGAGTTGGTCTGGATCAGCCTGTGCCCGCCAACCGCGCGCTCCAGCAGCGAGCCCGGCACGACCTCGACGGGGTGCACGGGATCGTTGAGCACGTGGGTATGGCGCCACTGCGTGCGGCCCTCGCGCGCACCCAGGCTCGGCACGTCCATGCATAGGGTGCCGCCAGTGGCGACATTGAGCAACTGCGTGCCGCGGCAGGTGGTAAAGAGCGGCTTTTTAGCACGGAGCACCTCGCCGACCAGCTTAAACTCAAAACGGTCGCGAATCTCGCAGCACAGCGTGGGGTCGTAAGGACGCTCGTCGCCCCAGCGTTTGGGGTTGACGTCCGGGCCGCCGGGAATAGCGATACCGTCAGCGATTTCCACGTAATGACGGATAACATCGACGTCTTCGGTAATAGACATCTGCAGCGGCAGGCCACCGGCGGCAAGGATGGCATCGACAAAGACACTTGCGATTTCCTCGTTGGGGGAGAGCGTCTCGCTCAAAAACGGTTTTGCCTCTTCCCAACGCGGCGCGACGAGGATGAGCGGACGGTCGGCGGGGGCAACGTCGACGTGCGGGGTGTATGACGATGAAGTACGAGTTCCGATCATAGGTGTAACTTTCGAGTTTGGATGGTCATGGCGAGCGAACATGGCAATTGAGCTAGTGGCCCTTGATGGAGTTGAGGAAGTCCTGGGCGCGCTTGGTCTGGGGGTGGTCGAAGAACTCGTCGGGCGTGCCGGTCTCCACGATCTGGCCGTCGGCCATAAAGACGACGCGGTCGGCCACGCGGCGGGCGAAGTTCATCTCATGCGTAATGACGATCATCGTCATGCCCTGCTGGGCCAGACGGACCATGACCTCGAGCACCTCGTTGATCATTTCGGGATCGAGGGCGCTCGTGGGCTCGTCAAAGAGCATGGCCTTGGGCTGCATGGCAAGTGAACGGGCGATGGCCACGCGCTGCTGCTGGCCGCCCGAGAGCTGTGCGGGCACCTTATCGGCCTGCTCGGCAACGCCCACGCGGCCCAGCAGGTCCATGGCGCGCTCACGAGCCTCCTCCTTGGACGCGCCCAGTACGTCGACCGGCCCCAGCATGACGTTCTGCAGTACGGTCATATGTGCGAACAGGTTGAACTGCTGAAACACCATGCCCAGCTCGGCGCGCATGCGGGCAAGATCCTTGCCTTCTTGCGGCAGGGGCTTGCCCTCGATGAGGATCTCGCCTGAGTCGATGGTCTCCAGGCGGTTGATGGTGCGGCACATGGTCGACTTGCCCGAACCCGAGGGGCCAATCACCACGACGACTTCGCCGCGGTCGACCGACAGATTGATATCGTTGAGAACGTGCAGGTCGCCATAGTGCTTATCGACGTGCTTGAGCTCGATAAGCGGCTGGTTGCCAGAAGTAGAAGTGCTCTGTGCCATGGTGCTCGGCTCCTTATGACTCGAAATGGTAAAGCGTTAGCGGATGATGGTCGCGCCGGTCTTGTGCGAAACGTAGACAGCAGCCTTGTTGATCGCGACGTTGATGAGGATATAGATGACCGCGATTACCAGGTAGACCGACACGAGAGCGTCGTAGTTGGTAATGAGCACGCGGGCGTTTTGCATGAGGTCGGGGTAGCTCACCACGTAGGCGACGGTGGTGTCTTTGACTACGACCACGAGCTGTGAAATCAACGACGGAATGATAAATCGAATAGCCTGCGGCAACACGATTTTAAAGGTGATTTTGGCCTTGGAGAGACCGAGCGCCTGGGCCGCCTCGACCTGCCCGCGCGGCACGGCGTTGACGCCGGCACGGAAGATCTCGGCAAGTACGCCAGCTGCAGCGAGCGCGACGGGAAGCGTGAGCATCCAAAACGACGGCAGCGCGATCTTGTACTGGGGCAGCACCAAAAAGAAGAAGTAGATGAACAGCAGGCTCGGTACGCCGCGGAAGAAATCGGTGAGCACGCGGCAGACCAGCTGCAGCGGCTTAATGTCGCTGGTACGGCCGAGCATAAGGGCTAAGCCCAGCACCAGCGCGATGGCGCCAGCGGTGAGTGCGACTTTAACGGTGCCCTCAAAGCCGGCAAGCAGGAACTTCCAGGTGGTGAGGTGCGTAAAGAAAAACCAATAGTGAACCGAAAGCTGGCCAGTCACATAAAAGCGCTGCAACACGAGGACGATAAGCGCGGCGACGGCAACAAGCGAGATGGCGGTGCCGATGCGAATCTTGGCGCGCATCTTGGGGCCGGGAGCCTCGTAGAGCGCATCGCGCATGGTGAGCGCGGAGGTGGAGTGCTTGCTCATCGGAGGATCCTCACCTTCTTATCGATGTAGTTGCCAATGTGGCTCACCACAAAGGCCGTGCCCAGGTAGCCGAGCGCCGAGATAAAGAACGCGGCGACGCCGCCGAGCGAGCGCGTGTTGATATAGCTCACCACGCCGGTGAGCTCCTGCGGTTGCAACGGCACCTGACTGCCGAGCGCGGTGGTGAGCATGACGGCGATAAAGAGGTTGGTCATGGGCAGCACGCTCGAGCGCAGCGCCTGCGGAATCACGATCTTGGCGAGGATACGGCTGAAGCTCATGCCGAGCGAACGGGCGGCTTCCACCTGGCCGACGCCGACGGTGTTGATGCCGCTCATGAAGTTCTCGGAGCCAAAGGCCGAGCCCAAAAGGACCGTGGCGACGATAACGCAGGTGCGGTAGGGCAGGACGACCTTGAGCGGCGGCAGCGCGTAGACGACGATGATGAGCAGCGCGATGCCGGGGATGTTACGGAAGACCTGGACATACAGGTCGCCAAAGACGCGCAGCGGCTTGAGCGGCGACACGCGCATCACGGTGACGGCGATGGCCAGCACCATGGCGATGACAAACGACTCAAGCGTCATGCCCCAGGTTGCGAGCAGCGCGTCGATATAGTTCTGGCCATAGAGCGACCAGAGTTCGGAGAGACTCATGCGGACCTCCCGCCGATAAGGAAAGGGGCTCCCGTGTGTACGGAAGCCCCGACAACTCAGTGAGGAAACAGTTTACCGCAATAAAGCGCATCGTGCGTTTCCGTATGGTTTCGTTGCGGCCGTTACCAGGCTCGCTGCCTAGGCGCCGATCTCGGGCAGCTCGGGAACGTTGGTGTCGCCCGTACGGTCGCCGATGCAGATCTGCCACAGCTCGGTCCAGGTGCCGTCGTCCTCGATCTTCTTAAGGAAGTCGTTGACAAAGGCGATGCCGTCGGAATCGAGCGGCAGGCCGATGCCATAGGGCTCCTTGCTGCCGAAGGGCTTGCCGGCGATCTTGTACTTACCGGGCTCGCGAACCAGGGCGCTCTGCTGCATGTTGTTATCGATGACGTAGGCGTCAACGCGGCCCTGCTGGAGTGCCTGGCGGGCCTCCTCGTCGGTCTTGAACTCCTGCTGGCTGGCCTTGGGGGCGAACTCCTCCAGGATGGCGGGGCCGTTGGAGCCGGACTGGACGGCGACGTTCTTGTCGGCCAGGTCGTCGACGCTCTTAATGTCGTCGTTGTCGGCGAGCACCAGGATGGCCTGCTGGGTGTAGTAGTAGGGACCGGCAAAGGAGACGAGTTTCTTGCGCTCGTCAGTGATGGTGTAGGTGGCAAAGACAGCGTCGACCTGGCCGTTCTGCAGGACGGACTCGCGCGTGTCCGAGGTCACCTGGGTGATCTCGACCTTGTTCTCGCCCAGAATGTAGTTGGACAGGAGCTGTGCGATACCGGCATCGAAGCCACGGGTCTGACCGTCTTTTTCGTTGAGGAGGGAGAAAAGCGTGGAGGTCTGAACGCCACCGATCTTAAAGACGCCGGCGTCCTTGACGGCCGTGGCCCAGGTGCTGGCGGCGATGGCATCGTCATCGGCCTTGGGGCCGTCGTTGACGAGCTTGTCGAATGCCTTAGCGTCGAGCGTGGTGGAAGCCTCGGTATCCTCGGAGCTCTTGGAAGCGCCGGCGGCGGAACCCTTGTCGGCCTCGGCGCTGGTGTCGGAGCAGCCGGCAAGACCAAGGCCGGCGACGGTTGCGAAGGTGGCGGCGACAAAGCCGCGGCGGTCGAGAACGACCTGCTGGGAGAGGTTCTTGCTCATAGGAGAACACCTTTCTCAATAAAATCCCTAGCGGTTGAGTAGAGTTATACCCTATCGCGCTCAAATGGGTCAACACGAAATAACTCAGAAACATACTTACCTTATGGGTTATTCTACCTACCAAATAGGGACAGGCACCTTTGTGGTGGTTCTTGCAGATGTGGTGGCATGCCTCGCTGCTTTGTCTCGATCTGTAACAGGTAGACGAGGAAATGGGTCCTTACTGTTACAGATCGAGATTTTCTCTTCAGGGGAATTCGAATGTCTCAATCTGTAACATCTGGACGGCCAAAAGGTCTCTATCTGTTACAGATTGAGACAAAGGTCAGGGACTAAGACGTCTTGTCTAGATTTGTAACAGTTGGACGGGAATTCGGGCCCTAGATGTTACAGATTGAGATAATCGCGTCGCGAAATTAAAAACCTCCGCAGGGGTGCTCCCCTTGCGGAGGTTTTCTTACTCGTTGAGTAGCCTCACGGCTTCGGCGGCCATGTTCTCGACCGTCATGCCGTTCTGGGCGAGCAGCTCGTTGGGGTCGTAGCGGTCGGGGAAGCCCTTGGCGATGCCAAAGGTGCGCGTGCGCACGGGCATGCAGGCCAGGTAGCACGCCACGCGCTCGCCCCAGCCGCCGTCCAAGATGCCGTCCTCGAGGGTGACGACGACGCGATGCTCGGCGGCAAGGCTGTCGAGGAACTCGCGGTCGAGCTCGGTTGCAAAGCGCGGGTTGACGAGCGTGGCCTCGATGCCGTACTCGGCAGCCAAGCGATTTGCCACGCGCTCGCCCAGCTCAAAGAAATCGCCAAGCGCGAGCACGGCAACGTCGCGGCCCTGACGTACCACGTCGTAGCGAACGGCGCTGTAGTCGGTGTCCTCGGCGGGCGCCAAATCGGGGCGGCTAACCAGGCCAATGCCCGGTACGCGGATCGCCACGGGATGCTCGCGGTGGTCGAGCGACCAGCTCAGCATGGACAGGTATTCCTCCATGCAGGCCGGCGCCAAGTAGTGCATGTTGGGAAGTCCGCCCAGCATGGAAATATCAAAGAACGAGAGGTGCGTCTCGGATGTGGTGCCAAAGATCGACGCGCCAAACACCAAGATGGTTGCGGGGGCATCGTTGAGGCACAGGTCGTGCCACAGCTCGTCGTAGGCGCGCTGCAAAAACGTGCCGTACACACCAAAGACTGGCTTGGCGCCCGAGCGCGCAAGCGCGGTGGCAAAGGTGACGGCGTGCTCCTCGGCAATGCCCACGTCAACAAACTGTTTGCCGGCGGCAGCGCGAAGCTCGGGTGTAAAGCCCATGATGTAGGGCGTGGCGGCCGTGATGCCCACGACCTGCGGATCGCGCTCGATGGCGGCGCTGAGCGCCTCGCCCGTAATGTCGGCATAGGTGCGCGGCGCAGGCTCGCTTGGATGGCCCGGGCAGAGCTTGCGGCCGGTCGCCATGTCAAACGGACCCACGTGGTGCCAGCGCTCGGGGTCGCTCTGGGCCGGCTCAAAGCCCTTGCCCTTGGCGGTGGAGACGTGCAGCACGATGGGATGATCGATATTGCGCAGTCCCTGCAGCGCGTCGACCAGGGCCAACACATCGTTACCGGCGTCCAGATAGCGGTAATCGAGCCCCATCGCGCGGAAAACGTTGCGCTCACAGGTGCCGTTGCTGGCGCGCAGCTCGCCCAGATTGCGATACAGGCCACCATGGTTCTCGGCAATGGACTGGTCGTTATCGTTGACGATGATGATCAGGTTGCTGCCGAGCTCGGCGGCATTGTTAAAGCCCTCAAACGCCAAGCCGCCCGAAAGCGAGCCGTCGCCAATAACAGTAATGACGTTGTACACATCGCCCGCCAGGTCGCGCGCGTGGGCAAGGCCGCAGCCCAGGCTCACCGACGTGGAGGTATGGCCCATGGCGAACAGGTCGTGCTCGGACTCGTCGGGATTGGCAAAGCCAGAAGCCTCACCATAACGCTCCGGATCGATATAAGTGTACGCGCGCCCGGTCAGCGCCTTGTGGGCGTAGGTCTGGTGCGAAACGTCAAAGACGATTTTGTCGATGGGGGAGTTGAACACGCGATGGAGCGCGACCGTAAGCTCAACGACGCCCAAGTTGGGGGCAACGTGCCCGCCGACGGCGGCGGAGCTTTCGAGGATTGCCTGACGGATCTCGCCGCAGAGCAGCGGAAGCTCGGCGCGGTCGAGAGCCTTGACGTCCTCGGGCGTTGTCGTTTGCGTAAGCAGCATCGTTGTGGGTTACTCCATGCGAATCGTGCGCCGGCACTCCCTCGGCCGGCACAATTGCACAAGACAGTCTCGCACATTTTGGCGTTTGATATGTGACGGCGGCGCGGTAATTCGCCAACTGGTGGGGCAAAACGTTTTGTCCGATGCCATACTGATGTGTTCCATGATGTTTTTATCGATTGTGCACAGGCTGTGGCTTGTCGCCGTGAGCCGCTGGAAGGAGGCAGCATGTCCGATGCCGTTCGTGCCGAGAAAATCGCGTGCGAAGTGGACCATGCTGCCCGTCAACTGGCACAGGCGGGTCGTCTGGACCTGACGCGCGAGTTTATCCAGCATGGAGATGTGACGGTGTATACGCATGTGACCTCAGTGGCGCGGGCAAGTCTGTCCTTTGCCGAGCGCCTGGGCCGCGTCGGTATCTCCGTCGACCGCGGCTCGCTGCTGCGCGGGGCTCTGCTGCACGATTACTTTCTCTATGACTGGCACGATTCCGATCCAAGCCATCGGCTGCATGGCTTTCGCCACCCGTTTTTTGCCCTGGCACGTGCGGAGGAAGATTTTGAGCTGACGCCGTGCGAGCGGAATATCATCGTGCGGCATATGTTTCCGCTGGTGCCGGTGCCGCCGACGTGTCGCGAGGCATGGATTGTGTGCCTGGCAGATAAATGGTGCGCGCTGCATGAGACGGTCGCTGGCCGTCTGCGGCGCAAAGGCGGCGCGAACGATTTGAACGAGGGCTCGAGTGACGGCTCGAGTAAAGAATCAAGCGAAAAGAGGAGAGGGTAGACGGTGGGAACCGCGGTTGATATGGCATTTGGCGGCGCGACGCTTGCCGCCTGCCCGCTTTCGGCACTGGTGCTCTCGTTTGCCTTTTACGGGTTTTGTGGCTGGGCGTGGGAGTCGACGGTCTGCGCCATGCTCAATCACGGACGCTTCGCCAACAGTGGATTTTTGCTGGGGCCGTGTTGCCCTATCTATGGTGTGGGCGGTATAGCCTGCTGGCTTTTGCTGCGCGGGATTCCGGATGCCCCGAGTCAGTTTGTCGCCGCGGCGCTTGTATGCAGCGTAATCGAGTACAGCGTGGGCCTTTTGTTGGAAAAGACAACAGGCGCACGCTTTTGGGATTACTCGCACCTGCCGTTTAACCTGCACGGACGCATCTGTCTGTACTGGGCCTGCGCGTTTGGCTTGGGTGCGCTGTGCATTTGCCGTTTAGTGGAGCCGGCATTGCTGGGGCTGCTTGGCCATCTGCCGGTGCTGATTGTGCGGCTGTCCGCCTTTATCGTCGCGGTCGCGATGATGGTCGACGCGGTGTGCTCTTTGGCCAGTTGGCGCCGCCTGTCCGATCAGCTGGAGCGTGTACGTGCCGACCTTGCCGACCGCATCAATGAGTCGCTTGCCGATGCGTCTGACTCAATGCTCGAGCGCATTCCCGAATCGACGATTGACTCGGTGACACAGACGCACATCCGTAGCCGCGCCGTTAACGCGTGGCTGGCCGAGCTGGGTGACGCCGCGCTCGATGCCCTGCGCGAGAAGGCTTCGATGCCGACGTTTATCGCGGATGGTGCTCGCGGCCTGGCGCTCGCTGCCCGCCGCGTGGCCGATGCCGCGCCGAGCATGCCGCGTCCGTCGCTCAGCCGTCGCCTTGCCGGCAAGCGCATGAACCGTCCGGTGCCGAGCGTGTCACTCAGCCGCCGCGACCTACGCTTCTTTAACGCCTTCCCGCGTCTGCGCATCAATCACTACGAAGGTGTCATTCGAGCAACTAATCTCCGCGACCGCGCCCACGAGCTGTTCCGGCGCTAGTCGGGACGGACGCGCTCACGGCTCCCTTGCTCGCGTATTTCCCGCTCGTTTCGCGCCCGTTGCTGTGCCGTTTCCAAGATTGCGGCACCGTTTCCATTCGACAACGCAGCGTTTAACAACGCCGTATCTGGTCTACACCAGTTGCCCCTCGGCCGCATCATGGGCGCCGACAACGTTCATGCGATCAAGGGGGAGCGAATGTACGATACGGGATCGACAACGTTTATGCTCATCTGCACCATGCTCGTGTTTTTAATGACACCGGGTCTGGCGTTTTTCTATGGTGGCCTGTCCAGGCGCAAAAATGTGATCAACACCATGCTTATGTGCTTTGGCGCCATTGGCCTGGTTGGTGTGCTGTGGATTGTCGCCGGCTGGTCGCTGGCCTACGGCGGCGAAGGTTCCAGCCCGTTTATTGGAGGCCTTGACCAGCTGCTGTGCCTGCCGGTGCTCAACCAGGTGCTGCAGGCGGCCGAGGGCAATGCTGCGGACGGTGCCGTCTACCCTCAGATCATCAACATCGCCTTCCAGATGGCATTTGCTATGATCACGGCTGCTATCGTCACGGGCAGCCTGGCCGGCCGCGTTAAGTTTGGTGCCATGGCGGCCTTCCTGGGCATTTGGCTACTTGTGGTCTATGCGCCGCTTGCCCACATGGTTTGGGGCGGCGAGGGCTCCTTTATCGGCGACATCATCGGCGCGCTCGACTTTGCCGGCGGCGACGTGGTGCACATTTCGTCCGGTCTGACGGGCCTGATTCTCTGCTTAATGCTCGGCCGTCGTCGCGGCTTTGGCATGGTGAGCTATCGTCCGCATAACGTGCCGTTTGTGGCGTTGGGCGCCGGTCTGCTTTGGTTTGGCTGGTTTGGCTTTAACGGCGGCAGCGAGTTTAAGGCCGACGCCGTGGCGGCACTCGCCATCCTCAACACCGTGACGGCCAGCGCGGCGGGCATGGTCTCGTGGCTTGTCGTCGAGCGCGTGCACACCGGTCGCCCCACGCTGGTGGGCGCCAGCACCGGTCTGGTTGCGGGTCTTGTGGTGGTCACGCCGGGCGCGGGCTTTGTCGAGCCGTGGGCGGCGCTGGTCATGGGCCTGATCGTATCGCCCGTCTGTTACCTGGCCATCAGCCATCTTAAGACCAAGTTTGGCTACGACGACGCACTTGACGCGTTCGGTTGCCATGGCATCGGCGGCATCCTGGGCGGCGTGCTCACGGGCCTGTTCTGCGTGCCGGAGCTTTCGTGGACCGGTAAGGGCGGTCTGTTCTACACGGGCGATGTGTCACTGCTCATCTCGCAGATTTTGGGCATTGTGGTGACGGTCGCTATTGTGCTGGTGCTCGACTTGGTGATCGCCGCGGTAGTCAAGGCGCTGTTCCACGGCAGCCTGCGCGTGGACGAGGCCGACGAGGCGCTGGGCCTGGATGCGAGTCAACACGGTGAGAGCGCCTACCCTTCGTTCTCCGGACTCGATTAGCAGCTTCCCCAAGCACCGCACCTCGGCCTTCAATCGTCGTTTGCGTACCTTAAGTACGCGGCACTCCTCTTTCAGGCCGATCTGCGGCACTTGGGAAACCTGCTAAGACCTGTTAGTTGCACTTATCTGATCTACAAGGTTGGTCTGTGACACCTGGAAAACCCGTGCCATGTGAGGGACAATTCATTTCTTTTTTTGAAGAGAGGAATTCACTATGAAGAAGATTACGGCGATTGTTCGTGCCGAGAAACTTGAGGTTCTTAAAGATGCGCTGTTTGCTGCTGATGTTCGTGGTATGACCATCAACCAGGTGCAGGGCTGCGGTGCACAGCATGGCTGGAAGGAGTACGTGCGCGGCAACGAGTTGCTTGTCAACACGATCCCTAAGGTGCAGTTCACGCTCATTTGTGCCGATGAGCATGTCGACGGCATTGTCGAGATTATCTGCAACGCCGCTCGCACCGGAGCCGTCGGCGACGGCAAGATCTGGGTCGAGCCGGTCGAGGAAGTCATCCGCATCCGTACCGGCGAACACGGCGCCGCCGCGGTGTAGGACAATCTTTCGCCTGACGGGCGCGCCTCTCTTGGGGCGCGCCCGTTCTCGTCTACAATATCGTGCAGACGAAGGAGAGGCATGCCCATGATCAAGATGTTTGCGAGTGACTTAGACGGAACGCTGCTGAACGCCCTGCACAAGGCAGATGGGACCATCCGCCGTGCCATTCGCGAGCTAACCGAGGCTGGCCTGCATGTGGTTCCCGCGACCGGACGCTCGACGCTGCCGATTGGTGAGCATGGCTTTACGGGCCTGGCGCTTGACGCCTGCTGCTCCAATGGATCAATCGTGCGCGACAGTCATGGCGAGGTGCTCAAAACCTGGACCATCGACCCGCAGGTTACCGAGGAGCTGCTCAAGGCGTTCCCGGACATTTGCTTCGACTGCTCCACGCCCGATGGCATGTTCTCGAGCGGTTCGTTCGAGATGCACCAGGCGGGTTTTAAGAAGGACAGCCCTATCAAGCGCATCGTGATGCGCGGCATGCGCGCGCGTGGCGGCTATCACGAGGAGCAGTATTTCGATCAGTCGATCGGCGACATCTTGCGCCACGATGTTTGCAAGATCAACTGCCGCGTGACCTCGCCCGAGCTGGAGCGCGACCTTAAAGCATATTTGGCCGAGCGATCGGACCGCGTGGTCAACGCACCGTTCGATCCGGTGATGTTCGAGATCACGGACGTGGCGTGCAACAAGGGCGAGAGCGTGGCCTGGCTGGCGGGCTACTACGGTATTGCCGAGGACGAGGTCGCGGTCTACGGCGACGGCGGCAACGACATTGCCATGCTCAAGCGTTTCCGCCACAGCTACGCGACCAAAAACGCTAGCGATGCAGCTAAAGCCGCCGCGAGCGCAACTATCGGCAGCTGCATGATCCACGCCGTCCCCAAACACATGCTCGCCACCATGCACAAGCAAAACTCCCGCACCATCATCGAATAATGTGACAAAGGGACAGCCCTTTTGTCACAGGGGTCTGTGTGCTTGGAATACGAACATATATTCGTATATATAACTAGGCTCTGGTAGAATCGGTATCGTTGACGGCAGTTCCATGTGCCGGGCAGCGCCCTCCATCTGATGGGAGGTGATGCCCATGACCGATCTGATTGATTTCGTGAGACTTCTGACCGCTTTGGTCTCGTTCTTCACGGCGCTTGTCGGCCTTTCCGAGGCACTCAAGCAGCGTTCGAAGCGCAACAGAAGGGGTCGCCGCCGCTAAGGCATTGACCCCCTAATGCAAACAACGGCGCTGCCCAGCTAGCTACAACTTGGGCTGCCGTCGACACTATTCTACCCACGAATGACTTTTTGGACAATCGGTACTGCCGCTTCAAAAGCCAGGCACAACTGGCACAACCTAGGCGGTCGCTGAATGTGACATGGGAACTGCCCCTTTGTCACATCCAAAATATTGCCTTTACGTGTTGATACACACGGTGTGCAATAATACTCGCACTGTGCAATAGCGCACAGGCTGAGTAACAAGGAGGACGCTTGTCCCAGCTCGAGAAATGCGATCGCCGGTCCCTTCGCTCGCAGCGTGCCCTTCGCCAGGCGCTTGCCAGCGAACTTGCCGAAAGCGGCGATCTTTCGCGCATTAATGTCGCGTCGCTCACCGAGCGCGCTGGCCTTACGCGCCGCACGTTCTATTCGCACTACCGCGATATCCCCGACTTTATCAATCAAATCGAGGACGGCTTGCTGGCCGAGATCCGTGAGCGCATTGAGCTCATCACCGCAGCTCAGCTGCCCGATCTCTATCACAACATCGATGAGCTCGAGCCGGCACCTGGTTCGGTTGAGCTGCTGCGTTATCTTGCGGCCAACCGCGACTTAATCGGTGCGCTGCTGGGTCCGGGCGGCGACCAGGCCTTCATTAAAAGGATCATCGACACCGCTCGTGAGGCTGTGGTGCCGCGTGCGCAGACGGGCATTTTGGGCCTGGCGCTGGGCACGTTCTTTGACTACTACGTCACCTACGTCGTGAGTGCCGAGGTCGGCATGATTCAGCGCTGGTTTGAGCGTGGGCTCACCGAATCGCCCGAGGCCATGGCGCGCATTATGACGGTGCTCGCTTTTGTGCGCCCTGGTGATCTGTATGGCCAACCCATCGATATCAACGTGCCGGAATACGGCATGAAGTTATTGAACTTACAGCTCGAGGACGCGGCCGACACCGCCGCAGCCGTCGAGTCCAACAACTAAGAGGAGAGACAATGAGCAAACTCGTCGAGGGCATTAAGGACCGTATGGTTGCTGCCGCGCGCGAGGCCGCGCCCGCCGTGGTGGATGCCGCGCAGAAGGCCGCGACCGCAGCTGCCGAGAAAGTTGCTGAGGCAGTTGCCG
>CABUTR010000031.1 GCA_902494555.1 uncultured Collinsella sp.
GTAGCTCAGCTGGGAGAGCGCTTGACTGGCAGTCAAGAGGTCAGGGGTTCGATCCCCCTCGTCTCCACCCGAGCATTGAATGAGGCTCCAACGCAAGTTGGGGCCTTTTTTCATATAGGAACACAAGGTCAAAGGCGGCAGCATGATCCTCCTGGTCGACAAGATCGAAAAAAGCTTCGGCGCACGCGTCCTCTTTAGCGGCGCGTCCTTCCAGATCAACCCCGGCGAGCGCTTCGCGCTCGTGGGCCCCAACGGCGCCGGCAAAACCACCATGCTCAAGATCATCATGGGCATCGACAGTCCCGACTCCGGCCAGGTCCAGTACGCCAAGGACTGCCAGGTGGGCTACTTAGAGCAGGAAACTAATCTGGAGCAAAAGGACACCACCATCCTCGCCGAGGTCATGGCGGCCGCAAAAGAAATCCGTCGCATGGGCGAGCGCGCCAACGAACTGCAGTCCCAGATCACCGAGCTCTCCGAGCAGGGCAAGGACGTCGATGCGCTCCTCAACGAGTACGGCCAGGTCCAGGACCGCTTTGAGCATCTGGGCGGTTACGAGCTCGAGAGCAACGCCCGCAAAATCCTATCCGGCTTGGGCTTTAAGGTCACCGACTTTGAGCGCCCGTGCTCCGAGTTCTCGGGCGGCTGGCAGATGCGCATCGCGCTGGCCAAGCTCTTCCTGCGCCATCCCGACCTGCTGCTGCTTGACGAGCCCACCAACCACCTGGACCTCGAGAGCGTCCAGTGGTTGCGCGGCTTTATCGCCAATTACGACGGCGCCGTCCTCATCGTCAGCCACGACCGCGCCTTCATGGACGCCTGCGTCGACCACGTCGCCGCGCTCGAGAACCGCCGCGTAACCACCTACACCGGCAACTACAGCAGCTACCTCAAGCAGCGCGAGGACAACCTGGAGCAGATGCGCGCCAAGCGCGCCGCCCAGGAGCGCGACATCGCCCATATGCAGGTCTTCGTTGACAAGTTCCGCTACAAGCCCACCAAGGCTGCCCAGGCCCAGGAGCGCATCCGCAAGATCGAGCAGATCAAAAAGGAGCTCGTCATCCTGCCCGAGGGCCACAAGCACATCGACTTTAAGTTCCCCGATCCGCCGCGCTCCGGCGACATGGTCGTGGGGCTCGAGGGCGTCTCCAAGTCCTACGGCGAAAAGCACATCTACAGCGACATCGACCTCAAGCTCTACCGCGGCGAGCACGTGGCACTCGTCGGCCCCAACGGCGCCGGCAAGTCCACGCTCATGAAGATTATCGCCGGACTGGAGCCGCCCACCACCGGCACCCGCGATCTAGGCACCAACGTGGGCGTAGCCTACTACGCCCAGCACGCACTCGAGGGCATGACCGAGTCCAATACCGTCCTGCAAGAGATCGACACCGTCACGCCCAAGTGGACCGTGCCGCAGCAGCGCAGCCTGCTGGGCGCCTTCCTGTTTAGCGACAATGACTCCATCGAGAAGCAGGTCCGCGTCCTTTCCGGCGGAGAAAAAGCGCGTCTGGCCCTGGCCAAGATGCTCGTGGCCCCCGAGGCGCTCCTGTGCCTGGACGAGCCCACCAACCACCTGGACATCGACTCGGTGGATATGCTCGAGAACGCCCTGCAAAACTTCCCCGGCACCATCGTGCTGATCAGCCACGACGAGCACCTGGTGCGCGCCGTGGCCAACCGCGTGATCGACATCCGCGATGGCAAGGTCACGGTCTATGACGGCGACTACGACTACTACCTCTACAAGCGCGAGGACCTCGCAGCCCGCGCCGCCGCCGAGGCAGCAGGGGAGAGTGCGCCGGCCACGGCCAAGTCCGCCAAGGTCACTGCGGCCCAGCCCGATGCGCCCGCCGCCGCTTCCAAGCCTGCCGAGGGCAAAAAGACCAAGGAGCAAAAGCGCGCCGAGGCCCAGGCCCGCGCTGCGCTCAACAAAAAGCTCAAGGGCGTGCGCAACCAGCTAAAGAAGATCGAGACGGAGCTCGACAAAAAGCGCGCCCGCTATGACGAGCTTATGGAATTGATGGCAAGCGAAGAGCTTTATGCCGATCAGGACAAGTTCAACGGCGCGCTGGGGGAATATAACGGCCTTAAGCAAGAGCTGCCCAAGCTCGAGGACGAATGGCTGGAGCTTTCCACCCAGATCGAAGAGGAGACCGCGCGTGAACTCTCGTAAGGCCGCTGCCGTGGCGATGAGCATCATCGCCATCGCCTGTCGCATCTGCGGCATTTTTATGAGCGCGATGACCGTGCTGCTGTGTTTTAGCGGCATCACCGCCAAGCTGCAGATCGTGGGCTTTGTCGTCGAGCTTTCGCGCGCCCTGCCGAGCGCCATCGCCGGCTACGGCGTCATCACATCGCCCTTTGGCGGCGTGTTCCGCCTGGATTACGCCATCGTGGCCGTCATCCTGTTTGTGATCGACTACCTGCTCACGCGCGCCTCGCGCCGCGTCCGCTAGGGGAGCGCCATGTCTAGCAGCTACCTCATGAACCTGCTCGCCAGCGCCGTCGCCGTCATCGTGGGCATCGTGATCCACGAGAGCGCACACGCCGCCGCGGCCTGGGCGCTCGGCGACAAGACGGCCCGTTCGCGCGGCCGCGTGTCGCTCAACCCGCTTAACCACATCGACCCGTTTGGCACCATCCTCCTGCCACTGCTCATGCTTGCCGCCGGCGGCCCGGTGTTCGCCTTCGCCAAGCCCGTGCCCGTCTACCTCAACAACCTCACGCACCCCAAACGCGACGAAGTCTTGGTGAGCGTGGCCGGCCCCGCGTCGAACATCGCCCTCGCGTGCCTCGCGGCCGCCCTCATGCACGCGGCATATGGCAGCCTCTATACCGGCATGTCCTTTGCCGTGGCATCACAGATCATGAACTTCGGCGCCACGTTCATCGTGGTCAACCTGTCGCTCGCGTTCTTCAATCTCATCCCGATCCCGCCGCTCGACGGCTCATCGATCATCGTCCCATTCCTCAAAGGCAAGGCGCTCGCCAACTACTACCGACTGCAGCAATACGCCATGCCGATCCTTATCATCGTGCTGTACCTGCTGCCCATGTGGACAGGACTCGACGTGATCGGCCGCTATTTCGACGTTACCGTGTATCCGCTGGCTGAGCGGCTGCTCAACTTCGCAATCGCCGGCATCTAGGGTAAACTTACAGGTCGACCGTGCAAAACGGTCTCAACATGCACCCAAACCGCGCCGCGAAGGCGCCGTCAAAGGAGGTCGAAGATGTCGTATCGCGTGTCGACGCAGGTCTACAGCGGACCGTTCGACCTGCTGCTGCAGCTGGTAACCCGCCAAAAAGTAGATATCGGCGCCATCTCCATCAGCGAGGTGGCCGAGCAGTACCTTGCCGAGGCCGAGCGAATCGAGGCGCTGGACCTGGACGTGGCGAGCGACTTTTTGCTGGTCGCGGCAACCCTTCTGGACATCAAGGCCGCCTCTCTGGTGCCGCAGGAGGCCCCGCGCAAAGCCGACGACGATGACGAGTTCGACGAAGACCTCGAGGAGCTCAGTACGCTCGACGGCGACGCCTTACGCGAGGTCCTGATCCAGCGCCTGATCGCCTACAAGCAGTTTAAGGGCGCAGCGGCGGCCCTCGGTGCCCGCATGCAGGCCGAAAGCCGCATGCATCCGCGTGTGGCCGGCCCCGACCCCGAGTTCCTGGGGCTCATGCCCGACTACCTGGCTGGCATCACCCTGCGCGGCCTTGCCGTCATCTGTGCCGACCTGGACGGCAAGCGCCAGACCTTCTTACTGGAGGCCGAGCACGTGGCGCCGCATCGCGTGCCGCTCGACCTGACCGTGGCCTCAGTCGACCGCTTTACCATGACGCACCAAACCTGCACCTTCCGCGAGCTGCTGGACGGCGAAGCCACCACCGAGCAGCTCGTCGTTACCTTCCTGGCCATGCTCGAGCTCGCCAAGCGCGGCTCGCTTACGCTGAGCCAGGACGAGATCTTCGGAACCATCTGCATCAACCGAGTCGAGGGCGCCGAGGCATACGTGCCCGGCGAGGGCCCCGAGCTCACCGAATAGGAGCCGCAACCATGTCAACCCTTTCAACGCTGGAGGCAAACAGCCTCAAAGGCGCCCTCGAGGCGCTGCTGCTGGTGTCGAGCGACCCGGTGAGCGCGCCCGCGCTGGCAGGTGCGCTGGATATCGCCCCCGGCGAATGCGCGTCGCTGCTCGCCGAGCTCAAGGTTGAATACGAGGAGGCCAACCGCGGCTTTCAGCTGCGCGAGGTCGCCGGCGGCTGGCGCCTGTTTACGCACCCCGCCTACCACGACGTGGTCGAGGCCTACGTACTGAGCTGGGACACGCAAAAGCTGTCGCAGGCGGCGCTCGAAACCCTGGCCGTCATCGCATACCACCAGCCCGTGACGCGCGAAGTGGTCAAGGGCATCCGCGGCGTCAACTCCGACGGCGTCATCGCGTCGCTCGTGGACAAGGGCCTGGTGCGCGAGCTCGGCCGCGACCCCCAGCGAGGTCAGGCCATCATCTACGGTACGACCAACGCCTTCTTGGAAAAGTTCGGTCTACGCTCCACCCGCGACCTGCCCGATCTGGAGCAGTTTGCCCCCGACGAGCAGTCGCGTCAGTTTATCCGCGAGCGCCTGAGCGGCCGCAGCATTCAGTCCACGCTCGAGGAGCAGGCCGAGGACCTGGACGAAGAGCGCGAACTGCTCGATACCGATGTTGACGATGTTGAGGCAGTCGAGGACTTGGAAACCGTGGTCGTGGACGAGACCTCGGAGGATTTGCATGACGAGGACTAACGAAGTAGGGGAGACGCGCGCCATGGGCAACGCAGTACCCGCAACCGACGCCCAGCCCGTCTATCCGCACACCATGCGCCTGCAGCGCTTTTTGGCGCGCGCGGGCGTGGCGAGCCGACGCGGCTCGGAAGACCTAATGACCGCCGGCCGCGTAACCGTCAACGGCGAGGTCGCGACCGAGCTGGGCACCAAGGTCGACGTCGACCGCGACCATATCGAGGTCGACGGCATGCCCGTCAAGCTCAACCAGGGCGCCGCGTACCTAATGCTCTACAAGCCGACCGGCTACCTCACCACCATGAGCGACCCGCAGGAGCGCCCTTGCGTGGCCGATCTGGTCCCGCGCGACCGATTTCCGGGCCTGTTTCCGGTGGGCCGCCTGGACCGCGACACCACGGGCCTTTTGCTCTTTACCACCGATGGTGACCTGTCGCAGGATCTACTGCACCCCAGCAAGCACGTCTACAAGACCTACCAGGCGCTCGTGGACGGCCACCTGACCGATCGCGACTTGGAACCGCTCCGCCGTGGCATCGAGCTCGACGACGGCCTGTGCCAGCCGGCAATCTGCCGCGTCATCACCGCGCGCGAGGCAGAGGCCGTGGCTCCGCAAGGCGTAAAGCCCGGTACCACCGCCGTGGAGGTCATCATCCGCGAGGGACGCAAGAACCAGGTCAAGCGCATGCTGAGCAAGATTCACCATCCGGTAATCCGCCTGCATCGCTGCAACTTTGCCGGCCTTGAGCTCGAAGGCGTGGCCAAGGGCTCATGGCGCGAGCTCACCGACCGCGAGGTGCAGATCCTTAAAGCGGGCGGCATCCCGCCCAAGCAGGCGAGCGCCAAGCGCAACGGCGACAAGCCCCAAGACACGCCCGCCAGCCGCATGCGTCACCACGGCAGCCACGGCTCCGCACCCAAGCGCAACACCTACCGCGAGCGCTACACGAGCTAGGCAACCCGCCGCGCCCCAACGCCCGCGAACCATACCAGCACGTCATCCATCGAAAGGAAGCATTGCATGATCGTCGCCATCGACGGCCCCGCCGGTTCCGGCAAGTCCACCATTGCCAAGGAGATCGCCCGCCAGCTGGGCTTTAACAAGCTCGACACAGGCGCTATGTACCGCGCCGTCACCTTCGCCGCGCTCGACCGCAGCATCGATCTGGACGACGAGGCAGCCATCGATGCCCTCGCCGAGCAGATCGAAATCCGCTTTACCAACGGAGCCGGCGAGGATACGCGCCTGACCATTGACGGCCAGGACGCATCGGCCGCCATTCGTACCCCGCAGGTCGACGCCAACGTGTCCAAGGTCTCGGCCTATCCGGGCGTGCGCGCGGCCATGCTCATCCACCAGCGCCGCGCCGCCGAGGACCGCGATATCGTGGCCGAGGGTCGCGACATCGGCACCGTCGTGTTCCCCAACGCGCAGGTCAAGATCTTCCTGACTGCCGACCCGCGTGAGCGCGCCCGCCGCCGCGTGCTGCAGCGCCACCAAAACGACGCTCAGCCGCTCACGTCCGCGCAACTCGAGAACGAGGTCGACGAGACCCTCGACGCCCTCAAGCAGCGCGACAAGCTCGACAGCAGCCGCGAGGTCGCCCCGCTCGTGCCCGCCGAGGACGCCGTGCACGTCGACTCCACCGCCCACACCATCGACGAGGTCGTCCGCATTATCGAGGGCCTCATCGACCAAAGGAGGTAGCCCATGCGCCTGTTTAAGCAGACGCCCGAGGACTATTACAACGCCCCCTACGCAGAGTTCCCAGCGATCATCCGCGGCACCGTCGTCGTAGTCATGGCCATCCTTTGGGCCTTCTCCAAGCTCATGTGGCGTTGGAAGGTCGAAGATGCCGATCTGCTGTTTGAGCGCCAGGAAGGCCGCGGCAGCGTGGTCATCTGCAACCACACCTCGATGGCCGAGCTTTTGGCTGTAGAGACGGCGCTGTTCTTTGGCGGCCGCCGCATTCGCCCCATTTTTAAGTCCGAGTTTGCCAAGACCAAGATCGTACGCTGGGCCTTTAGCCGCGTTGGTGGCATCCCCGTGGAGCGTGGTACTGCCGATATGAAGTGCCTGCGCGCCGCTCAGCATGCGCTGCAGCGCGGCGAGGACGTCCTGATCTTCCCCGAGGGCACGCGCATCCGCTCGCGCGAGATCAAGCCCGAGGTCCACGGCGGCTTTGCGCTCATCGCCCAGATGGGCAAGGCACCTGTGAACCCGCTCGCCATCTGCGGCTGGTCCGATATCACGCCCGCGGGCAAAAAGATCATGCGTCCCAAGAAGTGCTGGATCCGCGCCGGCAAGGCCGTCTCGCTTTCCGACGCACCGGCCGGGCTTAAACGCACGGAGCGCTTGGCCTGGTTTGAATCCGAGGCCATGAACCGCGTCTACGCCATGCGAGACGAGCTGTGCGCCGAGCATCCGGGCAGGTTCTAGCCATGAGCAAAAACGTGACGAACACCGCCGCGACTGCGTCCGACCAGTCAACCGCGCCTACCATCGAGATCGCCGCCCACGCCGGCACTTGCTACGGCGTACAGCGTGCGCTCGATATGGCGCTGACCGCCGCGCCGCAGGCAGGGGAGTGCGCTCAGGTCCATACCTTGGGTCCGCTCATCCATAACCCCATCGTGGTGCGCGAGCTCGCTGAGGCAGGCGTTGGCTTGGCCGAAACCCTGGATGACGCCGCATCGGGCACCGTAATCATTCGCGCGCACGGAGTGGTGCCGCAGGTGATCGATGCCGCTCGCGAGCGTGGCCTTAACGTCGTCGACGCCACCTGCCCCTACGTGAAGAAGGTCCATATGGCAGCCGAGCGCCTGGTGCGCGAGGGCTACCGCGTGGTGGTCGTAGGCGAGCCGGGCCATCCCGAGGTGGAGGGCATCCTGGGCCACGCCGGCAATGATGCGCAGGTCGTGAGCTGTGCCGCCGACGCCAACGCCTTGTCGCTCAAGGGCAAGGTGGGTCTGGTTGTGCAGACCACCCAGACCGCACAGAACCTCGCCGAGGTCGTGTCTGCCATCACCCCGCGCGTGCAGGAGCTGCGTGTGATCAACACCATCTGCGCCGCCACGAGTGAGCGTCAACAGGCAGCAGCCACACTTGCCAACCGCTGCGACTGCATGGTCGTGGTGGGCGGCAAGAACTCGGGTAACACCCGCCGCTTGGCACAGATCTGCGCCGACGTCTGCGAGCACACCCATCACATCGAGGAGGCTTCCGAGCTACAGGCCGCATGGTTTGTCGACGCTCACCACATCGGCATCACTGCCGGAGCCTCCACCCCGCAAGAACACATCGAGCGCGCCGTTGAGCGCATCAAGGAGCTTTGCCGCTAGTCATGGACCAGACCGTACCCGCATACGCCGCCGAGGTGGCCGATTACGGGCGCAGCCGCGACCCCGAGCCGGGTGAAGGCGCGCTCGTAAAGAACGTGCGTCCCGAATCGCCCGCGTGGGATGTGGGTATCGAGCCGGGCATGCGCGTGCTCACGGTCAACGGTGAGCAGCTTACCGACATGATTGTGTGGCTCTGGGAGGCCGACGATGATACCGTCGACCTCGAGGTTTTCGACCCGCGCGACAACACCGTCACCCTCGTCGAGCTCGACCGCTTCCCGGGAGAGGACTGGGGCCTTGAGTTCGATGGCCCCATCTTTGACGGCATGCGTACCTGTGTGAACGCCTGCGTGTTCTGCTTTATGACGATGCTCCCCAAGGGCGGCCGCTCAACGCTCTATATTCGCGATGACGACTACCGCCTGAGCTTTTTGCAGGGCAACTTTGTCACGCTCACGAACCTCACCGACGAAGATGTTCAAAACGTCATCCAACGCAACATGAGCCCCATGAACGTGTCGGTCCACGCCGTAAGCCCCGACGTCCGCCGCCGCATGATGGGCCGCAACGCCCAGCGCGGCATGGATGTGCTCGAGGCCATCATGGCCGCCGGCATAGAGATTCATGCGCAGATCGTGTTGTGCCCCGGCATGAACGACGGCGAGGAGCTGGAAAAGACCCTACGCTTTTGCGAGGAGCACGAGCAAATCACAAGTCTGGGCATTGTGCCGCTCGGTTTTACCAAGCATCAGAACCGTTTTAGCTGGTCCTACAGCGACAAGCCCGAGCTGGCGCGCGAGACCATCGCGATGATCAGGCCCTTCCAGGACCGCGCCTATGAGCGCTTTGGCCGCCACACCTTCCAGATGAGCGACGAGTTCTATCTGGACGCTGGCATCGATCCTCCCGAGGCTGACTTTTACGACGGCTACCCGCAGTACTACGACGGCATTGGCATGATCCGCTCGTATCTAGACGAGACCGATGACGTGCTTGCCGCCGACGCCGAGCGTCTGGCCCGCGTCCGCGCTGGCATCGCCGAGCGCAACCAGCGCCTTCTATGCCTCTCGGGCACCAGCGCACGCGACACGGTGGCCCGCTTTGTGGAGTCGCCGCATGGTCTCGGCGGTACCGTCACTGCCATCAAGAACCGCTACTTTGGCGGCAACGTGGACGTGACCGGCCTCATCGTCGCGTGTGACATTCTGGAGCAGCTGCCCCAAGATCTGTCGGGGGTTATGCTCTTTGTGCCTAAGCTCATGTTCAACGCTGACGGCATGACGCTCGACGAGTATCATCGTGACGATTTACTCGCAAGCCTTACCGGTCGCGGCGCCGAGGTTCATGTGGTGTCGACCATGCCGCATGAGCTGCTCGATACCCTGGAGCACATCCTTGGCATTGTGCCTGCCGACTCTACTAATTCCGCTGACCCTACCCATTAAAGGAGAGCAGATGAAACCTATCGTCGCCGTCGTCGGACGCCCCAACGTGGGCAAGTCCACGCTCGTTAACCGCCTGGCCCAGACCTCGGACGCCATCGTCCACGAGTCTCGCGGCGTCACGCGCGACCGCTCGTACCACACGGCCGATTGGAACGGCCGCGAGTTCACCATCGTCGACACGGGCGGCATCGAGCCGCTCAAGAGCGATGACGTGTTTGCCACGTCCATCCGCGACCAGGCGCTCGCCGCCGCCGAGGAAGCCGCCGTCATCCTGTTTGTGGTCGACGGCCGCACCGGCGTCACCGAGGAGGACGAGTCGGTCGCCCGCATGCTCAAGCGCTGCGACAAGCCGGTCTTTCTGCTGGTGAACAAGCTCGACAACCCCGATCGCGAGAACGACAGCATCTGGGAGTTCTATTCGCTCGGCATCGGCGAGCCCACGCCGCTCTCGGCCCTGCATGGTCATGGCACGGGCGACCTGCTCGACGATATCGTGGCCCTGCTTCCGGAGGAAGAGGACGAGGTCGCCGATGAGTTCCCCGACGCGCTGAACGTCGCCATCATCGGCCGCCCCAACGCCGGTAAGTCCTCGCTGTTCAACCGCATCCTGGGCGCCGACCGCTCCATCGTGTCCAACATTGCCGGCACCACGCGCGACGCCATCGACACGGTCGTCGAGCGCAACGGCAAGCACTACCGCATGGTCGATACCGCGGGAATCCGCAAGAAGAGCACCGTGTACGAGAACATCGAGTACTACTCGATGGTCCGCGGCCTGCGCGCCATCGACCGCGCCGACGTGGCGCTACTCGTCGTCGACGCCTCCGTGGGCGTTACCGAGCAGGACCAGAAGGTCATGGGCTTGGCCATCGAGCGCGGCTGCGCCATCGTTGTGCTGCTCAACAAGTGGGATCTGCTCGACGACGACCGTAAGCGCGAGGCCTGCATGGAGACCATCGACCGCCGTCTGGGCGTCATGGCTCCCTGGGCCCAGTACCTGCGCATTTCGGCCCTGACCGGGCGCAGCGTCGAGAAGATCTGGGCAATGGTCGACGCTGCCGAAAAGACGCGCTCGCAAAAGATCAGCACCTCGCGCCTCAACACGTTCCTCACCGACCTGCGCGAGTTCGGTCATACCGTGGTGGACGGCAAGCGTCGCCTGCGCATGCACTACGTGACCCAGACGGGCGTCAACCCGCCGACGTTCACGTTCTTCGTCAACCACAGCGACTTGGTCAACGACACCTACCAGCGCTATGTGGAGAACCGCATGCGCTCGACCTTCGACTTTGCCGGCACGCCCATTCGACTCTTCTTTAGAAAGAAGGAGCAAAAGGATGCATAATCCGATTCTGCTGACCGCCATCTGCGCCGTGGTCTCGTTCTTTATCGGAGCGATTCCGTTTGGCCTGATCCTGGGTCGCGTGTTCAACCACACCGACATTCGCAAGGCGGGCTCCGGAAACATCGGCACCACCAACGCGCTGCGTGTGGCCGGCCCCAAGGTGGCCGCGCTCACGCTGCTGCTCGACTGCCTTAAGGGCGCCATCTGCGTTGTCATCGCCCGTCCACTCATCGCGAGCGTGGGCTATGGATTTCCGCCGAACATCATGGCGCCCGGAGCCCCCGGCGACTGGATGCTCGGTGTCATTTGTCTGGCAGCCGTATGGGGCCACATCTTCTCGCCCTACCTCAACTTCCATGGCGGCAAGGGTATCGCCGTGGGTCTGGGCGTTATCCTCGCCTGGTACTGGCCCATTGGCCTGTCGCTGCTGGGCATGTTTATCGTGGCCGTCGCCATCACCAAGTTTGTGTCGGTGGGCTCGCTTGCCGCCGCCATCGGCCTTCCCATCGCAGCCTGTGCGGTCTTTCCGTACAGCAGCCTAGGCCTTAAGTTTTGTATGGCGATGATCGGCATCACCGTGGTGTGGGCCCATCGCGCGAACATCAAAAAGCTCATGACCGGTAAGGAGTCCAAGCTCTCGTTTACCAAGCGCGTCACCGAGCCCGACGATCAGTAGGAGAGAGTCATGAATGTTGCGCTGATTGGCTCTGGCTCCTGGGGAACCGCCATCGCCGGCCTTGCCGCCGCGCGAGCCGAGCGCGTGACCATGTGGGCCCATAGCGAGCAGACGGCCGCCGGCATCAATGCCGAGCACAGCAACCCCCGCTACCTTGTGGGCTACGAGCTGCCCGGCAACGTCGTCGCCACCACGGACCTGGTGCAGGCGCTCGACGGTGCCGAGGCCATCATCTTTGCCGTGCCCTCCACACACCTGCGCAGCGTATGTCATCAGGCAGCACTCTTCATCGCCGCCGGCACCCCGGTGCTCTGCCTCACCAAGGGCATTGAGCCCGAGTCTGGCCTGCTCATGAGCGAGGTCATCGCCAGCGAGATCGGCAACGAGTCGCGCGTGGCGGCGCTCTCGGGCCCCAACCATGCTGAGGAAATCTGCCGCGGTGGACTTTCTGCCGCCGTCATCGCCAGCGAAGATCCGCAGATAGGGGAGACCTTTAAGGACCTGCTCCTGTCCACGGCCTTCCGCATCTACCTGTCACAGGACATGACCGGCGTCGAGGTTTGCGGCGCCATGAAAAATGTCATCGCGATCGTGTGTGGCATCTCCGCCGGTACCGGTGCGGGCGACAACACGCTCGCCCTTATCATGACGCGCGGCCTGGCCGAGATCAGCCGTCTGGTGCATGCCCGCGGCGGGCAGGCTATGACCTGCATGGGACTTGCCGGCATGGGTGACCTCATCGCCACCTGCACCTCGGAGCATTCGCGCAACCGCACCTTTGGCTACGAGTTTGCCCACGGCGTGTCGCTCGACGAGTATCAGGAGCGCACGCATATGGTTGTCGAGGGCGCCGTCGCGGCCCGCAGCGTCAGCGAACTTGCCCGTTCACTGGGCGTAGACATTCCGCTCACCTTTGCCGTGGAGCAAACGCTCTACAACGGTGTTACTTTGGATAGGGCGCTCGAGATTCTTACCGATCGCGTCCCTTCTCAAGAGTTCTACGGACTCACCGACTAGCGCAGAAAGGCTTCTACCATGGGTTCCATCAAAATCGCTCCGTCTGTCCTTTCGGCCGACATGGCCAACCTCAAGGGCGAACTCGACAAGATCGCCGGCGCCGACTACGTGCACTTCGACGTTATGGACGGTCACTTTACCGGCAACCTCACCTTTGGCGTTGACATCCTTAAGGCCGTCAAGCGCTCCACCGATGTACCGGTCGACGCGCACCTCATGGTGTCGAACCCCGACGAGACGGTCGATTGGTACGCCGACGCCGGTGCCGACATGATCACCGTGCACTACGAGGCTTCCACGCACCTGCACCGCACGCTCACCCATCTGCAGCAGCGCGGCGTCAAGGCCGGTGTGGTGCTCAACCCCGCCACCCCCGTGTGCGTGCTCGAGAGCATCATCGACGTCGTCGATATGGTGCTGCTGATGAGCGTGAACCCGGGCTTTGGCGGCCAGAGCTTTATCCCGGGCACCATCGCTAAGCTCCACGAGCTCAAAGCCATGTGCGAGCGCCACGGCGTGTCGCCCATGATCGAGGTCGACGGTGGCATTTCTTCCAAGAACATTGCCGAGGTCGTCAAGGCCGGCGCCAACGTGCTCGTGGCCGGTTCTGCCGTATTTAAGTCCGAAGATCCCGCTGCCGAGGTTGCGCTGCTGCAGAAGCTGGGCAACGAGGCCGCACAGGAGGCATAAACCCTTATGACCGCAGGTCAAAACCGCATACCCGTGAATCTTGACTATGCCGCCTCGACGCCCATGCGCGCCGAGGCGCTCCTTGCGCAGCGCGAGTACGACGACAGCGAGCTTGCCGGCGTCAACCCCAACTCGCTGCACTCGCTCGGCCGCAAGGCTGCCGCGCGTCTGGAGGTTGCACGTCGCGAGATCGCCCGCAGCTTTGGCGCACGCGTTCGCCCGTCCGAGATTGTACTGACCAACGGCGGCACCGAAGCCAACCAGCTGGCGCTGCTCGGTCTTGCCGAGGGCGCTCGTCAGCGCGATCGCAAGCGCGATCGTGTAATCGTTTCGGCCATCGAGCACGATTCGATTCTGGACAACCTGCCGCTGCTGCGTGCCGCCGGGTTTAGCGTCGACCTGGTGCAGCCCTGCCGTGCGGGCTACATCGAACCCGCCGCACTGAGCGACTTGCTCAGCGACGACGTGGCGCTCGTGAGCATTATGGTCGCCAACAACGAGACCGGCGTGGTGCAGCCCATCCGCGAGCTTGCCGCGGCCGCGCATACCGTGGGCGCCCTGTTCCACACCGATGCCATCCAGGGCTATCTGCACATTCCGCTCGATGCCGCCGAGTTGGGCGTCGATGCCATGTCAGTCGCTGCCCATAAGATTGGCGGTCCTGTGGCATCCGGCGCGCTCTACGTTAAGACCCGCACGCCGCTGCGTCCGCGCATCTTTGGCGGTGGACAGGACGCCGGACGTCGAGCCGGCACGCAGGACCTGCGCACGCAGCTGGCCTTTGCCGCCGCCGCCTCCGCGCTGTTGCCGACCGTGGCCCAGGAGCGCGCGACGCTGCAGGCCTTGTCCGACAAACTTTACGCCACGCTTACGGCTCATCCACGTATTCATGCCACCATGGGCGACTACGTACAGGCCGATCGCCTGCAGGGCATGGTGTAGATCTACGTCGACGGCATGGACTCCGAGGAGCTCATCGTCAAGCTCGACGCCGCCGGCTTTGAGGTTTCGGCCGGCTCGGCGTGCTCGAGCGGCAGCATGGACCCGAGCCACGTGCTCAGCGCAATGGGCATTGGTCGCGAGCAGGCGCTAGGCGCACTGCGCATCTCCTTCGATGACCGCGTGGACCCGGCTGACCTGGACGACTTTGCCCAGACGCTGCTCTCGATCGTAGGTGCTGCATGATCGTCGCCGAGCTTGAACGCGCGCTGCTGGCGCGCTACCCCAAGGCGGACGCCGAGGGCTGGGATCATGTAGGGCTCTCCGTGGGCGACCCTGCCGCCGAGATTGCTGGCGTGGCCTGCGCACTCGATGCGACCGAAGCTAATGTTCGCCGCGCACAAGATGCCGGTGCCAACGTGCTGCTGACGCATCACCCCGTCTATATCAAGGCGCCCGAGGCGTTTTGTCCGGCGGATGCGTCACGCCCCCAGTGCAGCGCTGCGCTGTACGAGGCGGCTCGTTGCGGCGTGAGCATTATTTCGCTCCACACCAACCTGGACCGTTCGCACGAAGCGCGCGTTCGCCTGAGTGAGTTGCTGGGCGCTGAGCCCATGAGCTCGCTGGAGCATGTGGACGACCCCGAGGCAACCGGCCTGGGCGCGCTTGCAACGCTCAACGACCCGTGCACGCTGCGCGATCTTGCCACCCGTGCTGCCACGGCCTTCGGCAGTGACCCGCGTGTGTGGGGCGAAGCCGAGCACGCATGCCGTACCGTCGCTATTTTGGGCGGCTCCCTGGGCGACTTTGGAGAGCTCGCCATCGCCGCGGGCGCAGATGTCATCGTAACCGGCGAGGCGGGCTACCACGTGGCGCAAGACCTTGCCTTGCGCGGGCTGCCGGTGATCTTGCTCGGCCACGACCGCTCCGAAGAGCCGTTCGTTGATATATTGATGAACTCTGCAGTTGACGCCGGGGTCGACCCCCGTCATGCGATTAAAATACTGAACCCTTGCCAATGGTGGACTGTGACAAAAGGAGAGAACTTATGAGCGCCGGCGCTACGCTACTCAAGCTGCAACAGATCGATTTGGAGCTCGCCCGCAACAAGAGCGAACTTGCCAATATGCCGGAGCTCAAGGAGCTCGCTTCCAAGCGCAAGACCTACGTTAAGCTCAAAGCCGAGATGACCAAGCTCTACGCCCAGCGCAAGGATCTGGACATTGAGCTCGACGATCTCAACACCACCGAGATTCAGACCAACAACGCCATCGAGGCTGCCAAGAAGCGCCACGTCGACGGCTCCGACTACCGCGAGGTTCAGGACCTGGAGAATGAGCTCGCCACCCTGGCCAAGCGGCTGGACAAGATTGAGCACACCCGCAAGGACGTCGTCATCGCCCATAAGGAGGCGCTCGACCGCGAGACCCGCGCGCAGGCCATCATCGCCAAGTTCGAGGAGGGCGTGAAGGCCGATACCAAGGCCGCCCGCGCCAAGGCTGCCGACCTGCAGGCTCAGATTGACGCCGCCGCTAAGGAGCGCACCGCGCTTGCTGCCACGCTGCCGGCCGACGTTCTCACCGACTACGAGCGTCTGCTCAAGCAGTTCCGTGGCCTGGCCGTCGAGACCATCCAGGGCAACATCCCCACGGTCTGCCACACCGCGCTGCAGGCATCGTCCATGAGCGACCTCAACCACGACGGTAGGTCAATTACGCACTGCCCGTACTGCCACCGCCTCCTGGTGCTCCCGAGCAAGGAAGCCTAGCAATGACGGCGGCATCCAACAATTCAATGCAACTTGAGGGAAAAACGATCCTGCTGGGCATTACCGGCGGGATCGCCGCCTATAAGTCGTGCAATATCGTGCGCCTGCTGCAAAAGCGCGGCGCGCGCGTCAAGGTCGTTATGAGCGAGCATGCCACCGAGTTTGTGGGGCCGCTTACCTTCCGCGCACTCACCAATGAGCCGGTCGCGGTGGGCCTATTCGACGATCCCTCCGACCCCATCCACCACATTTCGCTGGCGCAGGAGCCCGATCTGGTGGTCGTGGCGCCCGCGACGGCCAATATCATCGCCAAGATGGCCAACGGCGTCGCCGATGACCTCATCTCCACCACGCTGCTTGCGACGCCGCGACCCATCGTGATCGCACCCGCTATGAACAACGGCATGTGGAAGGCGCCGGCGACGCAGGCCAACATGGCCACGCTGCGCGAGCGCGGTGTCCATGTGGTGGGTCCGGGCAGCGGCTACCTTGCCTGCGGCGACGTGGACACGGGACGCATGAGCGAGCCCGAGGACATCGTAGAGGCTGTCTGTGAGGTGCTCAACCCCGCGCCACAGGACCTGGCGGGTAAGCGCATCGTAATTACCGCCGGTCCCACGCACGAGCCGATCGACCCCGTGCGATTCATTGGCAACCGCTCTTCGGGCAAGATGGGCATCGCCCTGGCGGGGGAGGCCGCACGCCGCGGCGCTGCGGTCACGCTCGTGTTGGGACCGACATCACTCGATGTGCCCTGCGGCGTGGAGTGCGTGCGCGTGCAGACCGCCGCAGAGATGCTCCAGGCGGCCCTGAGCGCCTTCCAGACGGCCGATGCGGCAATTTGTGCGGCCGCCGTCGCCGACTACACCCCCGCGGCCCCTGCGGACCATAAGCTCAAAAAGGCCAACGAGCGCCTGGATCGCATCGAACTGGTCGAGACGGTCGATATTTTGGCCGAGCTCTCGCGCCAGAAGGGCGAGCGATGCGTGATCGGATTTGCGGCCGAGACCGATAACGTTGTCGAGTACGCAGAGCGCAAATTGGCCCGCAAGGGGTGCGATGTAATAATCGCCAACGATGTCTCACGCACCGATTCGGGCTTTGGGACCGACACCAACAAGGCCTGGATTGTGAGCACAACGGGTACGCAAGAACTTCCCGTACTAACAAAACCCCAGCTCGCAGATACAATTTTGGACTTGCTTCAAAAATTGTAAAAAAGTTCTTGCACAAGTCTAAAGTTTCGGGTTAATATACTCCCTGTTGCGAGCGAGAGCAGAGCAACAAACAAAAGCTTCGGGACGTGGCGCAGCTTGGTAGCGCACTTGACTGGGGGTCAAGGGGTCGCTGGTTCGAATCCAGTCGTCCCGACCAGAAGTTTGCAGGTCAGGCAACTAGTGCCTGACCTTTTTTGTTTGAAGCAATTGCTTAATTTTGATTAATCAACAAGATGCTAAAAATCTACCTACGCGATAATCGCCTTTTGCGGCTACTTGCGCGTTTTGCACACGCTTGAGCCGATTTATTAACGCGATGTGATTCTACATACGCGCAGCAGGTACACGCCGAGAACGGGCGGTATTTATCGCGGCGATTTACACCGATATAGCCACTGTAACGAACAAGCGTGTCGCTGTATTTATTCCAGTAGTTCACTTGATCGGTGGACAAGTGGGCTGTTGCAGCGAAACGCCAAGCGGGATGGGCTCCATACGAGGACGCCGCGGGGGTAATGGCGGGGGGGCGCAGCAGGCGCTCTGAGAGCCGCTGCATGACCCCGTTTCTCCTCAAACCGACTTCCTGTGCCACGAACCTAAAATGTACGAGTAACCGCCAAAAGAAAGGCCCGCGCAGGGTTGCGCGGGCCTTCGGCAGACATGCTAGAAGACAAGCTAGAAGGAGAAAGCGGGGAACACATCGTAGGCGTTCGACGCGCCGTTGCCGCCCAAGGTGCCGTCGTA
>CABUTR010000032.1 GCA_902494555.1 uncultured Collinsella sp.
ACAGTCCTGCGCAAGACGGAAAGCACATTAAGTGCTTTCCTTTGCGTGCGGAACTCGCGACAAACTTAACCCCCGCCCTCAGCCCCGGAGACCCTCCCTGCCGTCACATTATTCAACCAGTTTTGCGGGCGTGCGCCGCGCGCGGCTAGCCCGCGTGCTCCTCGGCGGGGTTGGTCTGATGGATCTTGTTGAATTTCGGCCTTTGGCTTAAAGAAAAACGGGGGATGCATTGTGCATCCCCCGTTTTTGTTGCGGTTAGTCTAGGTCAATAAACTTGGTGCTTATGATCTTGCCGTCTTTGACGAGCATTCTGGCCATGGTGGGGCCTCGGGTGCCTCTGGGGTAGCTGGCGCTGCCCGGGTTGAGGACTAAGCAACGGCCCACTTGGGCTTCTTTGGTTACGTGGGTGTGACCGTTGATGGCTACGTCTACGGATCCCACCGGAAGGTCTTCGCGGTAGTGGGCTACGGCGAATTTGAGGCCTTCGTAGGTAAAGAGCGCAAGACGGTCTACATCGGGGCCGTAGTCGCGGTAGTAATCGTTGTTGCCCAGTACGGCCCGCACGGGGGCGATGGTGCATAGGTGCTCGTAGTCTATCTCTGACGTGAGGTCGCCGGCGTGGATGATCAGGTCTGCGCCCTCAAGCTCATCCAAGAGCGCAGGCGATAAATAGCCGTGGGTGTCCGAGATGATGTCGATGCGCTTGGCGCTTGCACTGTTCATGGGATCCCTTCCGCAAAAAACGATTCGGCAGATACATACAAAAAAGGCCCCACAACTCCGCAGACGATGGGTCTACAGGGCTGCGGGGCCAGTGTGCTAGAGACTCAGGGCCTTCTTGAGCGGCACGACGCGGCGGCGCGAAACCGGCACGCGTTCGTCGACGCCCGTAATGCCCAGCTGGATGGCGCCCGAGGGCACCGTCTCGACGTCCGTAACGCACGCCAAGTTGACGATATAGCGGCGGTGAACACGGAAGAAGCCAAAGTCGCAGAGCTTGGCCTCAAACTGCGCCAGCGAGGTCGTCGACAAAAAGCGATCATCGACGGTATAGATGCAGGAGTAATCGTCCTTGGCCATGATAAAGCGAATGTCATCCACGGGAATGAGCACCTTGCGGCCGCCCTTTTCCACCGGGATACGCTCGATGGTCACCTTGCTGTCCGTAACCGGCTTGGCGCGTTGCATGACCTTCTCGATCGCGCGATCCAAGCGAGCTTCCTCGACCGGCTTCATCAGATAATCGACGGCATCCACGTCGAATGCCTCGACCGCATGGTCACTATACGCAGTCACAAACACGATCGCCGGCGGATTTTTGAGCTTATGCAGCGCCTCGGCAAGTTGCAGGCCCGAGGCACCGGGCATCGAGATATCGAGAAACACGACATCCACGCGACTTTCCATAAGCATCTCGATGGCGGAGCGGACGCTCGACGCCTCCGTGATCGTGCCGATCTTGCCCGTTTGCTCGAGCAGGAAGCGAAGCTCCGAGCGAGCCGGCGCCTCGTCATCCACAATCATCGCACGCAGCATAGGGATAAAACCTTTCGTCAACTAACTACGCCGGGCATCCGTCGCATGACGTTGAGCCCGTAGCCTTTTATTTTACTCTTGAATGTCGAAGATGCTCTCTGACAAATCAAGATGAAGGAGCACTTTGGTGCCCTTGCCCGGCGCCGATTCGACACGCGTATAGGAGTGCGGCCCATAAAAGCGATGGATGCGCTCCGAAATATTGTGCATGGCCACACCGGCGCCGCCACCCTGGGGAGAGCTGGCGTCGGGACGGGCAGAGCGCTCGTCAAACAGTCTGGCGGCGGTACCCTCATCCATGCCCACGCCATTATCGGCCACGGCAATCAAGATTGCATCCTCGCCGTCTTGGTGAACGGTCACGTCGATCCTCAGGGCGTCGTCATCGCCCATACCATGACGTACGGCGTTCTCGACAATCGGCTGGATCACGAACGCCGGCACCAGCGTATCTTCCACGTCCTCGGACACATCGAACGTCGCAAGCACGCGGTCCTCGCCAAAGCGGGCCTTCTCAAAGGTAAGGTAGCGCTTGGTCTGTGCAACCTCGCGCGAGACCGGAATAAGCGATCCCGAGTTGTCGAGCGTGGCACGATAGAACGATGAGAACTCACGAAGCAGTTCGCGGGCCCGCAGCGGATCGGTGCGCGTAAACGATGCAATGGTGTTCAGCGTGTTGAACAGGAAGTGCGGGTTAATCTGCGCCTGCAACGCACGCACCTCGGCGCGCGCCGTGAGTTCCTTTTGCACCTCGAGCTCGTGGATGGCGAGCTGCGTGGACAAGATCTCGGCAAAGCCCGAGGCAAGCGCGTACTGGGTACGGTCGACGGCGCGCGGGGTCTTGTAGTAGAACTTGAGCGTGCCGACGGTACGATCGCCCACCTTGATGGGAGCGATAATGCCGGCGGGGACTTGGTTGTGCGAGCCGTCCGAGCCCACGACATCCACCATACGGTTGAACGACTGCACGATGCCATGTTCGATAACGTAGCGCGTGGCAAGCGTGTGGATGGGAGAATCTGGCAGTAGTTTTTTCTCAAGCTCGCCCGCGCAGGCCAGCACGTTGCCCTCGTCGGTGATGGCAACCGTCATGGCACGCGTCTCGGGCAAAATGCGCTGGCACACCAAACGCGCCGACTCCTGCGTCAGACCGCCCTTAATGTCCTCGAGCATGGCCGAGGCCACCGAGAGCGTCTCCTCGGTGTACTGGGAGCGCACCGAATCGGGATTGAGCGTCAAAAAGATAAAAATGCACAGAAAGATGCACAGCAGCGCGCAGGCAATCACCGTGGCGATCGGCTCGATACCGGTCACCAAGGCAAAAATAAAGTACACCAGCACGCAAATGGCGCAGGCAACGGCAATGATGCGAAAGATTGATATTGAACTATCGCGCTGGGCGCGGCGGTCGATCATTCGGCCCCCTCCAGGATACTGATCAGTTGTGCGTCACGCCAAAGCCCGTCCATGATCTTGGGCCAAAAGCTCTGGAAACGCAGGTAGCTTGCAGCGTTTTGGCGCGCATAGGCCTTTGCCTCGCCGATACCATGGCGCCAAATGCGCAAGTAGCCCTCATGCTCGCGGGTAAACACGCTGCGGACCATAGCGGTCTTGCGCACGCGGTCGTCGAGCTCGCGCGAAATCCACGGGCCCGGGTAGGGCATGAGCGATGCCGCCGTAACGGGAATGAGCTCCTTTTGATGCGCGGCGAATGTCAACTTGGCCCGTTCGTAGTACCAACGGTATACATCCTGCATAAAGCGCGGTGAGCGCTTTTCGGACTCCGGAGGCAGATGGCGCACGGTCCACTCATTATCGAACCACACGTCGTAGCCAAACATGCGCATGTTAAAGAGGTAATCCAAGTCCTCGCCGCGGGTGATAAACGGGTCAAAGGCCACACGCGTAAAGGCGCGGGCGTGCAGGGCCATCAGGCCGCCGCACACGTAGTTGGAGCGCGAGATGCGGGTGCCCGAGAGCGCCTTTTTCATCCAACGGTTGAACTCGATGCGCTTGGTCCACCAACGATGGCAGATGCCCGCCTTGTCCGTGGGAGCCAGCGGCGAGCCGTCACGATCGTAGAAATAGCCGCTCTTGACCAAGATCGGCAAGCCCTGACGCGTCTGCTGCCCCAACGCATAGGTCGCGCGCTTCATAAAGTCGGCGTCGATGACAGTCTCATCGTCATCCAAAAAGATAACCGCGTCATGCCCCAGCACAGCGGCACAGGCTAGCCCCATGTTGCGGATGGCACCGTAGCCTCGCAGGCTCACGCACTCGCCCGAACCCTTGGGCGCGATCTGAGCAACCCGGTCTGCGATGCGCGAGGCCTGGGTGTTGGTGACAACGGTGACCTTGAGCGTGGGATGCGCGTCGACAATCTCGTGCACGCGCAGCGACACATCGGCTGTGGCAGAAACGGGACAGACCACCAAAAGGATGATGCGCGGGATGTCACGTACCTGCTCAAGCGAGGCCAGACAGCGGTCGAGTTCGGGATTGTCGGCGTTGAGTCGCGTCGAATGGTCATAGGTGCCAGGGGCGTTTGCGCAAGCGTCATCGCCCGCCCAATACGTTGGAATCACGACCGTGGCGTTCATGCCTTACCCTCCCTGCAACACAAAAACGGGACGCCGCCAAACACAGGCGACGCCCCGCGACCTAGCTGATTCCATCATACCCACTTGGGCAAATCATTGCTCGCAAGTCGCAATGTTTATTGCGGATAACCCCAAAAGAGTACCGTGGACAGGCACAATAGCCGCTCGCTCCTATGCGGCATGCTCTGCCGCCCGAGTCATGCGGGACAGGCGGACCAGCAGCATAAAGCCAACAATCAGCAGCACGCCAATGGAAAGGACGCCCAGCGACGGGTTGCCGGTCAGCGAGGTGACGACCGACACCAGGAAGGTGCCCATAACGCTTGCATAACGACCAAAGATGTCAAAGAAGCCGTAGTACTCGTTGGACTTTTCTTTGGGGATAATGCGGCCAAAGTAGCTACGGCTGAGCGCCTGCACGCCGCCCTGGAACAGGCCGACCATAATGGCAAGCACCCAGAATTCAAAGGCAGTCTTTAGGAAGAACGCGGCGAACAGCACAATGCCCATGTAGGCGGCGACCGCCACCAGAATCATGTTGAGCGTGCCCACGCGTCCGGCGAGCTTACCGTAGATGATGGCGGACGGAAAGGCCACGAACTGCGTAACGAGCAGCGCAAGCACCAGCTGCGTCGAATCGATGCCCAAGGCCGATCCGTAACTGGTGGCCATGGAAATGACCGTGTGCACACCGTCGATATAGAAGAAGAACGCGATCATGTAGACCAGCACGGTCTTGTTGTGGGCGATCTCGCGCATGGTGTGTCCGACCTCGGAGAACACACCGCCCACGATGTGGCCGATGGTGTCCTCGGGACCGCGCTCGCGACCGTACTTTTGCTTATAGGTGCGAATGAGCGGCAGGGTAAAGATGAGCCACCAGGCACCAGTGATGATAAACGACAGACGCGTTGCCAGCATGGTGGGGACGCCAAGAGCGGGGCCACCCATGATGAGCGCCAGGCAGATGACGAACGGCACGGTGGAACCGATATAGCCCCAGGCATAGCCCGAGCTGGACACGGCGTCCATGCGCTCGTCGGTGGTAATGTCGGGCAGCATGGCGTCGTAGAACGTCATAGAAGAGTTAAGGCCGATGGTGCACAGCACGTACACGGTCAAAAATGCCATGGCGGACATTGGGATAGCCTGCGCCAGGCAAAGCACCAGGCCCGTGAGGAAGAAGCCCAAGAAGAACTTGATCTTGTTGCCGGCGTAGTCGGCAAGCGCGCCCAGAATGGGCATGAGCATAGCAATGACCAGCGAGGCGATCGTCTGCGCATTGCCCCAGGCGACCACCAGGTCGGCCGAGGAAGCGCCGGTATTGATGGCATTAAAGTAAATGGGCACCACCGAGGTATTGAGCAGCACGAGTGCCGAATTGCCCACATCGTACATAACCCAGTTACGCTCGAGCTTGGTGTATTTCATGGACAGGGACCCTTCGTATTCGCCCGGTATGCAGTTAGTTCATCGTACCCCAATTGTCCAGAAGCACCGGTAAGGATTCGGCAAAGGGGCACGCACAGGCCCTATTCCTCGCGGTCGAACTCCTCATCGGCTTCGAGCACGCGACCGCTGTAGTTGACGTGACTGGTCACGGCATCCATGTCACCGGTCTCGATAAAACGTGCGACCGTACACTCGTAATCGACCAGCGCGCGATCAAAGACCTCGGGGAAACTCTCGTTCGAGACCTCGTCGGTAAAGGGATTCTTCCATGTCAGATGGCCCAGGTTACCGGTGCGCTCGGGCAGCTCCGTCGTCACGCGATGAGCAAGGCCGTCGAGCAGAGAGTAGTCGTGCACCAAGCCCTCAACCAGCGAGATCGCGCGCGTCTTTGCGGAGCCGGCCGGCTCAATCGCGCGGTAAAGTCGCTGCATATTGGCAACGGCAGCACCGTACTCCCCTGCCGGAATGTCAATGCCGTACACGCGTCCGGCAACATAGCTCATCAGCACGCCGGCCACGCGATTGATGCGATCGGTGGTGACGATCTCGCCCGCCGGCGGGTAATCGTCGACCGTAGCGCCATCGCGTTTAAGCTGCAGCATCAGCACATCCAGGTCGCTCTCGATCACGGCATGGACCTGACTGCTCGAATTCTCAAGCTCTGAATCGGACTCCACGATGCCAAACTGCTGCTCATAGACAAAAGGATGGGCGTTGCGGTCGAGCACGTAATGAGACAGCAGGCCCAGCGCAAAGGCACGACCCAAGCTGGCGTCGCGCGGCAGCAGATGCGACACGCCGTCGCGCAGGCACGCGAACTGGCGAGACATGCGCGACCGATGCATGACCTGCGCCAGCAGCGTGCAGTTGGAAACACGCGGTGTCAGAATGTGAAAGAAAAACGGGTCGGGGCCTTGGTTGCCCAAGATAAAGGCAATGCGCTCTTCATCGGACGTGATGACGCCCTGCGGAAGACGGTCGATGCTTTCCTCGCCAAACAGATGATGGGTGATAAGCGCGGGCATAATGATCCTTTCGATTTCATTCGATGCCACCCATTATGCCCACCGCGCGCCCATGCCAAACCTGCGATGGTAAACGACGGCACGCAGACCGTCTACGCAAGCCCCAAGTGTGCTTTAACCTCGGCAGCGCGACGGCGGGACACCGGCACCGTCGAGCTCACGCGGTCAAGCCTGAGCTCCATCAACCCCGTGGAGCCAATCTCAACATTGTGCACGTCTTCCAAATTGACCAGATAGCTGCGATGAACGCGAATGAAGCCCTCGGAGCCCAAGCGACGCTCGAGCGAAGAGATCGACTCATTGATCAGGTACGTTCCCTCGGCGCAGATGGCGTTGCAAAAATCGGCGCGCGCCTCAAAGTAGCAGACGTCTGCGGCGGGAATGAACACCTTTTTGCCCCCGCGGTCCACCGTCAGACGCAAAGGCTGGCGCGGAGCGTGGATAACACGGCGTACACCCAAGGCTGCCTCGATCTTGTCGAGTGCCTTTGACAGGCGTGCGTCCTCGACCGGCTTGACGACATAGTCGACCGCATCGAGGTTATACGCATCGGCGGCAAACTCGGCAAACGCTGTCACAAACACAACCACCGGCGGCGTCTTTAGGTTCTGCAGCGTCTCGGCAAGCTCAATTCCCGAGCGACCGGGCATGGTAATGTCTAAAAACAGCACGTCGGGCTTGTTCGACAGAATCGACTCCACGGCTTCGGTGACATTGCCCGCCTCGGCAATCTGGCCCACACGCGTATCCTTTTCCAACAGATAGCGTAGCTCAGCCCTAATGGGAGGCTCGTCATCAACCACCAAGATATTCCAGCCTTCGGACATATGTGCTTCCCCTCTTTTTCTCTCAATCCAACCGCGTGCTACGCCGTCAACGGCGCGGGCTCATGCGGCTCGCCGTTCAGCTCGACGATGACCTGCGTTCCCACGCCCTCCTGGGACTTCACGCGCATGCCGGAATCTTCTCCGTAAAAGAAATGGATGCGCTGAAGCACGTTGAAGAGCGCCAGGCCGCAACCTCGCTTGACGGAGCCGTCGGCGGTAATGCTCTCGGGCTCCTCCAGGCGATGCTGCTCAAACAGATGTGCGCAGACCTCTTCGCTCATACCGATGCCGTCGTCCTCGACGATGATCTCCAAACCGTCATCGGTCTCGAAAGCCCTAACATGAATAGAAAGCGGCTCGGTCTCGCGCTGTGCGTGCTTGATGCAGTTTTCGAGCAACGGCTGCAAGATAAACGGCGGCACCATGCAATCGCGCACCTCAAAGTCGATATCGACCGAGACGCGCAGACGGCCGTCGCCATACCGGGCCTGCATAAGATTGATATAGCGAGTGCCCTGTTCCACCTCGTGCTCGAGCGTTGTGAGGGTATCGGAATCAGAAAGCGTCTGACGGTAGTAATTGGAAAAGTCGATCAGCAGCGACCTGGCCTTGTCCGGCTCGGTACGTACGAGCGACACGATGGTGCTGATGGTATTGAATAGAAAATGAGGATCGACCTGCGATTGCAAGGCGCGCAGCTCCACGCGGGCCGTAAGCTCGTCCTGGCGCTCGAGCTCAAAGCTCGCAAGCTGCGTGGAAATGAGGTCGGCAAAGCCCGAGGCAAGCGCCGTCTGGCGCATATCGATGCTGCTCAGACGGGGATAATACAGCTCGAGCGTGCCCACGCAATGCCCGCGCACGGTAAGCGGTGCAACAATACCGGCGCGCAGGCGCGGAAAGTAGCCACCCGTCTCGGTCGAGGCATCGCGCGAGAACACGCTTTGCTCACCGCTGTTGATCACGTTGAGCGTAGTCCGCAGCACCACCGGAGTGCCCGCGGGGCATTTTGCCGAGTCCTCGCCCCAGCTTGCCAACACCTGCTTGCCGTCGGTAAAGCAGATGGCAGAGGCGATAGTTTCGGACAGGATGATCTTAGAGGCGCCCAGGGCAGCTTCGGGCGTAAGGCCGCGCGACGTGTAGGCGAATATTTTCGACGCGATGGCGAGCGTGCGGTCGGTAGCGCTCGATGTGAGGTCGTCGGGAACGACAAAGACGTACGAGAAGAAGAAGCACAGCATGACCAAGCCGGCAATGACGACAACGGCCGGAACGGGATTGGGATTATCGGTTAGATCCCAGATGAGCAGCAGGATAAGCAGCGGAACGACAATACCGAGCAAGATGGCTTGAACCACATGCTGAGCGGTACGAAAGACCTTGGTAGAGTTGTAGCTCTTGCCCAGAATCAGCCTATTGAGATCCACCGTCATCTCCTTCTTACTGACGCACCCCATAGCAATAAAGAGGGCCGCAAGCGACCCTCTCCATTGCATTATGCAATCAAATACTGTGTTTTACATCAAGCCATCGATGAACGGTAGCTTAGGCGCTGTACTTGTTTGCCTCGCCGAAGGTGCCGCCCTCGACAATCCAGCCGTCCTTCATGATGACGTCCATGTTGTCGGTGTTGAGCACGTGGATGTCGGCGGCGACGTCACCGTTGACGACCAGCAGGTCGGCGCACTTGCCGGCCTCGATAGAACCGGTCTCGTCCTCGATGTGGCACATCTTGGCACCGTTGAGGGTGGCGCAGGTGATGGTCTCGACCGGGGTGAAGCCGATCTTGTCGACGAACTCGTACATCTCCTCGATGGAGCAGGTGCCGTACGGGGTGACGAAGGAGAAGGAGTCGGAGCCGATCGTCATGACGACGCCGCGCTTCTTGGCCTCGCGCAGGCAGTCGTAGTTGCGCTGCAGCTCCTTCTCGACCAGGGTGCCCTCGTACTTGTCGTGCAGCTCGGGGACGTAGACGGGCGGATAGGTGGCGTACCAAGTGGGCAGGAAGGCGATCGTCGGGGTGAAGAAGGTGCCCTGCTCGGCCATGAGGTCCATGGTGCGCTCATCGATATCGAAGCCGTGAATCAGCTGCTCGCAGCCAAAGCGAACGGAATCGTAGGCAGCGGCGTGGTTGTTGTAGCAGTGGCTCCACACGGGGATGCCGACCATCTTTGCCTCTTCGACCACGGCCTGGATCTCCTCGGAGCAATAGTGCTGGTCGCGACCGGAGTCCCAGCGCCAGATGCCGCCACCGGTAGCCCAGATCTTGATGGCATCGGGGTTCTCGCGCAGGCGACGACGGACGGCCTTGCGCAGATCCCAAGGGCCATCGACCTGGTCGCCCCAGGGATGGGATTCCTTGTTGAGCTCCTGGGTGCAGTGGTGGGAGTCACCGTGGCCGGCAACGCGGCAGAAGCCGAGGCCGGTGGCCAGAACGCGCGGGCCCTTAAAGACGCCCTTGTCGATGCAGTCACGGATCTGGATACCAAAGCGGCCGATCTCGCAGACGGTGGTGAGGCCGTGGGTGAGGCAGTCGTAGGCCTGCTTCACGGCGACGGCCTGCTTCTCGAGGAGCGGCTGCATGACCCAATCGGTGTCATCGTCGGTCAGGTTGCCCGAGAAGTGCAGGTGGGTGTCGATCAGGCCGGGAAGGACGGTCTTGCCGGCGGCATCGATAACCTCAACGCCCTCGGGAAGGTCCTGCATAGTGCCGGCGTACTCGATCTTGCCGTTGTCGTCGACGAGAACGAGGGAGTTCTCGACCGGCTCGGCACCGGTACCGTCGATGAGCTTGCCGCCAACGATTGCATACTTAGTGGACATGGTTCCTCCTTATGGATCCATATAGTGGGCGAGGCCGTGTTGGGTTAAGGCCTCACAAAGCTACCCAAGTGGTGCCGGGTTCGGTGTGCGGGAGAGAGGGCCCCGCGCACCCGATCCGCCCCGGCTCGGCGTTACTTTTTGCGGGAATTGGTGAAAGCCATGAGGGCCAGGCCAATAGCCAACCAGCCGATCACGATGCTCCACTCCACCATGTTGAGGGAGGCGGGAGAGAACGGAATCACGAGCAGGCCGATGATGATGGCGCAGGCAGCGATAGCGAGGCCGATGCCAAACTTGCCGCCGGGCACCTCGTAGGGACGAGGCAGGTCGGGCTCGGTGAAGCGCATGCGCAGGCAGGCGAGGGCGACCATACCGCAGGAGAAGATGAAGGCGAGAGCCGACACGTTGGTCAGAGGGATGAGCATGTTCTTGCCCAGGAACGGACCGATGACGGTGATGACGCCCAGAACGACGCAGGCGAGCTTGGGAGCGCCGGACTTGGGGTCGACCTCGGCGAACTTCTCGGGCAGTTGGCCCTTGCGGCCCATGGCGAGCATGATGCGGCTCGTGGCGCCGTAGAAGGAGTTCATCGAGCCCATGGGTCCAAGCGTGGCGATGACGAGCATGGCCAGGTACAGAAGCATGTTGATACCCTTAAGGCAGGCAAGCGCGGGAACCGGGCTCTTAACAAACTCATGCCAGTCGAGGATGGTGCCGAACGAGTAGATGCAGACCATGTAGAAGCCGCCGGCGGCCAGCAGGGCCAGGGAGATGATCTTGCCGAACTTGTTCCAGTTGAGGCCCTCGGCTGCCTCCTCAGCCTGCTGGGGAATGGTGTCGAAACCGGCGTAGAAGAACGGAGTCAGAACCAGGACCGACACGATGCCGGCGAACAGGCTGGCGCCCTCGGTAGCGGCCTTGCCGCCGCCAGCGCCGGTGACCTGGGAGAACACGGGCATGGCATTGTCCGGCGAGCCGGTGAACAGCGAGACGCCCATGGCGAGCAGCATGCCGCAGAGCAGAGCCTTGGTCAGGAAGGCCTGGAGCTTGGCGGCCGAGCTGGCGCCGCGGAAGTTGAGGAAGATGACGTAGGCTGCGAAGCCGAGCGCGATCAGCGTCGGGAACAGGTAAACGTCGGCGCCCAGGATGGTGTAGAGCTTGACGGCGCGCAGCCACTCAAGACCGGGCAGGCTGCCGAACATCTCGGACACGAGGGTCGAAATGGCGATGGCCTCCCACGGGCACAGGATGCCGTTGCCCAGGGCCAAAAGCCAACCGGTGATGTAGCTCAGCGTACGGCCAAAGCTACGATCGACATACTCGACGATGCCGCCCGAGATGGGGATAGCAGCCGTGAGCTCACCGAAAACAGCTCCGACGGGCACGAGGAAGATTGCACCCAAGAGGAATGCGATCATAGCGGGAACGGGACCGCCGCCCACGACCATCCAGTCGCCGACCTGCAGAACCCAACCGGTACCGATGATGGCACCGAAACCGATGGTGAAGAAGTTCCAGAGCGAAAGCGTTTTCTTCATGCCGCCGTTATCCTCGACTGCAACTTCTGCGTTCTTGTCCGCCATTGTTCCCCTCCTTTCCTTTTTGACGCCCCTTGACGTCACCCCTTGCGCGGTCTGTTTTGCCGCGCTCTTTTATTTCGTGGCTTTAAGATACGGCCTTGGCGCAGCAGCTCCGCTTGTAGCTCGACCGAAGGCAGAACTGCAAAACGAGCGGCGCCGTTTTTGGGACGAACGGCGGGAGACGTCATTCGTCTTGGACGCTTTCATCTTGTCTGCTTTTGAAGACCTGTTGCCGTGACGCTTGGCGCGCGGCGCGGCAACGTTCATACCATTTGTCAGGCTTTTGGCGCACATACCCATGTGCCGTGCCTCTTTTTATGTAGGATAGACAAGTTACACATGAGGCAAGGTGATTCGAATGGCATACGGATACAATGACGGCGACCAACGGCCACAAAGCGTGCGCCTTGCCGGCCGCACCACGCCAACGCCCAGAAGCACCTCCGACAACGACAACCCGCAGCGCCCCCAAGAGCAGCCCGGGGCTTCTTCGCGGCAGCAAAGCCGTACCGTGCAGCAGTCAGACCGCGTGAGTACGAGCACATGCCAACGCGAGACCGACACATCGCAGCCACGCCGCTACGATCGCCGTACGACCGACTACTACGTTAAGCGCTCCTTTTCGCGACCTCAACGCGATCGCGGCAATTCCGCCCCTCACCCCGCGTCGCACGCCACAAGCCACGCGCTTCCGGCCCGCCGCCTACGCCTTACGCTTTGCTCCATCGCCGCCTGCCTCGTCTTTGTGTTTTTGGGATCCTGTATCTCCCACGGATCAGCCGGTCTTGAGCCCACTGCCGAGGACAGGCTGCTTAAAGCTCCCGTCGCGCCCGGTTACTCCTTTGCGTTCTCGACCCCACGCTCGCAATGGCAGGCCGGCACCATGCCCCACATCTACCAAATTGACCCCGCATGGTCGGAGCTGCCCTATGCCGGTGGCACTATTCGCGAAAACGCTTGCGGTCCTACCTGCCTCACCATGGTCTATATCTTTAAGACCGGCCACACCGATAAGACGCCGGTCGATATATGCGCACTGGCCGAAGCCGGCAACTACGCCCCCACTGGTGCCACCGAGTGGTCGTTTATGACAGGCGGCGCGTGGCAGCTGGGGCTCAACGGAACACAGCTCTATAACGATCGCGAATCTATTACCCAAGCACTTCGCTCGGGTACGCCCGTCATCGCCGCAGTGCGCCCCGGTACGTTTACCAACGTAGGCCACTACATCGTGCTCTACGGCATCGACGATGCCAACCAGATTGGCGTCTACGACCCCAACTCGGCCAGCCGCAGCGCCCGCCGCTGGGGCGCCGTAGAGGTCCTTAACGAAGTCGAAGCCATGTGGGCCTACTACTAGTCATTGGGGACAGACTTAAATGAGTGGTCGTTAGGGACAGCCTTTAAGGACTGTCCCAAGCTGCCGGCAGGAAAGGAACGTCCCCAAGTGCCGGGTTCCCAATGACTAGGTGAATAGCAAAAGTCCCGCAGTCGGAGCGGACCGCGGGACTCATGAAGAGAGGCTAGTTTGTGGGCGCCTTGCCTGGCGCCCACGAGAGAGGCAATGGAGTAGAGGCTACTCGTGGATGCGGGTACCGGAGAGGCCGGCCATGGTCTCGGCGGCCTTGTCCAGGGCGCCGATGATGCAGGTGCGGCCCTTGCGGGAACGGGCGAACTTGATGGCGGCGCGGACCTTGGGCTCCATGGAACCCTTGCCGAACTGGCCCTCGTCGGCCAGGCGCTCGGCCTCGTCGGCGGTGATGTCCTCGAGCTCCTCCTGGTTGGGCTTGCCAAAGTTGATGGCGACATGCTCAACGGCGGTCAGCAGGAACAGAACGTCGGCGTCGCAGTCCTCGGCCAGCAGCTCGCCGCCCAGGTCCTTGTCGATGACGGCGGGAACGCCCTTGTAGCAGCCCTTGTTCTCGTAGTCGCGGACGACGGGGATGCCGCCGCCACCGCAGGCGATGACGATGAACTCGTTGTCGAGCAGGTTAAGGATGGAATCAGCCTCGACGATCTTCTTGGGATCGGGGGAAGCGACAACGCGACGCCAGCCGCGGCCGGAATCCTCGACGAAGACCTTGGAAGGATCCTCGGCCATGAACTCCTTGGCCTGCTCCTCGGTGTAGAAGGGGCCAATCGGCTTGGTCGGGTTCTTGAACGCGGGATCATCCGGGTCGCACTCGATCTGGGTGACGACGGTGGCGGCGTGCCAACGCTTATAGCGCTTGTGCATCTCGCGACCGATGCCCTGCTGCAGGTGATAGCCGATGTAGCCCTGGGACATGGCGCCGCACTCGGGCAGCGGCATCTCGGGGGTGCCGATGGCGTCGTGGGCGGCGGCGAAGGCGTTCTGGATCATGCCGACCTGCGGACCGTTGCCGTGGGTGATGATGATTTCGTTACCCTGCTCAATCAGGCCGAGAAGGGCGTGAGCGGTGTTGCTCACGGCCTCGATCTGCTCAACGGGGTTGTTGCCGAGGGCGTTGCCGCCAAGGGCGACGACAATACGATCGGGCTTGCCAAGAGGCTTAGACATTGCTGGAATCCTTTCTGTAAAAGGCCTACAACCCATTAATAACCCGCGTCCGTGCGATACGCGAGTTTATTAAGGTTTATATTCTCTTTATCGCTCATTTTATTCATTTTGAAAATAGTTGAACGGTGAACGGTCGTTTTTATCCGCTCAGCGTACAGAACCCCAGCTCAGATATGTTTACGCCATTTACGTGCGACTTTATTTTAATAGAGCAGGGATTAGACCAGATTATGCAAACTGTATCTTTGCTAAACACAAAACAGGCAGCGTAATATCTTACTCGCACTATACGAGATTCTATGCACTTATTGGACGAGTATGCAGCCCTGCAATAACATGGCGTTTTTCATCCAACTTAAGGAATAGACGAGTGCCTTTGCCGCGCGTCGGCCGGCAGCCGGCGAGCCGTCTCGTCGGTTGCCGCTTCCAGAAAATCAAAAACTGATATTGCGCGCGCAATTGCTGCATGGTACTTTAGCGAAGAACAGCGCGGGCTGGGGCGACAGAGATTTGTCGTGAAGTTTGGGTTCGGCGACCCCGCTGCTGTCTTCTCCTTATCCGCCAGCGAACCCCTTGAGCGACGGATTGAGGAGGTCCTTACTATGACAAAAATGCTCAAGATCACGCTGAATGGCGAGACGTTTCTCGCCGACATGCTCTGGGACAAGGCTCCCGAGGCATGCAAGCTGTTCGAATCATCCTGTCCAGTCGAGTCACGTATCTTTTCGGCCAAGATCTGCGATGCCGAGGTGACGTATCCTGTCTCGGGCCCCATCGCCAATTACGAGCACATCGAGAACCCCGTCTTTCACGAGCCGGCGGGCGCCGTGAGCTGGTATGGCGGCTGGTCGTCAATTTGCATCTTCTTTGACGTGTGCGAGCCCTTTGGCACCTGCAACATGTTCGCCCGCATCTGCGAAGCCGACCGCGAGCGCTTTGCCGCTGCCTGCCGCAATGTCTGGGATAACCAGGGTATGTACATCAAAAACGAAATCGTCGAGATCGAAACGGAGGCCTAAAGATGATGGATATCAACACCCTGCTCGCACTCGACCTTGCCGAGTACACCACTGCACTTGAGGCCCTCGCCGATCAAATGATGCTCGAGGAACCGCGCGATATCGACTACATGCGCCGCCGCAAGCTCGACACCGGCCGCGAATTCGCCGTCTGGAACTTCACCGTCGGCTACTGCATGAACGCAGCCGACGCCCTCTCCCTCCTGCGAGCCCAGGCCAACGAAAATGCCAACGACGGCACCGCCGACCTCGCAACGATCAACAACAGCGCCGCGCGCCTATGCGACTGGTTCTCGGGCGCCTTCGACGTCACCGGCAAAATGGATGACACCACGGCAATCCTCGCCCACAGCCGTGACCTCTACGCCCAGGTCGAGACTCACGAACAGTTCGCTGCCCTCACCCGCGCCACCGAGCGCTATCTGGTCCAGCTCCAATTTTGGGTCGACCGCCAGATTCCCTGGCCGGCTATTAGCGACCTCGTCCACGGCTACCGCCTACGCACAGAGAGCGGCGAGACAAGGTAACCAAGCAAGCAGCACCGACAACATCCCACCATCGAGATCCAAAGTAAGAATCAGAGGGCTGGAGACGCACCCAACAGCGTCCCCAGCCCCTTCGCAAAGTAGAGCACTGTTTCAGTGGCTTTAAGACCTATTCGAACCTTTGCTATCTCCAAATTTTTGTATATTTACGACATTATTATCTGCCAATTTTTGTATGATTTTAGGCGATTTTATCTGTCAATTTTTGTCATTTGGGGGTTTAATGCTACGCCGTAAGGTCACTGATAGGCTTTTGAGCTGGAAGAATAACTCCAATAAGGCATTACTTGTTACTGGTGCGCGTCAGATTGGCAAGAGCTATGCGATTCGCGCGTTTGGGAAAAGCAACTACGCATCGTATTTTGAGTTCAATTTACTTCTCGATGTCGAGGCAAGGAATGTGCTTGTTGGCGCAAAGAACTCCGTTGACTTTATCAACCGCGTAGCCCTTCTTGCGGATGCGCCGCTTGTTGAGGGCAATACGCTTGTCTTTGTCGATGAGATTCAGGAGTATCCGCAGATCGTTACCCTCATGAAGGCGTTGGTCGAGGATGGGCGCTTTAGCTATGTCTTCTCGGGGTCTATGCTTGGGACTGAGTTTAAGGGGATCTCTTCTTTTCCGGTGGGGTATGTAGAGCACATTGTTATGCGCCCGATGGATTTTGAAGAGTTTTGTTGGGCAAACAGCGTTAGCGAGAATGTGCTTGCAGGCATTCGCAGCTGCCTTGTCGAGAAACATCCTGTCGAAAACTATATTCATGAGGCGATGCTCAAGAACTATAGAGCTTATATCGTTTGCGGCGGCATGCCGGAGGTCGTTCAGAATTATATTGATTCGGGTTATTCGCTCGTGAGCACACGTGAGCTTCAAACTCAGCTGGTCGATCAGTACAAAAGCGATATCTCAAAATATGCATCGACTCGAGCGTTTAACGTTCGGTCGATTTTTGAGCAAATTCCCGTTCAGCTTGAGGCGGAGTCTCATCGCTTTGTTGTTTCGTCTCTGGGTGAGGGAGCTCGCCTTAAAAAATATGAGCAGGATTTCCTGTGGCTTGTTAACGCAGGCGTTGGATTGATGGTCGCCAGGGTGACGGAGCCACGGAGTCCTCTCAAGAGGACGGAGAAAACGACAGCCTTCAAACTATACGAGTCTGATACAGGCATGCTCGCATCGCGATACCCCGGCAGCACTGCACGCGCTGTCTATCTTGATATGAAAACTCCCAACCTTGGTGGTCTCTATGAGAACGTGGTCGCGCAGGAACTCGTTGCCCTCGGGGCGGATGCATGGTACTACCAAACGCGTGAGGTCGGTGAAGTTGACTTTGTGATCGAAGGCGCCCACGGGCATGTTGTCCCAATCGAGGTCAAATCGGGCAAGAAAGTTCGAGCGCATGCGGCCCTCGATCGCCTGATGAGTGTGGGCGAGTATAAAATTCCCGAGGCCGTTGTACTGAGCCACGAGAACCTCAGCAAAGAGGGCAAGGTTCTGTATGTTCCAATCTACATGACGTTTTGTCTCGATGAGTTTATGGAAAAGGATGACCCCAATAACGATTTCTCGTTCGCGCCCATATCTCTCTAGCCATTTGAATCCGCAATCCAGCCCCGTCCCCTATCCATCCCCAAAGTGGCGCGCCTTTCGCGGCAAAGCCGCGAAACAGCGACCGGGACAAAAGGCCCCCACAACCACGTCCTTCATTCAGCCCCACAATCCGAGGACGTAGTCGTAGCAGGATCTGAGGGCTGACCTTCGCGGACATTCCGCAGGACGAAGGAACCCCCGCCGCACGTTGAACTGCCTCCCATTTCTTGGACATGAGAAATGGGAGGCTTTTTATGCGTGTCGACTTGAGGGTGAAGCACGACATCGAGGCCAGGAGGGCGGCGATCGGGCTCTTCGAGCGAGGTC
>CABUTR010000033.1 GCA_902494555.1 uncultured Collinsella sp.
ATTGGAACACGAGGAGGCGCCAGGTTAAACTGAAGGGACTGACCCCGGAGGAGTTCCGGAGACAGTCCCTTGCGGCGTAGTTTTTATTTAAGCCGTCCAAGTTTTGGGGTGCAGTTCATAAGCTGCTCGGGGCCTTGTTGGCTTTAGTCGCGTACTTCTTAGCCGACCGTATCGTCAGGCGTGGGCGAGGGGTCGGGAGTGGGCGTAGGCGTAGGCGTGCCGCCATCGCCGCCGGTCGAACCACCAGTGGAGCCGCCCGTCGAGCCACCGGTCGTACCGGTGCCGCCGGTGGTGTCGCCGCCCGTGGTCTCGGTGGTCTCGGTGGTCGTGGTAGTCGTTGTGGTGGTTTCCTCTTCCTCTTCCTCTTCGTCCTTGTCCTTGTCGTCGTTCTCCGACTTCTTGGTGTTATTGGTGCCGTAGAACTTCCAGACGCTGTTGTTCTTGTAGGTGGGCGCCGTTCCGGTCGCAAACTCCTCGCGCTCGGTACCGGTCAGAACGGTGTTCATAAACCGCTTAAAGACAGGCAGGTTGGTGCTGTCGCCCAGCAGGTCCGTGCCGTACTTTTGGATGGGGATCTCGCCCGCGGAATAGCCGGTCCACAGGGCGCACGCCAGCTGCGGGGTATAGCCGCAGAACCACAGGTTGGTGGTGTTGTCGGTGGTGCCCGTCTTGCCGGCATAGGGCTGGTTGACGCTCAGGGCGCCGGCAGCACCCGTACCGCTGCCCTTCATGACGCCGGACAGAACATCGGTGACCGCGGCGGCCTCGCCCTCGGTAAGCACCTGTGAGGGATTGTCGGTGTGCTGGTACAGCACCGAACCGGTACGAGAGTCAATCTCGGTGATGGCGATCGGCTGGCGATAGTAGCCGCCGTTGGCAAACGTCGCGTAGGCGGCGGCCATCTCGAGCGGCGAGATCGAGCCGGTGCCGAGGGTCATGACGGGAACGTCCTCGATGTTGTCCTTGGCGGGGTCGATGCCGAGCTTTTTGACGAGCGAGATGATCTTGCTGTTACCGACGGCTTCCGCCACCTGGATGTAGCCGGTGTTGGAGGAGTATGCCGTCGCCTGCTTAAGCGTGATGTTGCCATAGCTCTGGTTGGCGTAATTTTGGACCTCGGTCGTGGTGCCCTTGGCCTTGAGCGGCGAGTTGCAGTTGAGGGTGACGTTGGGGTTCATGCCGTTTTGGATGGCAGTTGCCAGCGTAAAGGCCTTAAAGGTGGAGCCGACGGGACGCTTGGCCGTGGCATGGTTTACGTGGTTCTCGTCGGCGTTGTAGTCGTAGCCGCCCACCATGCACTTGATGTAGCCGGTCTTGGGGTCGACGACGACCATGCCCATGTCCAGGCCGTCGAGCGAGAGCGTGTCGAGCTGCTCGCGGACGGCATTCTCTGCCACCTGCTGCATCGTGGGGTCGATGGTGGTCTTGACGGTCAGGCCGCCCTTAAAGAGCACGTCGGTCGAGAACTCTTGCTCCAGCAGCTGCTTGACGTAGGAGACAAAGTAGGGCTGCGAGTAAACGTCGACGCCGCTGCCCGAGATTTCGGTCACGTTGAGGGTGATGGGCTCGGCCTGTGCGGCATCGTGCTCCTCCTGGGTGATGTGGCCCAGGCGCAGCATGTTGTCGAGAACCTTGTTGCGGCGAGACAGTGCCAGATCGGGATTGACCGTGGGGTCGTACTGCGAAGGCGAGTTGGGAAGGCCGATGAGCAGCGCGGCCTCGCTGAGGGTGAGGTCGGCGGCGCTCTTGGACAGATAGGTCTCGGCTGCGGCCTCGATGCCGTAGGCGCCGTGGCCGTAATAGATGGTGTTGAGGTACATCATGAGGATCTCGTCTTTGGAGTACATGTCCTCCATCTTGATGGCGATGTAGGCCTCGCGCACCTTACGCTCAATGGTCGAGTCGAACTGCTCCTCCTGCAGGATGGTGTTGCGCACCAGCTGCTGGGTGATAGTCGAGGCGCCTTCGTGCCCGCCGCCGAGGGTTGCCACCGCAGCACGCGCGATACCCCACAGGTCGATACCGCCGTGCTCGTAGAAGCGCTCGTCCTCGACGTCAACGGTGCCCTGCAGCACGTAGGGGGAGACCTCGTCCTTGGTGATGGACTTGCGGTTTTGCGTGTAGAAGCTCGCGATCTTGTTGCCGTTGCAGTCGACGATCTCGGTGGGCTCGCTCACCAGATACGCGTTGGCGTCGGTGTAGTCGGGCAGATCGGACAGCCAGCGGTTGACGTTGCCGACCATGCCGATGCTAAACGCCACGCCCGCGATCAGCAGAAAGCCCAAAAACGAGAGCAGGATTATGGGCAGAGCGTGCGTCTTTGAACGGCTGTGTCCCTGTCGTTGGCGAGGACCCATATATTGACCTCCAGGTATGTCGTGCCGGACGGTGGATGTGCCGTCGGGGCAGGATGGACATAAGTTATTACACGATAAACCAAACGGGGCGCGCGAGGCCTCGTGTATGCTGGAAGACGGCATTTTTCAGAGTGAATGCATACCTTGGTAAGGAGTTTGTCGATGGCGATTCGGGCGATGGGGCCGAGCGGACAATACGAGACTGGATTGGATGTTGTCAGTGCGGCGCTGCCCGAGCTGCTGGCGCCGGCGGGCGGACTCGACCAGATGCTTGCGGCCATCGCCGCGGGTGCCGATGCCATCTATGCGGGGTTGGGCGGCTTTAACGCCCGTGTGAGCGCCCACGGCTTTACGGATGACGAGTTTGCGCGCGGCTGCGCCGTGGCGCATACCCATGGCGTGCGTGTATACGTGACGCTCAACGTGTTCGTGTTTGACGATGAGTTGTCCGACGCGGTGGCGTTGGGAGCTCATGCACTGGAGCTGGGCGCCGATGCTCTGATTGTCGCCGATGCCGGGTTGGCCTGCGCGCTGAGCGCGGCGATTCCCGGGGTCGAGATTCACCTGTCTACGCAGGCGGGCGTTCACAGCGAAGGCGCCGTGCGGCTTGCCGCCGATGAGCTGGGGGTCGAGCGCGTGACGACGGCACGCGAGCTGACGGTCGACGAGATTGCGGCGCTATGTGCCACGGGCGTGCCCATCGAGGTATTCTGCCACGGTGCGATTTGCATCGGCTATTCGGGGGCGTGCGAGTTTTCGGCCCTGCGGCGTGGGCGCTCGGCGATGCGCGGCGACTGCACGCAGCCGTGCCGTCTGGCGTACGACCTAGTGGACGAGGCGGGACAGAGCGTTGTCGCCGTCGAGGGAGATCGCCTGCTGTGCCCGCGCGACTATCTGGGTATTGCACATCTGCCTGAGCTTGTAGATGCCGGCGTGGCGTCGCTCAAGATCGAGGGGCGCATGAAGAACCCCGATTACGTATTCAACGTGGTGCGGGCGTGGCGCCGGGCACTCGATATGCTGTGCGACGGCGCGTGGGACCCCGGTGCCGTGGAAGAGCTTGAGCGCGAGCTGGGAAGGTCGTTTAACCGTGGGTTTACCGATGCGTACCTGCGAGGGCGTTCGGGTGCCGAGCTGATGAGCTTTGAGCGTGCGATTAACCAGGGCGTGCGCGTGGGGCGCTTGGTCGCTGTGGGCCACGAAGAGGTGACCGTTGAGCTCGACGCTGCCGTGGCGGCGGGTGACACGCTCGAGATTCGGTTTTATCCGGGTGTCGACGCGCGTCCCGATGTGCCTAAGCGCTGGCCGCAGGTGCCCTGCCCGGTGGATGCCGCAGCGGGGAAGCGCGTCGTCGTGCATTGCAAGCGTAAGGTGGACACGGGCTGCGAGGTATACCTGATTCGCAGCGCCGGCGTGTTGGATCAGACGGCGGCGGTGTTGGAGCGCATGCGGGCCGAGGCGGATGCGATTGCGCCCGTTGCACGTGCCGTTGAGGCACTGCCCTTTGAGGACGTTGCGGTGGATGGCGGTGCGTCGACGGAGTTGGTGGAGTGCGCGGTTCCCACTCGCATGGTTTTTGCTTGGCAGCTGATGGATGCCGACCCGCGCGGAGAACTCGATTTGTCCGACACCGTTGTGGTGCTTGACGAGGTGTGCCGCACGGGTGACGCTGACCGGACCTGCTCACTGATGCAGCGTGCCGGGCGCGTCGTCTGCCGCAACCTAGGACAGGTGGTGATCGCTCGCGAGCTGGGCGTGACGTTTGACGTGGCGGCGCCGGTGTTCTGCGCGAATCGGGCCACGCTTACCTGGCTGCGCGGACTTGGTGCGGGGCGGGTGTACTTGCCGGCCGAGTTGCTCGGCAATGATGCGGAGCGTATTGCCGAACTGGCTGCTGAGCCCGACGTCTTGGGTCCGGTCGACGCCGACCGTCCCGAGCTTATGGTGTGCGAGCACTGCCTGCTGACCGCCGAGGGCGTCTGCGCCACCGATGCGACGGGACAGGCCCGTTGCCGCGACTGCTTGCGTCGTCAGCGGGCGCGCTTTTTGGTCGAACGTGACGGCACGCGTTTGCCGGTCGTTATCGACGCGTGCGGCAGGACGAGGATTTTCCTGTCGTAGGTGTTCGGCCGCGCCGTTTTGGTTATTATTAGTGGGTTTATGAACTTCGAGCACCGCCGTATCCGGTGAGGGTGCTATAGCAAAAGGAGGATACCCAATGCTGTCTGTCGACGAGCAAATGCGTATCATCACCTCGGGCGCAGCGCAGATCGTCCCCGAGGCCGACCTTCGCAAGAAGCTTGAGAAGGGCGAGCCCCTCAACATCAAGCTCGGCGTCGATCCCACCAGCCCCGACCTGCACCTGGGCCATGCCGTGCCCCTGCGCAAGATGCGTCAGTTCCAGGACCTGGGCCACAACGTCACCCTCATCATCGGTAACGGCACCGCACTGATCGGCGATCCTTCGGGCAAGAACTCCACCCGCCCGCAGCTTTCACAGGAGCAGATCGAGGCCAATGCCGAGACCTATGTGAGCCAGGCCATGAAGATCCTGGATCCCGAGAAGACCACCATCGTGCACAACGGCGACTGGATCCTTTCGATGGATCTGGCCGGCCTGCTGCAGGTGTGCTCCAAGTTCACCGTCGCCCGCATTCTTGAGCGCGATGACTTTACCAAGCGCTACCAGTCTCAGACGCCGATCGCCCTGCATGAGTTCCTGTATCCCGTGATGCAGGCCTTCGACTCCGTTCAGATCAAGGCCGACGTGGAGATGGGCGGCACCGACCAGCTCTTCAACCTGCTCGCTGGTCGCGAGCTCATGGAGAAGATGGGCATGGAGCCGCAGATTGCGCTCACCATGCCGCTGCTCGAGGGCACCGACGGCGTGCGCAAGATGTCCAAGTCCTATGGCAACTACATCGGCCTGACCGACGCTCCCAAGGATATGTTCGGCAAGACCATGTCCATCCCCGACGAGATGATCGGCAAGTACTATCGTCTGGCCAGCTCGTTCGCCCCGGCCGAGGTCGACAAGATCGACGCCGCCCTGGCCGACGGTTCTGCCGACCCCTACGAGCTCAAGCGCGCTCTGGGCCGCGACCTGTGCGATACCTACCACGGCGCCGGCGCCGGCGACGAGGCCCAGGCCGAGTTCGACCGTGTGTTCAAGGAGGGCCAGCTTGCCGACTTCCCCGAGAAGCACGTTGAGCTGACCGTCAACGACGAGGGCCAGATTTACCTCGCCGGCCTGCTCAAGGACCTGGGCCTTTCGGCCAGCGCCGGTCAGGCCCGCCGCGACATCGACGGCGGCGGCGTCAAGATTAACGGCGAGGCGGTGGCTCCCAAGAGCTACAACATCGACCCGAGCGCCCTCAAGCTGGGCGACACCCTCTCCGTGGGCAAGCGCAAGGGCTTTAAATTGGTCTAACGAGCAAGTTGACCTCACAAGTGCAGCAAGGCCGCAGCCGGGATTCCCGACTGCGGCCTTTTTGGTTACGACGATCCCTTGGGGACGGAGGGATCATTTGGCGGTGCCGTTAAGCGGAAGGGGTGTTAGCGGGACTTTCTTTTGGGCATACAATGGCTATTGGCTTGCTGCGGTGAAGGCCTGTCCGCTCCGCAGCTGTTTTCTACGGTTAAAGGAGTATGTATGTCCGTTGAGGTCATGAGGTCTGTGATCGAGGCCGCCGAGGGCCGCGTGCCCGTCGATACGCTGTTTGCCAATGCGCAGATCGTCGACGTGTATGGCCAGCGTGTGGCGCCCGGTAGCGTTGCCGTCAAGGACGGTGTGATCGTCGGCGTGCTCTACGATGGTCGCGACGATGCTGCTGGCACCTACGAGGCAACTGAGGTCGTCGACTGCCAGGGTCGCTATCTCGCCCCCGGTTTTATTGACGGGCATCTGCATATCGAGTCTTCGAACATCCGTCCCGCCGAGTATGCTCGCATGGCCGCGACGCGCGGTACTACCACCGCCATTGCCGACAGCCACGAGATTGCCAATGTTGCCGGTCTCGACGGATTGCGCTTTATGATTGAGGACGGCCGCCGCGCACCCATCTCCATCAAGTACATGATGCCCTCGTGCGTGCCCGCGCTGCCCGACGAGCAGGCCGGTGCCGTTATTTCGGCTGCCGATATGCAGGCGTTTTTTGCCGAGCATCCGGGTGATGTCTTTGGTCTGGGCGAGATGATGAACCTGCCGGGTGTCTTTATGGCCGATCCCGAGACCTGCGCCCGCATCGATGCTGCTAACCAGACGCCGTCCAAGCAGGTCGACGGCCATGCGCCGCTCGTTGCCGGTAAGGACCTCAACGCCTATGCCGCAGCGGGCATTATCGCCGACCACGAGTCGACGATTCCCGAGGAGGCGCTCGACAAGCTATCCCGCGGCATGTATGTGATGCTGCGTGAGGGCACGTGCAGCCACGACCTGGCCAATTTGTCCCCGATGCTGCTGGAGAATCCCGCGCGCGCCCGCCGCTGCTGCTTTGCGACCGACGACCGCGCTCCCTCCGATGCTCTTTCGACCGGCATGATCGACAATGCCTGCCGCGTGGCCATCGAGGCCGGTATCGACCCGGTGGTCGCTATTTCCATGGCTTCGCTTTCTACCGCTGAGGCGTTTGGCTTGGATCATGGCTGCCGAAATCCGCACGAGCTGCGTGGCGCTATCGCCCCGGGCAAGCGTGCCGACCTGCTGGTGCTCAATGACCTGGCGTTTGCCACGGCTCCGCATCGCGTATATGCCGCCGGTGCTCTGGTGGCGCAGGACGGCACCTTTGTGGGCGAGATCGCACCCGAGATGGCCGAGGTTGCGGCCCTTGCCGATGAGCTACGCGCCTCCGTTAAGCTGCCGAAGCTTTCGCTCGACGTGTTTGACTATGCCTTTAAGCCGGGCGAGGCCGTGATTGACGTGGTGCCGGGTAAGGCCATCACGGGTATGGTTCGTCCCGAGACTGACGAGGACTTGCGTCGCATTATGCTGATTGAGCGCCATGGCCGCGGCGTGTCACTGCAGGCCGAGGGCGCCGACGGTGACGGCCCCGCGGGTCTGGGCTTGGTTGGCAAGAATATCGGTCGCGGCTGGGTGCGCGGCTTTACCATCACGGGTGGCGCCATTGCCTCCACGATTGGCCACGACTCGCACAACGTGTGCGTGGTGGGCGACAATGCGGCGGATATGATGGCTGCCGTTGAGGCCGTGGGTCAGGGCGGCCACGTGCTGGTGCGCAACGGCGAGGTCGTGGCGCGCATTCCGCTGGCGCTCGGTGGCCTTATGAGCGAGGGCACGGCCGAGGATGTCGCCGCGCAGCACGACGACTTTATGGTCAAGGCGCGCGCCATGGGTATTGAGCCGCCGCTCGACCCCATCATGGGCATCATCTTCCTGCCCCTGCCGGTAATCCCGACGCTCCGCATCCGCCCCGAGGGCATGTTCGACGTCACAACCTTCACCTACGCCGACTAGTCATCGGGGACGTTCTTAAACGACTGGCCGTCGGGGTGGCGTGTCGCCTGACGCCGCGACCGTGAGACCTCTGGCGCGCGTGAGCTATTTGCTAGGTCCATGTAACGTTTATGACTACGGGGTCTTATTTGAGCTCCCTTTGGGTACGGTGTTTTCAGATATACATCTGTTTTCACTACTAAGCCCGAAGGGAGCTTTTCTATGTTTAAACTGATTGCATCCGATATGGACGGCACACTGCTTGACGAAAACGGCCAGGTGCCTCCCGAGACCTACGAACTGATTCTGGCGCTACACGAGCATGGCGTGCATTTCGCCGCATCGTCAGGTCGTCGCTACGATCGCTTGTGCGAGTTCTTTGCGCCCGTTCGCGACAAGATGGACTTTGTCGCCGCTAACGGCGCCCAGGTCTACGCCGACGGTAAGATGGTAGACCGTGAGGTGTATTCCCACCTGGCGATTCGAAGGCTCGCCCAAGCCGTCAGGACGTTTCCCAATCTACATCTTGCGCTCTTTGACCGAACCAAGTCCTTCCTGCTCGATGACGAGTGCAAGTTCGTGCGTGAGGTCGATAAGGACCTTCCCAATGCCGAGCGCATTTGGGAGCTGCCCGATCCCAGCGTAAATATCATCAAAGCGAGTATCTTTTGCGACGACAGTGCGGTTATGGACAGCGCCTATGTGCTACAGCGCGAACTTGGTCAGCTCTTTACTTTTGCGCCTTCGGGCAACGCGTGGATCGATGCCATGCAGCCTGGTGTGTCGAAGGCCTCGGGTATCGCGCAGCTCGCGGAGCATTACGGCATTGGTCGTGACGAGGTCATGGCGTTTGGCGACTCGATGAACGACTACGAGATCATTCGCTTTGTCGGCACGGGCTGCGCGATGGAAAACGCGCGCCCCGCGCTCAAGGCGGTGGCCGATCGCGTGGTGGGTTGTAACCGCGACCACGCCGTTCAGCATGAGCTCCGTCGCGTGCTGGAGAGCCTCGCTTAATCCGGCAGATGGGGACGTTCCTTTTCTGCCGACAGTGGGGGACAGTCCTTGCAGCTTTTCGCGAAGAGTGTCCCCAGTGACTAGTCGTTTAAGAACGTCCCCAATGACTGACCAATGACTAGGCGAGGGCGGCCATGATGGTGCGGGCGACGCCGTCGTGGTCGTTGTCGTATTCGGTGACGGCGTCGGCGGCCTCGCGGTCTTCGGGCTCGGCGTTGGTCATGGCCATGCCGTGGCCCGCTGCCTGCAGCATGGGGATGTCGTTGATGTTGTCGCCGAACGCCCAGGCGTCGGCGAGACGCTCGCCCAGGTGCTCGCATAGCCACGTGAGGGCCGTTCCCTTGGTGGCGCCCTCACCCATGACCTCGATATTCATGGCGTACGAACGCGTGACCTCAATGCCTCCGAGCGTGTCGAGCGCCGCCGCGATGGCGTCGCGATCGGCCGGGTCGTGCCAGTACATGGCGATGCGTTCGAGCGTCTCGACCTCGTCGATCTTGCTGTCGATATCCATGTCGATCGGTGTTCGTGTGCGCTTGAGCGAAGCCGCGATGTGGGGGTCGCCGCCGCAGAATTCGTCCAGGCGCGTGTAGAACGAGCGGGGGAGGAAGCACTGCCCATCCGCGAAGATATCGAAGGTCACATCGTGGCCGGCGGCGATGCGACGGACGCGATGGGCAATGCCGCGATCGAGCGGACGGCTCAAAATGCGCGTGGCGCGCGAGGCATCGTTGGGCACATCGTCGTCGAGCTGCCAGACGCTGGCGCCATTGGCGCAGACGGCATAGTGCACGGCGGGATGGGCGAGGATGGGCTCAAAGATGCCCGACAGCGGACGTCCCGTGCAGGGCACAAATTCAATTCCGCGTCGAGCGAGTTCGTCGAGCATCGACCAGGTGGCATCGCTCATCTGCTTATCGCTCGTCAACAGCGTCCCATCCATATCGGAAAACACAATCATTTGATGCAGCCCTTTCTGCTGGCATAAAAAGCGTGGCCGAGGGCGGCGATGCCCTGGCCACGCTCGAGTTCTATAACGGTCCGCGTCCTAGCGGTCGGCGAGCGGCTTGTACTCCAGCGGCTCGATCACCGGACGGTATGCCGGGCGGATGATGCGATGCGCGCAGAAGAGCTCTTCCATGCGGTGTGCCGACCAGCCGGCCATGCGGGCGACGGCGAACAGCGGCGTAAAGAGCGTCTCGGGCACGCCGAGCATCTTGTAGATAAAGCCCGTGTACAGGTCGATGTTGGCGCAAATGGGCTTGGTCATGCCGTGGTCGCGCATCACCTGTGGTGCCAGGCGCTCGATGCGCTCGATGAGCGCGAATTCATCGCCCAGGTCCTTCTTGGCGGCAAGTGTGCGCGCGTAACGGCGGCAGACCTCGGCGCGCGGGTCGCTGAGCGTGTAGACGGCGTGGCCCATACCGTAGATGAGACCCGTACCGTCGAAGGCCTGCTTGTCGAGGATCTTGCCCAGGTAGGCTGCGACCTCGTCCTCGTCCTCCCAGTTGGAGACATGCGCGCGGATGTCCTCGTGCATAGACACGACCTTGGCATTGGCACCGCCGTGGCGCGGGCCCTTGAGCGAGCCGATGGCCGCGGCGTAGGCGGAATACGGGTCGGTGGCCGAAGACGACAGCACACGGCAAGCGAAGGTGGAGTTGTTGCCGCCGCCGTGCTCGGCATGCAGCATGAGCATCACGTCGAGCAGCATCGCCTCATCGCGGGTGAACGCCATGCCGCCGCGCAGGACCTGCAGAATGGTCTCGGCGGTGGAGAGGCCGGGCGTGGGGTGCGGCACGTGAACCTCGGAGCCGCGAAGCTTGGCAATCGAGGCCATGTGGGCGAAGGCGGCGATGCGCGGGAGACGTGCGAGCATGGAAATGGCGACGTCGATTTCGTGCTCGGGCGTGATCACGTCTGGTTCGGCATCGAAGGCGTAGAGCAGCAGCACGGCGCGCTGGAGCACGTTCATGATGCTCGACGACACCGTGGTCATAGGGAACTCTTTGACGTACTCGTCGCTCAGATGTCTAAAGGCGCCCAGGCGCTCGCAAAAGCCGTCGAGCTCTTCCTTGTTGGGCAGCGAACCCGTGATAAGCAGATAGGCGACTTCCTCGTAGCCGTAGCGATTCTCGGCCTGGGCATTGTTGACCAGATCCTCGATGCTGTAGCCGCGAAGCGTGAGCTTGCCCTGATCGGGCACGACCTTTCCGTCGACCTTGTTGTAGCCGTGCACATCCGAGATGCGAGTGAGGCCCGCGACCACGCCCGAGCCGTCGGCATTGCGCAGGCCGCGCTTGACATTGTGCTCAACAAACAGGCCCTCGTCATAAGGGTCGGTCGGCAGGCCGTGGTAGAGGCTTTCGCTCTCAGGCGAAATCTGGCGGCTTGCTTCGTAATCCAGAACCAGGCGGCTCAAGTGGTCATCGAAGCGGTAATAGATTTTCTTGGCGTCGTAGGCCATGCGCGCTCCTCTCCGGGCCGCATCGGGGTGACTTGCATGGGCATGCGCGCGTCAGGCTATCCCCAGCGGCCTGTTCGCTACAGGCGGTACATAAAGTTAAAGACGTCCTCGCGCTGAATGGACACGTTGACGCCCGAAAGCTCGCCGGCCTCGGCCAGGGCCTTCTGCAGCTCGGTGAAGTCGAGCTTGGACTCGGCGGTGTCGGCCAGCATGGTCATGGTGAAGATGTCCTCGATAATGGACTGCGTAATGTCGCGGATGTCGACATTGGCTTCGCCCAGGACACGGGTGACGCCGGCGACGATGCCGGGGCGGTTCTTGCCAAGGACGGTGATGACGATACGGGAGGACGAGATCTCGGCCATGGGAAACCCTTTCGCGTGTTGGCGGCGCGCGACGGCGCTCCGCTACGGTACAGTGTTCATCATTGTACCTGTCTGGCGCAAAAAAGGCGCGCTCGCTGCGGCGTTACATGCCTGCAACATGAGCGTAAGGGGGAAGGCCGCACGGGGAAGAGCCGTCTGGCGCGTGTCCGGCTCGTGTTGGGTTGATTTCCGATCTCAGCCGAACACATTGAGCGGACAGGCCGTTCCCGCAGTCAGCCGAACGCCTCCGACGGCTGATTCCGAACTGGAAGCGGAGGGCATCCCCGCCCTTCGGTAGGGGATACCGCTCCGCGGCGCATGCCGCGGGCGGCGCCCCTATCGGACCACCGTGACCTCAGTTGGGATGGGCCCAGCACTGCCGCGTACTCGGTGAGCTAGAGCCAACTGTTCGTCTTCACGTCGCGTATGGCGATATTTCGGTCGTCCGGCTCGGTGATGCCGTAGCCGAACGCCTGGAGCGTCTCGATGGACTCCTGGATCCTCTGTTGGAACATGGGACCCGGATCGACCCTCGGCCCGAGGTGCCCGCGCCAAAGGCACGGCGTGGCGCGCAGCATGTTATGGATTTTGGAGATGGGCTCGATGTCGGCGTAGGCGTTGAGCGTCGCCATGGCGTCCTTGTGGCCGAGGATCGATTGGAGCGCCTTGATATCGCCGCCTTGGCGGATCCACTGCGTTGCGAACGTGTGGCGAAGGCCGTGGAACGTGATCAGCTCGTCGTTGGTGCCCATGAGGCCGTTGGTCTCCGAGAACGTCTTGAACGCCCTGCGGATATAGCTTGTCGTCGCGAAGGTCGCGCCCGGCTCCGACAGGATGTAGCAGTCCCCGATCTCGACCGCCCCGGTAAGGCCGCGCAAGCGCAGCTTTCCGCAGTCGATCTCGTGGGTCTCCTTCAGGAAGGGGAGTAGGCCGACCGGGTCGATGGGGATACCCCTGGCGTCATGGGTCTTGGTGTCCTTGATGAACGAACCCATTCCCTTCGCGTACGCCACCGAGTGTCTGATCGAGATCAGGCCCGTCTCGAAATCCACATCGCACCACCGAAGGCCGCAGACCTCGCCGATTCGCATCCCCGTGTGCAGGGCGAGTACGACCGCCCTCTAATCCTCGGCGGACCAATCGAGTCCGAACTCCTTTCGGGCATCCTCTTCGCTCATGACTTCGAGAAGGTCTCCGGGTTGGCAACGAAGGGCGAGGCATAGCTGCTCGAGTGTGTTGAAGCGAATGCCGCGAATATGCCCTTTTTTAATACGGGACAGGTTCACGGGCGTGGTTCCAATCCTTTCGGCAAGTTCGTTCGAGGAAATCTTTCGCTCGGCCATGATCTTGTCGAGGCGAACAATTACGGGCATGGCGTTTCCTTACGCAATCTCGTCGGAGTCGAGGTACAGCTCTCGGGCGTACAAGAAGAGCTGGGAAAGCATGAACAGGACGATGCCGAGAACCAGAGAGGTCCAATCGAATGATGAAGCGATCTCTTGGGCGCCGACGGCCCCCTCGCCGCCAAACATCGAAACGGAGGTTTTGAGTGAGCCGGCGTAGAGGCTGGTGGCAGCTTGAACAACGAAGAGAATGCCGAGCACCTTCAAGCATGTCGCAGACCCTTTTTTGAAGGGGTCTCCGCTCTTGATCGTCCACACGAGAACGGCGCTGAGGATGGTCGTAGCGATACCGATGACGGCAGGGACCAATGTCGAGATCGCAAGGGCTGGATACGCGGGGGAGTCTGCAATTACAGGGTTGTCGAGCACTTCGATTGCTGGCTTTAAGGAGAACGCCACTTGTGCGATGGCGGTGGCGCAAAGGGTCGCAGAGGCTATCGCACATGCGATGCGGAAGGAATGAAGCCGGGGAGTGCGATTGTCGGAACTCATAATAACCTCCGAAGAATTTAAAAAACTCAGGTTACTTTTTAACAGTTTATGTTAAATTGACTTTGCCGGCAAGTAATCACAGCATGCTGCAACCGAAACCCCTCTAGATTGGAGAGGATTATGTTCAGTACTGTTAAGTCGTGTAAGCTCTTGGTTTTCCTCGGCCTCGCTCTTTGTCTGTTGCTGCCGGGAGCCCCCGCTTTTGCGGATACCCCGATGCCTCCTTCCCAGGAGAGCAGCCAGTGTGCCCTCGTTGAGCCCCTCGGGTATACGGACGACGTCGTCGATACCTACTGGAGCTACAGCTGTCCTCGCGGCGTAAGCGGGCACAGCATCTCGATGTTCAACATCTCTTACAAGACGATCTCCTACCGAAATGGCTATCGCCGATCCGCGCATCATAGGGAATCCCGCCTCGCTGCAATGTGCTCCTGTGGTGTTCTTGGCACAACTGATAAATGGCAATTTGTCTATAGCACCTACTAGATGCGAGGAAAGGCCGAGCATTTTGTTCGGCCCCTCTGTTCCGACTGGATGAGGTTAAGGTTGGCGATGAATATGCTCAAAATCTCGAAGGCGATCTTTAGGTCGCTTCTCTCCTCCAGGTCGCTCTGTGTTGTCGTTGTTGCGTTGATGGTTCTTTGTGCTCTGCCCGTCTTCAGGAGCGCGGCTGGCATCGACGGACGGGTCGAATACCTCGAGTCGGGAATAACCCGTGTTGAGCAGGAATTGTCAGCATCCTATGCGGATGCGCTTGTGAATGCGGGGGAGGACGGTGTCTATACCTCTTCATCAAGCATGCCCGCGCTTCTGTACCCTCTTGCCGCGGGACGTCTTATCTTGGCACCGCTCTCTCCCCTACTTCCGTTTCTGCAGATATCGGATGGAGAGTACACCTATTATGACGGATCGAAGGAGTACTTGCTATGGGTCGCAACGGCCGTTGCCGTCTCGTTCCTTGCCGCGCGTCTTAACAAACGTGAAAAGCTCATCATCCAGGCACCGATGGGCGAGCTGGGTAGACTTGTTGCATCGAGCGTATGGGCGAGTGTTTTTGCAATGCTTGCCGTCCTCGCCATCAATCTTCCAGGGATAATCGCCGCGCTTGTGAAGAATGGCCCGGGCTCGCCGTTCTATCCGATAGGCTACATTCAATATGCGACTCCGGTTATCAAACCGGCTTGGCTGGTGTTCGCGCAGACGGCCATCTTGCAATTCTTGGTGGCAGCGTTCATCTCGCTTGTCGTTCACCTTGCCGTGAAGATTGCCAATAACCCTGCGCTTGGAATCGTGTTCGTATGTGCCCTGATGGGGGTGACGATGGTTCCCGGGTATTACGGAAGATCCATCGCTTTACGTGAGTTCGCCCTGTTGAATCCCCTTACGTATGCGAACACTGAGTTGACCGTCGGCGCCTATAGCCCGTACCCGACAACGCAGATAGTGAATCTGCCTGGACTTTGCTTCGAGCGTGGCGCGATTGCCCTCGTATGCGCAATCGGGATCGAGGTGCTGGCAATTAGCCTGCTTTGCGTTGCTGGAAAGAGCGGCTGCGCGTGCCCGATATCCCCGATTTGTCTTGAGAGAGGTTCCTTCACTGCATCGAGAACGGCAACTCGTTCGAGCGCTTGTGCCTCCGCCGTTGCATACGTAAGAACGATGGGGAAACTGCTCCTGCGTTCTCCTACCCTCGCCGTATGCGCGATTGCAATGTCGACGACGATGCTGGCCCCGGCTCTGGTCGAGATGTTTCCTGACGCTGATAACGTTTCCGCTGTTCGGTATAGGGATGGGGAGCTCCGTTCAATAGATCGGTATCTAGAGCAGAACGCTGCGAATATGGACGTCGAGGGCAAAGCGGCCCTGGAAGACATGCGGGATGCTCTTTCGGGTTTCGTGTACGCGCCTATGCCTGCGGAGGGGTTTCGAAGCCTTGCGACGTACGAGCGCGCTCGAGGTGAGCTGGGCGCGGCAGATGCGACTCTCCTGCAATCGATCGGAATCGAGCCGGAGACTCCTTCTCGTGCGGAGGCGCGCGCCCTTCTGCTTGAGTCGATCGCGAGCTTGCCGGACCCCAAGGTTTACGAGTTAAGTACGAAGATGCCCCCATTAATCCTCCTTTCGTATCTCCAGGCAGCGCTTCCCTCCTTATTTTTGCTGTTGCCCGTGGTTGTCACATCGCTCGCGTGCACCCACCTGCAGTGTCGTTCCCTTCTGGTTCTCCAGATCCCCGCAACAGTGCATGTGCGTTTTCTGACGGCTGTTGCGCTGGCTCTCCTGCTTGGCTTGGTGCTGCTTTTGGTGTCGATGGTTCCCGCTGTCGTTGTGTCCGTGATTAAGAACGGTGCGGGTGGATCGGAGTATCCCGTCGCTCTCATTCGGGCGGGAGCTTCGACAACGTCCATGGTGGGGGAGGCGGTGTTGTGCAGTATTCCGTTGCTGGTCATGGCATACGGCGTGATTTCCGTCGTCGCTGCGTTGACAGCAGCGATTAGCCGCAACCCCGTTGTCACCGGAATGGTTTGCGCGGTTCTCTTGGTGTTGGGTTCGTTGAGCGCTCATGTTGAAAGCGTGGGCATGGGCGTCGCGCTGCTGGCTCCATTCGCCTCGTTTGATCCCGCTTCCCAGGTGGGGACGATTGGGTTCCTTGGGCGAGGGACGAACGCGATGCCTTTTGGAGAGGTCGTCGGCGCATCGGGCGCTCTGCTGGTGGTCTTGGGCGCCGTATCTCCGTTGATGGTGCGCCTGAGTGTTCCAAAGATCGAAAGGGGATGATCTCGATGATTGACCTTCAAACGCTGACGATCTCTTATGGAAAGAAGGTGCTCGTAGATTCGGTGAACGCTGAGTTTGCCCCGGGTACGGTCTACGGTCTCGTCGCTCCGAACGGGCATGGAAAGACGACGTTGCTGCGTGCGATGGCAGGTTTGCCGGGTCCTCGCGTGGACGGGAGCATCGTTCTGGATGAGGTGCAGGGTACGGGTGCGAGAGAGGTCCGTTCTATGATCTTCTATGCACCTGGTGAGGGGACGCTGCTGTATCCTGGATTGCGTGCGGAAGATCACCTCAAGATGGTTTGCGATATGTGGCCGCATGCTCGCGATATCGAAGAGATAGTGGAACAAACGCAGATAGGCGAGTTCGCGAAGATGAGGATCCGCACTCTGAGCCAGGGCATGAAGCAGCAGCTTACCCTGGCGATTGCGTATGCGACGGGCGCGCGGTACCTTCTATTAGATGAGCCCATGAACGCGCTCGACCCCAGCAGGGTGGACTTGCATTCCGAGATTCTCAGGAAGCTGGCCGATTCTGGTACGTGCATCATCATGTCATCCCACATCTTGGATTCGGTCGATAGGCTGTGCGATGAGATTCTGTTTTTGAAGGATGGGAGGCTCATTAGAAGCATTCCGCAAGATGATGCTGCGCCGAAGTCTCCTGGATCCCATTTCGCAAAGCCTGCCGGACGCGCCGAGGGTGCGCTAAGCACGTATCGGCGACTCTACGAAAAGGGCGGGTAGAAATGCAAGTTAATAATCTATGTGGTCAATATAATACCGTTGAACCAGCGTATCGATACCGCTCAGCCATTCGCCTCGCCCCCGTCGCACGTATCTTCATTCGGTCTGTCATCATTAATCTAACGATGCTTTGAGGAATGCAGGTGCTTCTAAATGTACTGTCGACTTCTTCTCAAACTAATCCTAAGAGACAAGGCCGTATGGATTTGTACGCTCGTTC
>CABUTR010000034.1 GCA_902494555.1 uncultured Collinsella sp.
AGCAACCTTAATATGTCTCAGGACCGCCCCCTCCGCCGCACACTGGGAACGTGCCACGCACTTTACCTGCGTAAACAATGTGAGTGAAATATGAATCTCGATGGATACGCCCGCAGCCGTGTATACTAAACAGCTGTGTGAAACCAGGGGAGTATTCTGGCTGGACAAAATGCCTGCTTAATAGGGTTGTCAGGTAGTCCGGGCGAAATACAAGGCTGGGGAGCACGTCGTGTAAGTAGTGGTCCTCTAGGGGCGTACGCTCGGTGGTGTACGCATTGTCCCAAGACCACGCGAGAGTTGGGATCATATCTTGATCAGCATGATTCTCGGCCGCAAGATTGGCATGACCCAGGTTTGGGACGAGGACGACAACGTCGTTCCCGTCACGGTCATCCAGGCTGGCCCCTGCGCTGTCTCGCAGGTTAAAACTCAGGCAACCGACGGCTATGACGCCGTCCAGATCGGTTTCGGCGACATCAAGGCCAAGAACGTGAACAAGCCCATGGCTGGTCACTTCGCCAAGGCTGGCGTCGAGCCTGTCCGCTTCCTTCGTGAGGTCCGCGTCGAGAACGGCGAGGAGCACAAGGTCGGCGAGGTCGTTACCGTCGCTGATTTCGCTGATGTCGAGAAGGTCGACGTCATCGGTACCTCCAAGGGTAAGGGCTTCCAGGGTCGCATCAAGCGCTGGGGTCAGCGCCGCGGTCCTATGACGCATGGTTCTCACTTCCAGCGTCACCCCGGTTCTATCGGTCAGTGCGCCTATCCTGCGCGCGTCCTCAAGGGCGTCAAGATGGCCGGTCACATGGGTAACGAGCGCGTTACCGTCAAGAACCTTTCCGTTGTCCGCATCGATGCCGAGCAGAACCTCATCTTGGTCAAGGGCGCTGTCCCGGGTGCCAAGAATGGTCTCGTCGCCATCCGTATGGCCTAAGGGCCCAGCCCATTTAGCCCAGCGTCATACCAAGGAGAACACTTAAATGGCAAAGTTTGAAGTAAAGAACAGCGAGGGCAAGAAGGTCGCCGAGGCCGAGCTCGCCGCTGAGGTGTACGGCATCGAGCCGAACATCCACGTTATGCACCACATCGTCAAGTGCCAGATGGCCTCTTGGCGTCAGGGCACCCAGTCTGCTAAGGGTCGCTCTGAGGTTTCCGGTGGCGGCAAGAAGCCTTGGCGTCAGAAGGGCACCGGCCGTGCCCGCCAGGGTTCCATCCGTGCTGCCCAGTGGCGTCACGGTGGCGTCGTCTTCGCCCCCAAGCCCCGTTCCTACGCTAAGCGTATGAACAACAAGGAGGTCAAGCTGGCTATGCGCTCTGCGCTGTCCGCCAAGCTGGCCGATGGCGAGCTCGTGCTCGTCGACGACTACGGCTTCGAGAAGCCTTCCACCAAGGCTGCCGTCGCTATGCTCAAGGCTCTCGGCCTTGAGGGCAAGCGTCTGACCATCATCGTTCGCGATGAGGACGTCAACGCCTACCTGTCGTTCCGCAACATTCCCAAGACGTTCATCATCACCGCTGACGAGGCCAACACTTACGATCTCGTCAACAACAACGCTGTGCTGATGCCCGCCGACATCGCCGCTCACTTCGGGGAGGTGCTTGCATAAATGACCGCCCACGAGATCATCATCCGTCCGATCGTGTCCGAGCGTTCCTTCTCCGGCATGGAGCTGAACAAGTACACGTTCGAGGTCGCCAAGGATGCTAACAAGTATCAGATCAAGGACGCTGTCGAGGAGATCTTCGGCGTCAAGGTCGTTCGCGTGAACACCCTGACGGTCAAGCCCAAGACCAAGCGCGTGCGCTATGTCGCCGGCAAGACCCGTTCTTGGAAGAAGGCCATCGTCACGCTGGCCGAGGGCGACACCATCGAGGTCTTTGGCAACCAGGCCTAAGACTCGCTGCTGTTGAGTGAGCTCATGCCTCCCAAATAGGGGAGGCGGGAGCTCAAGGTTTTGGGCGTATAAAATGGACACGCCCGGAACCGTGTATACGTCCGGTGTCATCGCACCCGAGGCAGAACCTCGAATCCCTGTCTGCGATGGCTAACGGATTCCTATTGAAAGGGATTGTAATGGCTGTAAAGCACCTTAAGCCGACCTCCGCTGGTAGGCGTTGGCAGACGATCTCCGACTTCTCCGAGATCACCTGCACCAAGCCCGAGAAGTCTCTTCTCGAGCCCCTGCCCAAGAAGGCCGGTCGTAACAACAACGGCCGCATCACCACCCGCCACCAGGGTGGCGGCGTGAAGCGTCGTTACCGCGTGATCGACTTCAAGCGCAACAAGGACGGCGTGCCCGCCAAGGTTGCCACGATCGAGTACGATCCGAACCGTTCCGCTCGCATCGCTCTGCTGCACTACGCTGACGGTGAGAAGCGCTACATCCTGGCCCCCAAGGGCCTCGAGGTCGGTCAGACCATCATGTCCGGTTCTGACGCCGACATCAAGCCGGGCAACGCTCTGCCCCTCGCCGACATCCCCGTCGGTACGCTCATCCACGCCGTCGAGTTCCAGCCGGGCAAGGGCGCTGCTATCGCCCGTTCCGCCGGTAACTCCTGCCAGCTGATGGGTAAGGAGGGCAAGTACGCTATCGTCCGTATGCCTTCCTCCGAGATGCGCCGCATCCTCGTTACCTGCCGCGCCACCGTTGGTGAGGTCGGCAACGCCGATCACTCCAACATCGTCATCGGCAAGGCCGGCCGTAAGCGTCACATGAACGTGCGCCCGACCGTCCGCGGTACCGTCATGAACCCTGTCGACCACCCGCACGGCGGTGGTGAGGGCAAGAACCACACCTCTGGTCGTCCCTCCGTTACCCCCTGGGGTAAGCCGACGAAGGGCCTTCGTACGCGCAAGAAGAAGAAGGTCTCGAACCAGCACATCATTCGTCGCCGTAAGAAGTAATTTCGGATACCGAGTTTTAGGAGAAAGCACTTATGAGCAGAAGTCTCAAAAAGGGCCCGTTCGTGGAGACTCGCCTTCTCTCGCGTATCACCGCGATGAACGAGGCTGGCAAGAAGGACGTCGTGAAGACCTGGTCCCGCGCGTCCACCATCTTCCCCGAGATGGTTGGTCACACCATCGCCGTCCACGACGGCCGCAAGCATGTGCCCGTGTATGTTACCGAGTCCATGGTTGGTCACAAGCTCGGCGAGTTCGCGCCGACTCGTACGTTCCGTGGCCACAAGTCCAAATAGGGGGTTAACCGTAAATGGCAACTAAGTCTATTGAAACTGAGGCCACCGAGGTTCGCGCCGTCGCTAAGTACGTGCGTGTTTCCCCCAGCAAGGCCCGCCTGGTGGTCGATCTGATCCGCCGCAAGCCTGTCGCTCAGGCCTTCGACATCCTCCACTTCTGCGACCGCGCCGTCGCCGTGGATGTCGAGAAGGTTCTCCGTTCCGCCGTTGCGAACGCCGAGAACAACAACGGTCTGCGTGCCGACAACCTGGTTGTCGCCGCTGCCTATGTTGACGAGGGTCCGACGCTTAAGCGCATCCGTCCCCGCGCCAAGGGTTCCGCTTCTCGCATTCTGAAGCGTACTTCCCACATCACCGTCGTCGTTGCTCCTCGAAAGGAGGCGTAAAGCTGTATGGGTCAGAAAGTCTACCCCACCGGCTTCCGTCTTGGCATCACCGAGAACTGGCGCTCCCGCTGGTTCGCAGAGAAGGATTACGCTAAGACCCTCGGTAACGATCTCGAGATCCGCAAGTACCTCGAGAAGCGTCTTTCCCGCGCAGCTGTCTCCCGCGTTGAGATCGAGCGCGCTGGCGACAAGGTGAAGGTCATCATCCTCACCGCTCGCCCCGGCGTTGTCATCGGTAAGAAGGGTGCCGAGATCGATACCCTCCGCACCGAGCTCGAGAAGGTCGCTGGCGTCTCCAAGGGCCAGCTCTCCGTCGACGTTGTCGAGATCAAGCGCCCCGAGCTCGACGCCAACCTCGTTGCTCAGTCTATCGCCGAGCAGCTTGAGGGCCGCGTTGCCTTCCGTCGCGCTATGCGCAAGGCTGTCCAGTCCGCCCGCAAGGCCGGCGCTAAGGGCATCCGTATCCAGTGCTCCGGTCGTCTCGGCGGTGCCGAGATGGGCCGTCGTGAGTGGTACCGCGAGGGTCGCGTGCCTCTGCACACCCTCCGTGCCAAGATCGACTACGGCACGGCCGTCGCCAGCACCACCATGGGCGCTTGCGGCGTGAAGGTCTGGATCTACCTGGGCGAGAAGCTCCCGGGCCAGCCTGTTCCCAACCCTGCACTCGAGGGCTCTTCCCGTCCTCGTCGTCGTAACTCCGAGAGGAGGGGTCAGTAGTGCTTGCCCCTAAGCGTATTCTTCACCGCAAGGTGCAGCGTGGCTCCATGAAGGGCCAGGCCAAGGGTAATACCGAGCTGCATTTCGGCGAGTTTGGTATCCAGGCTCTCGAGGCCCATTGGATCACCAACCGTCAGATCGAGGCCGCTCGTATTGCCATGACCCGCTACATGAAGCGTGGCGGTCGTGTCTACATCACGATCTTCCCCGATAAGCCCATCACCAAGAAGCCTGCCGAGACTCGCATGGGTTCTGGTAAGGGTAACCCCGAGGAGTGGGTGGCCGTCGTCAAGCCCGGCCGCATCATGTTCGAGGTCAAGGGCGTGCCCGAGGAGGTCGCTCGCGAGGCTCTGCGTCTTGCACAGCACAAGCTTCCCATCAAGACCAAGATTGTTGCTGCCAAGAACGCTGAGCAGCGCATCGAGAAGGAGATGGCTGAGGAGGCCGCTCTCGAGGCCAAGTGGGCTGCTGAGGACGCCGCCGCCGCCAAGGAGGAGAACTAATGAAGCCCGCAGAGATTCGTGAGCTCTCGGACGCTCAGCTCGTTGAGAAGCTGAAGGAAATGCGCGCCGAGCTCTTTAACCTTCGTTTCCAGATGGCCACCAGCCAGCTGGACAACACCGCTCGCGTCAACACCGTGAAGAAGGACATCGCTCGCGTCCTCACGGAGCAGCGCGCCCGCGAGATCGCAGCGGAGAAGTCCGCTGTCGCCGAGTAGGACCTAAGGAGAGAACATGACTGATTCGCGTAACTCGCGTAAGGTCCGTACGGGTGTCGTTACCTCCGTCTCCGGTGCCAAGACCATTGTTGTCACCATCACCGAGCGCAAGCGTCACCCCAAGTACGGCAAGATGATGACCAGCTCCAAGAAGCTGCACGCTCACGACGAGGAGTGCACGGCTGGCGTGGGCGACACCGTCCGCGTTATGGAGACCCGTCCTATGTCCAAGATGAAGCGTTGGCGCCTCATCGAGGTCGTCGAGCGCGCTAAATAAGCAGTCGCTCTTACGACTTGTACGTTTCCGAAGATGTGCGTATGCCTGGCTTGCATACCACTGGCCGCATAAAGGCTGCGCACCTCTCTTCGGTTCTTAGTTCGGAGGAACATCTACCATGATTCAGATGCAAACCATGCTGAACGTCGCCGACAACTCCGGCGCTCGCAAGATTCGCTGCATCAAGGTGCTTGGCGGTTCCAAGCGTCGTTATGCAGGCATCGGCGATGTGTTCATCGGTGCTGTCCAGGAGGCTACCCCTGGCGCCAACGTCAAGAAGAAGGACGTTGTCCGTTGCGTCGTCGTTCGCACCGTTAAGGAGATCCGCCGCAAGGATGGCTCCTACATTCGCTTTGATGAGAACGCTTGCGTTGTCATCAACAACGATGGTTCGCCCGTCGGCACCCGTATCTTCGGGCCCGTCGCTCGCGAGCTTCGTGACAAGAAGTACATGAAGATCGTCTCGCTCGCTCCCGAGACCCTGTAGTTAGGGGAGATATATGTATATCAAGAAGGGCGATAAGGTCCAGGTTCTCTCTGGTAAGGATCGCGGCAAGCAGGGCGTTATCCTGCGTGCTCTCCCCGCCGAGAACAAGGTCGTTGTCGAGGGCGTTTCGGTCGTCAAGAAGGCCGTCAAGCCCAACGCTGCCAACCAGCAGGGCGGCATCGTTTCGCAGGAGGCTCCCATCGACGCCTCCAACGTCAATCTCGTCTGCCCCGAGTGCGGTAAGGTTACCCGCGTCGGTCACGAGAAGGACGGCAAGAACAAGCTGCGCGTCTGCAAGAAGTGCGGCCACAAGTTCTAAGCTGCCCGCAACATCAAGTTGCTAGCAAAGGCCCGGATGCCACGGCACCCGGGCCTTTTTCTATCCCTACTCATTGGGAACAGACTTAAATGAGTGGAAGTCGCTTGGCATTCATTGGGGACAGACTAAAATAAGTGCCGTTGAAACGCCGGTAGCTGGGGACGTTCCCTATGTGCCGGCAGCTAGGTAAGTCCCTATCTGCCGGCAGTTTGGGACAGCCCTTTGATGGCTGCGCCCCCCAGAGGGGTGGAGTAATACAGCCTACTCTGTCTTTTAGGGCTTTGGTGTTCCGCTCCTTTATGTTTCACAAGGATCGTTGCATGCGCATTTACGCGCATAGGCTTGCGCGATAATGCGCATAACCGCGCAAACATCTGCCAACTATGGCTAAATAATGACCGATAAGCAAATAAGCACGCAAACACGAGCAGATACGCGCGCAATTGTGCGAGTATAGGGTTGTTAGAAATGAAGGACTTCCGATAACTCAGGAGGCACATAATGGCAGATTCCAAACAGGCTCCGCTCGACGCCGAAGCAGCCGCTAAGGCGGCGTTCGCTTCGGTCCAGGACAGGCCATTCCCCGATGATATCTTTACGGCCCCCGAGCTCCGCTGGGCTGTGATCGGTTGCGGTGTTATCGCCAACCAGATGGCCCAGTCTCTCGCTCTTGCCGGCCGCAAGCTTGCGGGCGTCGCCAACCGTACGCTGTCCAAGGCTCAGGCTTTTGCTGAGCAGTATGGCATCGAGAAGGTCTATGAATCGGTCGAGGACCTCTATGCCGATCCGAACATCGACGCGATCTATATCACCACCCCGCATAACACGCATATCACCTACCTGCGCGCCGCTCTGGCGGCTGGCAAGCACGTGCTATGCGAGAAGGCCATTACCCTTAACTCAGCCGAGCTCGACGAGGCACGTGCCATTGCCGACGAGCAAAACGTGGTCCTCATGGACGCCACTACGGTGCTTCATATGCCCTTGTATCAAGAGCTGCGCCGTCGCATGGGTGCCGGCGAGTTTGGTCGCATGAACCTCGCCCAGCTCAATTTTGGTAGCTACAAGGAGTACGGCGATCTGACCAATCGCTTCTACAACCGCAACCTTGCTGGCGGTGCCATGCTCGATATTGGCGTCTATGCCCTGTCCGTCATGCGTCTTTTTATGGCAAGCCAGCCCATTGAGGTCGTTTCGTTGGGCAACACCTGTGAGACCGGTGTTGACGTTGCGGGCGGCATCGTCTGCCGTAATGCCGAGCAGCAGCTGGGTGTTGTGAGCCTCACGCTCCACTCCAAGCAACCCAAGCGCTCGATTATTAGCTTCGATAAGTGCTATATCGAGGTCAACGAGTATCCGCGCGCCGATCACGCGACCATCGTGTGGACTGCGGACGGCCACCGCGAGGAGGTCCACGCCGGCACCGAGGCTTACGCCCTTTGCTATGAGATGGCCGATCTTGAGAAGGCCGTTGCCGGCGACGACTCTAAGCGCGAGCTGCTGGATTATGCTTCTGATGTTATGAAGCTTATGACCAAGCTTCGCGCCGACTGGGGAGTCGTGTACCCCGAGGAGGAGTAAGCGATGCTAGCGGAAGATAGGCTCAACGCGATCGTGTCGATGGTTCAGCAGGCCGGCTCGGTTACCGTGCCGGAGCTTGCTGAGGCCCTGGGCGTGACGGCGTCTACCATTCGGCGCGACCTGCAGACGCTCGATCGAGCGCACCGCATCGCCAAGGTCCACGGTGGGGCGACGAGTCTTGAGCGCGCGCACGTGACGCGCGACCTAACGCTTAATGAGCGCAGCGACCTCCATAACGATGACAAGGAGCGTATCTGCGCCCGTGCGGCGGCGCTTGTGGAGCCTGAGAGCTTTGTATACATCGACTCGGGCTCGACGACGCTCAGGCTCATCGAGCATCTTCCACACCTTGAAGATGTCACCTATGTGACCGATTCCGTGCTCCATGCTCAACGCCTTGCTTTGCGCGGCATGCGTACCGTGGTGCTGGGCGGCGAGCTCAAACCCGAGACCGAGGCGCTCGTTGGCCCCGATGCCTTGGCAACCTTAGACCGCTACAACTTCAACTGTGGCTTTTGGGGCTCTAACGGCATTGCCGCCGAGCAGGGCTTCACAGCGCCCGATATCGAGGAGGCGCAAGTAAAGCGTATCTCGATGCGCCATACGGCCAAGCGCTTCGTAATCTCGGACGCCAGTAAATTTGGCATGGTGGCGCCCGTCAAGTTCGCGGACTTCCGCGACGCAACGATTATTACCGCAGGCGATGTCCCCGCCAAGTACCGGGCAATGGACAACGTCATCACGGTCTAACAGCAGGGGACGGGCAAGCGCCAAAACCACCGCGAAGGGGTAGGAACCTATGTGGTGGTTTTGACGTTTGTCCAGATAAAACCTGCCAAAATAAACCTGTCCCTTTTCGGCAGGTTTTAGGGCTCCCAGGGGCAGGGGGCTTCTATGTGGATGTGCTCGCCGGTTACGGGATGCGTGAAGGACACGCTGTGGGCGTGGAGCATCAGGCCGCAGGGGCGCGGCGTTCCGTACAGGTCGTCGCCAACCAGGGGATGATGCTCGCTCGCCAGATGCACACGGATTTGGTGCTTACGGCCGGTGAGCAACTCGACATCGATATACGAACGCGCGGGAAGGCCTCGGCGGCTCTTAAGGCGCTTGAGCACCTTCACGCGCGTCTGAGACGGCTTGCCGCTGGCGCCAACGCGCATCTTGCGGCTATCGTGGCGGTCGCGGGCGATGGGCTTGTCGATGAGCTTCTCGTTCCAGTCGATCTTGCCCTCGGCGAGCGCCAGATAGTGCTTTTCGAACGCGTGGTCGATAATCATCTGGTCAAAGGCGGGCTGCGTCTGCTTGTCGAGCGAGAACAGCACCACGCCGGTGGTGTCACGGTCCAGGCGATTGAGCGGCTGCATGTCGGTCGCGGCAAAGCCGTCGCCCATCGCCAGCAGCAGGTCGCTGGCGTAGTCGGTGAGCGTGCGCTCGCCGGTGCCGTCGCCGTGGACAATCATGCCGGCGGGCTTGTCGATGGCCATAAGCCAGGCGTCGCAGTAGAGGACTTGAGGTTGTTCGTTCACGTGTAAGCCTTTCGGTTAGCTAATTCCCACAAACATGCAGCCCGAGGTGGCGCCGCGCAGGCGGGCGGCGGGCTTGCGGCCGGCTTGAGCCGCCTCGACGGCGCGACGGACGCGAGCGACGGCACGGCCAATCTCATCGGCCTCGAGCAGGGTTCCGTCGACCATAAGATGACGGACGCCGGCGTCGAGCAACTGCGGTACCTGCGGCGTGAGGTCGATGGGGTAGGCGTCGTACAGGCGTGAGCGGCCGTGGATGTCGGTACGCACCGGCATGATCTTGCCGTCGATATTCTTGAGCGAGAGCTTGCGGGCACGCAGGCGGCAGTTGGCACAATCGTGGATACAGCCGTTGGCAACCTGCAGGATGCAGTGCTCGCTCGTCATAACGCGCGGGCGGCCAAAGACGGTGATGCCCAGAGCCGCGGGCGCGGCGGCGCCGAGCGAGACAATCTCGTCGAGTGTGATCTCGGGCGAGAGCCAAAACGCACCGGCTCCGCGCTCGGCAAGCGCCTCCATGCAGGGCGTGTTGTGCACCGGCAGGCAAGAGCGAATCTCGGCCGTGGCGCCAACCTGGGCGGCCAGGGCAAGCTCAGAGATGTTGCCAATAGCGACCGTGGCGCCGGCAACAACCCACGGGTCGACGCGTACGTGGTCAACGGCGCGGCAGACCTCGTCGAGCACGGGTACGATGCCCTGCTCAAATGCATCGGCGGGGGAGAGCTCGGTCGCATCGAGTGCGTCGGTGGTCATGTAGATGCGCGTTACACCCTCGGCGCGAGCGGCCTCGGCGGCCTCGAGCGAGGTGACGGTGGCGCAGATCTGCGGCTCATCGCGGTAGTGCTCGGGCGCGGGGCGGGAATCACTGGTTACAATCGCCGGCAGCTCGAGCGTTTTCGCGCGCTCCTCGTACGGTGCCAGAATGGCCTCTTCCAGCGCCTTACAAGCGGCGGCGCGCACCTTGTGCACGGCGGAAAAGCCCATACCGCAGCCGGCGTCGAGCGAAACGTCAAAGCTTGCGGCCTCAAAGGGAGAGGAGCCCATGCGCCCGACGTGCTCAACCAGATCGGATGCCTCGACGGCGCGGGTCTTGGCAGCCTCGGCGGTAAAGCCCGTGGCCGTGGCCGTAAGCGAAGGATCGTCGCAACAGGTGAGCGTAACGGTAAACGGCTCGCCCAGACGCGCCACAACGGACACGTCTACGGCGCGGCGGCGCAGCACATCGCGCTTGAGCGCGGCGCCGGCGGCGTCAATGGCGCGCTGGCTTCGAATCACGCGCACGCGGCAGCCCTCGGGCATGCTACGGGGCACGCGACACTCGATGACATCGCCGGCAGCGGCATCATCGGCGGCAATGGTGGTCAGGAACTGGTCAAACTCGTTATCGTGGCGAAGCTCCAGCAGGTCGCCCTTGCCCACGGGCTCAAACAGCTCAATGCGGGCGATGGCGGCGCGGCGACGGCGGTCGTCGGGCTTGAGTCCGCGTACATCGCGGTTGGCCAGACGGCTGCCCAGCACCGTGCCCACAATCTGGCCGCGGTTGTTGGAGCGCTCGTAGCTCATCATCTCGTCGCCCGAGGTGCCGTCTTGATAGGCGTGCGTAAAGTCGCGGTTAAAACAGCGCTTGAGTTGGCGCTGGCGAGCGGCGTCCTCATCCTTAGAGGTCGAAACATCGGCAAGCATGTCATCAATCTGATGACGATACACGTCGACGATGGAATACACGTAATCGGGGGCCTTCATGCGGCCCTCAAGCTTGAGCGATGCGGCGCCGGCGTCATACAGACGGCGAACAAGCTGCGACGTGTTGGTGTCGCGCGGGCACAGCGCGCGCTCGCGACCGGCAGGGGAGAGCGAGCGGCCGTTCTCGTCGATCAGCTCGTAAGGCAGGCGACAGGGCTGAGCGCACATGCCGCGGTTGGCCGAGCGGCCTGCCATGGCAAAGCTCGACAGCAGGCACAGGCCCGAGTAGCAAAAGCAGATGGCACCGTGGCTAAAGACCTCGAGGTCGACATCGGGCGCGGCGTTGTGAATGACGGCGATCTCGTCGATGGAGAGCTCGCGCGAGAGGGTCACGCGGTCGGCGCCCTGTTCGCGGCACCAAAGCGTTCCGCGGTCGTCATGGATGTTCGCCTGGGTCGAGATATGGGTTTCGATGCCGGGCATGGTGCGCTTGACCTCAAAGAACAGACCCCAGTCCTGGATGATGAAGGCATCGGCGCCCAGCGTGGAGCAGCGGTGGATGAGCTGCAGCGCATCGCCCATCTCGGACTGCTTGATGACGATGTTGACCGTGACGTAGACGCGCGACCCGGCTAGATGCGCGGCGCGGCAGGCCTGCTCAAAGGCCTCGTCGGTAAAGTTGGTGGCCTTGCGGCGGGCGTTGAAGCTGCCCATGCCGCAATAGATGGCGTCTGCCCCCGCGGCGAGTGCGGCGGCAAAGGGCTCGGGCCCTCCGGCGGGCGCTAAAAGCTCGGGTCTGCGGTTGGTGGTTCGACTGGCGGTTGCGGTCATATCCTGCCTTTCAAAATGCTCAGATATTCAAAAGTATAGTGGCGCCGTTGCGGCAGGCGATGCCCGTGCTCCAAGCGGGATAAAGTCTTCAGCAGCTTGGACTGGCTGCTCCACATGAGAACCGTTCAGCGGTTCGGGGAGACCGTTGGGCGATAAAATATTCTCGCAAGCTGATAATATTCTTGCATCAAACAGAAACCTTGAGTACCATCCCAATCAAGCGCGGTGTTCAGACCGAACTGTGCCTCCCGGTGTGAACGCCGCGCTCACGCTTTCTCAACTGATCGTAAGGAGATAAACATGAGCAAGACCGTCGTGTCTTCCGATAACGCACCCGCAGCCATCGGCCCGTATTCCCCTGGTATCCAGACCGGCAACATGGTGTTCCTGTCCGGCCAGCTGGGCATCGACCCTGCAACCGGCAAGATGCCCGAGGGCGTCGAGGCCCAGGCCAAGCAGTCCCTCGCCAACGTCGAGGCCCTGCTGACCGCTGCCGGCGCCACCTTTGCCGATGTCGTCAAGACCACGGTCTACCTGGCCGACATTGCCGACTTCGCTGCCGTGAACGAGATCTATGCCTCCAAGTTCGAGGCTCCGTTCCCCGCGCGCAGCGCTTTCCAGGTTGCCGCCCTTCCGGCTGGCGGTCTGGTTGAGATTGAGGTCGTCGCCGCTCTCTAAGGCGTTGGCAACAACTAAACATGACATGCAAAAAGACCCTGCAGCGCGTGCGAGCTGCAGGGTCTTTTGTCAAGTGACGGGTCGCTTGTGGAGCCGCGCTCCATTTTGCTCGTTAGCCCTCCTTGCGAACTTTTTGCAGGTAGCGGTAGACGCTGGGCTCCGAGATGCCCAGCGCGGTGGCGGCGCAGGCCACGGCACCCTTGAGCATGAACACCCCGTTGCCGTTGAGGTGGCGAATGACGTCCACGCGGTCGCTCTGACCAAGTGACGCTACGTCCAGCCCGCGCGCGCTCAGCAACTCGGCAATGCTGCGGTCGATGAGCTCCTGTGTGGACTCCGAAAGGCTTTCGACCTCGATAGGGGCGGGCTCCGTACGCGTCGGCGCTGCGTCGAAGCACGCCATGAGCTGCTGCGCCATGGCGTTGATGGAACGCACGGTCGAGAGATCGGTGTTGACGCAGAGCATACCGACGATCTCGTCATGCTCGCGGATAAAGTACGTCGCTGACTCCAACGTCTTGCCGCCGGCACCGCGCCCCTCGTAGCCCGTAATAAACGGCAGGTCGCGATACTTGGGGTCGTGCATGATCTTGAGCGCCAGATCGGTGGCGGGGCCGCCGACCTTGCGGCCGCTCACGATGCCGTTGCGAATATCGACGATGGCGTGGTCGGGATCCGAGAAATCGTGCAGCACGATTTCGCTGTTTTTGCCGAGTATCTGCTCCAGAAAATCGACCATCGGCAAAAAGCGGCGTACGGTCTCGTTCACGGGCAACTCCTTTGGGTGAAATCGGAAATGTTCATAACAATTTTTTCTCATGGTAACACGCTGCCCATCATCTCGTATATCCGCAGGTACATTGCGTAATACAGATGAGCGGTAGATATTTGGCGGTAAACGGTTGACCAAAAGAAAAGTTAGATGTTATTTTGACCAGACACTTTCCTGACCTGCGGAAATGCGTTATTTCAGCTGAAGAATAGTCTGATAACAAAAAATTATTATTGAGAATGAGAATCATCTTTAATACGATATGCAATGAAGGCACAACCTCAACCCCGCACTGCGTCACAATAGAGCGTCAGATGCGAAAACAACTACTTCGAGGATTGGTGGTCAAATGACCCAGGAGACGGTTACGAACGGCACTGAAGCCCTGTTCACTCGCGAAGGCATGCCTCCCGTTAAGGAAATGATCCCGTGTGCCCTTCAGCACGTACTGGCATCGTTTGCCGGCATCATTACCCCGGCGGTCATCATGGCCGGCGTCTACGGCTTTAATAGCCAGCAGAGTACCGACATCATCCAGGTCGCGCTCATTCTTTCGGCGATCGACACGGCCCTTCAGGCCTTCGCTCCCTTCCGTCGCATCGGCGGCGGCCTGCCCATCGTCATGGGCGTTTCGTTCGCGTTCCTGCCGGCCCTGCAGGCCATGGGTGCCTCGGGCTTTAGCTTTGGTGCGCTGCTGGGTGGCGAGATCGTCGGCGGCGCCGTCGCGGTCCTCTTTGGTCTGGCCTACAGCAAGATCAAGTGGCTGTTCCCGCCCGTCGTGACCGGTACGGTCATCTTCTCCATCGGCGTTTCGCTGTATCCCACGGCCGTCAAGTATATGGCCGGCGGTATGGGTACGCCGCTGTGGGGCACCCCGCAGGCCTGGTGCGTCGCTCTTATCACCTTCGCCGTGGTCTTTGCGCTCGCCAACTTTGGCAAGGGCACGCTCAAGCTGGGATCCGTGTTCTTTGGCATGATCGTTGGCATGATCGTCTCCATCCCCTTTGGCATGATCGACTTCTCCAGCGTCGCCACCGCTCAGGTCTTCGCTCTTCCCAAGCTCATGCCCTACGCGCTCGAGTTTGATCCCGAGGTCTGCATTACCCTCGCCGTCGTGTTCCCCATGGTTGCCATCCAGGTTATCGGTGACGTCTCCGCCGCCTGCCTGGGCTCCATCGACCGTATGCCCACCGAGCGCGAGCTCTCCGGCGCTATCGTGTCCCAGGGCCTCACCTCTATGGTCGGCGGTCTGCTGGGCGGTCTTCCCACCAGCGCCCTTGGCCAGAACGTGGGCATCATCTGCTCCAACAAGGTCGTCAACAAGTGGGTCTTTGTGATCATTGCGGCCGTCTTTGCCATCGCCGGTCTGTTCCCGCAGCTCTCTGCCGTCCTTTCCGCTATCCCGCAGCCCGTCATCGGCGGCGCGACCGTCGGCGTCTTTGGCACCATCACCATGAACGGCGTGCGCATGTTCACCCGCGAGGGCCTCACGCAGCGCACTACCACCATCGTCGGCACCTCCGTCGTCTTTGGCCTGGGTATCTGGATGGCCAGCGGTTGCCTTGCCGGCGAGGGTATGCCCGCCTGGGTGTCCACCGTCATCGGCTCCAATGCCGTAACCCCCACCGCCATCATGGCCATTGTCCTTAACCTGATCCTTCCGCAGACGCCGGTCGTGGCTCAGCACATCGATGCTGCCAAGGACGCTGCCGTGGATCTGGTCTTGCCCGAGAGCAAGAAGTAACCAATTCGGTGCTATTCGTCGGCGGACGCATCGCCTCGTCCGCCGACGCCATGCGGCACCAAGCCGCACTTCAAAGGGTTTGTCCCTTTGGTGAAGCGTTGACGGGAGAGGGCCCGTTTCCGGTGTAGGCCGGCGCTTCGCACTCCGCCATGTCAGAGGTGTCAAACCCCGCCTCTGATGTTGAAGGGAGCATCCATGCTTCTGGTCGCTAACGGTTCCGTCTTTACCCGCAACGCTCAGACCCCGTTTATTCCAAACGGTGCGGTCGCCATTGACGGAGATACGATCGTCGAAGTGGGCCCCGAGCGCGAGCTCAAGGCCAAGTACCCGGATGCCGAGTACGTCGATGCCCAGGGCAACCTCATCATGCCCGGACTCATCAACTGCCACACCCACATCTACTCGGGTCTGGCCCGCGGCCTTGCCATTAAGGGCTGCAACCCCACCAACTTCTTGGAGAATCTCGAGCAGCAGTGGTGGAAGATCGACGACAACCTGACGCTCGACGGCACCAAGGCCAGCGCCTATGCTACGATTTTGGACTCCATCCGTGATGGCGTCACCACGATCTTCGATCACCATGCGAGCTTCTGCGAGATTCCGGGAAGCCTCTTTACCATTAAGGATGCAGCTCAGGAGCTGGGCATGCGTTCGTGCCTGTGCTACGAGGTCTCCGATCGCCGCGGCCAGGAAAAGTGCGACCAGGCCATTGCCGAGAACGCCGAATTTGCCCAGTGGGCCGCCAAGGAGCGTCGCGATAACGACAACCACATGATCGCCGCCATGTTTGGCGGACATGCTACCTTTACGCTTTCGGACGAGACCATGGATAAGATGGCCGAGGCCAACAACGGCCTGACCGGCTTCCACATCCATGTGTGCGAGGGCATGAACGACGTGTGGGACTCCCGCCTCAACCGCGGTGGCATCAGCCCCGTCGAGCGCCTGCTGCAGCACAACCTGCTGGGTCCCGACACCATGCTGGGCCACTGCATCCACGTGACGCCTGCCGAGATGGATATCGTCAAGGAGTCCGGCACTTGGCTGGTCAACAACCCCGAATCCAATATGGGCAACGCCGTGGGCTGCGCCCCCGTGCTCGAGTTCTTCCGCCGCGGCATCCCCGTGTGCATGGGCACCGACGCCTACACCCACGATATGCTCGAGAGCCTTAAGGTCTTCCTGATTATTCAGCGCCACAACGCCGCCATGCCCAACGTGGGCTGGTGCGAGGCCATGACGATGCTGTTCGAGAACAACGCCAAGATGGCGAGCAAGTACTTCGATCGCAAGCTCGGTGTGCTCGAGGCCGGCGCTGCCGCCGACGTTATCGTTATGGACTACAAGCCCTTTACGCCGCTGAGCGAGGAGAATATCGACGGCCACATGCTCTTTGGCATGATGGGCAAAAACTGCCGCACCACCATCATCAACGGCCGCGTCCTGTACAAGGATCGCGAGTTCGTTGGCATTGATGAGGACAAGATCAACGCGTGGACCATGGCCGAGTCCAAGAAGCTCTGGAGCACGCTCAACGATCGCACCTACTAATTCACAAGTAGATTCGCGCGCGTCGGATGTTTCGCCACATCCGGCGCGCGCATAGGCGGCCTCCGCGGGGTCGCCGGCGCTGTGCTAGCGCTACACCGTATTTGCGCCCGCCGCGCGGTCTCGCCGGGCGTTACAGAGAGGAGCTCACTATGAGCGACATCATGAGGCCGATCCCGTTTTCGCAGCTGATGAACTGGATCATCGAGGAGCACAAGACTCAGGGCGCCGTCTTTGGCGTGCGCAAGATGGTCACGACCAACCAGGAGGGCGCGCTTCCCATTTTTGACGAGCGCATCGAGACTCCGTTTGGCC
>CABUTR010000035.1 GCA_902494555.1 uncultured Collinsella sp.
AACTCATATGGTCGCGATCTGTTTGGCAAGCCGCGTTTTGCCGATCTGCTGCGTGCCGTGGGCGATACGGGCGTGGAGCGCATCTTCTTTACGTCTTCGCATCCCAAGGACCTGTTGCCCGAGACCATCGACGCCATGGCCGAGACGCCTGCCGTTATGCCGCAGCTGCACTTGGCCGTCCAGTCAGGTTCGACGCGGATCCTCAAAGAGATGAATCGCCGTTATACACGCGAGGACTATCTGGGCCTTGTCGATCGCATTCGCAACCGCATGCCCGATATCGCGCTCTCGACCGACATTATCGTTGGCTTCCCGGGTGAGACTGAAGAAGACTTTGAGCAGACGCTCTCACTTGCCGAGACGGTCCGCTATGCTCAGGCCTATACCTTCATCTATTCCAAGCGCGCCGGTACCCCGGCCGCCGAGATTGACGATCCTACGCCGCATGAGGTTATTCTCGAGCGTTTCAACCGTCTGGTTAAGGTTATCGAGACCACGGCACACGAGTATAACCAGGGTGAGCTTCATACTGTGGTTCCGGCGCTCATTGAGGGAACGAGTAAAAAGAACGACGCGGTCCTGCTGGGCAAGAGTCCCAAGAATCAGACCGTGCATGCGCCTATCCCCGAGGGTTACAGCATCGATCAGCTTGTTGGTAAGATCGTTGATGTTGACGTTGACGTTGCCAAGACCTGGTATTTGTCCGGCTCCGTTGTGGGCGAGCCGCGCTAATGGTTTCTCCCGGGGCAGGTCTTTCCGCCGTTGCGATCGTCGGTCCGACGGCGGTTGGTAAGAGTGATGTTGCCGACCGTTTGGCAGCCCGTCTTTCGTCCGAAGTGCTGTCGTGCGATGCGATGCAAATCTATCGCGGCATGGACATCGGTACCGCAAAGATGGTGCCCGATGAGTGCACGGCGCCGCTGCGTCTCGTCGACATTGTAGAGCCGGGTGTGGCATATTCTGCTGCGCTTTATCAGGCCGACGCTCGCGCGCATGTTGAACGTCTCCTTGGTTCGGGTTGCCTGCCGGTTTTTTGCGGAGGTACGGGTCTGTATCTCAAGGCCGCCCTCGATGAGATGGACTTTCCCTCGGGTGAACTTGAGGACGATCGTCGTGCGGGCTATCAGGAGCTTGCCGAGCGTATTGGCGAGGAAGAACTGCATGCCTTGCTTGCCGAGCGCGATCCAGAATCGGCTGCTGTTATTCATCCCCATAACGTGCGCCGTGTGATTCGTGCGCTCGAGATGCATGATGATGGCGTCTCCTATGCGCAGCAAAAGTCGCAGTTTAGTGTTCCGCACGAGCATTATCATGCCCTATGGTTTGGTCTGACGCGTAATCGCGAGGTGCTCTACGAGCGCATTAACCAGCGAGTCGATCTGATGTTTGAGCAGGGTCTTGTCGATGAGGTCCGCGGTCTTATGGGCCAGGGGCTGGGAGATGCCCTGACGTCGATGCAGGCAATTGGCTATAAAGAGATCATTGATGCTTTCAATGGCGTGATGAGCATGGATGAGGCTCGCGAACTCATTAAGATGCGTTCGCGTCGTTATGCCAAGCGTCAGCTTTCGTGGTTTAAGCGCGATGACCGTATCGTGTGGTTTGATATGGATGAATGTACGATCGATGAGGTCGTTGAGGATATCCTGCATCGTATTGAGGCTGCCTAATGGCCCGTTTCCCCTTTGTTCCCACGGCACCCGAGCCCGAGCGTGCCATTTTAGTTGGTGTTGAGTGGCGCGACAATGCATGGCCGCTCGATCGCTCGCTTGATGAGCTGGAGCGTCTTGCCCACACAGCTGGTGCCCAGTGCGTGGCACGCTTGTCGCAGCGTTTGGTAAAGCCGTATCCTAAATCGTTTATCGGTTCCGGTAAGGTTGAAGAGCTGTGCGGCCTGGTGCATCGCATGGATGCCGATGTCGTTATTTTTGACGACGACCTGACCCCCTCGCAGCAATCCTATTTGGAGAAAGCCGTGGGCGAGCCGGTAAAGATTATCGATCGTACTGCACTGATCCTGGATATCTTTGGCCTGCATGCTCAGACGCGTGAGGGACGCCTGCAGGTACAGCTGGCACAGCTTCAATATTTGTTGCCTCGCCTGCGTGGCATGTGGAGCCATCTCGCTAAGGAGCAGACGCGCGGCGGCATCGGCTCACGTTTTGGTCAGGGCGAAAGTCAGCTCGAGGTCGACCGTCGCCTCATTCGTAATAAGATCGCTGCGCTTCGTCGTGAGCTCAAGCAGGTTGAACAGCGTCGCGATGTTCAATCTAAGAGTCGCATTGAGTCCCCGGCGTTTCGCGTCGCGTTAGCCGGTTATACCAATGCCGGTAAATCGACGTTACTCAATCGTCTGACCGGCTCTACGGTACTTTCGCAGGACAAGCTGTTTGCTACGCTCGACCCGACGACGCGTTCGTATCGTCTGCCCGGCGGTCGCGGCATGACGATTACCGATACCGTCGGCTTTATTCAAAAGCTGCCCCATGGTCTGGTCGATGCCTTTAAATCGACGCTGTCCGAGGTTTTGGGTGCAGATCTAATTCTCAAAGTCGTAGATGCGTCTGACGAGGACTATGAGCGGCAGCTGGAGGCTGTCGACCGCGTGCTTGATGAGATCGGCGCCGGAGAGCGTTTAACGCTGACCGTATTCAATAAAATCGATCTTCTCGATAGCGTCGATCGATTGAGTTTCCGTCGTCGCTATCCGGAGGCCGTTCTGTTCTCGGCCCAAACGGGCGAGGGGCTCGACGATCTCGTCGACCGGATTGCTCGCGAGGCAGCTGCCACCGATGTGTTGCTCTCCGCTGATATCCCGTATCGTGAGGGCGCTCTCATCACGCTGGTGCATGAGCAGGGAACCCTTCTGCATGAGGAATATCTCGAGGACGGCGTTCGCATTGTGGCGAAGTTGCCGGCTCGTATTGCACCGCGGCTCGAGCGTTATCGCACCGAGTAGACGAGCTCCAAAATGCCCAGAATGATGGGCTGATGCAGCAGATAAAAGGGGAGAGCGTGACGTCCAAGGCTGGCGAGCGCCGGCAGGGGGTTGGCGTAGGCCCAGCTAGGGACGGTCTTATCGATTCCCTGCGCTATGTGTGCGGCGAAGTATCCTGCAAGATACATAAAGATAAACGGGATGATGGGGTAGTAATCACCTGAGATAAACCCAGGGCTCGGAAATCCCAGCCACGCCAGGTAGGGGACAGGGTATATCGTTTTGGGGATGCTCCAGGTGATTGCGAACAACATAAGGCATAGGGGCATGCCCCATCTCGCCGTTATCTTCTTAAGGACGGGATCGGTCAACGCCACGATGCCGGTGCATGCGGCCATGCAGTAGATGATGCCAAAATTAACCGAATCGTCGACTGAGACAAGTGTTGTTGCCAACCAGACAACGAGTGCTGCTAAGGCGTATTTGGCGGCACGTTTGATATTGTTGCGCGAAAGGGTGCACATCCAACCGGCGATAAACAAAAATACCCAGCTGATGCTGGCGCGCCAGATGTCTTGAAAGGCTGACTGGGTAAACCAGGGCATATCCCAGCCGTACAGGTAGGCGAGATCATAGCAAGCGTGAAAACCTGCCATAGAAATCATCGTAAACCCGCGGACGGTATCAAATATGGTTATGCGTTTTTGCATTACGAGAACCGGCGCATTAAGCCGACGACTTTGCCCAGGATAACGGGATTCGTTGCATAGATAGGTTCCATGGTGTCGTTCTCGGGCTGCAAGCGCACACGCCCCTGCTCCTTGTAGAACGTCTTGACGGTCGCCGAACCATCAATCATGGCCACGACAATTTCGCCGTTCATGGCACTCTTTTGTTCACGGACGATGATGTAATCGCCATTGAAGATGCCGACATTGATCATTGAGCTCCCATGCACCTCAAGGATAAAGGAACCCTGATCAGTGGCGATTTCGGTCGGGATAGTAAACGTGTCTTCGATATTCTGCTCGGCCAGAATGGGGATCCCAGCCGCGACGCGACCAACGAGCGGTAGCGAGACCGTTCCGCGAGGTGCGGTGGGCTCGTCAGATTTAGAAATTGAGACAGAGGAACCGTCCTCGTTAAAGAGTTCCAGGGCACGCGGCTTGGTGGCATCGCGCTTGAGCAGCCCGCGCGCCTCCAGGGCAGAGAGATGGGCGTGCACGGTGCTTGGGGAGGAAAGGCCCACGGCAGAAGCCATCTCGCGCACGCTGGGCGGATAACCCTTCTCCTGCTGATATTCCTTGATGAAGTCGTAAATTTGCTGCTGACGCTTGGTAATTTTGCGAGCCATCAGGGCATCCTCTCTACCCATGTCAAACAAATGTTCGAATTTTGCTTGACAGGAACAACTGTTCGAAGATAATAATAACCGAACATTCGTTCTCGCGCTAGACATTTTTGTCCGCGCGGCTTGATAAAACTGTTCTCAGCAAAACACGCGAGAGGAGAACATGATGAACGCAACGAATATGGTCCAGGGAAACCTCGCCCTTAAGCTCGAGACGCCTGCAGAACCCACTTTTACGGTTGTTCAGGGTGGCCGCTCCGGCATTCACCCTTTGACCGTACAGCCTGCTCGCAATCAGCAGGCTGTAGTCGCGCCGGCCCGCGTTGCCCTGAAGGTTCCGACGATTGTCGCCGTCGCCGTTGCGCTTACGCTCTTCTTTGTCCTCGCTACTTCGGTCTTTAGCGCTCGTCACGCCGCGTATGCCGAGTCCGTTTCCAACATTACTTACGAGACCATTCGCGTTCAGACTGGCGATTCTCTTTGGTCGCTTGCCGAGGAATATCCAATCGAAGGCCTTTCCACGCAAGAGACTTCCGACATGATCCGTAACGTCAATCATCTGGAGCATGGTTCGCTCGCCGCCGGTGCGCATCTTAAGGTTCCTGCTCGTTCGTAATCATTATCGCGCTGCGCATGGTACCCTTGTTATCGTTTAAGAGGAGGTACCATGCGCTGTCCCAAATGCGGCAAGGCACATACCCGCGTCGTTGATTCTCGTATGCAGGAGTCAAATAACACCATTAAGCGCCGTCGCGAATGTTGCTCGTGTAACTATCGCTTTACAACGTTCGAGCGATGCGAAGACCCAATCGAGGTCATTAAGTCAGACGGAACCAAGCAGCGGTTCGATCGCAATAAGCTGCTCGTCGGCTTGATGCGCGCCACCATCAAGCGCGATATCGACACTAAGAAGCTCAATGAGATTATCGACGACATCGAGGTCGAGCTGCGCTCTCGCACACTGACGGCCGTCACGTCCCATGAGTTGGGTGACATGGTGCTCAAGCGCTTGGCCAAGATCGACAAGGTGGCGTACATCCGCTTTGCCTCGGTCTACCGCGATTTCAAAGACGTCGATGAGTTTCTGCAAGAGCTCGACAAGCTAAGGTGATTCCATGTCCAACATTACCGTCAACATAAAGCGTCTCGATCCCACCGTTGAGCTTCCCAAATACGCCCATCCCACTGATGCCGGCTTGGATTTGCGCTCCAACGAGGACTGCGTCCTGAAGCCCCTCGAACGCCGTCTGGTCTCTACGGGGCTGGCCATCGCCCTGCCCGATGGCTACGCCGGCTTCGTCCAGCCCCGCAGCGGCTTGGCCATCAAGCAGGGCCTGTCTATAGTCAATACGCCGGGCCTCATCGACGCCCACTACCGAGGGGAACTCAAGGTTATCCTCATCAACCTGGATCCCACCAACGACATCCAAATCAACAAAGGCGACCGCATAGCCCAACTCGTCATCCAAGAAGTCCCCACGGTCAATCTCATAGAAGTAGAAGAACTAGACGAAACCGACCGAGGCAAAGGAGGCTTCGGCTCCAGCGGCATCGCCTAGGGCGCTCGTATCCCTCCCGCCCGGGGCTTACCTATATCATTCCATGCTCAAACATTCTCGCGTCGCTTCGCTCGCTGCGAAACTGCGCGTGGAACGATATAGGTAAGCCCCGGGCGGGCGGCTACTCGCTTGAAACAATATTTACTTTTCTAGTAAGTCGATGCGATGAAGGGACGCCTCCTTTGTCGCATCGACTTACTGTATTTATATTTTCTGGTTCCCCTTTGCAGATTCTACTGGTGGGGAATCTGGTATAGCCGCTGGTACGTTAACGCAGCTTACCTGTGGGAGGCCCCTATATATCGTCCCGCGCGCAGTTTCGCAGCGAAGCGAGAATGTTTGAGCACGGGATGATATATAGGGGCCCACAGGCAAGCGGACAGTCCGAAGCTAGCGGATATGCGCGGGTTTTCCGCCCCAGTAGAAGCGGCAGAAGGCTCTTTTGCGCTTTTGGGGTTTGCCTACGAGTTCCATGGTTGCGATGGCTATGTCTTCGGCTGCGTGGGGGCGGCGTAGTACTTCGCCGTTGATGAGTAGCGCTTTGAGTGATTCGGGATGGTCGTGCAAGTGACGTAGGGTAACGATGAGTTCTCGTGCCGTGGTGACGTGCATGCTGGCGCCCATGCCGGTGAGCATCGTGGTGTTGGCCTTTTCCTGGCCGTATGATTTGCCCAGCAGGATCATCGGCAGATGTGCGCATAGGCACTCGGTGACGGTGAGTCCGCCCGATTTGAGAATTGCCAGGTCGCAGCCGTGCATGAGGGCCGCCATGTCGTTCACGTAGTCCAGAACTGTGATGTTTTCGAGCTTCATGGCATCGAAGAGCGTCTTGAGGCGGGCGGCGTATTCCTTATCCTTGCCCGGCAAAAAGACAAAGTGCATGTCTTCGAAGCTGCGTAGGAAGGGGAGGGTGCGGTCCATCTCCGCGCGAAAGCGAACGTACGGTTGAGGCAAGCTGGCACCGGCCATTACCAGCACGACGGTCTTGTCGGTGGGGAGGTTGAACTTAGCTAGCTCTTCCTCGCGATCGTAATCCGTGTCGAATCCGGCGCGAATGGGAATGCCGGTAATGCGAATCTTTGTTTCGAGCACCTTGCGCGGACGCAGCGTTTCGGCCATAAATTCGTTGGCAACACAGAATAAATCGGTGTCCTTGTGGGGCCACCATCCCTCGACTTCGTAGTCGGTCGGTACGCAGATGACCGGATAATCGATACCCGTAATTACGCGGGCGCCCACGGCAACATTGGCTGCCGTGATGTGCGTTGCAACCACGGCTATGGGCCTGCGGCTACGAATATATTCGTTGAAGGCGGGGAACATAATTCGCGACCATGCCGTTCCGCCACCCCAGAGAAGATGTCCCGTAAGTGTATATCGCCAGGTCAGGTCGTAAATGGGGCGTGTGGCTCCCGTAAAAGAAGCCGCGGTCTTATTGCCGTCGAATTTAATACGTCCAAAATCAAGGATATCGAGCACTTCAATCTCAATATCCTCGGGGATGCCATTGGTGCCGCGGATGAGGTCGAATGCCTGCGCAATCGCATTTGCGGCGGCCTTGTGGCCCGAGCCAACGGAGGCGTGCACGATGGTCACGAGAGGTTTTTGTTGAGCCAGGAGCGTGGTTTGCTCCGATTGGGGAGTGCTGTGCGTGAGCAGGGGAGCGTCGTCACTCGTCTGCGCCTGGTCCATCGATAACTCCCCTTCAGCTTTGTAATACGGATTTATCATTGTAGTGCATGAGTGTCACGTTCACGTAAATTTGGGTATGAGCGCAAAGAACGACAACGTTTCGACGAAAGGACGCTTCATGACTACCGATAAGCCGATCGATGTTGCGATTATCGGTGGCGGCCCCGCGGGCTATGCTGCCGCCATTTATGCTGCGCGTGCCAACCTGACGACGACCGTGATTGAGCAGGGCATGTCGGGAGGGCAGATCGCCACAACCAATGAGGTCGAGAACTATCCGGGTTTCCCGCTCCTGAGTGGCGCCGAACTCGGCGAGCGTTTTCAGCAGCATGCAGAGGGCCTGGGAGCACAGGTTACATGGAGCATGGTTACGGGTATCGATTACGATGCCGATGCAGCGTTGTTTACGGTGCATCACGATATGGGCGATACGCTGGCCTCGAGCGTTATCGCTTGCATGGGTGCCACGCCGCGTCCGGCAGGTTTCGCAGGCGAGGATACGTATCGCGGTCGTGGCGTTTCATATTGCGCAACATGTGACGGCATGTTTTTCCGCGGCAAGCAGGTTTTTGTAATCGGTGGTGGCAATTCGGCATGCGAAGAGGCTCTGTTCCTGTCCGACATTGCCAGCAGTGTGACCATCGTGCTGCGCCGCGACCAGTTCCGTGCGCCCGATGGTGTTGTTCAGAAAGTACTCGCAAAGGACAATATTACAGTTAGGTACCAAACTAGTATTGTGGAGCTATCGGGCGAAGCCATGCCAACGACGATTACCTTTAAGGACAATGCATCCGGCGAGACTCATACCGAGTCATTTGAGCCCGGCTCGTTTGGCATCTTTGTCTTTACCGGAACGCAGCCCCATACCGAGCTTGTTGAGCATCTAGTCGATCGGGCGCCTGATGGCGGCATTCTGACTGATGAATCCATGGCGACCCGCACGCCAGGTCTATTTGCCGCTGGCGATATCCGTTCCAAACGTTTACGCCAGGTTGTGACCGCTGTTTCGGACGGAGCCATAGCGGCAACGAGCGCATACGCGTTTCTCCGTGGATAAGTACGATAATATATCTTATGTAAGGTTGCTATCTTTAAACAAAGTGGTTGGACGATGCATCAATGTGTTGTCCAACCACTTTTACTTGCGGCTATGTGGTATGCAAAACTAGATAACCTAGAATACAATATAGAAAATGAACGGAGGACCTTTATGAACCACGTTAAACACGTTATTCCGATGTCCGATTCGTCGGTCAGTATTAAGCCTGAGGATATTCAGCCCACTGTGCTGCCCGATGCATTTATTCAGTCCGAAATCGTGTGCAAACTCAATACGTTGAGTCTGTCGCGCTATGACCAGTTGCCCAATGTGACGCTCTATCGCGACCAGGTTATTGAGTATGTTGCGCTGTGGATGGAGCCGCTGTCCATTTGCGTTGAGCAGCCCGTCATTACGCCATCGATGATCAACAACTACGTGAAGGTCGGCCTGGTGCCTGCTCCGGTTAAAAAGCAATATGGCCGCGAGCAGATTGCCCGTCTGATCGCTATCTGCATCTTTAAGCAGGTGCTACCTATTGCCGCGGTACAGGCACTCTTTAACATTCAGCGATTGAGCTACGATGCCCCGACGGCCTTCAACTATGTGGTTGATCAGCTCGAGGCATCGATTCGTTCGGCGTTTTCCGTCGAGCAGACGCCGGTTCCCGATACGGCGCATCAGGTAACGCGTGAGTCGCTGCTCGTGCGCAGCGCAGTTTCGTCCTTTGTTTCGAAGGCGTATCTGATGAGCTACCTCAAGTTCAATGGGTTTAATAGCTAGCCGAAGTATAAAACGGGCGGGACAAAGAGCCATCTGTCGCTTTGTCCCGCCCGTATTTTTGCTTGGTTTGACGTTATTTGCCCGAAGCTACGCCCATGCCGTAGCCGATGATGAGGCCGTGCATCTCGGCGTAATAGGAATCCAGGCCGTTGCAGGGCATGATGATGGTCTTGGAGCCGGGCCAATGCTCGACTATGCGGTCAGTAAGCGCCTGGGCTCCAGCTTCGTTCTCAACGTGATCGATGATGACCTCACCGCCCGTAAAGCCCTCAGCTTCCATGGTGTCGATGATCTTGTTGAGCATCTTCTTTTCGCCACGCGTGTGACCGACGAGTTCGATTTTACCGGCCTCACTCGCCGTGCCCAAAATGCGGATATTGAGCTTGTTGGCAATGACGCCGGCTGCCTTAGGGATACGTCCGGCTTTGGCCAGGTTTTCGTAATTGCACAAGCTGAAGAGGATTTTGCTGTTCTGCTCAAGGCTATCGAAGTATGCGCAAGCGTCCTCGAATGAGACATCCGGATTGCTTGCAAGATAGCGGTCGAACAGCAAGAAAATGAGGTCCATTTTGCCGCCAGCTGCGCGCGAATTGACAAGATGAATATTGCGGTCCGGTTCCTCGGCAAGAACCATATCGCGAGCCGTGGCTGCTGCGTTGTAGCTGCCCGACACGCCCTCAGAGATTGGCATGCAGATGGTCTTGTCTGCCAATTTGAAGAGCTCGGCCCACTCCCCTACGCTGGGACAAGCGCTCGAAGAAGCGTTCGTCTCCGCCTGAACAGCGCAGTTGAGCTCATGAACATCGAGCGAAAGGTCATCGATGAATTCACGCTCCCCCACTCGAATTTTGAGGGGCGCAAATGCAAAGGTGGTATGGGGCGCGGTCGGTTGCCAATCGCGGAGGTTGCAGCTTGAATCGGAGATAAGTGCCCAGCTCATAGAGGGTCCTTTCTAATTGTTCCTCAACAATTATAGCCATCTTGCAAACTGAATGTACGGCTATCTAGTTTTGAATACTAGATAGCCGTACAAGATTAGAGAAAAAAAGAATGGACCTCGCGACTTAAAGCCACGAGGTCCACATTCACACGCTGTGTAAGATGACTTAGTAACGCACGAAGATATAGTTGTTGTTCATGCCGGCGGCAACGGAGCTGATGATAACACCCGTGTTGTAGTCGGAAGCATGAATCATCTGACCACCACCGATGTAAATGCCGGTGTGGTACGAGTTGACCACAACGTCACCGGGCTGCGGATCGGACACACGCGTCCAGCCCATAAAGGTACCCGTGGTGCCCAGGCGGCAATAGCGACCAGTGAGACAATAGCTAACAAAACCAGAGCAGTCGAAGCTGTTCGGGCCAATTCCGCCCCAGGAATAAGCGCAACCAAGCTTACTGTATGCACGCGAGACAACAGAACCACCATCGACGGACTGGCTCGGAGCAGAAGGCGTCGGAGCCGGAGCAGGCGTGGAGGGCTGCGGCGTCGGAGCAGGTGTCGGCGTAGGAGCCGGAGTGTTTCCGCCCTGGTTGTTGTTATTGCTGGTCTGACCACCGTTGTTGGTGTTCACGGTCGTACCGGCAGTCTCGTTGCTCACCGTGGCCTTCTCGGCAGTACTGGCGTTGATGCCGGCCTGCAGCGCGGCGTTGGCCGCGGCCTCTGCGGCAAGCTCGGCCTGCAGCTGCGAATCCAGGGAGTTTACGACGTTCTGGGCTTCAGCCTGCTGGGCGTTAAGCTCGTCGACCTTCTTTTGCGTGGTGGCGACGTTCTTCTCCTGCTCGGCCTGCTTATCGGTGAGCTGCTGCTTAAGCTCCTTGACCTCTTGAATGGTCTGAGCTTGCTTATCGGAAACTTTGCCGTAGTAGAACAGACGGTTGAGCATATCGCTCAGATCATCGACACCCGTCAAAACCTGAAGCAGGCTCAGACCGCCGGTTTTGTACTCGCCGGCGACATAGGTCGAGAGCTTGGCCTGACCATCGGCGATCTCCTGCTGCTTTTGCGTGATCTCGCCGGCAGTCTGATCGAGCGCCTGCGTCTGCGTGGCAAGCTCATCGTAAATCTGCTGGGTTTGGGTGCCGATCTGCTCGAGTTTCGTACGAGCAGCGGCAAGGTCGGATGCGGTATCGGCGTAGGCAGGAGCCGCGAGGCCCAAGCCCAAAACACAAGCGAGGGTTGCCGTAGCAGCGCAGCGTGCCATGTTTATGTGCGTGTTTGCTGTGCGCATGTAGCTTCCTTTCCAGTAACTAAGGGTAACGGCTAGTCTACCGTCACCAGGCTAAAGAGCTCCACATCGTCATCAGACGGCGTGAGCTTCTCGCGCGGGTTGAGAAACGCAAGCTCAAGTATACAACCGTAACCGATAAGCTTTGCGCCCATATCTCGCACCAGTTTACCTGTTGCCTCGACGGTTCCGCCCGTCGCGACCAAGTCGTCCAGAATCAACACGGTATCTTTAGAGCTGATAGCGTCGGCATGGATCTCAATTGAATCGGTGCCGTACTCGAGCTCGTAGCTCTGGCTTACGGTCTCGCGCGGCAGCTTGCCCGGTTTACGTGCGGGAACAAAGCCGGCGCCAAGGGCTACAGCCACCGGTACGCCAACCATAAAGCCGCGAGCCTCGGGACCCACGACCTTGGTGATTCCCATGCCGGCAAAGTGCTCGGCGAGGGTATCGGTCATGGCTTTGAGCGCCTCGGGATTGCCAAAGAGCGGCGTGATGTCTTTAAAGATGACTCCGGGCTCGGGATAGTCGGGGATGTCGACGATTTGAGATTCGAAGTCGTACATTGCATGACCTTTCAATGGGTTGCCGGATAAGCGGCAGCGGTTATTTGCCCGCCGTGGCGGTGCCGGAGTGCGAAGGGGCGACGACCTTGAGCGGCTTTACGAGAGAATCCTCGTGCGAAGCCGGCGTGGCTATCTCTTCGTTTTTGGCTTTGGTGGACTCGGAGCGAGTGATTTCCTCATCGAGTGCATCGATGTCGGCGTCCTCGACCACGGCATTGAGCGACTCAAAAACGCGGTTCTTGAGCAGCGCAGTGTGCACACCCTCGGTCAGGTCGTGAAGCTTCTTAAACGCACGCTCGAGCTTGGCGTCGCGCTCGTCATCGGAGGTATCCATTCCAAGCATGCTCACGAGCACCTGCTCAAACATCGAGGACTCGCGGTTGGCGGAAGACACGTACTGACGCAGGTTGCGGGGCTCGATATGGAAGCGTGACAGCTCGGAGCAGTAGCGGATGATCGGAAAATCGCGACCATCGACAAGCTCGCGATTCTGCGGACTCTTGATGATGCGAATGAGGTCGTTCTCGGCGAGCGAGCGGATAAACGAAATTTCGACGCCCAACATATCGGGAATGGTCTCGATGGGATGCAGCTTTTGCTTAGTCTCCTTGGGCTCCGTCTTGAGCGGAACATCGGATAGCAAGCCCACCTCGTAGGCGAGCGTTGACAGGTCCGTGGCGTTTTCCAAGCGCTGCTTAATCACGTTGAGCGGCATGTAGCGGGTCTTCTGCAAGTGCAGGATGACCTCCAGACGATCAACGTCCTCCTTAGAGTACTGACGGTATCCCTTAGGCGTACGATGAGGGGTAATGAGCCCCTCATCCTCTAGAAATCTAATTTTTGAGTTCGAAAGATCGGGGTATGCGCCTCGAAGTAGGTTGACGACTTGGCCGATACTCAGATAGTTGCGTTCGGCCATGCCCTACTCACCGGTTTCGATGCGCTCCGGCGTGCTCTCGTGGTAGATGAGCGTAAACGTACCGATCTGAACGGAAGAACCGTCGTGCAGCGGGGCTGCATTGACAATGGCACCGTCGACCCAGGTACCATTGAGCGAGCCCAGGTCCTCGATGCGAGCGCCGAGGCCCTCGCGAATAATGCGCGCGTGGCTGCGCGAAACGGTCATGTCATTAAGGAAGATGCCGTTCGCGGGATCGCGGCCGATGGTGGTCACGTCGTCCTCGAGCTCAAAGGCGGCACCAGTCTGCGGACCCTTGACGATGGACAGGACGGGGGCGGTGATGCGCACGTTGGCCATGAGGTCGGGAACGGTGACGTCGCTTGAAGGCACGCGGAATACGCAGGTAGCGTCAGCAGTCTTATCATTCTGAGGCATATTGTTAACCATGTTGTCCATGACAACCCCTAACTTATCGCGGACGTGCCGCAAATAATGAACCGTACGTAATCATACCCCAACGAATCAGTCTTCGATTTCAGGGTTCAGAAAGTCGATGTCCTCGTCCTCGGGATGCGCGAGAGCCTGTTTAATGGCCACTCCGCCCTTAATGGAGTAGATGACAGCCGTGAGCATGGAGAAGATCACGCCGCCGTACACAAAGAAGATGCCGAGGGGCACCGAGCTTCCGTTGAGGCCCGGGAAGGCCGTAAGGGTTGAAGATAAAAGGTGCAGGCCGTCAATAACGGGGAAACCGAGCAGCATGAGTGAGAAGCCGGTCATGAGCAGCGCCGTGGCAATCTTTCCGGGAAAGACCACATCGATGGGGCGACGGTGATAATGACGCACGATAAGCGTGCCGATGCCCAGATAGATGTCGCGGCCAATAATGAGTACGCAGACCCAGATGGGCAGCTCTCCGCGGACCACCAGTCCAAGTACGCCGGTGAACAGCAGCGCACGGTCGCAAATGGGATCCATGACCTTGCCGAGCCACGATACCGTCTTAGTCATGCGGGCGATCTGACCGTCCATCCAGTCGGTGGAGGCGGCAACGGCGTAGATAACGATGGCGATGACACGGTTGTTATCCGTCACAAACAGGTACAGAAATACCAGGGTGAGGATCAGGCGCGTAAAGGTGATGAAATTGGAGATCGTAAAGATCTTATTCGACGGGTAATCGGAAGTGCCGATAAGCTCCTTTTTGATCTTCTTTTTGATGCCCACAGGACTCCCCCGCTGGTTAACGACAAAACTTTCGATACTATACCCGTTCCGGCGATGTCTATCCAGCGCAGCCATAGAGAGTCCAGACATATGGAGGATGCTGCTGGGTGCCACGAGGACTCTCGCGCCGTTGCTTTAACAAAAAACTCTCACAGGAAGTAGCCGTGAGGGCTATGTTGGTAGTTGCAGCTACAGTTATTGTTGAGGGTGAGCAGCGCGTCGCGCACGCCGTAGAGGTAGCCGCTGATGAGCGCCCAGCGCACGCGCTCGTCGAGCGCAGCGAGGTAGAGCGTCTGCATGCCACCGCCGGAAAAGCCGACGCAGCCGAGATCGCGCAGACTCCACGCGCCGCGCGCCGCAACGTAGTCGATGAGGCGCATGAGGTCCCAGGTCTTCGGCATCGATGTGCACATCGAGCATCACGCCGACCATGAACATTGCGAGAAACGTATTTGCCGAGCCCACCGAAGCGGTGACGTCGAGCACCGGCGCAGAATAGCGATGCATCCCTTTGTACATGGGCACACAAGGGGATACAGCAAAGGCGACCGGAGGTCGCAATACCCTCCTGGTGAACAGCTAGCAAGGTGAGTAAAACCACACCGAACGTCGCTCACGCCAGGGCGGCGTTCACCTTTTGGTTCCACCTGCCATCACCTCCTCTCTCGATGCCGCAAGGGCTTCTTCGTGGTGATAGACCGACACCGTTCATCGTTGTTACGGGCTCGTTCGCAAAGTCGTGAACACGCTCCCCTCTTGTTCAGCGCATAATGGTGCACCGTGTGCGGCTGTGCGGTCGCACGCTAAAGGAGATGCGCCCGCATGGGCATCGAGAGAGAGGATGCAGCATGAACCTGAGGGAGAAGTACGGTGAGTGGGGCCTGATCCTGGGCGCGACCGAGGGCGTCGGCAAGGCGTTCTGCGAGAAGATCGCCGCCGGCGGCATGAACGTCGTCATGGTCGGCCGTCGCGAGGAGAAGCTGAACGTGCTCGCAGGCGAGATCCGCGAGACCTACGGCGTGGAGACCAAGGTCGTGCGCGCCGACTTTAGCCAGCCCGGCGCTGCCGAGACCGTCTTCGCCGCGACCGAGGGCCTGGACATGGGCTTCATGAGCTACGTGGCCTGCCTGCACAGCTTCGGTAAGATCCAGGACACCCCCTGGGAGAAGCACGAGGCCATGATCAACGTCAACGTCGTGACCTTCCTCAAGTGCTTCCACCACTACATGCGGATCTTTGCCGCCCAGGACCGCGGCGCCGTGATCAACGTCTCGTCGATGACCGGCATCAGCTCCAGCCCCTGGAACGGCCAGTACGGCGCGGGCAAGGCCTTCATCCTCAAGATGACCGAGGCCGTGGCCTGCGAGTGCGAGGGCACCGGTGTCGACGTCGAGGTCATCACCCTCGGCACCACCCTAACCCCCAGCCTGCTGTCCAACCTCCCCGGCGGCCCGCAGGGCGAGGCCGTCATGAAGATCGCCCTCACCCCCGAGGAGTGCGTCGACGAGGCCTTTGAGAAGCTGGGTAAGGAGCTCTCCGTCATCGCCGGCCAGCGCAACAAGGACTCCGTCCACGACTGGAAGGCCAACCACACCGAGGACGAGTACATCCGCTACATGGGCTCGTTCTACCGCGACTAGCGGCTGCCGCGGCGCGTGCGCGAGGGCGCGTGCGGGTTCGCAGGTAGAGATGCGAGTGCGAGGGTTTCTTTGCGGGGGCGTGCGGATGCGGCGCCTGCGAGGGAACCCTCTTTTCGTGGGTGGGCGCGACGGTATCTCTGCGCTCATCGTCGAGGGCGACCTGCCCGGCTCCCTCGCGATCTCCCCGCACGGGATATCATCGTACTGGAGGGCGACGTTGAGGTACTCGAGCGGCTTGTAGACCTCGCGCAGGTCGCAGTACTGGAATAGGACGTCGCAGTCGATCTCG
>CABUTR010000036.1 GCA_902494555.1 uncultured Collinsella sp.
AGTGCTCGCCCGTTGACCAGCGCGTTTGCAACCTTGCGATGCGCACGACTGCTGATGGCCGCCACCGTGGCTCGTGCGACGCCCATGTGCAGGGCGACGGCCTCCTGATTGAGGCCTTCCAGGTCGCACAGGCGCAGGACTTCGAGCTCATCGACCGTCATGTCGATCGCGTCTCCGCTGGCCAGGCCATCGGGGGTAAAGCCACGATATTCGGGGATGATCCCAACGCGGCGCAGTTTTTCGCGTCTTCCTGCCATACACACTCCAAACCTGACATATGTCAACAATAGAATAGCGCGCATGAGGAACCACGCAAGGTATTTCTGGCATATGTCAGAAAATGAGGGCTTATGTTTGGGCTGTGGGGCGGCGTGCGCCTGGGCTACAATAAAAATTGCTTATAGGCGACTGACAGGAGGGTCAATGAGCAAGGCTGATCAACAGTTTGTATCCATGTGCCGCGATATTCTGGACCATGGCACCACCACCGAGGGCCAAAAGGTCCGTCCGGTGTGGGAGGATGGCACCCCTGCCTATACCATTAAAAACTTTGGCGTTACGGCACGCTACGACCTGCGCGAGGAGTTTCCCGCGCTTACCCTGCGCCGCACGGCGCTTAAGTCTGCGATGGACGAGATCTTGTGGATCTATCAAAAGAAGTCCAATAACGTCCATGACCTCAACAGCCATATTTGGGATGAGTGGGCCGACGAGACCGGCTCCATCGGCAAGGCCTACGGGTATCAGATTGGCCAGAAGAGCCATTATGCCGAGGGCGATTTCGACCAGATGGACCGCGTGCTGTACGATCTTAAGCACACACCGTACAGTCGCCGCATCATGACCAACACGTATGTGTTTAGCGACCTGTCCGAGATGCACCTGTATCCGTGTGCGTACAGCGTGACCTATAACGTGACGCAGCGCCCGCAGGATGACAAACCGACGCTCAACATGATTCTCAACCAGCGCAGCCAGGACATTTTGGCCGCAAACAACTGGAATGTGTGCCAGTACGCCATCTTACTGATGATGGTTGCGCAGTCAGTCGATATGATTCCCGGCGAGCTGCTGCATGTGATTGCCGATGCCCACATTTACGATCGCCATGTCGACATCGTCCGCGAACTTATCGAGCGTCCGCAGTTTGCCGCGCCCAAGGTAACGCTTAACCCCGATGTGCACGATTTCTACGCGTTTACGACCGATGATCTGATCGTGGAGGGCTACGAGCACGGCCCGCAGGTCAAGAACATCCCCATTGCGGTGTAGGTGTCTCTCATGACGTGTAAGCTTTCTGCCATCGTCGCCGTGTGTGACGATTGGGGCATTGGGTGCGAGGGCGACATGGTGGTGTCCAATCGCGCCGACATGCGCCATTTTGTGGCCTGCACCAAAGGTTGCCCGGTTATTATGGGACGCAAGACCCTGCTGAGTTTTCCCGGCGGGCGTCCGCTCAAGAACCGCCGCAATATCGTGCTTACCCGCGACGAGAGCTTTGCCCCCGAGGGCGTCGACGTGGTGCATAGCGTTGACGAGGCGCTCGCCGCGGTTGCCGATGAGCCCATAGCCTGGGTAATCGGTGGCGGCGATGTCTATCGGCAGTTTTTACCGTACTGCGTGGAGGCCGAGGTCACGCATAACCACTGCGTCCATCCCGTGGACACGTATTTTCCCAATTTGGACGCCGACGCTGCGTGGGAGGTTGCGCGGCGAGACGGGGTTGCCACGATTGCCGCGGGCGAGGGTGACGAGGGTGTCGATTATGAGTTCGTGACGTATCGTCGCGTTGAGGCGTAAACCGCTTGGCGTGAACGGTATCATCGGGTTGATTGAATGTATGGGGCGGCGCTTAGCGTCGCCTCGTTTGGTATAGATGTGCTGTAAAGAAGGGTGCGGGCTGGCTGCTATGACTGATGCCGTTGAGGTTCTGCGAATTGATTCGCTCGAGGACGAGCGGCTCGATGCCTACGTGCGACTGACCGAGCGCGAGCTGCGCTGCGTGCTGGAGCCGCAAAAGGGCATCTTTATCGCCGAGAGTGCCAAGGTCATAGAGCGTGCGGTGCGCGCCGGATACGAGCCGGTGAGCTTTCTGTTGGGTGAGCGCTGGCTCGACCAGATGATGCCGCTGTTTGAGCGCCTGGTTGTGCGCGAGGGAGCGGGTCCGGTCCCGGTGTTCGTGGCCTCGATGGAGCTCATGGAGCAGTTGACGGGCTTTAACGTGACGCGCGGTGCGCTCGCGGCGTTCCGTCGCCCGCGTCAGATTCCGGTTGATGAGTTCTTGGGCGGCGTCGTCGAGGCGGCGGGGGAGCGCCCGGTGCGCGTATGCGTGCTTGAGGGTATTGTCGACCACACAAATGTGGGCGCGATTTTCCGCTCGGCTGCCGCTCTCAATGTCGACGGCATTCTGGTGAGCCCTACGTGCTGCGATCCGCTGTATCGTCGCTCTGCCCGCGTGAGCATGGGCACGGTGTTTCAGGTGCCGTGGACGCGTATCGGCAGTGAGGCGCGCGTGTGGCCGCATGACGGGTTGGCGTCGTTGCATCATGCTGGTTTTTCGTGTGCCGCGATGGCGCTGACGGATGATTCGGTGTCGCTGGACGATCCCGTGCTGCAGGAGATTGACCGCCTGGCAATCTTTATGGGAACCGAGGGTGCCGGTCTGGGCGCCAAGACCATTGCGGGCTGCGACCAGGCCGTGCGCATTCCGATGGCCCACGGGGTTGATTCGCTCAACGTGGCCGCGGCGAGTGCCGTCGCCTTTTGGCAGCTGTGCCCGCACGTGAGCAACGAGTATCACTACCAGCCGGGTTTGTATCACTAGGCAAATATTTCGCACCGCGCTCTTATTCGGGGTGTTTGGTCGCCGCCGGCCGGTGCTAAGCTGGTTTTGGCTTTGGTTTCAAATCGCTGTTTTGTTGTTTGACGTACGCTTGTGGGGAGGGCGTGTGGCTAAGAAATCTACGGCTATCGATGTAACGCAAGGTGTTATTTGGCAGCAATTGCTTTCGCTGTTCGTTCCCATCTTTTTTAGTTCGTTTTTTCAGCAGGCTTACACGCTAATCGGCACCTATATCGTCGGTCAGTTTGGCGGCAAGCTCGCGCTGGGTGGCATTCAAGCCACGATGGTGCTCACCGAGCTCTGCATTGGCTTTTGCGTTGGCGTCGGTGCCGGCTGCGCGGTCATTACCGGTCAGTATTTTGGCCAGCACGATGATGAGCGACTGAGTCGTTCGGTCCATACGGCCATGACGCTCGCGCTGGTGGGCGGTATCTTTTTCTCGATTCTTGGCATAGTGTTCGTTGAGCCCATGCTGGTGCTTATGAACACGCCGCATGAACTATTGGCCGAGGGCGTGGCCTATGCTCGTTGTTATTTTGCCGCCATGGTTGCGGCGCTGCTGCTCAATATGGGAACGGCATTGCTGCGCGCCGTGGGCGACACGCGCGGGCCTGCTGTGATCATCGCTTCCGGCTGCCTTGTTAATGCGGTGCTGGATGTCATCTTCGTTGCCGTGCTTCATATGGAGGCTCTGGGCTGCGGCATCGCGGTGGCGCTGACTATTTGCTCCAACGCCACGATGATCGTGATTCGTATGATGCACGCACCGGGTGCGTGGCGGCTTTCGCTGCACAAGCTCGGCATCGATCCTGGCATTTGTAAGAGCATGATCTCGTGTGGTCTGCCGCTTGGCTTTCAGTCTGCTGCGTATTCGATTTCCAACGTTTTGATTCAGGTGTCGGTCAACTCGTTTGGTGCCGATGTCACTACGGCGTGGGGTCTTTCGGGTCGCTTGGATGGCATTGTCTGGATGGTTACCGAGGCGCTTGGCGTGTCGATCACCACGTTCTCGGCGCAGAACTTTGGCGCGCGCAACTACGAGCGCATGCGCAAGGGCTACCATACGTCGCTCGTGCTGTCGTTTATGCTCATTGGTGGTCTGTCTGCCGTGCTGCTGGTGTTCTCGGGCCCGTTGTCGCGTCTGTTTGTCGACGATGCTTCGATTTCGGCGTACACCACGACGATTCTTCATTTCATCGCGCCGTTCTACGCGATCTTCTCGATTATCGAAAACGCGTCGGGCTCCATTCGCGGTGCCGGCGTGAGCTTGCATCCCATGCTGCTCACGATTTTTGGCACCGTCGTGCTCAGGGTGATCTGGGTGTTTGCGATCATGCCGTTCGATCCGTCGCTTGAGCACCTGCTGCTTGTTTACCCCGTAACCTGGCTCATCACGGCCACAATGTTCACCATCTACCACCACAGCGGCAACTGGCTAGGCCGCGCCACCGCCTAGCCATTGGGGACGTCCCCAATGGCTAGTATTCGATGCCTTGGCGGGCTAGGAGTCCTTCGTCGAAGTAGTGTTTGACGGGGCGCATTTCGGTGACCAGGTCGGCGAGGTCCGCGAGTGGTAGCAGCCCGCGGCCGGTGAGCACGAGCTCCGTGGTGGCAGGCTTCAGCGCGATCAGCTCCTCCACATCCTCGCGCGTCACAAAGCCGCGGCGCATGGCTTCTCCCAGCTCATCCAAGATCAGCACGTCTACCTGGCTAATCTGCTCGCGTGCGAGCTCCATGATCTGTGCGGCGCAAGCCTCGGGCGTGTCGCGATCGGCCTGCACAATACGCAGCCCCAGTCGCGGCGCGGCATCATGCTCGGCGCAGTGCAGTTTCTTGGCAAACTGAAGCATGAGTACGTTAAGTCCATAGCCCGTGGCGCGCAGCGCGAGCCCCAGCGCAGCCGTCGTCTTGCCTTTGCCGTCGCCCGTGTAAATCTGAACCTTGCCGACTTCCAGTGATGCCATCTCTGTCCTTTCGTGCCCGGCGCCGGTTTATCGCCGTCTGGGTTGGGTATTCTAGATAGCATTATCAACCCCAGTAGATGGAGTTCAAGCAGATGGAGATGGATGACAACAAACGTAGACGGAATATGATCCTCTACGTGCTCATCGCCTTCGTCGTCTACCTCGTGCTCTCGACCGTTCTGTTCCCCAACATCGGTCACACGCAGCAGATTACGAAGACCGATTACTCGACGTTTGTCAAGGCGCTCGATAAGAAGAGCGTCGACAAGGTCGAGTACAACACGGACGATTACACGATTTATTACACCAAGAAGGGCGAGGACGAGAACATCGCCTACAAGACGACCGGTGTGCCGAATGATGCGGGTTTTACCGATCGCGTGCTTGAATCCGGTGCGTCCCTGGAGTCGGTCGTTCCCGATAAGAACTCGGGTCTGATGACCTACTACCTGCTCACCCTCATTCTTCCCATGGCGATTTTCTTCCTCATCGGTTGGTGGCTTAACCGCCGTATGAAGAAGGCCATGGGTGATGACGGTCCGTCGATGAACTTTGGCGGCGGCGGTTTTGGCGGCGGCGGACTGGGCAAGTCCGGTGCTCGCGTGATCGCTTCCAAGGATGTGGGCGTGACCTTTAAGGACGTTGCTGGCCAGGAAGAGGCCAAGGAGTCTCTCAAGGAAGTCGTCGACTTTCTGGAGAAGCCGCAGCGCTACGAGGAGATCGGCGCCAAGCTGCCGCGCGGCGCTCTTCTTGTTGGCCCTCCGGGTACCGGTAAGACCCTGCTTGCCAAGGCTGTGGCCGGTGAGGCGGGCGTGCCGTTCTTTAGTATTTCTGGTTCTGAGTTCGTCGAGATGTTCGTCGGCCGTGGCGCCGCCAAGGTGCGCGACCTGTTTAAGCAGGCCAAGGAAAAGGCCCCGTGCATCGTGTTCATCGACGAGATCGATACGATCGGCAAAAAGCGTGACGGCGGCGGCTTTAGCGGCAACGACGAGCGCGAGCAGACGCTCAACCAGCTGCTGACCGAGATGGATGGCTTCGATAACCACAAGGGTATCGTCGTCCTCGCTGCTACCAACCGTCCCGACAGCCTCGATCCCGCTCTGCTGCGCCCCGGTCGTTTTGACCGTCGCATCCCTGTCGAGTTGCCCGATCTGACCGGTCGTAAGAACATCCTCGAGCTCCACGCCAAGAGCGTGAAGACGGAGCCACCGATCGACCTGACCGCGATTGCTCGCGCCACGCCCGGTGCCTCGGGTGCCGACTTGGCCAACATCATCAACGAGGGTGCCCTGCGTGCCGTCCGTGAGGGCCGCAAGCGTGCGACCCAGGACGACTTTGAGGAGTCTGTGGAGGTCGTCATTGCTGGTCAGCAGCGTAAGTCCACGGTGCTGTCCGACCACGAAAAGCAGGTCGTTTCCTACCACGAGATCGGCCATGCGATCGTCGCAGCCCGCCAGAAGGGCTCTGCGCCGGTTACCAAGATCACCATCGTTCCGCGCACGAGCGGCACCCTGGGCTACACCATGCAGGTCGAGGAGGACGAGCGCTTCTTGACGACGCGCCAGGAGGTGCTGGACAAGCTCGCTGTCTACTGCGGTGGACGTGCCGCCGAGGAGCTTATCTTTGGCGAGATGACGACCGGTGCGGCCAACGACATCGAGCAGGCCACCAAGCTCGCCCGCAACATGGTGACGCGCTTTGGTATGTCCGACGAGTTTGGCATGATGGCGCTCGGTACTGTCCAGAACGCGTACCTCAACCAGGACACGTCGCTTACCTGCGCCCCCGGTACGGCCGAGCGCGTGGACGCAATTGTCGCTAAGCTGATCGAGGATGCGCACGATCGCGCCTTGCAGATCCTCAAGGAGAACAAGTTTAAGCTCCACGAGCTGGCTCGTTATCTGTACAAGAAGGAGACGATCACGGGTGACGAGTTCATGAATCTCCTCACGCGCGAGAATCCGCTGATGCCGAAGCAGCAGTAACCTTGCGTTCGAGACGGTAGATTTCGACGCCCCATTTGAGTGCCTATCTCAAATGGGGCGTTCTGCTTGAGAGGGATGCATATGAAGATCGTGGTGAGTGCCTGTTTGATGGGCGAGAGCTGCAAGTATAACGGGCTCGACAACTACCACCGCGCGTTGGTCGAGGCCTGCGAGCGTACGGGGACCGAGGTCCTGTTGGTGTGTCCTGAGGTCTTTGGCGGCCTGCCCACGCCGCGCAAGCCGTCCGAGATTGTGAACGGCGAGGTCCGTACCTTCGAGGGCGCCTCGGTCGATCGCGAGTTTCGCCTGGGCGCTCAACGTGCGCTCGATATGTGCGAGCAGGCGGGTGGCCCGTCCGAGATTGCTGCGTGCGTCTTGCAGGACCGCAGCCCCTCGTGCGGCGCGGGTCGCATCTACGACGGCACCTTTAGCGGTACGCTCACCGCGGGCAACGGCGTTTTCGTCGATTTGTTGCTGCGTCACGGCTACCGCGTCATTCCGGCTAGCGAGTTCGACTCCAACATGCTGAAATAGCAAATGAAAGGGGCGGTCATCGAATGGATGGTCGTCCCTTTTGCTGTCGAGTTAAACTATTTCACCAATTGTTCAATGGTATTTACTCATATAAAACCTGCCGAAATAAACCTGTCTTTTTTGGCAGGTTAGGCGAGGATCGTGTGGCCGTAGGCGTCGGCGGCCTTGATGGCAGCGGCGAACTTTTCGTCGGTGAAAGGCTCGGGATTGCCCTGCTTCCACTCGTTGGTGGCGTGCGCGTACTCGCACAGGGCGGGGATATCGGCCTCGGAAAGCCCGACCTGCTCAAGCGTCACGGGCAGGCCCATCTGCTTGTTAAAGGCGGCGTAGCGCTCAAGGTTCTCGGTATCGCCCGTGTAGGCAAACAGCACCAGCACGCCCAGGCTCACGACCTCGCCATGCAGGTAGGTGCCCTCGCGCGGAATGCTGCAGGTGGCGTTGTAGAACGCATGCGCCACGCTCGAGTTGTAGTAGTAATCGTTTTGGTTGGTCAGGTTCGAGACATGGCCCGTGTTGACCACGATATCGAGCGCGATCTGCTTGACGGACTCGGTCGATAGGTTCTGGCGAACGTCCTCAAGACCCTGCACGCCATAGGTAAACAGCGGCTCGGAGCAGGTGTGGGCGAGTGCCAGGCCAAGGCCTGCCGTGTGCTCCAGGTTGCCGGCACTCGTGGCATATTCGACCTCGGGCTGCTTGGACAGGGCATCGCCTACGCCGGCCCAGAAGTACTCCGCCGGAGCCTCGGCGATGATCTTGGGGTTGATGAAGATATGCGCGGGGCGGTTGGGGTACGAATAGCCCTCGAGCGAGCCGTCGTCGTTGTAGACAACGGCAATGGCGGTCGCGGCCGAGCAGTTGGAGCAGATTGTCGGCACCGTAAAGACGATCTTCTTGAGCTCGATGGCTGCGGTCTTCACGGTATCGAGCGCCTTGCCGCCGCCACAGGCAATGAGCACGTCGGCTTCCTGGCATGCGGGGGAGTTTACGACCTTGGCGATATTGGCGCGCGTACTGTTGGTACCGTAGACGCGCGTCTCCAGAATCTCTACGTCGGTACCTGCCAGCGCAGCTTCGATACCGGGAAGTGCTGCGGCCAGTGCCCGCTTGCCACCGATGATCGCGACCTTGGTCGCTCCGTACTCGGCCAGCGCGCCGGGTAGCTCGTCAAAGCAGTCTTCGCCGACGGTATAGTCGCTCATTCCAATTGTACGCATAGGTACCTTCTTTCGTGAGATAGAGTGCTTTCAGGTATTTTGCTCCTAGAGAATGCTCGCGACCATGATAAATTTCCAAAATATGAAACCAATGTTGAGGGTTTTTCGCCGGCTCGGAACGTGCTAGCATACTCCGCATAAGCGTTGATGGGGACGAGTAGTCGGCCGTCCGCATGCTACAGAGAGCGGGAGCGCTGAGAACCCGTGCATGCGACCGATGAAAATCACCCCGGAGCTGCGGTCCCAACGGATGTGCCGCGCAGGTTCGTCTTAGTAGACATCGCCGAGATGGTCGTCGATACAGGCCAGCCGAGTAACGGATGCGAGCGCGCGATTACGCGGGCGAGGGCATCTAAGCTGGGTGGTTAAGCGAAGAGCTTATGCGGGCGTGTAGCCCGTTTCGTGGCGCTTCGTCCCAGCTTGTAGGGACGGGCGCTTTTTTGGTGCCCAACGGGCGTGCGCGCCCACGACATGAAAGGGGTACCGTGGCAAACGAGTACAAGCAGACGATGAATCTGCCCAAGACCGGTTTTCCCATGCGTGCCGGTCTTTCCAAGTCCGAGCCTAAGCGACTCAAGGACTGGCAGGACAACAAGGTCTACGAGCAGGTTCTGAAGAAGAACGAGGGTCACAAGAAGTTCGTGCTGCACGACGGTCCTCCGTACGCCAACGGTCCGATTCACATCGGCCATGCCATGAACAAGATCTCCAAGGACATGATCAACCGCTACTGGATGATGCAGGGCTATGAGGTCCCTTATGTCCCCGGTTGGGACTGCCACGGCCAGCCGATCGAGCACAAGGTCGAGGAGAAGCTCGGCACCGAGAAGTTCAACCAGACCCCCACGGCCAAGATCCGTGAGCTCTGCAACGAGTTCGCTGTTGAGAACATCGAGCTGCAGAAGGCCGGCTTCCGTCGTCTGGGCGTGCTCGGCGACTGGGACAACCCCTATCTGACGCTCTATCACCAGCACGATGCCGCCGACATCGAGGTCTTCAAGGCCATGTTCGATAAGGGCATGATCTATCGCGGCCACAAGCCGGTTCACTGGTGCAAGCATTGCCACACTGCACTCGCCGAGGCCGAGATCGAGTATTCCGACGAGACGAGCCCGTCCATTTTCGTGCGCTTTGAGATGACCTCCAAGCCCGCCGGCCTCGAGAACTTCGACGGCCCGGTCGACTTTATCATCTGGACGACCACGCCGTGGACCATCCCCTCCGACCAGGCCGTTTCCCTCAAGCCCGGCGCCGCCTATGTCGCCGTCGAGCACGACGGCCGTGCCGAGGTTATGCTCGAGGACCTGGCTCCCAAGTGCTGCGAGGAGTTTGGCTGGGAGTACGCCCCGGTCATGGTCGACGGCAAGCCCTACGTGGTTCCCGCCGAGACCTTCCACCACATCCACTACAAGCAGCCGATCTTTGACGGCGTTGAGGGCGTGGCGCTGCTGGCCGATTACGTCGGTGTCGATGACGGTACCGGTATCGTCCACAACTCGCCCGGTCACGGCGTCGATGACTACTTCGCCTGCCTCAAGGAGGGCATCACCGACATCTGCATGCCGGTCGATGACGACGGCAAGTTCTACACCGGCGAGGAGTTTGGCACCGGCGGTCCCTTCAGCGGCATGGATACCGACGAGGCCAATCCGCACATCATCGAGTTCCTGCGCGAGCGCGGCACCCTGGTCCTCGAGAAGAAGATCACGCACAGCTATCCGCACTGCTGGCGTTGCAAGCACCCGGTGCTCTTCCGTGCTACCGACCAGTGGTTTGTCTCGATGGACAAGACCGGTTTGCGCGAGCAGGCTGGCAAGGAGGTTCGCGAGAACGTCAAGTGGTATCCGGCTCACGCCGCCAACCGCATCGGCGCCATGGTCGAGCAGCGTCCCGACTGGTGCATCAGCCGCCAGCGCAACTGGGGCGTGCCTATCCCCAGCTACACGTGCGCCGACTGCGGCGAGAAGGTCATGAACGACGCCACACTCGACGCCGTCATCAAGCTCTTCCACGAGAAGGGCTCCGACGCCTGGTTCACCGACGCTCCCGAGAGCTACCTGGGCGAGGCCTGCGTCTGCCCCAAGTGCGGCGGCCATCACCTCAAGGCCGATAAGGACATCCTCGACGTGTGGTGGGACTCCGGCGTTTCCTGGAAGGCCGTCTGCGAGTATCGCCCCGAGCTTGAGTACCCGGCGGACGTGTATCTCGAGGGCTCCGACCAGCATCGCGGTTGGTTCCAGAGTTCGCTGCTTACCTCGGTGGGCGCCAACGGCAACGCTCCGTACAAGGCGGTCGTCTCGCAGGGCTTCACGCTCGACGGCCAGGGCCGCAAGATGTCCAAGTCGCTCGGCAACGTCATCGACCCCAACAAGGTCTGTGACGAGATGGGCGCCGACATCATCCGCCTGTGGGTTGCCTCCGTCGACACCAGCTCCGACGTGTCCATCGACCACGAGATCCTTGCTCGTACGTCCGATGCCTACCGTCGTTTCCGCAACACGCTGCGCTTCCTGCTCTCCGAGCTCGAGGGTCAGTTTGAGCCCGAGACCGACGGCGTCGCCTTTGCCGACCTGCTGCCGCTCGACAAGCTCATGGTTGCCCGCCTGACCCAGGTTCAGGCCGAGGTCGACGACGCCTATGCCAGCTACGAGTTCCCGCGCGCCTACCGTGCGCTCTACGACTTCGTGGTTACCGAGCTTTCCAACGTGTACCTCGACGCCCTGAAGGACCGTCTGTACTGCGAGAAGCCCGGCTCGCTCGAGCGCCGCAGCGCCCAGACCGTGCTCGCTGAGCTCTTCTCGATGCTCATGCGCGATCTGCAGCCGATTCTGTCCTATACCGTCGATGAGGCCATGGCCTATGCGCCCGCCGGCTGCGTCGATCACCAGAAGTACGCCGCGCTGCTCGATTGGTATAAGTCGCCCATCACGGTCGACGAGGCCAATGAGTTCGAGGGTGTGCTCGAGGCTTCACTCGAGCTCCGTAGCGCCGTGACCAAGGCCCTTGAGGATGCCCGCTCCGCCGGCACCTTCACTAAGAGCCAGCAGGTCCGCGTCAAGGCGGTCGTTCCCGCCGAAATGTACGCGCTGCTGACCGGCGACAAGGCCGTCGACCTGGCCGAGTTCTACATCGTCTCCGATGTTGAGCTGACCCAGGGCGAGGAGCTCTCCGTTGCTATCGAGGCTGCCGAGGGCGAGTGCTGCGACCGTTGCTGGAACTACCGCACCACCGTCGGCGAGTACAACGGCCACGCGCATATCTGCAAGCGTTGTGCCGAAGCGCTGTAGGTTACGCCTTTAGTTACGCGGTTTACCAAACCGCATAACCTGTTGACGCTGTAAACCCGCCAGAGCGAAAATCTGCCTTTCAGCTACGGCGGCATGACCATAATAGGTTCCGCCGTTCTACCGAACGGCGGACCGGCCGACGCTGCGCGGGCCGCATTTGGACAATCTGCCGTTCAATTTCAAGGGCGCGACCGAAAGGTCAGCGCCCTTTCATTTCACGGCACCTTGTCACAAATGCGACCCGCTCGCTCATTTATGCCCTACCTGCGCTGTTTCCGTTCTTGGGAGATTTGTCGCTTCTTGCTTGCGTCAATGTATGATTATCTACTGCGTTAAACGTAATTCGATGTTCTTGAGGGTAGGGGATTGATTTGGGTCGTTCTGCGGATATGACGCCGCCTTTGCGTTGGCGCCTGGGCGTTGCTGGTGGGGTGGCGCTCGTTGTGCTGCTCGTTGACCAGTTGACCAAGCTTGCGGTTCGTGCCGTGGGCGATGCCCTGCAAATGACCGTTATCCCCGGCGTGATCGATTTCGTGTTTGTTCGCAATATCGGAGCCGCCTTTAGCATGGGTGAGGGCCATGGTATGGCTTTTGCCGTGCTGGCGCTAGCGGTCATTGTCGCCATTGCCGTGTACCTGGTTCGTGCGCCTCAGCTCGCTCAGCTGGAGGTCGTGGGCATGGCTATGGTTGCGGGCGGCGCCATCGGTAACGCGATCGATCGCCTTGTCTTTGGCTTCGTGACCGATTTTTTCGCCACCACCTTCATCGACTTTCCCGTCTTTAACGTGGCCGATATCGGCATTACGGTCGGCGTCGTGCTGGCGCTCATCGGTTATATGTTCTTGAGCCCTGCCGCTCGTGAGGTCGATGCGACCGCCGAGCTCAACGCCCGTGACGAGGACCGCGCCAAACGCAAAGCCAGGCAGCGTGGGGAGCGTGCCCGCAAGATTCGCGAAAGGAATGAGCGTTAATGGCCGACATCCATATTCTCGTTGCCGACGATTTCGCTGGTCAGCGTCTTGACGCCTATCTGGGCGCCAACGATGGCTGTCCCACGCGCTCTGCCTGCGCGCACTTGATCGAGGGCGGCGCCGTTGCCGTCAACGGCGAGACCTGCCTGTCAAAAAAGTATGCCGTGCGCTCCGGTGACCGCATCTCGGTCGACCTACCCGAGCCGCACGATCCCACTGATGTGATTCCCGAGGCCATTCCCCTCGATATCCGCTACGAGGACGACTATCTCATCGTGCTCTCCAAGCAGCGCGGTCTGGTGTGCCATCCCGCCCATGGCCACGAGAGCGGCACCCTTGCGAACGCCTTGGTCTATCACTGTGGCATTGACCATCTGGGCACCGTGCAGGGCGAGGACCGCCCCGGCATCGTGCATCGCCTGGATCGTGACACCTCGGGCCTTATGCTCGCGGCAAAAGACGACGACACCCAGCGCGCGCTCCAGAATCTCATCCGCACGCGCACGCTCGACCGCCGCTACATTTCGCTCGTCCACGGCCACATTGCCATGGACGAGGGTACTATCAACACAGGTATTGCCCGATCAACGCGCGACCGCGTGAAGATGGCGGTTTCTGATGATCCCTTTGCCCGTCAGGCCATCACGACCTTCAAGGTGCTTGAGCGCTTTGATTCCACACGCTTTGACGACGGCTATACGCTCGTCGAGTGCCATCTGTTTACCGGCCGCACACATCAGATTCGCGTGCACATGCGCCATATCAATCACGCCTGCGTGGGCGATCCGCTCTACGGCAAGTGCGATGCGCGTGCCGATCAGGGTCTGACCAGGCAATTCCTTCATTCCTGGCGCGTTGCATTCGACCATCCCGTGACGGGGGAGCGGATTGAGTGCCGCGACGAGCTGCCGTGGGATCTCGCTGCGGTTCTTGACGACCTGGCCCCGCGCTCGCTTGGCCGCACCGCTGCCGGCGACGAAATCGTTCCGCAGCTCGGTCTGCTCGAAGCCTAGTCAGTATCAGGTGGTTTCTTGAACTCGGTTAGCCTGCGGTAAGATATACGGTTGTTTACGTAACGCGTTGCTGGGAGCCTGCATGCTCGCCTTTTTACAAACCAACACACCCATCGTGATCTTCAACCAGATTGTGGTTACGCTGCTTACGGTCTGCTTTCTGTACCAGGTGGTCTTCTTTGTCATTGGTGCTCTCCGTGGTGAGGTCGCGCCCCCTAAGGCCAAAAAGCTGCATCGTTATGCCTTCTTTATCGCGGCGCATAACGAGGAGGCCGTGATCGCCAATCTTGTACGCTCCATCAAGGATCAGGACTATCCGTCCGAGCTTATCGAGGTCTTCGTGGTCGCCGATGCCTGCACCGACAACACGGCGCAGCTCGCGCGCGAGGCCGGTGCCATTGTTTACGAGCGCAACGACCTGGCCCGTAAGGGCAAGAGCTGGGTCATGGACTTTGGTTTCGATCGCATTCTCAACGAGTATCCCGATACTTTTGAGGGCTATTTCATCTTTGACGCCGACAACGTTATTTCCCGCGATTACGTCTCCAAGATGAACGATGCCTTTGACCAGGGCTTCCATGTGGTCACGAGCTATCGTAACTCCAAGAACTTCGGCAGCTCGTGGATCTCGGCGGCTAATGCCACCTGGTATCTGCGCGAGGCACGCTTCCTCAACAACGCGCGCAACATCTGCAAGACGTCTTGTGCCGTCTCGGGCTCGGGCTACCTCATCTCCGCCAGTGTTATTGAGGGTATGCACGGCTGGCAGTTCCACACGCTTACCGAGGACATTCAGTTCACCACGTTCTGCGCTATTCACGGCATTCGCATTGGCTATGCGCCGGCTGAGTTCTTCGATGAACAGCCCGTGACGTTTAAGGCGTCCTGGAAACAGCGTATGCGTTGGACCAAGGGCTTTTACCAGGTGTTCTTTACCTATGGCAAGCATCTGGTCAAATCGACCTTCCGCTATCATCGCTTTGCCGCCTACGACATGTTTATGACGATCGCGCCGGGTATGCTGCTATCGCTGATCTCGATGCTCGCCAATGCAACGTTCCTGATTGTAGGCGGTCTTTCGCACGGCTTCTTGGCCACCGAGGTCGAGATGCAGGCTTGTGCCGCCTCGCTCATTATGACCTTCGCGATGATGTACCAGACCTTCTTTATCCTGGCGCTGCTCACGACCATTTTTGAGTACAAACACATTCATTGCGCGCAAAAGTGGCGCCTGGTGTCCAACCTGTTTACCTTCCCGATCTTTATGTTCAGCTATATCCCCATCACGGTGGCCGCACTGTTCCTGAAGGTCGACTGGGTGCCCACGCAGCACGCCGTTAACGTTACCCTCGACGAGGTCATGCAGGGCGCCAAATAACCACCATCAAAACCACCACAAAGGGGACAGGCACCTTTGTGGTGGTTTTTGCTTTAGAGCAGCCGTCCCGGGAGGTGTCCTGTGGTCTATATCCCATTTTGGATCTGCGCCTTTGTCGGTGCGGTGATCGATGCCCGTGAGCGGCGGTTTCCCAACGCGCTTGCTGCTGCGTGTGCCGTGGCGGCGTTTGCGGGCGTGTGGCTGGATGGGGGCTTGAACACGGCACTTGACCACGCTGGCCTTGCGGTCATCGTGTACCTTTCTCTTGTGCTGACTGAGTCGCTTTGGCGGCGACATCGCCAGACCCCCGGCATCGGCATGGGAGATGCCAAGACGCTCTTCGCGCTTTGCACGCTCGACCCTATGGGTGGCTTCGTGGCATTTGCCGCCGCGCTCCTGGTCCTTGCCCTCTCCTGCCTCTTCACAAAATCGCGCTCCCTGCCATTGCTCCCGTTTTTAGTGCCGATTTTTG
>CABUTR010000037.1 GCA_902494555.1 uncultured Collinsella sp.
GCTTTGCCGTCATATCTGTCTCGACAACCCCGGGGGCGACCGCGTTCACTCGTACGCCGCGGGGTGCAAGCTCACGCGCCACCGCCTTGGTCAGGCCGATCACGCCCGCCTTGGAGGCAGCGTAGTTGGCTTGCCCGGCATTGCCCATCAGGCCCACGACCGAGCTCATGTTGACGACGCAGCCGCCGCGCTGACGCATAAAGGTCTTGGTGAGCGCGCGCGTCGTGTTAAACGTTCCTTTAAGATTGACATCCAGTACGCGATCGAAGGCGTCATCGCCCATGCGCATGAGCAGGCCATCGCGGGTGATGCCAGCGTTGTTGACGAGCGCCCAAATGGAGCCAAAGTCGTTGAGGACCGCTTCCACGCACGCGTTGACGGCAGCGGGGTCGGCCACGTCGCATTGATATGCGCGTGCCGCGGCGCCAGCCGCCTCGCAGGCTTCGCACGTCTCGCGCGCCGCGTCGACGCTGCCGGCATAGACGACGGCGATATCAAAGCCGTCCTCCGCCAGACCGACAGCGCAGGCGCGGCCGATACCGCGCGAGCTGCCCGTGACCAGCGCCACGCGACGTGAGTCGTTGCGCTCGAGCGCGCCATTGTTCAAGTTGCCCATGTCATTCCTTTCGGGTTACAGCCCTGTGGACTATGCGAGCTCGTCGGCAATAGCTGCGACCTGCTCGGCCGTTTCGCACGAATACACGCGAACGTCGCTCAGCGTACGCTTGACCAGGCCCGACAGCGTTTTGCCAGGGCCGACCTCAATAAACGTGTCGATGCCCTGATCCTGCAGAGTATGCAGCGTGTCGACCCAGCGAACGGCATGACTCACCTGGTTGGCCAAGACATCCGATGCCGCTCGCGGGTCCGCCGGATAGGGCGCCGCCGTCATGTTTGCCATGACCGGAATCAGCAGCGGAGACGGCGCGTGGCCGGCTTGGATATACGTCGCCAGCCCCTCAGTCGCCTCTGCCATATAGGGGCTATGGAATGCACCCGACACCGCGACCTTCATGGCGCGGCCGCCAGCCTCTTTTACTAGGACGTCGAGGGTCTGCAGCGCATCGGGCGCTCCGGCCACAACCGTCTGCTGGGGACTGTTGTAGTTGACCGGCCAGCAGTCCTCGCCGGCCTGCGCAGCCAGGTTCTCGACTTGCGCAGCATCAAGTTTGATGACGGCGCGCATGCCGCCGGGGTGACGCTCGGCCGCCGTGGCCATCAATGCCGCGCGCTCACACACGAGCTCAAAACCCGCTCGCGTATCGAATGCCCCCGCAAAGGTGAGTGCAGCGACCTCGCCCAGCGAGAATCCCGCACAGGCGGCAGGCACCACGCCGCGCTCGCGCAGGGCGACGGCGACAGCCAAGTCGTGCACGAACACGCAAGGCTGCGTGTTCTCTGTCTGCGAGAGCTCCTCCTTGGAGGCGCTCCGGCACTGCTCGCTCGTCCCCGGGCGCACCTCATCGGCAATGGCGAACACCTCGGCGGCCGCCGGCGATGTCTCGATCAGGTCGACGCCCATCGCGGGGTGCTGGGCACCCTGGCCGGCAAACAAAAACGCTACGCCACCCATGCGCACGCACCCTTCAGGACGTGCTCGGCGCCATCGACCAGGTCGTCAACGATTTCGCGTGCGCTCTGGCGCTCGTTGACCATGCCGGCAATCTGTCCACACAAAAACGAACCCTCTTCGTAGTTGCCGTCCTTGGCGGCCTTACGCAGCGCACCGGTTCCCATAGCACCGAGCTCCTCGGCACTCGCGCCGGAACCCTCGCTCTTGGCATAGGCGTTGGTAAAGGGGCTCTTGAGGGCGCGCACCGGATGTCCCGTCGAGCGACCGGTCGCACGCGTCGAAGTGTCGTTGGCCTTCAGGACCATCTCCTTGTACTGCTCCGAGACGGTACACTCATCGGCAACGAGAAAACGCGTGCCCACTTGGACACCAGCGGCGCCAAGCATAAAGGCGGCCGCCACCCCGCGGCCATCCGCAATACCGCCGGCGGCCACGACGGGAATGTCGACCGCATCGACGACCTGCGGCACCAGTGCCATCGTCGAGGTCTCGCCAATATGGCCGCCCGATTCGGTACCCTCGGCAACAACCGCCGTGGCTCCACGACGTGCCACGAGGCGCGCCAGCGCCACCGAGGCAACGACCGGGATGACCTTGATGCCCGCCTCGTTCCACGCCTTCATGTACTTGGCAGGATTGCCGGCGCCCGTCACGACGACCGGCACTCGCTCGTCAATCACGACCTGCGCGACCTCGTCGGCAAACGGGCTCATGAGCATGACGTTGACGCCAAAGGGCTTATCCGTCCTGGCGCGCAGCTTATGAATCTGGTCGCGAAGCCAGTTGGCGTCGGCGTTCATGGCCGCGATAATCCCCAAGCCGCCCGCCTCGGACACTGCGGACGCCAACGAGGCGTCGGCAATCCAGGCCATACCGCCCTGGAACACGGGCTTTTCGATGCCGAGCAGATCGCAGAGAGGAGTCTTGAGCATCTCTACTTCTCCAATGCCGCCTCGACCGTATCGGCGAACTCGCCGACCGTCTTGGGGTTCTCCTCGGTATCGAGTTGGATGCCAAACTCGTCCTCGACGGCGACGAGGATCTCGACGGTGCCCAGACTGTCGAGACCAATCTCCTCGAGCGTGGACTCGGGCTTCATCTCGACGTCGTCAAGGCCGGCGGTCTCACGGATAACGTCGCAAACGCGCTCGAAGGTCTTCTGATCTGCCATGGTAGTTCTCCTTTGTTTGTGCCCCAGGGGCGTTTTTATTTCCTATGTGCGACTACTTCCAACGAAGCAGATAGCCACCTATATCCAGGCCAGCGCCAAATCCAACGAGGGCGATGGTGTCGTCCGCATTCAGTGCGTCGGTGCGTGCCAGCCGGTCAAGCGCAAGGGGAATGCAGGCGCTCGAAATGTTGCCGGTCTCGCGCAGTGTTCGAACCACGCGCTCGTCTGGCACGCCGAGGCGCTTGACCGCCTGACTCAGGATTCGCTCGTTAGCCTGATGGAATACAAAATGATCGATGTCTTCGACCGAAATGCCTGCATCGCTCGCAAGCTTATGGACCGTGTCGCAGATGGCGTTGACGCCGAACTTGAACACGCGGCGGCCATTCATGGACAGCACGCTCTCGCTATCTGCGGAAGCCTTAAACGGCGAGGTGCCGACCAGACCGGGAACGCGCAACGTCTCGACGTCGGGCGCCGTCGAAAGCTCAACGGCAAGGGGGCTGTCTCCCCCAGTCCCAATCACTGCGGCTCCTGCCCCATCGCCAAAGAGCACGCAGGTGGTACGGTCGGTCCAGTCGAGCGCGCGCGTCATCTGCTCGGCAGCAACGACAAGTACGCGCTCGGCACGGCCGCGGGCGATATAGCCCTCGGCGACATCGAGCGCAAATACGAAGCCGGCGCAGGCCGCCGAAACATCGAAGGCAGGGCACGTCGCGCCTAGTCGCTCAGCAACGGCACACGCCTCGGCGGGAACAAGGTGGTCACCCGTCGTCGTCGAGCAGACGATCAGATCCAGCTGGCTCGCGTCGATTCCGGACACCTGGAGTGCTCGCTCGCTCGCCGCTACGGCAAGGTCGTCAAGTGACTCGGTGGTGCAGACGTGGCGGCTCTTGATACCAGTGCGGGTAAAAATCCACTCATCCGAGGTATCGAGGAACTCGGACAGCTCGTCATTGGAAACACTGCGCTTAGGAAGCGCCGAGCCTGTTCCAAGAATCGTGAAACCCATCACTAACCTCCTTTGAGTTGTTGACGTGTTTACATCGACCAAGAGAGGATAGCGCATTTCAGTTGTTGTTGACGTGTTAACATTAAATTGTCCAAATGCGACAAAGGCTTCACATTGTGTCTATCTCTCGACACCATTACGCGATTGCCTTATTAACTTAGGAGGTAGCAACCGTTATGGATACCAAATTAACGATAGTCGACGTAACCGGATCGACCAACGATGACCTGCTCGAAGCAGGAAAACAGGGAGCGCCGCACGGCACAGGACTTGCCGCCCGGGCTCAAACAGCAGGACGCGGCCGGCGCGGGCACAAGTGGGACTCAACCGTCGGCAACTTATTGCTTTCGATTGTCCTGCGCCCATGCGTTAATCCTGCAAAGTTCTCTGGTCTTGCCGCCGTCAGCGGCCTAGCGGTGCTCGAAGCACTCGAAAAGCAGGATCTTGCAAACGAGATTCGCCTTAAATGGCCCAACGACCTTGTCGCGCGAGGACGCAAGCTCGGCGGCATTCTGGTCGAGGCCGCACGCGATAACGAAGGCAAGCCCTTCGCCGTCTGCGGCATTGGCGTCAACGTAAACTACACGCCCCAAGAGGTACCCGATGGCGGCCTGGCGGCAATTGGCCTCTCGGACCTTAACGAGAGCGTTTCCACCGTCAACATGCTCCTCGATGAGGTCTATCGCGCAGTCATAGACGCTGTAGATGCGTGGGCAGAGCGTCTTAACGCCATGGAAGAAGACGCCGGACCGCTCGCGCCCGTCCACGGCGAATATGTCACTCACCTCAATTGGATTGGGGAGCACGTTATCGCCCGTTCCCCTGCCGGCGACGAGCTGGCACGCGGCATCTTTAAAACCGTCGATGGCTTTGGTCGCGCATGTATCGAAACGGAAGGCGGTTTGCGATCCTTCCATTTTGAGGAGGCATCGCTGCGTCCCGCGAGCGAATAGGGCGCCACAGCCAGCCGCTCGGCAGCCTTACCCGGCGGTCCGAACCCATCATGCAAAACAAAAGGGCCCCGCTACCGTAACGGCAGCGGGGCCCTTTAAGCTATGAGCGATATCGCTTAGAGCTTGATGTCGATGTCGACGCCAGCGGGGAGGTCGAGACGCATAAGCGAATCAACGGTGCCCGAGGTGGGGTCGAGGATGTCGATGAGGCGCTTGTGGGTGCGCATCTCGAACTGCTCACGGGAGTCCTTGTTCACGTGCGGCGAGCGGATAACCGTGTACAGGTTGCGCTCGGTGGGCAGGGGGACAGGACCGGAAACGCGAGCGCCGGTCTTCTGAGCGGTCTCAACGATGAGCTTCGCGGACTGATCGACGACCTCGTGATCATAGCCCTTGAGGCGAATGCGGATCTTCTGGGTAGCCAACTTAAACCTCCAAAGAGTGCGAGAGATGTTCTCGCGGATTACGTAACAGGGAGCTCGAACTTAGGCGTTCTTGCTCATGACCTCGTCCACGATGGACTTGGGCGCGGGCTCATAAGAGTCGAACTGCATCGTGTAGGATGCACGGCCCTGGGTCTGGGAGCGAAGGTCGGTAGCGTAACCGAACATCTCGCCCAGCGGCACCTTGGCACGGATGAGCTTGCTGTTCTTACGATCCTCCATGCCCTCGATCTTGCCGCGGCGACCGGAGAGGTTGCCCATAACGTCGCCCATGTACTGCTCGGGGGTCTCGACCTCGACAGCCATGATCGGCTCGAGCAGCTGCGGGTCGGACTTCTTAAGGGCGTCCTTGATAGCCATGGAACCGGCGATCTTGAAGGCGGCCTCGGAGGAGTCGACCTCGTGGTAAGAACCGTCGAACAGGGTGACCTTAACGTCGAGGACCGGGAAGCCGGCGATGACACCGGTGTTCAGGGCCTCCTGGATGCCCTTGTCGATGGACGGGATGTACTCCTTGGGCACGACGCCGCCGACGATAGCGTTGACGAACTCGTAGCCGAAGCCCTCCTCCATCTTCTCGAGCTTGATGACGGCGTGGCCGTACTGACCGCGACCGCCGGACTGACGGACGAACTTGCCCTCAGCCTTCTCGACGTCGTGACCAGCGGTCTCGCGGTAGGCAACCTGGGGCTTACCAACGTTAGCGTCAACCTTGAACTCGCGGAGCAGACGGTCGACGATGATCTCGAGGTGCAGCTCGCCCATGCCGGCGATGATAGTCTGGCCGGTCTCGTGGTTGGTGGACACCTGGAAGGTCGGGTCCTCCTCGGCGAGCTTGGTCAGAGCCAGGGACATCTTGTCCTGCTCGGCCTTGGTCTTGGGCTCGATGGCAACGTCGATAACGGGCTTAGCGAACTCGATCTTCTCGAGGACGATCTCCTTGCCCTCGGCGCACAGGGTGTCACCGGTGGTGGAGTTCTTGAAGCCGACGCAAGCGACGATGTCGCCGGCGGCAGCGTCGTCACGGTCGATACGCTCGGCAGCGTTCATCTCGAGGATGCGGCCGAGGCGCTCGCGCTGACCGTTGGAGGCGTTGACCACGTAGGAGCCGGACTCGGCACGGCCGGAGTAAACGCGGACATAGGTGAGCTTACCGACGAACGGGTCGGTCATGATCTTGAAGACCAGGCCGGAGAAGGGCTCGTCGAAGGAAGGATGACGCTGGATCTCCTCGCCAGTGTCCGGATCGGTACCGGTGACGGCCTCAACGTCGAGCGGGCTGGGCAGGTAGTCGACGACAGCGTCGAGCAGCTCCTGAACGCCCTTGTTCTTGTAGGCGGAGCCCACGAAGACGAGGTTGAGCTCGTTGGCCAGAACACCCTTGCGCAGAGCAGCCTTGAGCTCCTCGACGGTGAAGTCCTCCTCCATGAGGATCTTCTCCATGAGCTCGTCGTCAAAGCTGGCAGCAGCGTCGAGGAGCTCCTCGCGCTTGGTGGCAGCGATGTCGGCAAACTCAGCCGGGATCTCGTCCATCGGCTCGGGGTAGGTCATGCCCTTCTCGTCGGCCTTGAAGTCCCATGCAGTCATGGTGACCAGGTCGATGACGCCCCAGAAGTTGTCCTCGGCGCCCATCGGGACCTGAGCGGCCACGGCGTTAGCGTCGAGACGATCCTTCATGGTCTCGATAGCGTTGAAGAAGTCAGCGCCCACGCGGTCATACTTGTTGATGAAGGCGATGCGGGGGACGTTGAAGGTGGAAGCCTGACGCCAAACGGTCTCAGACTGGGGCTGGACGCCGGCAACGGCGTCGAAGACGGCGACAGCGCCATCGAGGACGCGCAGGCAGCGCTCGACCTCGGCGGTGAAGTCAACGTGGCCCGGGGTGTCGATGATCTGGATGCGGTAGTCCTTACCGTCCTTGTTCCAGAAGCACGTGGTAGCAGCGGAGGTAATGGTTACGCCGCGCTCCTGCTCCTGAACCATCCAGTCCATGGTGGCAGCGCCCTCATGGACCTCACCGATCTTGTGGGTCTTACCGGTGTAGTAAAGAATACGCTCGGTCGTGGTGGTCTTACCGGCATCGATGTGGGCCATGATGCCGATGTTACGGGTATCGGAAAGCTTGTACTTAGGCTTAGCCATGTTAGTTCCTTACCTTAACTTACCAACGATAGTGAGAGAACGCGCGGTTGGCCTCGGCCATCTTGAAGACGTCCTCACGCTTCTTGACGGAAGCGCCCAGGCCGTTGGAAGCGTCGAGGATCTCGTTGGCGAGACGCTCGGCCATGGTCTTCTCCTTGCGAGCGCGGGAGAAGTTGACGATCCAGCGGATACCCAGAGCGGTGGAACGACGGGAGTTGACCTCCATCGGGACCTGATAGGTAGCGCCACCGACACGCTTGGGCTTAACCTCGAGCGTGGGCTTGACGTTGTCCATAGCCTTCTTGAAGGTAGCGAGAGCGTCGCCACCCTCGGACTTCTCGGCAACGATCTCGAAAGCGGTGTAAACGATGCGCTCAGCGGTGGCCTTCTTGCCGTCAAGAAGGACCTTGTTGATGAGCTGAGTCACCAGGCGGTTGTTGTAAACGGCGTCAGGCTGAACCTCACGACGATTAGCTGCTGCACGACGCGGCATGTGAAATCTCCTTAAGTGTCTACCGTGCGGCGCTTAGGCGGCACACGGCGAAAGTATCAAAACGTTATCTGGCTTATTTAGCCTTGGGGCGCTTAGCACCGTACTTGGAACGGGCCTGCATACGGTTCTGGACCGGAGCAGCGTCGTAGGCGCCACGGATGACGTGATAACGGACACCAGGGAGGTCACGGACACGACCGCCGCGGACGAGCACGATGGAGTGCTCCTGCAGGTTGTGGCCCTCACCCGGGATGTAAGCAGTAACTTCGATGCCGTTGACAAGGCGAACACGGGCAACCTTACGAAGAGCCGAGTTCGGCTTCTTGGGGCTCGTGGTGAAGACGCGGGTGCACACGCCGCGCTTCTGGGAGTTGTGCTGCAGAGCAGCGTTCTTGGACTTCTTGGGCACGGAACGACGGCCCTGGCGAACCAGCTGGTTAATAGTAGGCAAAGCGTACTCCTTCTCGAATGATTCCAGCTTTCTGTAAAGTGCAACGGCTTGAATCGAGGGGTCAGCATCCCCCTACGAAACACGCAGTTCGATAGGATACGTGGCGTTAGCTGTGCCGTCAACAGACCACGCCGCCGGGCGTATCCCAAAATGAGCATATTTCCGCAAAGCCTACACAAAAGGAATCCCCTTCTGTGCGCGGGGGCGGATTCCCGAGCCGGGCGGCCCGCTGTTTAAGTTTGCTGCTCTACAGTCCTGGCTCGCACGGAGGCCACATTAAGTGGCCTCCGGCTCGTGCGGAACTCGCGACAAACTTAAACCGCGGGCCGCCCGGCTCGGGAATCCGACGTGCTCGTCGGGGCAACGTTACCTGCTAAATAGGGACAGGTTTATTTTGGTCGGTTTTATCTGGGGAAACAATAACCGCCCATTTAACGCAAAATAGGCCGCTTCCCCTCTTGGGAAGCGGCCCAGACCTTACGAATAGACGATGGTAAAGGGTACTTCTGTTTCGGTCTCTCCTGTTGATGTGTATCTCGTACCCTCGAGGGTTACCGAGACCACTTGGTCGACATCAATCAACTTCGTTGGCACCCAGATGTTCTCTCCGCTATTGCGCGCATAAGAAAAATATAAGTTGAACACCCCTGCGTCGTCATCTTCGATAATCTGCTCCGATCCATCCTTGTAGCTGACGGTCAGCTTATTTTCAACTGCTTCATAGCCCAAATCATCGATGTGCGTCTGGATGGAAAACGGGCTAATCTCAAGAGGCGAGTCATCGGAGTGGAGTTCCTTTGTATCGACGTACGCTCCAACGCTAAACTCGGGCGTCGATGCCTCGAACGGCTTCGCATCCTCGCCTTCGCCCTCGGTCCACGAGATATTCCAGGTGACCGCATGTTGAAAACCTCGCTCGCGATCCATAGAAGCAAAGTACATCGTGCCATTAATGACCGTGTCGCTTGATGTGTCCTTATCAATGGTGCAGCGTGTATCAGCCCATTCCTCGCCGAAGTTCATGCTGGGCGTGCCGATGCCTTGTTCTTCTTCACCATAGAGAACAAGTTCGCCTGTCTCTGCTGCCGGCTTGTAGTAGTTAACACCATTTGGATTGGACAACGTAAACGTCACGGCACCGCAACCGTTTTTATCGATAGCCATATCATGAATGTCGAGTGTATAGCCGTTACCCTCGACGGACAGATTGACCTTCTGTACTGAACCCTCCAGGCTCTGGGGCGCGATGCCATCACCAAACTCTCTGGTGTAGGTGTATTTAGTCCCCGATGAGCCACCGTTGGTCCAGGTAATGGAATCCCCATTGCCGTGGTTTCCCCAGGCTGAGGCAAAATAGCTGGAATTGATAACGGCGTAGGCGACCCCTCCGGTCGCCAGCACTCCGGCAAGACATCCGATCACGGCAATATACAGAGGTTTCGCGTGACCCTTTCGGCGAAGCGGCTCACCAGCAGCGGCATAAAGAACACGGTCAGCAAGATCGCTATCGGCTTGGACGGACTCGAAGGCCTGCTTGATTTGATTGGATTTCACGGTCGCCCTCCTCTAGGATGAATTTGAGCTTAGATCAACCGCGAGCTAAACGCGTTCGAACGGTCGCGGCTGGTACATGCAACAACTCGGCAATCTCTGAGGTCGAAAAGCCCAGATAGTAATAGAGCACAATGGGGACACGGAATCGCTCCGGAAGTCGCATAACGTCTGACAGGACCGCCTTGGTCTCATCCTGCGCCGCCGAAAGCGAATCGGCCAGGTTCTCAATATCCTCTACACGCCTCCATGGCTTTCGAAAGAGCGATTTACATTCATTGATCGTGACCCGGATAAGCCAACGGCGAAGATGTTCCCAACTTTCAAAGTGTCCATCGCTTTTAAGCAACTTAAGAAAGACATCTTGGGCAATATCGTCGGCATCGGCACGATCGCGCAGGTACGTCAACGCGATCCGAAACACGACATCCCGGTGGTCTTCGACCGCCTGTCTAAATGCTTGTTCTTCCATAATCACCTCCCGGTGACGTTAATGATTATCGATGAGGCCCTCACTCATAGATACGCTCTGGCCGGACGAATTGTTTCAAATTCAAGCAGGAAAAACCTACCAAAATAAACCTGTCCCTTTTTGGCAGGTTCTCTTCAAAAAAAGACCCGCTTCCCTGTTGGGAAACGGGTCTTTGGAAGGGCGGTTAACGTACTAGGAAATTACTCCTCGTCGTTGTCCTTGGCCTCTTCGGCGTCGTCGGTGTCCACGAGCTGGTTGAGCAGCTCGTCGAGGGAAGCCATGTCCTCGTTGATCGCGCCGTTGGCGGGAGCCTTCTTGTCGTCGATCGGGGCGCCCAGGAGCTCCTCGTCGGCGTCGGCGTGATGCGTCGGAGCGGAGGTACCCAGCAGGATATCGTCCGGACCGTCGGGGCTAAAGACCATCTGCAGCAGCTGCGAGAGGTCTTCCTCGTCGGCAACGTCGTCGTTGTTCTCGAGGATGTAGAGCAAGTCGTGGGCCTCGAGGCCGTCACGGAGCTCCTCGATCGCCTTGGCACCGATGCCATCGATGCGCAGCAGATCCTCCTCGGACTTGCCGACCAGGTCGCCGACCGTCTCGATGCCGACCTCGCTGAACTTGTTGGTCCAGCGCTGCGACACGCCCAGGTCGTCGAACAGGTACAGGCGAGCCTTCTCGGCGGAGATGGTGTGGCCGTTGCGGGTGAACGAACCGTCAGCACCACCGAACTCGTCGTAGCCGGCCCAGTCGAGCTGCTGCGGGAGTTGCTCGTCCAGGTCCTTGAGCTCCACGGGAGCCCACTCGGGCAGCGACTTGGCGTTGGGCGAAGCCGGGCCGTCGATGTCCACGTAGCCGTCGGCCGTGCGATACGTCAGCTTGGCGTTGGCGTACGGCTTGAGGCCAGTACCAGCCGGGATCTTCTTACCGACGATGACGTTGGACTTAAGGTCGAGCAGGTGGTCAACCTTGCCCTCGATGGCAGCCTCGGTAAGGACGCCAGCGGTACGGATGAACGAAGCGCTCGACAGCCAGGAGTCGATGTTGGACGCGACCTTGAGCGTACCCAGGATGACGGGCTCGGCCACGGGAGCCTGACCGCCCAGACGGGCAACGCGCTCGACCTCGTCGGCGAACTCGTAGCGGTCGACGTACTGACCAAGCAGGTACTTAGAGTCGCCGGGGTTGGTGATCTGAACGCGACGCAGCATCTGACGTGCGAGCACCTCGATGTGCTTGTCGTTCAGGTCGACGCCCTGGCTGGTGTAGACGTCCTTGACGCTCTCAACAAAGGTGTGCATCGTCGACTCGATGTCGGTCAGCTTGCGCAGGTTGCGGAAGTTGACGAAGCCCTTGGTGATCTGGTCGCCGGCGCGAACCTCGCAGCCGTCCTCGATCTCGGGCATAAAGCGCACCGAAGCGGGGACGCGACGCTCGTCGAGGACACGGGTGTGATCCTCGGAATCGGTGAGCGTCAGCACGTACTCGGACTTCTCGGGCTTAATCGAGAGGTGGCCGGAGTACGGAGCCAGCTCGGCCTCGCGACCCAGAATCTTCTCGTTGACGTTGCCGACGATATCGAACATACGGCTGACCGTAGGCAGACCCTGCGTAATATCGTCGACGCCAGCGACGCCGCCGGAGTGAATGGTACGCATCGTAAGCTGCGTACCGGGCTCGCCGATGGACTGGGCGGCAATAATGCCGACCGCGGTACCGATGGCGACCGGACGACGGGTAGAAAGATCCCAGCCGTAGCACTTCTGGCACACGCCGTACTTGGAGCGGCAGGTGAGCAGCGCGCGAAGCTTGACCTTCTTAAGGCCAGCATCGACCATCTTCTGGATGTCGGCGACCTTCTCGATGTAGCCGTCCTGCTCAAAGAGCACGGTGCCATCGGGAGCCACGACGTCCTCAATGAAGCAACGGCCGACGAGGTCGGTGTTGAGGTCGGTGGTGCCGGGGATGATGAGGTTGTAGGTGACGCCCTCGTGCGTACCGCAGTCCTCCTCGCGAACGATGACGTCCTGGGCCACGTCGACCAGACGACGGGTCAGGTAACCAGAGTCCGAGGTGTGGGATGCGGTATCGACCAGGCCCTTACGGGCGCCGTAGGTCGAAATGAAGTACTCGAGCGGTAGCAGGCCCTCGCGGAAGTTCGCCTTAATGGGAAGGTCGATCGTCTCACCGGACATGTCTGCCATCAGGCCACGCATGCCGCCGAGCTGACGCAGCTGGGTCTTAGAACCACGGGCGCCGGAGTCGGCCATCATGTAGAGCGGGTTTTCCTCGTCGAACATATCGAGCATGAGCGCTGCGACCTTGTCGGTACAAGCGGTCCACTCGTTAACGACTTCGATGTGGCGCTCCGTCTCGTTGATGAAGCCCTCCTCGAAGTACTCGTTGATCTGGTCGACGTTGGCCTGGGCGCGATCGAGCAGCTCCTGCTTCTCAGCAGGGATGAGAGCGTCCCACACCGAGATGGTAAGGCCGGCGCGGGTAGCGTAGTGGAAGCCGGAGTACTTGATGGCGTCGAGGATCGGGCCGACCTTGGCCTCGGGATAGCGATCGCAGCAGTCCGCAACCAGCTTGGCCACGTCGCCCTTGACCATCTTGTAGTTCATGAACTCATAGTCTTCGGGCAGGCACTGGCGGTTGAAGATGATGCGGCCGATGGAGGTCTCGAAGCGCGCGGTCTTGTTGCCGGTGACGTCGTAGTCGACAAACTCGTTCTTGCCGTTCTTGACGCGGAAGATACGGGTGCCGTCCTCGTTGATAACGTTGGCGTTCTCAGCAGACACGCGGACCTGAATCTTGGCCTGCATGTCGACCTCAGAGCGGCAGTCATAGGCGTGCAGCGCGTCGTCGAAGCTCGAGAACACGTGGTTCTCGCCCGGCAGACCGTCGCGGACCTGGGTCAGGTAGTACACACCGATGATCATGTCCTGCGAGGGGATGTTGACCGGCTTGCCGGATGCCGGCGAGCGCAGGTTGTTCGCAGAGAGCATGAGCACGCGGGCCTCGGCCTGAGCCTGGCTGGACAGCGGCACGTGGACAGACATCTGGTCGCCGTCGAAGTCGGCGTTGAAGGGCGAGCAGACCAGCGGGTGCAGGTGGATAGCCTTGCCCTCGACCAGCACCGGCTCAAAGGCCTGGATGGACAGACGGTGCAGGGTCGGTGCACGGTTGAGCAGCACGACGCGGCCGTCGATGACCTCTTCGAGGATGTCCCAAACAAAGGTGGCACCGCGGTCGATAGCGCGCTTGGCGCCCTTGATGTTCTCGACCTTGCCAAGCTCGACCAGGCGCTTCATGACGAAGGGCTTGAAGAGCTCCAGCGCCATGGTCTTGGGCAGACCGCACTGGTGCAGCAGCAGCTTGGGGTCGGTAACGATAACCGAACGGCCGGAGTAGTCGACACGCTTACCCAGCAGGTTCTGACGGAAGCGACCCTGCTTGCCCTTGAGGGCCTCGGCGAGCGACTTGAGCGGGCGACCGCCACGGCCAGAGACCGGGCGACCACGACGGCCGTTGTCAAACAGGGCGTCCACGGACTCCTGAAGCATACGCTTCTCGTTGTTCACGATGATCGCGGGGGCGTCCAGGTCGAGCAGGCGCTTGAGTCGGTTGTTACGGTTGATCACGCGACGATACAGGTCATTGAGGTCGGACGCAGCGAAGCGGCCGCCGTCGAGCTGGACCATCGGGCGCAGATCGGGCGGAATGACCGGGATGACGTCCAGGATCATGTTCGCGGGGCTGTTGCCGCCCTTCAGGAAGGCGTCAACGACCTCGAGGCGCTTGACGGCCTTCTCGCGCTTCTGCTTCTGGGAATCCTCGTCGGCGATGATGGCCTTGAGCTTCTCGGCCTCGGAGGGGAGGTCGATGGCAGCGAGCAGGTCGCGGACAGCCTCGGCACCCATACCACCCTTGAAGTACATGGAGTAGTAGCGGGTCATCTCGCGGAACAGCGGCTCATCGGAGATGAGGTCGCGCTCGGTGAGCTTCATGAAGGCGTTGAAGGCATCCGTGCGGAGCTGCTTCTCATCCTTGCACTCTTCCTCGATGTCAACGATGCCAGAGGCGATCTCCTCGGGGGTCAGCGGCTCCTCGTCGGAGAACTCGTCAAAGTTCTCGGGGTCGCCCTGCTCCTTGAGGGACTCGATCTGGCGAGCGCACTCGGCATCGATCTCTTCCAGATCGGCGGCGAGTTCCTCGCGCAGGTCGTCGGCGTCGGCCTCGCGAGCCTCGTAGTCAACCTCGGTGATGATGTAGCTGGCAAAGTACAGAACCTTCTCGAGGTCCTTGGACTTGATGTCGAGCATACGGCTCATCGGGAAGCTCGTGGGGCTCTTGAAGTACCAGATGTGGGACACGGGAGCGGCGAGCTCGATGTGGCCCATGCGGTCGCGACGCACCTTGGCCGAGGTGACCTCGACGCCGCAGCGCTCGCAGACGATGCCCTTAAAGCGGATGCCCTTGTACTTGCCGCAGGAGCACTCCCAGTCCTTGGCGGGACCGAAGATCTTCTCGCAGAACAGGCCGTCCTTCTCGGGCTTGAGGGTACGGTAATTGATGGTCTCCGGCTTCTTGACCTCACCGTGCGACCAGGAACGGATCTGGTCGGCGGAGGCAAGGGAGATCTTTACCGAGTCAAAATCAGTAGCTTCGAAATCTGCCACAGTCAACTACTCCTTATCAGTGGTCGTGGCGGCGACAGCCTCGGGTGCCTCGGCGGTCTCGGCATCCTGGGCCTCGACGTCGGCGTCAACGCCGGCGAGCGCAGCCAGGTCGTCGAGAGCAGAGGTCTCCTCGGCGGTCACAGGGGCGGAGGCGTCCTCGTCGGCATCGTGCATGGGCTCGATGTCCAGTGCGAGGGAGCGAATCTCCTTGACGAGAACCTTGAAGGACTCGGGGATACCCGGGACAGGAACGTTCTCGCCCTTGACGATGGACTCGTAGGTCTTGACGCGGCCCACGGTATCGTCGGACTTGACGGTCAGGATCTCCTGCAGGACGTTGGAAGCACCGTAAGCGTACAGTGCCCAAACTTCCATCTCGCCGAAGCGCTGGCCGCCGAACTGGGCC
>CABUTR010000038.1 GCA_902494555.1 uncultured Collinsella sp.
ATGTCCTACTCGTCGCCGTCGTGCGGATTCTCGTATCCCGCACCCGACGTCGTCGGCTCGTCTACCGAAGACTCGGAATCCTTCTTATCGGTTTCGGCCGGAGCGATCACGCGAATGAGCGAGATGCGCTGGCCACGCATCGACTGCACCTTGAACTTGTACCCCGCGACCTCAAACACCTCTCCGATGTCGGGCACCGAGTCGCAAAGCTCCAAAATCCAGCCGGCGATGGTCTCATAATCATCGCTTTCCTCGAGCGGCCAACCAAGCTCAATCGCGTCATCGCACGAAAAACGCCCATCGACGAGCCACTCGCGGCGCGAAAGGCGCGTGAGGTACTTGTTGTCGGGGTCGAACTCGTCCTCGATCTCGCCGACGATCTCCTCGACGATGTCCTCGATGGTGATAATGCCGGCCGTGCCGCCGTACTCGTCCACGACCACCACGATCTGGTCGTGCGAGGTCTGCATCTCGGACAGCAGCGGCAGGATGTCCTTGGTGTCGGGCACAAAGGTGGCGTCGCGCAAAAAACCGGCGATGGGCTGGTCGCCCTTGCCGTCGAGCGCGGGCTGAATCAGGTCCTTGATGTGCGCAATGCCGGCGACGTTGTCGGGATCCTCGTGATAGACGGGGATGCGGCTAAAGCCGGTCTGGCGCATGGTGGACAGCACGTCGGCGACCGTCTCGTCGTCCTCGCACATGGTGGTGTCCACGCGCGGCACCATGACCTCGCGGGCAACGGTGTCGCCTAGGTCGAAGATCTCGTGGATCATGCGCTTTTCCTCGTCGAGCAGGTCGTCCTGCTCCGAGACCATGTACTTGATCTCTTCCTCCGAGACGTTCTGGCGGTCGTCGGCGCTCTTGATGCGCAGGATGCGGGCCAGGCCATCGGAGCAGGCGCCGGTCAGCCACACGAGCGGACGGGCGATCTTTTGGAAAAACGACAACGGTCCCACGACCTGCTTGGATACACCCTCGGCATTGGCCAGACCAATGCGTTTGGGCACAAGCTCGCCAATCACGATGGACACGAAGGCGACCGCGACGGTGATGATGACCGGCGCCAGGCCGCGTGCGATGGCGGAGAGCGGCGCGATGCCAAAGCTCATGAGCCACGTGGCGAGCGGGTCGGACAGACTCGTCGAGGCGACGGCGGACGAGGCGAAGCCCACGAGCGTGATGGCGACCTGGATGGTGGCGAGCAGCTGGTCGGAGTCGGCAGCCAGCTTAATGGCGTGCTCGGCGCGCTTGTCGCCTTCCTCGGCCTCGTGCTCCAGCACGGCGCGCTTGGCCGTGGTGAGCGCCATCTCGGACATAGAGAAGTAGCCGTTGATGAGCGTCAAAACGAGGGTGGTGATAAGGGAGATGGTTATGTCCATCGGGAGTTTCTCGAACCTCCAAGATTCGGGACGTCAGGTCAAAACGTTGATGGCGGATAGGGCAGTTGCACCCGGCGGGCACCCGGACGGGCCCGCAGGCGCAGGCGCAATCGCTAGATTACGAAGAGGATCACCGCCATGAACTGGAAGATGCTGCCGGCGAGCACCCACAGGTGGAACACGCTGTGCAGGTAGCGCACGTTTTTGGCGATGTAGAACGGCACGCCCACGGTGTAGCACACGCCGCCGACAGCGAGCAGGGCAAGTGCCACGGGGTTGAGCAGCGACACGAGCTCGGGCAGCTTAAAGACGACGAGCCAGCCCATCAGCAGATAGACCAGGCCGCTTACCCAATGCGGCTGGCGCTCGCGTAGGAAGCACTCGAGGGCGATGCCGATGATGGCGATGGCCCATACGGCAAAGAACAGCACAGCGCCGCCGTCGTTTGCGAGCGTGATGAGGCAAAACGGCGTATAGCTGCCGGCTATGAGCAGGTAGATGCAGCTGTGGTCGATGATGCGAAACACGCGCTTGGCGCGCGCGGGCTGAATCGCGTGGTAGAGCGTGGAGGCTAGGTATTCGAGGATAATGCTGACACCATAGACAATCGCCGCGGCCATGTGGGCCGGGCCTCCGCCGCGCAGGGCAGCGAATACGATCAGGAGCACCAGGCCCGCGATACCCAGCAGGCAGCCGACACCATGGGTGACGGAGTTCATGATCTCCTCGCCCACCGTGTAGTGTGGAACGGCCGCGGTCTTGGGTCGCGGCTTAGAACTGTCGCTCGAATCGGACATGCCGGTTACATCCTCCAACGTAAAGAGTTCTCAACACTATATCAAAGCGTCTAGGTACGTGCGAAATTTGCACCATACGTGACCCTTTGTTTACCCATTCTTTGTCTGTTGACGCATCAACGGCGAACGTCCATAATGCGCTTGCATTAAATGTTGATGTATTAACATCTTATTGGAAAGCTTCTTATGTCTCAAAACGCACGTTCCCATCGAAAGCTCAAGATAGCCGGCATCGTTGCACTGGTGGCTGTCGTTGCGCTGCTCGGATTTGCCGGCAACTTTCTGTTTGACTTCGCGCTGAATCCCCGCGCGCCCTACACCATGAAGATGATGCAGGACGGCAAGGACGCCGAAAAGGGCGAGCAGATGGACGCCGAGGAGGGCGAGGCGCGGGCGTGGTTTAAAGAGAACCGCGAGAGCAGCAGCCTCACCGCGGACGACGGGACTGAGCTCGCCGCCTGGTATTTTGCTGCGTCGGAGAGCACGCACGACTACGCCGTCTGCCTGCATGGATATACCAACGAGCCCATCGGTATGGCCCGATACGTCAAGCGATTCCACGACCGCGGCATGAACGTACTCGCACCCGCCGCCCGCGCCCACGAGCGCTCCGGCGGCGACTATATCGGCATGGGCTGGCCCGAGCGCCTCGACATCGTCGCATGGATCGAACGAATCGTTCAGGCCGACCCCGAGGCGCGCATCCTGGTCTTTGGCGAGTCGATGGGTGCGGCAACCGCCATGAACGTCGCGGGGGAATCTCTGCCCGCAAACGTGAAATGCATTATCGAGGACTGCGGTTATACGAGTGTTTGGGACGAGTTTTCTCTGCAGCTCAAGGACGTGTTCGGCCTGCCCAGCTTTCCCCTGCTCGATGTAGCAAACTTAGTGTGCAACGTGCGCGCAGGCTACGACTTTCATAAGGCGAGCAGTGTGGAGCAACTCAAACACGCGACAGTTCCCATGCTGTTTATCCACGGCGACCAGGACACCTTTGTACCGTACAGCATGCTCGACCAAAACTACGACGCGTGCGCCAGCAAGGTCAAGCAAAAGCTCACTGTCCATGGCGCCACCCACGCCAAGAGTGCGCAAGTTGACCCCGAGCTCTACTGGAACACAGTCGACAACTTCCTCGACGAGTATTTTTAGGAAATAGTACGGTTTACTGGTCTATCTGACCCCCTAGCACTTCCAAAAAGCCGCCCGTGGGCACTGTGCTCACGGGCGGCTTTTGCTAACGTTGCGCTACAAAAGCGCTTGATATGTCCAATAGACAGGTGTTACTTGACCTCGATAAGCTCGTACTTGCTCGTGCCCAGACCGATCTTCTCGGCGTGCGCGATGCACGCGCGCCAGTCGGTGTCGGGATGCGTGATGCAGAAGGGGTCCTTGGCCTGCTCGCCCTCCAGATGCTCGTGGTTATGCTCCATCTTGGCGGCGCTGTCGGTAAGCTCGGTGTTGGGCAGCGGCTCGGATGCCATGACGGCATCGGCGCAGGCCTGGTCGATGGCGACCGGGTCGAAGCTCGCGAACATGCCGATGTCGTTGACGATAGGCGTGTCGTTTTCGGGATGGCAATCGCAGTTGGGGCTGATATCCATGGCAAGCGAGATATGGAAGCTCGGGCGGCCGTCGACGACGGCCTTGGTGTACTCGGCAATCTTGCAGTTGAGCACGTCGGCCGCGGCGTCATAGCCGGGCTTGATGCAGTCCTGGTTGCATGCCGCAATGCAGCGTCCGCAGCCCACGCAGCGATCGTGGTCGATGGCGGCCACGTGCACCGTGCGAGTAGCGCCGCTGGCAAGCTCGCGGTCGCGGGTGCCGTCGAACGAGATGGCGTTGTGCGCGCAGATCTTTTCGCAGGCACGGCAGCCAACGCAGTGCTCGGTCGCAACGTTCGGCTTGCCGGCGGCATGCTGCTCCATCTTGCCGGCGCGGCTGCCGCCTCCCATGCCCAGGTTCTTCATGGCGCCGCCAAAACCGGCCTGCTCATGGCCCTTAAAGTGGGTGAGGCTAATCACGATATCGGCATCCATGAGCGCCTGACCGATCTTAGCCTCGTGCACGTACTCTCCGCCCTCGACCGGGACGAGCGCCTCGTCGGTGCCTTTGAGGCCGTCGGCGATGATGATCTGGCAACCCGTGGCATACGGGGTAAAGCCATTCTGGTAGGCGGTGTCGATGTGCTCGAGCGCGTTTTTGCGGCTACCGACATAGAGCGTATTGCAGTCAGTGAGGAAGGGCTTGCCGCCCAGCTCCTTCACCACGTCCGCGACGGCGCGGGCGTAGTTGGGGCGCAAAAAGCTCAGGTTGCCCAGCTCGCCAAAGTGAATCTTGATGGCGACGAACTTGTTCTCAAAGTCGATCTGCTCAATACCGGCGTGACGAATGAGGCGCTTGAGCTTGTCGAGCTGGCTCTCGCGAGCATGCGTGCGCAGGTTGGTGAAGTACACCTTGGCGGGTGCTGCGGGTGCAGTTGCGGTCATAGATATATCCCCTCGGTCTATATGGCGTTACAGACATAAGGGATGGTACCCATTGAAGTAGGGTCGAAGTCAAGCACAGAAACGGGAGTACCTAGTCGTTGGGGACAGTCTTAAATGACCAGTCGCCAGGGACACTCTTTCGCCACCCGGCAGTTAGGGACGTTCCTTCTCTGCCGGCACTTGGGGACAGTCCTTGCCAGCCCGGCCGGCGAACCGGCGAATCGGCAAAGACTGTCCCCGATGACTAGTCATTTAAGTCTGTCCCCAATGACCACTCTTGCTGGGCGCCTGCTGCTGGGCCGCATCGCCTGCGTGAGCCTAGGCATGCAGCACGTCATCGGCATCTGGTAGGAAAGGCGTCGCGTGGGACAAAATCCCCCGTCCCAAACGTATGTGATGTGCGGTCGGCCTAGGAGGGCTTGCGCGCAACCAGGTGGGCGCGGAAGCCTTTCTGCGCCTCGAGCTTGAGCAGGAGGAATCCGGCCCTCTCGGCGAGCGCGCGAAGCTCGGACACCTTGCAGATCCGGACATCGCCGTGACCTGCGAGGCGCGCCAACGGCAGCTCAAAGGTATTCATGAGCCATACGACGAAGTCGCTCGACGTGTAGTCGCGAAGGACCAGTCGCCCGCCGGGCCGAAGGACGCGTGCCACCTCGGCGAAAAACCTCTCCGGATGCGGGTAGTGATGGAAGCTGTTAGAGCAGAGCACGGCGTCGAAGCTCCGGGGCTCGAAGGGCAGTGCCTCCGCGTCTCCGACGACAAAGCTGACGTTATCGAGCTGCTTTGCCCGGGCGACGTCGATCATCCCGGGTGTGAGATCGAGTCCAGTCAAGTGTTTGCTGGGGTACCGGGCGTGGAGCAGTTCTAGGACAGCTCCGGTTCCACAGCCCACGTCGAGCGCGTCCTCGAACGGTTCGAGCTCAAGCTCCTCGAGCATTTGCGGATAGTCGTCCTTGCACATCTCGTAAATGCCGGCATGGCCGGATTCGTAGACCTTTGCCGCCTCGGTGAACTCCTTGATGGAGAGCTGCTTGAGCTCCTCTGCCGATCTTGCCATGGGTCTCCTTCTGTTCGGGGAAGTCTGACGTTGCGCGCGTTTGCCCACGTCAGGCCTGGCGGGCAAATAACGCGGGGGCACCCTTCCTTCGGTTCGTGCCCCGCGTGCGGGCGGTTCTCTATTCCTGGACCTTCAGCGCCTCGGAGAGGCTGACGCGCTTGATGGAGCGCGTGTGCAGCAGCGCCACGACCAGGTAGGTTGCAAAGCCGATTCCTGCGCACGCCGCCATGGACCAAGCGGGCACATAGATCTCGATATTGCCGTTGTAGGCGAGCAGCATCGAGCGGAAGATGGCCGTGAGTGAGCCAATGATGACCGGCAGGCTCAGCACGAGCGACGCCGCCACGCACAGCGTGATCGAGCGGATGTACAGATGCGAGATCTCGCTATCGCGGTAGCCAAAGACTTTCATGTAGCTAATCGACCGGGCGCTATGGTCGATCACCGCCTTGGTCAGCAGGTACATAAACAGCAGGAAGATAAACACCGCGAGCCCGATCATCATTCCGATCATTTTGCTCATCATGCCGATGAACTGGTCGCCCACGGCGCGCATGTCGTCGGGCGTGGTGTCGCCGGCAAAGTAACGGGCATCGAGGTCGAGCTTCTCGTCGCTCACATAGCCGTTAAAGTAGGCGGCGTCGTTGTCGAACAGCTCGTTAAAGTCGTCGATACTCATATAGATATTCATGTCCGACTTGGAGCCCCAGGTGGCGTCCTTGCCCGTGTACTCCAGCGAATAGTCCTTGCCCTCGTACTTGTCGCTGAGCGTGACCTTCTGGCCCTCGCTCCAGCCAAACTTGTCGAGCAGGCCGCTGCCAAAGACGACGCGCCCATCGCCAACGTTGAGGTCTTTCCAATAGCGCGAATCGGGCGAGATGCCGTAGACGGAAATCGTCTCCTGCCCATTTCCATCGCCGCGGTCGTATTGCAGCTGGTAGACGGCGTATTTCTCGGCCTGCGCGATTGTGCCTGCACCGTTGTCGATCGTGTTGACCGGGTGAATGTCGTCGTTGTCGGTGTCGATCTTAGAGGCCTTGTCGATCAGGTCGATAGCCTCGTCGCGGTCGCAGCCGAGGGCATCGGCAAGATCGTCAAGGCACGCGTAGAGCGCATCCTTCTTATCCTGGACCTTGGCAAGCGCGTCCTGCGCCGCGGCCAGGCTCTCGGCAGACGGAGATGCGGTCGCGGCATCGGCTGCCGCCTGCGCCGCATCGGCCGCGTCGTCAAGCTCGTCATCGGCATCCCGGGCGGCAGAAAGCAGCGCGCCGTCAACCGACTGCAAGCGCTCGAGTGCCGACCACTGCTCGCGCTCCTCGGCAGTACCCTCGAGCTCCAGCGGCGCCTTGAGCGTGTACTGGTGCTCGGCGACCAGGCTTGTCTCGAGGTTGTCCGCGTAGTGCGTCATCGTGGGCAGAATCGCCAGGCCAAAGAGCAGCAGCAGCGAGGCAAACGCAATGCCCACAAAGAGCGTGACAAAGTTGCCCAGGTTGCGCAGAAAGATACGCAGGCGGAAGCGGGAAACAAAACCCATGCGCTCCGGCAGTTGCATACCGCGCTTGGTGCCCGATTTGCCGCTCGCCTCGTGACGAAGGAACTGCAACGGCGTCTTGCCCATTTTGCGAAACAGGCCCACCAGCGTGATGAGGATGAGCGCGGCGGCGGGAACCACGGCGCACTTCACAAAGATCTCCCAGCTCCAGTACACCTGGAAGGGCGGCAGGCTGTACGAACCGTAATAGAGGCTGCGCATGGGCTCGGTAAAGAACACAACGCCGAGCGCAGTGCCCAAAAGCGCCGCGACCACGCCCACGATGGCGGGAAGTGCCAGGTAGTGCAGCACGATCTCGCGACGGCGATAACCGCTGGCGAGCAGCGTGCCGATGATGGCGCTCTCCTCCTCGATGGTGGCGTCGGTAAGGACCACAAAGACGAACGCCATGATCACGATGATGATGTCGAGCAGCGTCATCCACATCATGGAGTCGCCGTCCACGTCATCGCGCGCATAGCCAATGCCCTGATTGGAATCGGCGTCGGTCAGATCGTCCACGCGCGCATCGGCGTCGGTCAGTGCCTCGACCATATCTTGCTCGGCGTCGATGCGGTCCGCGGTGGGGAGGTCGCGATCGGTAAAGGTGAAGGAGTAGGTGTAGGCGGGTGCGCCGCCGGCATCTTCGAGCGCGGCAAAGCCGCCATCGGTGACCTCGGCCACGCCGTACGTGATGGTGTTCACCGTAAAGTCCGAATTGTTGAGGAACAGCGCCTGACTATCGGGCTGGGTCATGATGCCGCAAATGGTGTAGGTGCGACCCTCGAGCTCGACTTTATCGCCCACGGACAGGTTGTTATTGGTGGCAAAGACACGGTCGATGGCCACCTCGTCATCCGCCTTGGGTTCCCTACCCTCACAGTAGGACGCAATGTCCACCTTAGCGCGGTGCGCATAGGTGCGCAGCGTGCGCTTGGTGCCGTCGTCGCCGGCGGTCTTTTTGATGATGGCGTCGATGGAGAAATTCTTGTAGAGCGTGACGCCGCCGACGTCGCCGGCTGCATCCTCGGCGGCCTTGAGTTGATCGTCGGTAGCCTCGAAGGAGGTGGTCACGCGGCCGTCCTCAATCGCGTACGCATCGCGCATGTCATCGATAAGGCAGCCGATGGAATGCGCTGCGAGCAAAAATCCCGAGGTGAGAGCGATGCTTCCGCACATAAGCAAAAAGATGCCCAGGTACTTGCCGATATTGCGGCGCAGCTCGCGCGGGAGACGTTTTGCGAGAGGTGCCATGGCGCCGCCTACCAATCGAGCTCGGCGGCCGCAACGGGCGACTCGTTGAGCTCATCCTCGACGATGTGCCCGTCGCGCAGGCGCAGCACGCGATTGGCCATGTGCGCGATGGCGGCATTGTGGGTGACAATGATGATGGTGCAGCCGTAGGTGCGGTTGACATCCTCCATGAGCTGCAGGATTTCCTTGGACGTCTTGTAGTCAAGCGCGCCGGTGGGCTCGTCGCACAGCAGCAGGCCCGGGTTTTTGACGAGCGCACGGCCGATGGCACAGCGCTGCTGCTGGCCGCCCGAGACCTGGCGCGGGAACTTGTTGCGGTGCTCGTAGAGGCCCAGCGAACGCAGCAGGTCGTCGACATTGAGCGGGTTTTTGGACAGGTGCGCCGTGACCTCGATGTTCTCCTTGATGGTGAGATCGGGCACCAGGTTGTAGAACTGGAAGACAAAACCCAGCTCACGGCGGCGATACTCGCCCAGGTCGGTAGGCTTGAGCACCGTGAGGTCGCAGCCGTCCACCATGATGGAGCCGCCGTCGGCATCCTCCAGGCCGCCGATCAGGTTAAGAAACGTCGACTTGCCCGAACCCGAAGGCCCCAGCATGACGCAGATCTCTCCGCGGTTGATGGACGTGTCGATGCCGTCGAGCACCGTCAGGCGTGCATCTCCATCGCCGTAGTGCTTTTTGAGATCCTTAACCTGGACGTAGGCCTCCCGCGTTGCCATGATATCCCCCATTGTTAGCCTTGTACTACTTTATGAACATAATAGTAAACCTTGGCGAACTATTTTTGGGCGAGGCCTGGATTTTATTTCAGACTAGTCATTGGGGACGTTCTTAAATGACTAGCTGTTGGGGACACTCTTTCGCCACCCGGCAGTTAGGGACGTTCCCTTTCTGCCGGCAGCTGAGGACAGTCCTTGGCAACCCGGCCGGCAAGCCGGCGGTTCGGCAAAGACTGTCCCCAATGACTAGTCGTTTAAGTCTGTCCCCAATGACCACTCTTGGTCGTTTAAGTCTGTCCCCAATGAGTACCCGATGACTAGGTGACTAGGCGCGGGATTTGGTGCGTGAGAGGGCCAGGCCTGCGGCGGCGATGGCCACGGCAAAGAGCACGGTGACGCCCAGGTCGCAGGCGATGTCACCCAGCACGGTGGACGTCAGATCCGAAGCGAGCGCCTTGCCAATCGCGTCGTTCACCCAATACGTCGGCACAAAGTGCGCCACCGTCTGCACGGCCGAGCCCATCAGCGACAGCGGCATCCAAGCGCCGCCCAAAAACGTCATGAGCATGCCGAGCAGGTTGCCCACACCGTTAAGCAGCTCCTCGCGCGCGCCCAGGCTCGACAGCGCAAAGCCAACGGCCAGAGGCGTGCACGCCAGGGCAAACGTCGCCGCCAGCGCCAGGCACACACGACCCACGCCGACCTCGGCAACCGCGCCGGCAAAGCCCACGACGCCCATCATGCTCGACACAAACCAGATGCAGACGGTGAGCACTGCAGCAGCCGCGAACACGGCAAGCGAGCGCTGGCGCTCGGAGACCGGGCCGGCCTCCATGCGGCGCTCGCGCTCGGGCTCGTTCATGCCCGAGAACACCAGTCCCACCGACACGATGACCGACGAGATGATCGCGTACGCGCCAAAGTTGAAGTACGACTCGAGCGTGGCGGCGGCAGTCGAGTCGACCTTGACCTGCTCGATCTGGACCTCCGCGCGCTCGGTGGCCGCGTGTTCGGCAGCCTTGGCGACGTCACCGTTGGAGGCAGCAGGCTCAAGTGCGGCCGCAGCGCCCGCGAGCGAGATCCAGCGCGAGGCCTCGGCAGACGAAAGCGCCGCCGCCATGGTGCCGGAGCCGTACGTCACGTCGAGCTTTGGCAGGGCTTCCCCCGCGCGGGCGGCTGCAACGAGGTCGTCCTCAAACCCCTCCGGGATAAAGAATACACAGTCGGCACTACCCTTGGCGCTGTTGCTCTTGGAGAGCGAGTCCGCAAGGTCGTAGGTGTCGTCGCCGATGCCCGTGACCAGCTCAAAGCGCGAACCCAGATGCTTGGTAAGCGCACGTGAAAGGTCGCTGCTGTCGCGGTCGATGACGATCACATTGGCGTCGTAGGGCTTGTACTCGGTGAGTTGCGACGAGTTCCAGCTCACCGACGCCGCGATGAATACACCCATGAGCGAGATGAACACCGTGTAGATGAGCAGGTAGAACGGGTGCGCAAGTGCCATACGAAGCGCAGTCTTAAAGGTGCTCATAGCGGCTCCTTCCAAAGATCAGCGTGGCGGCGGCAACGAACAGAAGCGCCATAAGGGCCAGCGCGCCGGCGCGAACAGCAAAGGGGGCCAGATCCTCAAAGAAATACAGGCGGTTGAACATGTCGCAGATGAGCTTGACGGGGTTGAGCCAACACTCGGCCGGGCAGGCGCGGGCGGCGTCGTCGGCAAGCGCCATCGCCGGCTCGCCGTAGAGGCCGGCGAACAGGGCGCACGTGGTGGCGAAGCCCGTGAGGACACCCGACTTGGACGCCTTGCCGCCCTTAACGGGAAGCGTGCCCACAAAGAGTCCCAAGCCCGTGGCGGCAAGCGCGGATGCGGCGCCGCCCACCAGACACAGCCCCTCGCGCCCGCCAAAGTCGACGCCCACGACCAGGCGCACGTAGCCGATCGCGATCGTCATCGAGGCGAAGGAAACCAGCCACGAGCCGACGAAGATGCCGGCCAGCGACGCCGTCTTGGAAAGACCGCCCACGCAGCGACGCGCGCCAAGGCCCGACAGATTGGGCTGCAAATCGACGACGCTCAAGGCGGCAAACTCGGCAGACATCATCGCGACCAGGCCAAAAAGCGCGTAATAGTAGATGACCGTGCCGTCGGGCGTGGTGCGCGTAAGGCTCACGCGACGGGTTCCGCCCTCGAGCGACAGGGCGCCCGCAACCGCCTCCGGGTCGGCGAGCGCCGCCGAGTTGTCCTGGGCAATCTGGGACATGAGCTCGGCATTTTGTGTATACGAGCTTGCCACCGTCTCCAGAATGCTGCGGTCGGTGAGCACCGACGAGGCGCGCGAGTTGTCGTAGCTCGATAGCAGTGTGAGCTTGGGTACGCCTGCGTCGTCGACCGTATAGATGCCCGCGACCTCGCCGGCCTTAAGCGCACGGTTCGCATCGGCTGCGTCGTCGCACTCGTGGATCTCGAGCAGCTGGTCGTCGCCTTCCTTGGCGAGCGACGTCGCCACGTCCTTAAAGGTAGAGGCATCCCAGGCCCCATCCGCTACGACGGCCACCGGCACCGGGTCGACCGTGCCGTCAGAGCTCAGGTTCGCAAACATAAACATGAACATCGTGGAAAGCGCGATGGGAAAGAGAGCACCCCAGACCCACGTGCTCGGCCGGCGCAGCAGCGTCTTGACCGTGGTGATGATGGTGTTGAACATGGCTGCCCCCTAGTCGCGCAGCTCGCGGCCGGTGATCTCGAGGAACACATCGTTGAGGGTCGGCGGCTCACTCCACACGCGGCCGAGTGCCACGTCGGCGGCGCGCAGCGTGTCGAGGATGTCGACCAGGTTGTGCGGGCTCGCCTCGCAGGTGCAGACGAGTTCGCCGCCGGAAAGCTCAACGCTGAGCACGTGCTCGAGGGCGCGCAGCCGCTCGACCGTGGCGGCCTCGACGGCGCCGACCTCGACGGTCACGCGCTCGCCCATCTGAATCATGCGCTTGAGCTCGTCGTTAGTGCCCTGCGCCAGCACGCGGCCGCCGTCCATGATCATGATGCGGCTGCAAATCTGCTCGACTTCCTCCATGTAATGGCTGGTATACACCACCGTGGCGCCCTCGTCGCGCAGGCGGCAGATGCCCTCCAGGATGGCGTTGCGGCTCTGCGGGTCGACCGCCACCGTGGGCTCGTCGAAGAAGATGAGCTCGGGCTTGTGCGCGATGCCGCAGGCGATGTTGAGCCGGCGCGCCAGGCCGCCCGAGAGCTTGCCGGGGCGGAACTTGGTAAAGTCGCCCAGGCCAACAAAGTCGATCGCCTCGTCCACCAGCGCACGGCGGCGCTTGCGGTCGCTAACGTAAAGGCTGCAGAAATAGTCGATGTTCTCGCGCACCGTAAGCTCGTCGAACACCGCCACCTGCTGCGGCACCACACCGATGCGGCGCTTGAGGTCGTAGCGGGTGGGCGTCATGGGCTCGCCGAACAGCTCGATGGTGCCTTTGTCGTAGGTGAGCAGCTGCAAAATGCAGTTGATGGACGTGGTCTTGCCCGAGCCGTTGGGGCCCAGCAGGCCAAAGATCTCGCCGGGGGCGATGCTCAGGTTAAAGTGGTCGAGCGCGATAAGATCGTCGTAGCGCTTGACGAGGTTTTCGACGTGGACGATGTCTGTCATGAGGCGGCCCTCCTGTTGATTGCGGCCCGATACGATTGCATCATCGCAGGAGCCGCCGGCGCGCACCAGTGAGCTTTGTCACGAGTGCGGGGCTTGGCCGTGCGGCCCGCCGACGCCCCCGCTTTGCCGCACGGGAGGAATGTCACGGTTGCGTGGGCGGCTCCTCCACCACGCGCGGGTTCGCGTACAATACCCGTATGAACAGGCTTTTCGACAAATCGATCGTGCTGGCGTGCTGCATTGCGGCCGCTATGGGCCTTGCTGTGGACGCTCGCCTGGTCGCGGCGTTTTGCCTTGGCGTTATCGCCACCTCGCTGGCCGAGGTCGCACAGGGAGAACGCACGCGCCGTGTAAGCGAGGCCGCGAGCTACGCTTACATCATCGCGGCCGTCTTCGTGCCGCCGTTTGTGCCGTTTGCGCCTCTCGCCCTCTATGACATCGCGCGACGCGTGCGCCGTGAGCACGCCTGGGTCGCGCTGGGCATTGGCTCCGTCTTTGCTTTTGCGCTCGTCGCGAACCTACGCGCCGACGCGCTCACCGCCCGAACGCTCCTGCTGACCGCCATCCTTTCGGTTGCCGCCACCTTGCTATCGCTACGTACCGCCCAGCTGGAACACGAGCAGGAGCGCATGCGCCGTACCCGCGACGAGCTGCAAGAACGAGCCTTGGCGCTCGAAGCGCGCAACCGCGACCTTGCCGATCGCCAGGACTACGAGGTCGAACTCGCGACGCTCGCCGAACGCGCCCGCATCGCGCGCGAGATCCACGACAATGTGGGCCACCAGCTCACACGCGCCTCGCTGCAGACCGAAGCCCTGCGCGTGGTCCATGCCGACGAGCCCGGCGTCGCCGCCGACTTCGCCGACGTCAAACGCACGGTTGACGAGGCGCTCCAGCTTGTGCGCATCAGCGTCCACGCGCTCAACGACAACGCTGTCGATCTTTCCATGCAGCTCGAACGCATTGTTGAAGGCGCGCGCTCGGACGGCGGCCCGCAGATTGAGCTTGAAGCTATGACCGAGCATGCGCCCGCAAATGTCGCCAACTGCTTTGCAGCGGTCCTGCGCGAGGCGCTCTCCAACACCATGCGCCACGCTTGTGCCCATGCTGTCACCGTACGGTGCATGGAGCATCCGTCGTTTTACCAGCTCATCGTTACCGACGATGGCGTGGGCGGGGTCCAAGCAAGCGACCGCGGCGCCGCGGAGGGCATGGGGCTCGGCTCCATGCGCGAGCGCGTCGAGGCGCTTGGCGGCGCCTTTACCGCCGGCCCGCGTGCCGGCTCCCCCGGCTGGCGCGTGTTTGCCACCATTCCCAAACAGCAAGGAGATGAGGACCGATGAGGCTCATCGTTGTCGACGACGACCGCTTAGTGGTCGATTCGCTCAAGATTATCCTGGGCGCCCAGCCGCAGATCGAAGTGGTGGGCACCGGTGCCAACGGCAACGATGCGGTGGCGCTTTACGCCGAGCACGCACCCGATATCGCGCTGCTCGACATCCAGATGCCGGGGCGCGACGGCCTATCGGCGGCGCGCGAGATCCTCGAGCGCGACCCTGCGGCGCGCGTAGTGTTTCTGACGACGTTCTCGGATGACGAGTACATTGTGTCGGCGCTCAAGCTGGGCGCCCGCGGCTACCTGATCAAGACCGATGTCGCTGCCATTCCGCCGGCGTTGGCGCAGGTCATGGACGGCAAACGCGTGCTCGAGGGCAAGGCGATCGAGGACATCGATTTTGACGGAACGGACGTCGAGGCGGGCACGCCCCGCC
>CABUTR010000039.1 GCA_902494555.1 uncultured Collinsella sp.
ATGGAGGATGGCGAATGAAAGGACTTTCGCTGCAATGGCGCATAACGATCAAGACGGCACTTCTGACGTGCGCGGCGTGCGTGCTGACGAACTGCCTGGTCGGCTATACGGGTATGCGCTACATGGATGCCATCGGCAGTGACATCTCGGCCTTTAACGCAACCGGTGAAGATTCGCCCCAAGCGTTCGACCCAACGAAAGCGACCCTCGATGAAAAGGTCACGATCGTCGTAAACGACGCACAAGAGTCTTTCGGCACGACAACCTGGTACATCACGGCTGGAGTCACACTCCTTGGAGGCGCGCTGGCATACTTTGTGAGCGGCCGTGCACTTAAACCGCTACGGGCTTTTGCAGCCCAGGTTGAGCGCGTGCAGCCTGACAACCTAAGCGAAATTAAGCTCAGCAAAGATGTACCCACCGAGCTACAGCAATGCAGCGCCTCATTCAACGACATGATCGCCCGTCTTGGCGAAGGGTTCTCTGCACAGCGTCAGTTTACCGGCAACGCCGCACACGAGCTGCGCACCCCGCTCGCCCTTATGCAGGCACAGATTGAACTATTCATCTCCGAGCACTCCGGTTTGCAACCCGAAACAGCCGAGCTGCTCGGCCTGCTACAAGAACAAACTGAGCGGATGTCGCGGATGACCAAGGTGTTGCTCGAGATGAGTGAGCTCCGCAGCGTTCCTTGCGAGGATGATGTTGAACTTGGTCCCTTGTCCGAAGAGGTCCTCACCGACCTTGCGCCACTTGCCGAAAATAAGGGCATAGCCCTCAATTGTGCTGGAGACGCTTTAGCAATCGGGAGCGACACGCTCCTCTATCGGCTGGTGTTTAACCTGGTCGAAAATGCCATCCGTTACAGCCGCCCCGGCTCGACTGTCAACGTCTCTATCTGCGACAACAACAGCCGCGTGTTCCTGCGAGTCGAGGACCAGGGCCCGGGAATACCCAAGCGGTACCGTGAGAGCATCTTCCAGCCGTTCTTTCGTCTAGACAAATCCCGCAGCAGGGCATACGGCGGCGCAGGACTCGGACTAGCGCTCGTTTGGGAGATTGCAGCGCTTCACGGTGGCGCCGTAGAGGTCGAAGCAAGTTCCGAGAACGGGACCACCATGCTCGTAAGTCTTCCAAAACGATCTGCAGCGTTAACCAATCAGTAAAACGAAAGGGGTCCCGAGCAACAGGAGTACAATTGCTGCTATTGTTGCCAGCTGTTGGGAGATGGAAGATGGACTGCGATGGCTACCCATGCGTTCCCATGCCGTTGATGTGCACTGCCTTTGTGCCGGGGCAGATTGACGCTGCGGTTGCAGGCATTTCCGGCCCCGATTCGCGCGCCATTGCCACGGCAGAAGCGCTGTACTTTCGCGGACAGGCCGCACTCGCCGCCAAGACAGCACGCCCCTATCTTGACGCCACCGACCCCGCGCTGCGCTATTCCGCATGCTTTATCTGCGGATATGCCAGTCTGTCGCTCAACCGTATCGCCGATGCCCGCCGTTGCCTTGCTGGCATCCTCGATACGCCGGCCGACGAGGAATCACCCGCCGTCCACGCCACGCATATCCTGTTCGCCTCGGCCGCGAGCGTCCTGCTGCACTTGCCTTCCCCGTATTCCGCCGAAGAGTTTTATCCGCTTGCGGCGCATCTGCCCGAAGGCCTGCGCCTGTTCGCCAGCTACGTGATGGCGCATGCCCTGTACCTGCGCGGCGAATATGGCCGCAGTCTGGGCATGGCGGAAAACGCCCTGATCATGAAACAGGGAAGCTATCCCATCTCGGAACTGTTCCTGCACCTGGCAGCTTCCATGGCCTGCATGAGTCTCAAGGACATCGACGCCGCAAAAACGCACTTCGGAGCTGCTTGGAACATTGCGCGCCCCGACGGCCTTATCGAGCTCATTGGCGAGCACCACGGCCTTTTGCAGGGGCTCATCGAGGCATGCCTAAAATCGCAATACCCTGACGATTTCGCACGCATCATCGAGATTACGTATCGATTCAGCTACGGCTGGCGGCGCATCCACAACCCCGATTCGGGCGAGGACGTGGCCGACGATCTAACGACCACGGAATTCACCATGGCCATGCTCGCCTGTCGTGGGTGGACCAACGCCGAAATCGCACGCCATATGGGAGTATCGCCGGGCACTGTCAAAAACCGCCTATCCAGTGTGTATGCAAAGCTTGGCATCGGCACGCGCGCCGAACTGGTCGCGCATATGCTGCGTTAGCGGCCAGACTGCCTAGCGCAGCATGCGCGCTCCGGAGCGCCGGCGCTTCACTCGCTCAAATAGGACATTTTGGCCATCGAACGGCACTACCGCCACGAAGCGTCTTCTCGCAAAATTGGATTATTTCCACCGATATTTGCGGGATGGGAGCCCAAGATGCTTGATCGCCGTTCGTTACTTGTTGCTGGAGCGTCCTCGCTAGCGAGCATTATGTTGCCTCGCGTGCCGGGAAGCGAAAATGCCTTCCTGCTGCCGTTCGCGCCCACCGCGGCCTATGCCGACGAAGAAGACCCCTTCAAGGTCCTGGTGCTCTCGCGCACCATGTTCGGCGTGGTGGTGGTCGACGTCGCCAACAAGAATACGCCTATCGCAGGTGCCAAGGTCACGCTCACATCGCGCTACGCCGCAGGCAAGCAGCTCGCCGCCACGACCGATGAAGAAGGCACGGCCATCTTTGAGATTGCCTCGCTTTCGGAAGGCTACGTAGACGAGGCAACGCTCCTTGACGCGTACGACTTTAACGGCGGCATCTCCATTAGCATGGCGGACTACCGCGATGTCGAGATTCCCCTTGCGCGTATCCAGGGCGGCACCGCCATAACCGCGCCCACGCGTCCGCTTTCCGACGGCGAGCCGTACTTCCGCCAGCTCACATTCGACGAATGGGACATCCAGTACGCTGAAGCCACGTTCATGGCATTGCCGAAGGACGACACGGCAAACGACCAGCCCGACACGCACGCTTTTACCGTACAGGCTCATCTGCCGCAGGGTGGGCAGGCAACATTGCATATCAATAAAGTGATGCCCGCTGCGGGCAGCTCAACCGAAACCGTCACGCAGATTGGTCAGATCAAGGCCAGCGCATCGGGCGCGGATAATCTGGCGACGTTCACACTCGAAGACAAGTTCCTCGATGCAGCTTCGGGCCTTCTGGAGGAAGGATGCAAGCTGCGCTTTGTCCTCGACTACCAGGGCAAGACCTATACACTCTCCTCCCCCATGGCCGTTGTCACCGCGCCGGCCGCAAAGGCAGAATCGGGCTCGACCACTATCGTCCCCACTACCATGGACCAAGAGGTCACTCCGTTTGATTTCCCCGCGGCGTTTCCCGGCATCGGCGGCAATAAGTTCACGTGTTGGATGCCCACATTTCCGATCCTCTTCGATTTCTCGTTTGCTGGATACGTGCTGTTTGGCGGAGGATACAAACCAGCCAGCTATATGAACGATTCGGGCAACCCTGATCCGGAATACTGGAAGAAATCGCCGCGCGAGTCGGGTGCCAAGCAGGCAAACCGCTACCTCGACGAAATGGAGGGGAAGTGGAATCAATATAAGAGTATGAGTGCCGGTTCGGGCACCGATCCAAGAAACACCAAACTGCTTCGCCACCATTGCACGCCGCTGTTCACGATGGATATCGCCACACAGCTATACGGCTCGCTCGCCTACGATTGGGCGGGCAAAACCTGGGGTAACAACAACGACCCCGCATACGGCAATATTAAGGCCCTCTTCCAGGTAAGAACCGACCTCAATTGGACCGAGCAGTTCACCTTGGGACCGGTGCCGTTTTTCCTAAACGTCAACCCCTGGGTGCTGGCGAAGCTGGCACTCGCCGTGGGTGCCCACACGCACGGCAGCGGCGCGGCGTTTTTTAAAAACATTTCGCTCGACTATTCAAACACCTCGGGCTCGTTCACCATCCAGATCGGGCTTGCCGTCACCTTTGGCGCCGGCGTTGCAGGCGTCGCTTCGTCTGCCGTGCGCGGCGCCGCATCCCTCACGCTGTTCATTGGGTACGAGAAGGCAGATGGACACCAGCTTCCGCGGCTGCGCGTAGGTGCAGACGTCGATGTCGATGTGATACTCCAGTTCGTAATGTTCAAGTGGACCACCAAGGCTTGGTCGGGGTCGTGGCCCACACTCCTCGATTCGTGGAATATGTCGGTGAACAATGGCAGCCAGTATGTGCTCCAGCGCTCTGAGCTCGCATTGGGTGGAGATACGCCTTACACGTTGGATGCCCGCTTCGGCACGCCCGGCAACATCAAGGCGGGCGGCGTGCCGCAATTTATCGCATCGGCCACCATCGTCACCAACGCCGAGCTGCTCGCACGCGCCGAGGTTAAGGCCACTGCCGCAAACGTCGCGCCTACCGTACGCGATTGGGACCGGGCGGTCACGCGCATTGAGCTCGAGGCGGATGCAGAAAGCGACGACACGGGACAGATCGAGCATTTCGTCCATGCACTGATAGAGGACGACGAAAACGCCGCGCCGATGTATAAGTACGCCTATATCGGGCAGGCGACGAACGCTGTTGCGGACCCCAACGCCAATTCTGCCGGTGTATCGGAGGACGAGCGTGGCGGCATCAAGCCCTCGAGCGACAACGTGCTGTTTACTGGCGTGCTCAGCGAAGCTCACATGAAGCTGGCAATGATTGCCGGCGCAGAATGCCTATTCCGTATCGCCTCGGTGCGCTACGGCGAGAATGGCCGCTCGCGCCTAGTGGTGCACACAAAGGCAAACGGCACGTGGTCCGCTCCCACGCCCGTGGACTTTCCCCTTGGGTTTGGCGAGGGCGACGTGGAGCGCGACGGCATATACGATTACGACTTCGACGTAGTGGAATATACGGACGGAAGAGGAAACCAAGACGCCTACGTGTTGCTGGTCTCGGGCGAGCGCCGCGACGGTGACAACACCCCTTTCGATGCGGCGAGCACATCCGGCATACTGTCCGTTGTGCGCCTGCGCATAAGCAACGGCGGAGTTCGCGTGGTGTCGCATACGTCATGGCGCAGCATCTCGCACGGCCGCCTGCAAGAGGATGGCTACCATTGCCTGCAGTGCCCGCGTATCACGGTGGGCAAGACGCTGGTCGACGGGCGCCTGTCGGGTGCCTACCTCCACCGTCGCGGAACCACCGCAGAAAAGGCGCTCAGCAGCGAGGCTGAGGTTGCGCTGGAGTGCTTCACGCTGTGGTCGGACGTTTCGGGCGACAGTCTGACGTTCCGCCAAGTTCTCCGCTTTCCGCAAGCACCGTCGAGTATCGAGCTGGGCGAGCCCGAGAATATCAACGGCAAAATGGTGGTGCCCGTTGCATACGAAACTGCAAACGGTTGTGGCTGCGCATCGTATGCCGTGATCGGCCAGTCCATCGCGGGTTGGGGCGTTATGCCGCCAGATGCCACAGTACCCCACGCGGTGCCGTGGCCGCAACACACGGGCTTTTTGGCTACCGTCAACGAGCAGCTGCAGCATATTACTTGGGCACGAGGCGCATCGGCATTTGCAACGCAGCCCGTGGGTGCCGCAGGCTGTGGCCCGGCATCGTTTAGCGTAAGCAACAACGGCAGGTGCGTACTCTATGTAGAGAACACCGATGGCAAGGTGGGACAAACCTACGACGAAGAAGGCAACCCGGTAGCAGTGATGGGCAAGCACTTCCGCATCTTCGCCAGCACCTTGGCAGGCGATCTGTTCACGGAGCCGTTCGTGATGTGCGAGCTGGACCATCCCGCCGATCAGATAACGACATTTTTGACGTCGGGAGGCATGCTCTCCGCGCTCGCCACGCACATTGTGAGCGCGGAGAAGAGCGAGGCAGAGCTGCACGGCATCGAAGTGCCCTTGGTGGCGTGTGCCACTCCGACGGGCGCGGTCGCCACCTCGGGCGCGGTGGTGCCCGGAGCAGCAGGCGAATCCTTCATGGTCACGGTGCGAAACGACGGCAACACCTTGCTGACCGCCGGCACGATCGATCTGTACCGAGAGGACTCCAGCCAGCCGTTCTCCAGCGCATCCATCGGATTCGGAGCGAACGCACGCATGGCTTCGATCTACGATCCAGAGCTTGCCGAGGATGCTTCGGCCAACGATTTGGCACGCGTGAAATACGCGCTCGAGACGCTGGGCGCGCGTTTTGCAACGCACCCGCTGGTAGCCGACAACGGTAACGCCGTGCTGGCACCGGGTTGCACGGCACAGTTCCGCATGAGCTTCGCCATCCCCGAGAGTTGGAGCGACGAAGTGGGCAAACGCGTAACGCTGTATGCGAAGGCGCGCGACCTGGTGGCGCTCGACCCCGTGACGCTCGAGGAAATCCGACCCGGCGCAAACTCGGCACTGGGCGCCGTACTGCACGAGCTTCATGTGCCCGACGCGGCATGCGAACGCTCAAAAGTTCAGGTCGGCATATGCGACAGCGCGGATACGGCAGGACTTCACGACGCCCCGATGACAGCAGACGGCGATGGTGGCTCGAGTGGCAGCGGTACTGACGAGGGCGGCGGCTCCGGCGGAAGCAGCTCCGGCAGCAGCAAGGACCACGGCAATAACAAACGCTCCGGAAAAGCGGGCGCGCTTGCGGGCACGGGCGATGTCAACGCTCCCCTTACGGCAGCCGCTGCAGCACTCGCCGCGGCAGGCGCGGGCCTCATCGCCTACAGCGCCCGCCGCACGGCGCTCGAAAAAGACACCGCCGATGAGGTCAATTCGGATAAGCCTCGCTAGCTCCTAGTTACATGTCATTATGGAAATCATGTTCGTCATTGCGCGCACGATGCCCCCACTGCACCCGAAACCGCGCGAGGCACTGGCCCTGCTCATCGAGCACCAAAAAGGGCTGGCCCCGATAACTCGGAGCCAGCCCTGAGTCGCCTGACGTGAGAATCGCGGCGTTATTTGAGCTTCAGTGCCTCCATCATGGGCACGGCGGCATCCCAGTCGATCTTCCAGCCAATCGACACGCGGACGGTCTCGCCCGTCGCGGGAGCCGTCGCAAACAGTGTATGGCCGTTGTCGGGACCGGTAAAGCGCAGCCACGTTATGCCGTTGTACTCGACCTGGTCGGTTGTTGTCTCCTTGCCTTCGTAGACCTGCTCTAGGCTTGCAACCTCTTCCTCCGGCGAGCGCGGGAAGATGCTGATGTTCAGGCGTCCTCCAGTCTCGTCGTGGAAGAAGTTTGCCTTTTCGCGCTCTTCGTCGGACGAATCCAGCGTGTACCCATCGGCGGCCTCGATGCTGTACGATGCGCAGTCGATGCCCGTTAAATCTGCCTTCTCGCCAGAATCGGCCACGCCGCCGGCCGCCTTGAACTCCTTGGTCTCGCATCCCGTGGTGTCAAAGTGCATGGCCTCATGATTCTTGGCGGGGGCGTAAGCGTCTACGAACTCGACAGTGATGGGCCCGTAGTACGCCGTCTTGGGCGCCCAGAAATACACGTACTCAACGGTCTCGCCCGGGCCGATATCTTGCCTCTTGGAAAGATCGATGCCCTCGTGAAGCTCATCGGGAGCCTCGCTTGCAACGTAGTCGAGCACGGCCGCCTTGCCGGAAGTAAACAACGGGTCGCCTGCCTCAAGATCGCCCTGGGCAGCATGCACGTTAAAGGAGTCAAACGTCCTGTTCTTTGCATTGTTGTTGGTGATCTTGACGTGCAGGTAAAAGCCATCCTGCAGCTTAGCGTCGCCGCGATAGAACGTACCGTGGACTACCGACTCATAGGTTATGCCAGCCACCTCGACCGTCTGCGACTCATAGGCCTTGGCCTTCTTGGACTTCTCCTGCACAGGTGCGCTCCCGTCCGAGTCACTCGGCGCATTACCGCCGCAGCCGGCAAGCGTACACGCCAACACAGCCGAAAGCGTCACAGTGGGAATTCCTAACAGCAGCTTCTTCGCCATGGGCTTCATCATCCTCACCGCTCCTTTCGGCTTGTAGCTCATCCGTTGCCCGAGTCGCAAGTCGACTCCGTGGCATCGGCTTCCACTATGAGCGTATGACGAAACGCGACGCCGGCGAAGTGACCCACGGCCCAAATAACGACCAGCCAGCGTTCCTTATGGGCCAAAGGGACTCGCACACGCACGCCCGTGGCCCATAAAACGAGACGCTTGTCCCAATGTTCGATTCGATCCATCCGCAAACAAGGTAGGGCGCCTCCAGCCGCCTTCAAACTTACTCGGACAGAACCGACTCGGTTTTGTCCGAGTAAACGTATCTCCATCGAACTCCGAACGATTGTTCGATGGATTTCGTGTTGGTTGGAATCGCCTATGGGCTGGGCTATGCTACCTTGACTATCTATATGACTTAAACGCAGCAAAAGAAGCACCGAGAGAGCGAGTATGGCAAAAAACACCGCAAACTATGGTAACGACAGTATCCGCCAGCTCAAGGACGAGGAGCGCGTACGCCTGCGCCCCGCCGTCATCTTTGGCTCGGACGGACTCGACGGTTGCGCGCATGCCGCCTTCGAGATCCTGTCCAACGCCGTTGACGAGGCGCGCCAGGGCTACGGCAAACTCATCACCCTTACCGCCTTTCGCGATGGCTCCATCCAGGTAGAGGACAACGGCCGCGGCTGCCCGCTCGACTGGAACCCCTCCGAGAAGCGCTTTAACTGGGAGCTCGTCTTTTGCGAGCTCTACGCCGGCGGCAAGTATAACAACAACCAGGGCGGCGACTACGACTTCTCGCTCGGCACCAACGGCCTGGGCTCCTGCGCGACCCAGTACGCCTCCGAGTACATGGACGTCACCGTCTGGCGTGACGGTAACAAGTACTCCTTACACTTTAAGAAGGGCAAGGTCGTCGGCGCCAAAAAGAAGGCGCTCGAGATTGAGCCCAGCGACGAGGACCGCACCGGCACCACCATCAAGTGGCGCCCCGATCTTGAGGTCTTCACCTCGATCAGCATTCCTCACGATTGGTATCGCGAGACCATGCGCCGCCAGGCCGTGGTCAACGCCAACGTTACCTTCCGCCTGCGTATCGAGGGCGACGATGGCGAATTTACCGAAGAGGATTTTTGCTATCCCAAGGGCATCGAGGACTACGTGCTCGAGAAGGTCGGTACCGACTACCTTACCGAGCCCTTCTTTATCGAGGCCGACCGCCGCGGTCGCGACCGCGAGGACCTGCCCGACTACAACGTAAAAATCACTGCTTGCATGTGCTTCTCGCGCACCTTCATGATGCAGGAGTACTACCACAACTCGTCATGGCTCGAGAACGGCGGTTCGCCCGAGAAGGCGGCCCGCAGTGCTCTGACTAGCGCCATCGACGCCTACATCAAGCAACAGGGCAAGTACAACAAAAACGAGAGCGGCATCAAATGGCAGGACGTCCAGGACTGCCTGGTGCTGGTGACCAACTGTTTCTCCACCCAGACGTCCTACGAAAACCAGACTAAGAAGGCCATCAACAACCGCTTTATCCAGCAGGCCATGACTGCCTTCTTTAAGGAGCGCCTCTCGACCTACTTGATCGAGAACAAAGACGCTGCTAACAAGATCATGGAGCAGGTGCTCATCAACAAGCGTTCGCGCGAGAACGCCGAGAAGACGCGCCAGAGCATCAAAACCAACCTGCAGCAGAAGACCGACATGGCCAACCGCGTGCAGAAGTTCATCGACTGCCGCTCCAAGGACAAGGACCGTCGCGAGATCTACATCGTAGAGGGCGACTCGGCAGCAGGCGCCATCCGCACCTCGCGCGATGCCGAGTTCCAAGGTGTTATGCCCGTCCGAGGCAAGATCCTCAACTGCCTGAAAGAGGACTACCCGCGCATCTTTAAGTCCGACATCATCATGGACCTCATGCGCGTGCTGGGCTGCGGCGTGGAGATCAAGGACAAGCGCATCAAAAACCTTGGTGCCTTCGACCTAGACAACCTCAACTGGAACAAAGTCATCATCTGTACGGACGCCGACGTCGACGGTTACCACATCCGCACGCTCGTACTCACCATGCTCTATCGACTGGTGCCCACGCTTATCGACGAGGGCTACGTCTATATCGCTGAGTCGCCGCTCTACGAGATCAACTGCAAAGAGAAGACCTACTTTGCCTACACCGAGCTCGAGAAGAACGGCATTCTTAAGGAGATCGGCGACCAGAAGTGTTCCATCAACCGCTCCAAGGGTCTTGGTGAGAACGATCCGGACATGATGTGGCTCACCACCATGAACCCCGAGACGCGCCGCCTGATCAAGGTGGAGCCCGAGGACGTCACCAAGATGGAGACCATGTTCAACCTGTTGCTGGGCAACGACGAGGCGGGCCGTAAGCGCCATATCTCCGAGCACGGCAAGGAATACCTGGACCAGCTGGACCTGCAGTAGCAGCAAATCGATAACGACGGCCCATAAGAAGTTCAAGAGGAAATCGTGGCAAAGAAGAAGACGAAGAACCAGCCAAAGAAAAAGCAGGTCAACGCCGAGAACGTCATCGGCCTGCACTCCGAGGTCACCGACCAGCCGATTACGCAGACGCTCGAGGTCAACTACATGCCTTACGCCATGAGCGTCAACGTCTCGCGTGCATTCCCCGAGATCGACGGCTTTAAGCCCTCGCACCGCAAGCTGCTCTACACCATGTACAAGATGGGTCTGCTCAAGGGCGAGCGCCAGAAGAGCGCCAACATCGTGGGCCAGACCATGAAGCTCAACCCGCACGGCGATGCCGCGATCTACGAGACGATGGTGCGCCTGGCAACCGGCAACGAGGCGCTGCTCGCCCCCTTCGTGGAGTCGAAGGGCAACTTTGGCAAGTACTATTCGGGCGACCTGAGCTACGCCGCCTCGCGTTATACCGAGGCCAAGCTCTCCCCCATCAGCGCCGAGATCTTCAAGGACATCGACAAGGACCCGGTCGACTTCGTCGACAGCTACGACGGCGCCATGAAGGAGCCGCGCCTGCTGCCCACCACGTTCCCCAACATCCTCGTCTCGGCCAACAAGGGCATCGGCGTCGCCATGGCATCCGATATCTGCGGTTTCAACCTCAACGAGGTCTGTACCGCCACAATGCGTTACCTGCAGGATCCCGACTGCGACCTGCTCGAGTACATGCCCATGCCCGACTTCTCGACCGGCGGCGAAATTATCTACCGCCGCGAGGAGATGGAAAAGATTATCGAGACCGGCCTCGGCAGCTTCCAGATCCGCTCCCGCTGGCGTTGGATTCCCGAAGAGCGCATCATCGAGGTTTACGAGATCCCCTACACCACCAAGACCGATGTCATTATCGAGCGCATCGTCAAGCTCTCCAAAGAGGGCAAGGTCAAGGAGATCGCAGACATTCGCGACGAGACCGACCTTTCGGGTCTGCGCATCGCTATCGACCTTAAGCGCGGCGTCGACCCCGACAAGCTCATGGCGAAGCTCTATCGCTCGACCACGCTGCAGGATTCGTTCTCGTGCAACTTTAACGTGCTGGTCGACGGCTATCCCCGCGTTATGGGCGTGCGCCAGATCCTGCACGAGTGGGTCAAGTGGCGTATTGAGTCCACGCGCCGCCGCATTAACTTTGACCTGGGCAAAAAGTCCGAGCGCCTGCACCTGCTGCACGGCCTCGAGGCGATTTTGCTCGACATCGACAAGACGATCGCCATCATCCGCGGCACCAAGCTCGAGGCCGAGGTCGTGCCCAACCTTATGAAGGGTTTCGACATCGACGAGACCCAGGCCGAGTTTGTTGCCGAGCTCAAGCTCCGCAACATCAACGAGGAGTACATCCTCAACCGCACCAAGGACATTGCCAAGCTTGAGGGCGAGATTGCCGAGCTTGAGGAGATCCTCTCCAGCGAGGAGAACATCAAGAAGGTCATCAGCGACGAGCTGGCCGCGGTCAACAAGAAGTACGTGATGCCGCGCCGCACGGGCAGGATCGAGCCCCATGAGGTTATCGAGGTAAGCTTGGAGCCCGAAGTCGAGGAGTACCCGGTCACCATCATGCTCTCGCGCGATGGCTACCTTAAGAAGATGACGGACCGCGTGCTCAAGAAGGCGACCACGCTCAAGTACAAGGACGGCGACAAACCCTTTATCGAGTTCCCGTCCTCCAACACCCACGAGCTGTTGGTCTTTACCAACAAGAGCCAGGTGTACAAGTGCAAGGTTGCAGCGTTTGAGGACACCAAGTCGGCCCAGCTGGGCTCGTACCTGCCGACCGATCTTGAGATGGAACCCGACGAGAGCGTCATCTGGGTCATCGACCCCGAGGATTACAAGGCCGACGTGCTGTTCGTCTTTGAGAACGGCCGCGTGGTGCGCGTCGCGCTTTCTGGATACGTCACCAAGACCAACCGCAAGCGCCTCAAGAACGCCATCTACGGTGGCAGCAAGCTGCTGTATGCCCAGGTGCTCAAGGAAGATCGCGACATCGCGCTGGTCTCGAGCGACTATCGTTTGATGAACTTCAACACATCGCTGCTCAAGACCAAGACGACCACCAACACGCAGGGTGTCCAGGCCTTCACGGCCAAGAAGGGCCGCTCGGTCACCACTGTCGGCACGACCGAGGAGATTCTTGGCGCCGGCGTCTCGGCCGAGAAGTTCACCGCGCAGAGCCTCCCCTCTGCCGGTGCCCTCATGAAGGAAAACGACATGCCAAGTTTGTTTGATTAACAGCCGTCTGGCCGGTTCCGACAGCCCAGCTCCCTTGAAACGCAGCAAGGCCCGAATGGTTCAAATGAACCTTTCGGGCCTTGTTCGTTATTGGAAATGCACGCTAGGCAAGCTTGCGGGCGAGCTCTCGCACCTCTTCCAGCTTGGGCGAGGAGGCCATGCTGTCGCGCTCGGTCATACCGCTGATGGTGACAATGCCCTGGTCCTTCCACTTGCAGTATGCGCAGGCTGACTTGTACATGGCAATCGCCGCGTCATAGACACCCTCGCTGTGGCTATCGAGCAAAAGGGCCGTCTTGGTGAACGGGAAGCCCGTGGCACCGAAGGCGTACAGGCGGTCGATGGCGGCCTTCTCCTGCGCAGTGATATCAAACCAGTAGATGGGCGAAGCGAAGACAACCATGTCGGCGCCTTTCAGCGACTCGATCACGTCGGCCATGTCGTCCTTCTGCACGCAGACGCCCTCATGGGCGAAGCAGTACCGGCATCCCAAGCAGCCGGCGATCTTCTTGCCGGCAACGCGGACGACCTCGCCCGTATTGTCGCCCTCACGCGCGGTCTCGGCAAACGCCTCGACCATGGTATCGGTATTGGCGCCCTTACGCGGGCTGCCACTCAATACAACGATATTCATAGGATTCCCCCTCCTTCATGCTGCAGACGCGCAGCACACATTTTGTTGTAACCAAAACGGATGGAGCTATTCAGTCGTCCGAAGACCACATCTCTTGTTCGTGCTCTCTAGACACAATCTCATTGCCTGACAACTCCTCAACTGTCTTGATTCTCTCTCCGAGAATTGAACAGCAAATCGTTGGCCGCAAAGTGTCGACTGTGGGAAAATTAACTAAAGCTTTCTCCTGCTCGCGTGAGCGATCGCGTGTATGAGCCTGGCCGAATCGGGTAGGCGCAATATAGATCCACGGAAACCGGCCTACGAACAAGGAGCGCCTTATGTATGGACAGCATGTTGCACCGCAAACCCATAACAAACGCACTGGCCTGTCTATCCGCAACGTCAAGCTTCATGCAAGCGCCAGAGTCGTCGCCTTCGGAGTAAGCATTCTTATGGCAGGGCAGCTTTTGCTACCCTGCGCAGCACTGGCGACCGAAATGCCCGAACCCGATGTCGCAACACCCATCACCTGCGACGAAGTCAACGCGGAAAGCAGCCTCACAGCAACCACCGTCGTCGATCATTACTACGATTTGGAGCTACCCCCTGCTTTTGAGTTGGTCCAGAACGAGGCTCTTGTATACGATTTTCCAGACAAACCCGAGGACTTCATCTACGAGCTTAACGACACCGTCCATCTC
>CABUTR010000040.1 GCA_902494555.1 uncultured Collinsella sp.
AACCGGCCACGTGGGCGCCGCGACGGCGCGGGTGCTCACGGCGGCGGGCTTTGCCGTCGTGGCTTGCGACGACCGCCCCGGCACGCTGACCCCCGAATGGGTGCCCGGTGTCTACGACCGTCGTCTGGTCGACTACAAGAACCTGAGCGAGCTGTGTCCCATCGGTCCGCGCGACCTGGTGGTCGTCGCCACGGCGGGTCACAAGTCCGATATCGACGTGGTGATTCAGGCCATGCGCGCCAAACCCGCCTATCTGGGCTGCTTGGGCTCGCGCCGTAAAACGGCCTTTGTGCGCGCTCGCCTGGAGCAGGAGGGCTTTACGCAGGAGCAAATCGACGAGCTGCACCTGCCGATCGGTGTCGCCATCGAGGCCGAGGACCCCGAGGAGATCGCCATCTCCATAGCCGCCGAGATGATCCACCTGCGCCGCACCAAGCTCGTCCCCCGCAAGCGCTAATCGCATCCCCACCAATTAAGTTGCGGTGAAATACGGATTGTTTAAGCCTGTTAGGCCGCCAAACAGTCCCTATTTCACCGCAACTGCTTTTTAGGACCCATTTGTGCGGGGGAGTTGTGGAGTTGTGCAGGCAGACGAGGTTTTTCTGGAAATACGCTCCCGATGCGCGTATAGTACCGATTGTTTTGTCGGCTCCTGCTGCGTCGAGTCCAAACCGCGAAATGCCATGAGCGGCGCGGATGCAGCCAGGAGGCACGAGGACAACCCATCGTGGCCACGCCCCGTGCTTAAAACCCCAAGAAGGAGTGAACAATGGCAGAAGAGAAGTATGTGCCGCGTCTGAAGACCAAGTACAACAACGAGGTCAAGCAGCAGCTTCAGGACAAGTTCCAGTACGAGAACGTCATGATGATCCCCAAGTTTGAGAAGATCGTCGTGAACATGGGTGTCGGCGAGGCCGCTACCGATTCCAAGGCCATCGACGGTGCCGTGCGCGACCTGCGCGCCATCACCGGCCAGCAGCCGATGATCACCCGTGCCCGCAAGTCCATCGCTACCTTCCGCCTGCGCGCTGGTATGCCGATCGGCTGCAAGGTTACCCTGCGTGGCGACCGTATGTGGGAGTTCTTCGATCGTCTGACCTCCGTCGCGATCCCCCGTATCCGCGACTTCCGCGGCATCTCCGCCAAGAGCTTCGACGGCCGTGGTAACTTCTCCATGGGCGTCACCGAGCAGCTCATCTTCCCCGAGATCGACTTCGACTCCGTCGATCACCAGCGTGGTATGGACATCACTTTCGTGACCACCGCCAACACCGATGAGGAGGCCAAGGCCCTTCTGGACGCCTTCGGTTTCCCGTTCAAGAAATAGGTTCACCTGCCCTATAAGCGCCGTTCCCACAAGGGGGCGGCGCTTGGGGCGAACAATACTCTATGTGAGGAGGATATAAGTGGCTAAGACATCGATGATCGTCAAGTGCAATCGCAAGCAGAAGTTCTCTACTCGTGAGTACACGCGCTGCCAGCGCTGCGGCCGTCCGCACTCTGTGTACCGCAAGTTCGGCCTGTGCCGTGTCTGCTTCCGCGAGCTTGCACTCAAGGGCGAGCTTCCCGGCGTTAAGAAGGCCAGCTGGTAAGTCACTACCAGCGTTTCAAGCATCAGTTTGGAACAGGGAAAACGCGCTAAAAAGGCTTTGCCGTTAAGGGCGGCGAAGAACCAAGAGCACGTGTTCATCAAGAACGAAGGAGAATCTGTATGAACCTTACAGACCCGATCGCAGATATGCTTACGCGCATCCGTAACGCTAACTCTGTGAACAAGGCCACGGTCTCCATGCCGAGCAGCAAGAAGCTCGTCGAGATCGCTCGTGTTCTGCACGAGGAGGGCTACATCGAGGGCTACGATGTCGAGGACACCGTTCCCCAGAAGACTCTGCACATCACGCTTAAGTATGGTCCCAAGAAGGCTAAGGTCATCAACGGCATCCGCCGCATTTCCAAGCCGGGCCTGCGTAAGTACACCGGCGTTGCCGACATGCCCCGCGTCCGCGGTGGCCTTGGTACCGCCATTATTTCCACCAGCCATGGCGTCATGACCGACCGCGATGCTCGCAAGCACAACGTCGGCGGCGAGATCATCGCTTACGTCTGGTAATTCGCTCGGTAGGTAGAAGGAAAGGAGATCACCGTGTCTCGTATCGGTAATAAGCCTGTCCAGATTCCCGCCGGAGTCGAAGTGGCAGTCAACGGCAACAACGTTGTCGTCAAGGGCCCCAAGGGCCAGCTCGAGCTCGATGTCTTTGAGAAGCTCGCTATCAACGTCGAGGACAACGTCCTCACCGTTTCCCGTCCCGACGACGAGCGTGAGACCCGTGCCCGCCACGGCCTCACCCGCGCCCTCATCCACAACATGGTTGTTGGCGTTTCCGAGGGCTTCGAGAAGAAGCTCGAGCTCGCCGGCGTCGGTTACCGCGTGCAGCAGAAGGGCAAGAACCTCGAGTTCTCCCTGGGCTTCTCGCATCCCGTGATCGTCGAGGCTCCCGAGGGCATCACCTTCGAGGTTCCCGACAACACCCACGTGAACGTCAAGGGTATCAACAAGCAGCAGGTCGGTCAGATCGCCGCTGAGATCCGCGGCCATCGTCCTCCCGAGCCTTACAAGGGCAAGGGTATCCACTACGTTGGCGAGCACATCCGCCGCAAGCTGGGTAAGGCCGCCAAGTAGTCGTAACCGACTCACTCGCATAAGACCAGCACCCCGTCAGGTGCTGGCAAGATCAACCTTTTTAGGAGTTTACGTATGAACAAGCATAAGGCGAAGCTGGAAGGCCTCAAGCGTCGTCAGCGTCGTGTTCGCGGCAAGGTCTCGGGTACCTCCGAGCGTCCGCGTCTTCGCGTGACCCGTACTAACGCCAACATCTATGCCCAGATCATCGACGACAGCAAGGGCTCCAGCCTGACGCTCGTCTCTGCCTCGACCCTCGAGGCCGAGTTCAAGGGCACCCACACCTCGAACAAGGAGGCTGCGGAGAAGGTCGGTCAGCTCGTTGGCAAGCGCGCCATCGAGGCCGGCATCACCAAGGTCGCCTTCGATCGCGGTGGCCGTATCTACCATGGCCGCGTCAAGGCCCTCGCCGACGGTGCTCGTGCCGCCGGTCTCGAGTTCTAGGAGGTATGTAGCACATGGCTCGTAATCAGAAGCAGCAGCGCGAGGCCTCCGAGTTCGAGGAGCGCGTCGTTTACATCAACCGCGTGTCGAAGACCGTCAAGGGTGGTCGTCGCATGAGCCTCGTCGCTCTCGTCGTCGTTGGCGACGGCAAGGGCAACGTCGGCGTTGGCATGGGCAAGTCCGCTGAGGTGCCCCTGGCCATCTCCAAGGCGTCTCTCGATGCCAAGAAGAATATGTTCCACGTGCCGGTGACCGAGCAGGGCACCATCCCGCACGAGGTTCTCGGCCACTTTGGTGCCGGCCGCATCATCATCAAGCCCGCTGTCGAGGGTACCGGCGTTATCGCCGGCGGCGCTGTGCGTCCCCTCTTCGAGCTTGCTGGCATCAAGAACGTCCTGTCCAAGTCCCTCGGTACCGACAACGGCCTCAACATCATCAAGGCTGCCGTCGAGGGCCTCAAGGAGCTCTCCAGCCCTGAGGACGTCGCGGCTCGCCGTGGCCTGACGGTCTCCGAGATGTTCGTCGGTAAGGAGAACTAAGCATGGCTGACACCATCAAGATCAAGCAGGTCCGCAGCACCAACGGTTGCAAGCAGGACCAGGTCCGTACTGTCCGTGCCCTCGGTCTCCACAGGATCCGCGAGGTTCGCGAGATTGCTGACAACGAGTCCGTCCGCGGCATGATCTTCAAGGTCAAGCACCTTGTCGAGATTGTAGAGGAGTAGCAAATGCAGCTTCACGATCTTACTCCCGCGCCCGGTTCCACCAAGAACCGCAAGCGCGTCGGCCGTGGCAATTCTTCGGGTCACGGCACCACTTCTGGCCGCGGCCAGAAGGGTCAGGGTTCCCGCTCTGGCGGCACCAAGGGTGCCGGCTTCGAGGGTGGCCAGACTCCGCTGGCTATGCGCCTGCCCAAGCTTCCGGGCTTCCGCAACCCCCGTCGTATCGAGTACACCGCTGTTAACGTTGAGCGTCTCGAGCGTAAGTTCGAGGACGGCGCTGTGATCGACGGTGCCGCTCTTAAGGCCGCTCGCATCACCAAGAGCGAGTTCGAGCCCGTCAAGGTGCTCGGCAATGGTGAGCTCACCAAGAAGTTTACGGTCAAGGTCGACAAGGTCAGCGCTTCTGCGCAGGCCAAGATCGAGGCCGCCGGCGGAAAGGTCGAGCTGCCGTGCTAAATGGTCTTAAGAATGCTTTCCGCATCAAAGAATTGCGCGAAAAGATTCTTTTTACCATAGCTATGCTCGTCGTGTACCGCATTGGTGCGCACGTTCCTGTGCCCGGCATTCCCTTCCAGGGGATGCTGGGCCTTTTCTCGACCGATAACAATTCGGTCGCCGCAGGTGCTATGGCCCTCCTGAATCTTTTCTCTGGCGGCGCGTTGAGCTATGTGTCGGTGTTTTCGCTGGGCATCATGCCTTACATCACCAGCTCGATCATCCTCCAGATGCTCCAGGCCGTCGTGCCTTCCCTGCATGAGCTTGCCCGCGAGGGCGAGGTCGGTCAGACCAAGATTACGCAGTATTCGCGTTACCTCACCCTGGCTCTGGCAATCCTCAACTCCGTGGGTTACCTCTTCCTCTTTAAGAGCTTCGGCATCAGCTTCAATGGCGCCGGCGCTCCCGAGATCATCTTCGACCTCATGATCGTCGGTACGCTCACCGCGGGCGCCATGCTGATCATGTGGATTGGTGAGCTCATCACCCAGCGCGGTATCGGCAATGGCATGTCGCTGATCATCTTTGCGAACATCATGGCCGGTCTGCCGCAGGCTATCTTCTCCAGCACCGAGGGCAATGCCGGTGGCATCATCACCATGGTGATCATCTGCGCCATCATCCTGCTGGTTATTCCGCTGATTGTTTTCCTTGAGCGCGGCCAGCGCCGCATTCCGGTCTCCTACGCTAAGCGCGTCGTGGGCCGTCGCATGATGGGTGGCCAGACCACCTACCTGCCCATCAAGGTCAACACCGCGGGTGTCGTGCCGATCATCTTCGCCTCGGCGCTGCTGTACTTCCCGGCTCAGATTGCCGTGTTCTTCCCCGGCATCGGCTGGATTCAGGCAGTTGCCTCTGCGCTTTCGACCGGTTGGCTCAACTGGGTGCTTAATGTTGTCCTTATCGTGTTCTTCGCGTACTTCTACACCTCCATGGTGTTCAACCCCGATGACACGGCCGACAACCTTAAGAAGCAGGGCGGCTTTATTCCGGGCGTGCGTCCGGGTAGGGCTACCGCGGCCTACATCAAGAACGCGCTCAACAAGATCACGCTTCCCAGCGCTGTCTTTTTGGCGCTCATCGCCATCGTGCCTTCGATCATCTTCTCCTTCACGGGTAACCATCTGATCCAGGCGTTTGGCGGCACGTCCATCCTCATCATGGTCGGCGTCGTGCTCGACACGGTCGATAAGCTCGAAGGCCAGATCAAGATGTATGATTACGATGGATTCTTTAAATAGGCTAGAGGAGGATTGCTCATGAACCTCGTATTGCTCGGAGCTCCGGGTGCCGGCAAGGGCACCGTCGCACAGGAGCTCGTCGCCGAGTTTGGCGTCGCCCACATTTCCACGGGCGACCTGCTGCGTGCTGCCGTCAAGGGTGGCACCGAGCTTGGTATTCAGGCTAAGAAGTACATGGACGCTGGCGAGCTCGTTCCCGACCAGCTCGTGATCGACCTTGTCAAGGAGCGCCTTGCCGCCGATGACGCCCAGCAGGGCTTCATCCTAGACGGCTTCCCGCGCAACACCGCCCAGGCTGTGACGCTCGATTCCGAGCTTTCGGCCATGGGTCGCGAGATCGACTGCGCCCTTCTGGTCGACGTGGCCCCCGAGGTCATCATCGATCGTCTGTCTTCGCGTCGCACCTGCCGCGCCTGCGGTTACACCGGCACCGCTGCCGATGCTACCTGCCCCAAGTGCGGTGGCGAGATGTATCAGCGCGATGACGACAAGCCCGAGACCATCAAGAACCGTCTCGACGTCTACGAGAAGTCCACGAGCCCGCTCGTCGACTACTATCGTGGCCAGGGTCTGCTCAAGTCGGTCAACGGTGACCAGGCTCGCGAGACCGTGTACGGGGATGTCAAAGAGGCTCTCGGTCTATGATCAAGATTAAGTCTGCAACGCAAATCGAGCAGATGAAGAAGGCAGGAGCGCTATCTAAGATGGCGCTCCGCCACGTTGGAGCCATGGTACGCCCCGGCGTTTCGACTTTTGAGCTCGATCAGCTCGCGGAGCAGATTATCCGCATGCATGGCGGTACCCCGGCCTTTAAGGGTTACGGTGGGTTCCCAGGGACCATTTGCGCATCGATTAACGATGCCGTGGTCCACGGTATTCCCAATCCCGACATGATCCTGCGCGATGGCGATATCATCTCCATCGATACGGGAGCCGTTGTCGACGGTTGGGTCGGCGATAACGCTTGGACGTTTTTCGTCGGCACCCCCACGCCCGAGGCCAAGGCCCTGTGCGAGGTGACGCGCGATTGCCTTAAGGCTGCCATCGAGCAGGCTGTCCCCGGTAACCATATCGGGGATGTTGGCTATGCCGTTCAGTCCCTCGCCGAGTCTCACGGTTACGGCGTGCTTCGTGACTATGTGGGCCATGGCATTGGCCGCGTGATGCATGAGGACCCCAACGTTCCTAACTATGGAAAGAAGGGGAGGGGCGTTCGCCTCCAGGCCGGAATGGTCATTGCCATCGAGCCGATGGTTACGATGGGTTCCAACCATGTGAGCACGGGCTCCGACGGTTGGATTGTTACGACCAACGACCACCTGCCCGCCGCGCACTACGAGAACACCGTTGCCATTACCAATGACGGTCCGGTGATTCTCACCACGGATGCCCAGGGTGCTTGGTGTTCGCTCCAAGGCGGAGAAATGTAACAAGTTCCACTTAGATGTGGAGCCATTACGAAGATATTACGATACGTGCATACGTATTGTAGAATACTCAATCGCTGTCGTTTTCTAGAGAAAGATGATTGCTTGTGAAGAAGGAAGACGCAATTGAGCTCGAGGGTACGGTAAAGGAACCGCTGCCCAACGCCATGTTTAAGGTCGAGCTCGAGAACGGTCATTCGGTTCTGTGCAACATTTCTGGCAAGATCCGAATGAATTACATCCGTATTCTCCCCGGTGACAGGGTTGTCGTGGAGCTTTCCCCGTACGACCTGACCCGCGGCCGCATCACCTATCGCTACAAATAGCGGCACGCATACACGCACTCCATTTCCGACTGCAGGCTTAGCTCAACCTACGGTCGGATTGTGTGTGAAGACCAGCCATAGTTTTAAACGCCTGCGGCTGGGCGAGTAGATAGTAGGGAAGTAGTTTGAGCGCTACCGAAAGGAAGAACGATGAAGGTACGTCCTTCGGTCAAGAAGATGTGCGATAAGTGCAAAATCATTAGGCGCCATGGCAAGGTCCTCGTCATTTGCGAGAACCCCCGTCATAAGCAGCGTCAGGGTTAAGAGAGGAGACTACGTTGGCCCGTATTAATGGTGTCGACCTCCCGCGTGAGAAGCGCGTTGAGATCGGTCTGACCTACATTTACGGCATCGGCCGCACCACTGCGACGAAGATCTGCGTCGAGTGCAACGTTAACGTGGATACGCGCGTTAAGGACCTCACCGAGGATGAGGTTAACGCCATCCGCGATTATATCGATAAGAACCAGATCATGGTTGAGGGCGACCTCCGCCGTGAGCGCAACCAGAACGTCAAGCGCCTTATGGACATCGGCTGCAACCGCGGCCTTCGTCACCGCAAGGGCCTCCCGGTCCGCGGCCAGCGCACCCACACTAACGCTCGTACCCGCAAGGGCCCGAAGCGTCAGATCGGTGCTAAGAAGAAGAAATAAGGAGCGCTAGATAGATGGCTACTGCTAAGAAGAACGTTCGCGCTGCCCGTCTGAAGCGCGCGGACCGTAAGAACATTTCCGTGGGCCAGGCTCACATTCGTTCTACGTTCAACAACACGATCGTTTCGATCACCGATCCCCAGGGCAACGTCATTTCCTGGAAGTCGGCTGGCCAGGTGGGCTTCAAGGGCTCCCGTAAGTCCACGCCGTTCGCTGCCCAGATGGCTGCCGAGGCTGCTGCCAAGCAGGCCATGGAGCACGGTATGAAGAAGGTTTCCGTCTTCGTCAAGGGCCCCGGCTCCGGTCGTGAGACCGCCATCCGCTCCCTCCAGGCTGCTGGCCTCGAGGTCTCGAGCATCCAGGACAAGACCCCCATCCCGCACAACGGCTGCCGCCCCAAGAAGCGTCGCCGCGTGTAACTGAAAGGATCGTATCAATATGGCAATCGACAGGACTCCTGTTCTTAAGCGCTGCCGTCAGCTCGGGATCGATCCCGCTGAGCTCGGTTACAGCAGCAAGAAGGAATCTATCCGTCAGCCCAAGCGCCGTCGCAAGGAATCTGAGTACGGCATGCAGCTGCGCGAGAAGCAGAAGGTCAAGTTTATCTATGGCGTTCTGGAGAAGCAGTTCCACGGCTACTTCAACAAGGCCCGCAAGATGAACGGCGTCACCGGTGAGAACCTCATGATCATCCTTGAGTCTCGCCTCGACAACGTCGTCTTCCGTCTTGGCTTCGCCCGTACCCGCAAAGAGGCTCGTCAGTCCGTCCGTCACGGTCACTTCACCGTGAACGGCAAGCGCGTGGACATCCCGTCCTACCGCGTCAAGGCCGGCGACGTCGTCGCTGTCGGCGAGAAGTTCCGTGACCTCCTCCCCATCAAGGAGGCCCTGATTTCCTCCGAGCGCTTTGAGGTCCCTGGCTGGCTCGAGGTCGATATCGAGAAGCTGTCTGGTAACGTGCTCGCTCTGCCGACGCGTGAGCAGATCAGCGGTGATATCAACGAGCAGCTCATCGTCGAGCTCTACTCTAAGTAGTCCATCCGGGCTGCTGAGGCTGGAGGTAATACATGTCAGAATTCATTAGGCCTCAGGTTCAGGTCGAAGAGATCAACGAGACGTCTGCTCGTGTCTCCGTCGAGCCGCTCGAGCGTGGTTACGGCGATACGCTGGGTAACTCCCTTCGTCGCGTTCTTCTGTCCTCGCTCGAGGGTGCCGCCGTCGAGGCTATTCAGATCGATGGTGCGCAGCACGAGTTCATGACCATCCCTAACATGGTCGAGGATGTCACCGACATCGTCCTGAATGTCAAGGGTCTTGTCTTCAGGGCTCTCGGCACGACCGACGAGGCGACCGCCACCATCTCGGTTGACGGCCCCTGCGAGGTCACCGGTGCGGACTTCTTTATTCCGTCCGAGTTTGAGCTGGTCAACCCCGAGCAGCACATTGCTACGCTCACCGAGGGTGGCCATCTCACCATGTGCATGCGCATCGGCTATGGCCGCGGCTATGTTTCTGGCGAGGCCAACAAGCGCGACAACGATCCCATCGGTGTGATCCACGTCGACTCGCTGTACTCGCCGGTTTCCCGTTGCGCCAAGCTCGTTGAGGCTTGCCGTGTCGGTCAGCACACCGACTACGACCGCCTTGTCCTCGAGATCGAGACCAACGGCTCCATCGCCCCGCGCGACGCCGTGGTCCAGGCTGCCAATATCATCAACCAGCATATGGCCGCCTTTATGAACCTTGCCGAGACCCCCGAGGTCGAGGAGGAGGCTTCGATCTTCGCTCCCGAGGTCACCAACGACAACGCCGAGCTGGACAAGCAGATCGAGGATCTGGACCTTTCCGTCCGTTCCTACAACTGCCTTAAGCGCGCCAGCATTCACTCGGTCCGTCAACTCGTTGAGTTCTCGGAGAACGATCTGCTCAACATCCGTAACTTCGGTGTTAAGTCGATCGAGGAAGTGAAGGACAAGCTTGAGTCCATGGGCCTGAGCCTGAAGGCTTAATGCTTCGCATATTTGAGGAGAAACTAGACCATGCGTCACAACGTTAAGAAGGGCCTGAAGCTCGGCACCGATGCGAGCCACACCAAGGCCATGAAGAAGAGCCTTGCTAAGGCCCTCTTCGAGAACGACCGCATCAAGACCACCGAGACCCGCGCTAAGGCGCTGCGTTCGGTCGTCGACCCGATCATCACTTGGGCCAAGAAGGGCGACCTGCACTCTCGTCGTCTGGCTATCGCCAAGCTCGGCGATAAGCAGCTCGTTGCCGAGATCTTCGACAAGGCTGCTCAGGGCATGTGGCAGGACCGCAACGGCGGTTACACCCGCATCATGAAGCTCGGTAACCGTAAGGGCGACAACGCCCCCATCGTTATCATGGAGCTCGTCACCGAGCCTTGCACGCCTAAGGCCAAGAAGGCTGCTCCGGCCCCCAAGAAGGCCGCTGCTCCCAAGAAGGTCGAGGCTGTCGAGGAGACTGCTGCCGAGGAGAGCGCTGAGTAGACATTCCGTCTGCATAGGCTATATTCGAGGGGTACGTTCGCGTACCCCTCTTTTTTTGTCGCGATACCGTTGCTTGTTTGTTGGGAGCGCCCATGACTGCGCCGTCTGATTTCAATTCGATTTCCGAGCTTGACGCCACACTCGTATTTCGCGTGGCCTATGATGGCTCGTCGTATAGCGGATTTGCCGAGCAGCCGGGACAGACGACGGTTTCGGGTGAGCTACGTCGAGCCATCGAGACGCTGCTTCGCCGCCCGATCGATCTGACGTGCGCGGGGCGTACCGATGCCGGCGTGCATGCCGTGGCTCAGTACATCAGCGTGCCCGTAACGGACGCTGAGCTCGCTTGTACGCGCCGTAGGTGGCTGCGGGCTATGGATGCCCTGCTGCCCAAAGATATCGCCATTAACGAGGTCTACAAGGCCCGTAAAGGCTTTTCTGCGCGTTTTGACGCGCGTTCCCGTACGTATACATACCGCATTGCCGATCGAGATGCGCGCCCTGTGCTGTCCCGCGGTGTCGTGTGGTGGCATCGCTATCCCTTGGATGTTGAGGCTATGTCTGCTGCCTGCCCCGCACTGCTGGGCGAGCAGGACTTTAAAAGCTTTTGCAAGGTTGCTTCGGCCGTTGGCAAGCCCACGCATCGCTGCGTGATGCGTGCCGAATTTGGCCATGAGGTTGCGTTTGGCGAGGACATTCTGACGTTCACCATCGAGGGCAATGCGTTTCTGCATTCGATGGTCCGTACGATTGTGGGCACACTTGTCGAGATTGGCATGCATCGCCGTGAACCCGAGTGGATGCGCGAGGTCATCGATGCTTGCGACCGTACCGCTGCGGGCCCCACGGCTCCTGCCTGCGGCCTTACGTTTATGGGCGTGGATTACGATCCCGCCGAGCTTGTCGTGCTTGACTAGGGGAGGGTTCGACGCGTCGTGCGTCGACACCTGCCATCTGTGGGCTGCGCGTGTGCAACATCTGTTCTTGGCGTGCAATGCAACCGGTGTCTCATTGCTTTTATTGCCGGGGTGTACCATGAACCACGGTTTGATTCATTGCTGTCGAGAGGACGGATAATTTGGTTCGACGTGGCTCGCATCCGCGACTTTCGGTGATCCTTGTGGTAGAAGGTTCGCCCAGCTATGCGATGCGTGCGCTCGAGAGTATCCAGAACCAAGACCTCTACGATTTGCAGATTGTCGTTGTCTGTCGCGATGCTGCGCCCGGTGTGCGCCGTTCGCTTCAAGTTGCTGCCGACAGGGACATTCATATTGATTTGATTGACGTCGAGGACGCGACGCGCGGCGCGTGTCTTCGTGCCGGTTTTGCTGCCTCGCGCGGCTCTCAAATCATCGCCATGAACGCCGATGAGTGGTTTGCTCCGCAGTCCCTTTCCAAGATGGTCGATATCGCGTGCGATACTGCGGCAGACATAGTGTTCCCTACGGTGTCGCTCGACCGCTATGATGCGCATCGAGAGCGCCATTCGCGCGTCTTGGATGCTGCCTCTATTGTCATTGAAGACAAGTCTTCGATGGTGACCGGGCTGCCCCAGCTGATTTTAGGCGGCCTAGTCGTTCAGACCTCTGGCGTGATGTATAGCCGTCTGCTGTTTGAGGCATGCCTGTCACACGGCAAGGCGTACCGTACGGTTGAGTTTATGGCATATGCGCTCTCGCAGGCGCAGCGCGTCTCCGGCTGCGGCGACGCTTGTTTCCACGCGGTGGCGCCTAAGCTTACAGATGCCTTTGATCCCACCATGTATGCTAGGGTAGCCGATGACACCCGAGCGCTCGACGAGCTTGCGGACTCACTCTCGGAAGCAGATAGCGGTGGTCGGCTCAAGCTGGCAAGCCAAAAGTTCTACTTTGCCGGACTGGTCGCCTGCATTGAGAATTTGTGTCTGAGCCCGCATGGGGTGTCGTCAATCGAGCGTTCCGCCCGCATGCGTGATATGCTCGAGGCGCCTCGAACCCGTCAGATGGTCGCCGCGCTCAAGGATAACCATCGGGGACTCGGTCTGTTGTTTGGGCCGATCGCCAGCGCCAAGCCCGCGCGCTGCGTGATGTGTGCGCATCTGGCAGCTTTTCTTAACCGGACGGGCGCAAAAACCGCCTAAACGGCTCATTTCGAAACAAATTTGCATAGAATTGTTTCGAAATGCGTTCTTATACACAAAAGCCTTCAAATAGCGTTAAACTATTCAATCACTGATTGATTGTCTCCGCCATCTTTTGGAGAGAGGGTTTGTATGGCTAAAAAACGCAATGGGCGCCAGGATGCCATTAGAGATATTGTGCGCAATAAGGATGTCCGCACGCAGCGCGTGCTGGTTGATGAGCTCCGTGCTATGGGCTTTGATTGCACGCAGGCGACTGTCTCTCGCGATATTGCCGACATGGGGCTGCGTAAGCTCCCTGAGGGCATCTATGTTCTGGCAGAGGACTTGCACCTGCAGCGTATGGTTTCCGAGCTCGTAACGGGCGTTCTGCGTACCGATAATCTGGTTATGATCAAGGCTCAGCCTGGCACGGCTTCCGGCATCGCCGCCGCCGTTGATGCGGCAGAGTTGCCCGATGTACTTGGCTCGCTTGCCGGCAACGATACGATTTTGGTTATTGCCCAGACGGCCGAGGACGGCGAGCGTCTCGAGGCGCTGATCAATAAGCTGAGCAATTCTCGCAAGTAGGCGTGCGGGTCGTGCGCTCGGCACTGCGTGCGCTGACATAGTGGCTTGTAAGGGGTATCGACGTTGGTCGGTACCCCTTTTTGTTTGCCGGTATAAAGACCGCCCACCAGGTCGCTTCAAACTAAAAGGCCCCGAGCAGTTCAATAATGAACTGCCTCCCATTTCTTGGACATGAGAAATGGGAGGCTTTTTATGCGTGTCGACTTGA
>CABUTR010000041.1 GCA_902494555.1 uncultured Collinsella sp.
CGCGGAATACACCGCGGTGAGCTGCTCGTCAGAAACATCGATATCCTTCAGGGCGACCTGAATCTCGTCCTCGGTTACCGAAGTCCTGTTTGAGCCGTTGCCCATGAGCTTTGCAACGTAGGATTCCAGCCCAGTACCCGTGCTCTCACTCTTTTTTGGCACAGATTCTCCCTTCATAGTCCACAGGACTCATTACTTTAGCACACACATTGACGTCTATACCCAAAATTCAGACAGGATATAGGCGCAAATACGCTGGTTGACCACAACATCTAGGCCTGATCGGCACCCGCTGGCTCCAAACCGATCAAACGGAACGGGTCAGCCACGCCGCCGATCGACTTTTGGAGCTCGCGCTGGCGCTGAGAATCTTGCATCGCCTGCATCGTCAGCACACGGCGCGCCTCATCGTCGAGCGACCGGTCCTGACGAAGCTTGGCCTGCGCGGCGCGCATGCGGCGCTTGATGGTGTAGAGCTCGAGGGTATCGAGCATAAACACGATGTTCGTCTCGGTGGGGTGCTTACTCGTCGACGAAATGCGCCCGGCGCTGACAAGCGACGCCGCCTCGGGACACACCGCGCGCGCCGCATCCATACACGCCGTGGGGTCGGTGCCCGGCGGCGTCGCGAGCACGGCCCACGCGATGGACTCATGGCGCGGATCCACCCACTCGATCGAGCAGATGCGGTCGGCATACGTGCGGAACAGGTCGGGATAGCTCGTGAGCATCGTCAGCAGCTCGCGCTCCCCCGCCAAAGACTTTCGTTCCAGGTCGGTCAGCACGATCGGCATCGTCGGTGCCGCAGACGCGCCCGCCGTGCCGGCAACCGGCGCCGCGCCATCCATGCCAACCGGCACATCGATCGGCGGCATATCGTCGACAACCTCGACCGGCGCGGCCCCGTAGGCCTCGAGCGGCACATAGTCGTACGGCTCTTCCTCGACCGGTGTGGACACCGGCGGCGTCGCACCCGACGCCCAGGTGCCGCGAGACGCCCCCTGCGAACCAGACGCCCGACCGCCTGCGCTGCCCGCACGCTCGGCCTGCGCCCGCTGGCGCTCGTAGTTCTGCTCACGGCGACGCTCGGCGTCCTCGCGCTTGGCAACATCGCGAAACACACGGCCCGAGCTCGAACGCACCGTCTCCAGATCCAAACCCAAAAGGTCCGCAATCTGGATAAAGTACGTATCGATCATGTAGCTATCGCGCAGCGGATAGATGAGCGTCAGCGCATCCTCGAGCGCCTTGGCACGACCGCCCGGCGTGGTAATGTCGCTCGACTCCTGCAGTGAGCGGTACACAAAGTCCATGAGGGGCTCGGCGGCGTCGATGCGCGCCTGCAGCGCCTCGCCACCATGCGCGGTGATGAACTCCATGGGGTCGTTGCCGTCAGGGAGCACCACGCAGCGCAGGTCCATCGAATCCTGCTCGATAAACTGAATCGCGCGGCGAGCGGCCTTTTGACCGGCGGCGTCGCCATCGAACATATATACAATGCGCTTGGCAAAACGGGTGAGCGTCTTTACGTGATGTTCCGTCAGCGCCGTGCCCAGCGTGGCGACGACGTTTTTGATCCCCGCCTCCCAGCAGGCGATACAGTCGGTATATCCCTCCACCACGATGGCGGTATCCTGCGCGACGATAAACTCCTTAGCCCAGTTAAAGCCGTAGAGGTTTCGCTTTTTATGGAACACACTCGTCTCGGCGGTGTTGAGGTACTTCGGCTGGCCGTCGCCCATAATGCGCCCGCCAAAGGCAATGTTATGACCCTGTTCGTCAAAAATAGGAAACATCACGCGGTCGTAAAAACGGTCGGCAAGCTGCCCACGCCCACGGCTCACGGCCACGTTGGCATCGATCATCTCCTGCGGGGTAAAACCCGCCTGCGACAAATGCGACACCAGCGCGTTGCGACCCGGCGCAAAGCCCAGGCAGTAGCGGCGGCAGACATCGCCGCCCATACCGCGGCTGGCAAAGTACTCGCGCGGACGGCTGTCCTTACCGCGCATAAGCATGGTGTGATAGAACTGTGCGGTCTCGGCGCACAGGTCATAGATGCGGGCGCGCTTGGTGCCGCGTTCACGATAGGCGCCGGTATCGTGCAGCTCAATGCCGGCACGGTCGGCCAGGTAGCGAATCGACTCGGGAAAACTCAGGTTCTCGCGCTTCATGATGTAGGTGAAGACGTCGCCACCCTCGCCACAGCCAAAGCAGTGCCACACCTGCGTGGCGGGGATAATGTGAAACGACGGGGTCTTTTCGCCATGGAAGGGGCAGCAACCCCAAAACTCATGGCCGCGAGGCTTGAGCTCAACCGTTTCCTGTACGATGGCAACCAGATCGGACGCAGCGCGTACCTGGTCTTTTTCCTCATCGCTAATCACGGATGCTCACCCCCTGCTCACCCAAATGATGACGGATATCGTCAATATTACCCTCGACGGTCGCGATAAGCTCGTCCAGCGAATCGAACACACGCGAGGGGCGCAGCCAACGCGTAAACGCCAGTGACACCGAGGCACCGTACAGGTCGCCCGCATACCCGATCAAGTTGGCCTCGAGATGCGCCGAGGCGGCATCGTCGGCATACGTCGGCGGCAGGCCCACGTTGACGGCAGCAGGCCATACGGTATCGTCGACCAGCACCAGGCCCTCGTAGACGCCATCGGCAGGCACCTGAATGCCCTCGGGCACCTGGATGTTTGCCGTGGGAAAACCCATGTCGGAACCCTGATGGCGACCGCCGGCAACAATACCTCGCAGCATGTACGGGCGACCGAGCAGCTCGGCGGCAAGCTCAACATGTCCCTGGCGGAGCTCCTGACGAATACGGGTGGCGCAGATCGTCTGCCCATCGACGCACAGCAGCTCGTGGCTATAGACGTCAACGCCGCGCTCGGCTCCCCATGCCTGCATCTCGGCAACGCCCGAGGCACCGCCGCGGCCCAACCTAAAGTCGCTACCCACGCGAATCGAGCGGATATCGACGACGTGCGAAAGCAACTTAAGAAAGCCTACGTGGTCGAGTGCCGCCACCGCGGGCGTAAAGGGAACGGCCACGACCGCATCGACCCCGGTGAGAGCCAGGGCATGCAGACGGTCAGCCGTCGTCATCAGTTTTTGAGCGGGCGTAGGGCTCACCACCACGTCCGGGTCGGGATCGAAGGTGACCACGACCGCCTTGCAGCCGTGGTCACGCGCATCGCGAACGACCGCGTCGATCAGCTCGCGATGCCCCCGATGCACGCCGTCGAACACGCCGATGGCGATCGACGCGGCGCCCAGGCACGCGCAATCATCAAACGCATCGGCGGCGACGATGCAGGCCTCATCCGACTCGCCCGCGAAAAAAATACGCGAGAGCTCGTGGGAGGTCAGCATCAACGAACACCGCCGATCGCCTGCGGAAAGACATGCTCCATAACAAAGCGACCGCCCTCGATACGGGCAAGCGCCTTGAGCCCGCCGTCGAGCACCAGCGCAAAAGGCGCCTTCGAGGCATCGAAGCTCGCAAGCGCGCGCTCAATAGGAATACGACGTCCGCACAGCAGATCGTCGGCAAGATCACCCGGCAAGTCGACGCGCGTGGCGCCCAGTGCCGCAATGGGATCCAGGGCAAAGCCGGCAGCGGACTCGGCAGAAAGTTCCTCGACCGCATGGCAGGCACCGATGGAAACAACACCGGAGGCCGTACGGCGCAATGCAGAAATATGCGCCGCGTTGTCGCAGGCACGACCCAGGTCGCGAGCGAGCGCACGGATATAGGTGCCCTTACTCACCGAAAACGCCACGGTCCAAACGCAAACGTCGCCCTCGCCGCTCACGGCAATCAGGTCGGCGGAATATACCTCGACCGGACGCGGGGGCAAATCAACGGCGTTACCTTCGCGTGCAGCCTTATAGGCGCGCACGCCGTTGACCGAAATGGCCGAAAACGCCGGCGGTACCTGCATCTGCGGACCCAGCATGGCGGCCAAGCGCTCACGGGCATAGGCAGGATCGCGGAGCTCGTTGGCAACAGTCACCGTGCGGACCGCCTCGCCCTCCGCATCATCGGTATTTGTCTCGGCGCCAAACGAGATGTCGGCGACATAGCTTTTGGTATCGAGGGTTAGCATGCCCAGCAGACGGGTGGCCTGGCCCACGCCCACCACCATGACACCCGATGCCATGGGGTCGAGCGTGCCGGCATGGCCGACGCGCCGCTCATGGAGGGCGCGCCGACATTGCGAGACCACATCGTGGGACGTGCAGCCCACCGGCTTATCGACGGCGAGCAGCATATTCAGTTGAGAAGGCGTACGACGAGCCATGTACCATCCAAAAAGTTAAAGCTCGACGGTCACCGAAGCGGGATCCTCCCCTACCAGTTCGGCCAGCATGGGAAGTGCCACGGTGAGCGTCTCGAGAATCGTTCCGTTGTTGGAGAAACCGGCGGCAGCGGGATGTCCGCCTCCGCCAAATGCAGCAGCGATCTCGGAAACATTGAGGTCGCCCTTGGAGCGCAGGTTGCCGCGCACCTTGGTATCGCCCTCAATGCCCTTCAGGAACAGGCAGACCTCGACGCCCATCACCGAGCGCACCACGTCAACCAGGCCGTCGCACTCATCCGAGGTGACGCCGCAAGCCTCAAGGTCACTCTGGTACGCGTAACTATACGCGACGCGCCCGTGGGCCACCGTCTTGATGCGGCCCATAACGATGGACTTGAGGTGCAAAAACTCAACGCGCATGCTCTGGTAGACCTCGAGTGCCACACGCGCCGGATCGGCACCGTGGGCAACCAGACGCGAGGCTGCATGGAATGCGGCGGCATCGGCGTTTTGGTACTGGAAACGGCCGGTATCGGTAACCAAGCCACACAGCAGGCAGGTCGCAACGCCATCACGTGCGACAATGCCGCAATTGTCCAAGAAGCGGTCGATGATCATGGCACAGGCTGCAGCTTCGACGCGCCTCAGGCTGAGCTCGGCAAACTCCTCGCGCGCCGGATGGTGATCGAAGCACACCACATGCTTGGAGCGACGAAGCACCTCGGCGGAATTATTGAGACGCTCGACGACCGGCACGTCCACCGAGATGAACAGGTCCGGATTGCCGGTATACGCAGATGCCGGTACCAGGCGATCGGAGCCTTCCATAAAGCGGTAGATGCGCGGAACCGGGTCATCGTCTGCCAGCAGCAGCGCAATGTCCTTGTTGGGGAAAAACTTCATGAGCGAAAGGCCCAGACCCAACACGGAGCCCAAGGCATCACCATCGGGAGAAGTATGTCCCGAAATCGCAATGGAGGACGCACCCTCGATGAGCTCTAGGATGCGTCGCTGAATATCTGCAGACTCGCACGAGGCGAGGTCGGCGGAATTAGTCATCTAAAGCTGCCTCCTGGGCGGCATCCGCTATCGGATAGCCGTCCTCGTCCTTTTCGATCGCAAGCGTGGCGGGAACGTTTTCCAGCGCACGCGTGATGCGCTCGGCCTCATCGGTCGAGCGATCGATGCGAAAATCGAGCTCGGGCGTGACACGCCAATCGAGCGAGCGAGCCAACAGGCTGCGAATACGGCCCTTGGCGCTTGCGAGCGCCTCCATGACCTCGTCGTAGCGGCTCGCATCGCACGACACGTACACGCGCGCGAACGAACGGTCCACCGCGACCTCGACCGCGGTCAAAGTAACCAGGTCGAGACGCGGATCGGAAACCTCAAAGAGCAGGATATAACCAAGCTTCTCGCGAAGCTGCTCGCCCAGACGGCGGGTTGCCTGCGTTTGCTTCATAGCGCTACCCCCTACTCGGTACGGGCAACCTGGTCGATGCGGTAACCCTCGATCTGGTCGCCGGGCTTGATGTCCTGGAAGTTCTCCAGACCAATGCCGCCCTCGGAACCGCTCTTGAGGCTCTTGGCCTCGTCCTTGTAGTGGCGCATCGAGGCGATCTTGCCGTTGAAGACCACGATACCGTCGCGCACCAGACGCACGGAATCGGTCGCGGCGATCTCGCCCTCTTCGACGCGGACACCGGCGGCGATACCGACTTTGGGCACCTTGAAGGTGTCCAGGACGGTCGCGGTACCCGTGGAGACCTCGACCTCGGTGGGCTTGAGCATGCCGATACGGGCAGCGTCGAGCTCCTCGAGGCACTTGTAGATGACGTCGTAGCAACGGATCTCGACGCCCTCGCGCTCGGCGGCGGAGCGCGCCTTACCGTCGGGACGGACGCCAAAGCCGATGATGATGGCGTTGGAGGCGTCGGCCAGGACGACGTCGGTCTCGTTGATGGCACCAACGGCGGAGTGGATCGTGTTGATACGAACCTCGGACTGATCCATCTTGTCGAGCGAGTCCTGAAGGGCCTCGATGGAACCCTGGACGTCGGCCTTGATGATCAGGTTGAGCTCCTTGACCTCAGCGTCGGCGATGGTCTCGAAGAGGTTCTCGAGCGTGACGTGCTTCACGCGGCTCTGCTCCTCGATACGGGCCTTGAGCGAACGCTCGTCGGCAAGGGCGCGAGCCTCGCGCTCATCCTCGAACACGCGGAACTCGTCACCGGCGTTGGGCACGGACTGCAGGCCCAGGATCTCGACGGCGTCGGAGGGGCCGGCCTCGGTGACGGCGCGGCCCTTGGGGTCGAGCATGGCGCGGACGCGGCCATAGGTGAGGCCGGCGACCAGCGTATCGCCCACGTGCAGGGTACCGCGGGTCACGAGCACGGTAGCGACCGAGCCGCGGCCCTTGTCGAGCTTGGCCTCGAGGACGTTGCCGGAGGCAAAGGTGTCCGGGTTGGCCTTGAGCTCGAGCACGTCTGCCTGGAGCAGCACGGTCTCCAGAAGGTCGTCGATACCGATCTTCTGCTTCGCCGAGATGTTGACGAACATGTTCTGTCCGCCCCACTCCTCGGGGATGACACCGTACTCGGTGAGCTCCTGGCGCACGCGGTCGGGGTTGGCACCCGGCTTATCGATCTTGTTGACGGCGACGACAATGGGTACGCCGGCAGCCTTGGCGTGGTTGATCGACTCGACCGTCTGGGGCATGACGCCGTCGTCGGCGGCGACGATCAGGATGACGATGTCGGTCACCTTGGCGCCACGGGCACGCATAGCCGTAAAGGTAGCGTGGCCCGGGGTATCGATGAAGGTGATCTTGCGATCGTTGATCATGACCTGCGAAGCGCCGATGGCCTGGGTAATGCCGCCCGCCTCGCCGGCAGCGACGCCGGTGTGACGGATGGCGTCGAGCAGGCTCGTCTTGCCGTGGTCGACGTGACCCATGACGGTGACGACCGGGGCGCGGGGCTTAAGGTCGGCGGGATCGTCGTAAAACGAGAAGGTGTTCTCCTCCTCGGGGGTGATGATCTTGATCTGACGGCCAAGGTCGTCGGCAACGAGCTCGACAAGGTCGTCGGACATGGACTGCGTCATGGTGAGCGGCGTGCCCAGCAGGAACAGGCGCTTGATGATGTCGTTGGCCGGAACGTCGAGCGCTTCGGCGAGCTCCTGGACGGTAACGCCCTGGGAGACCTTGATGGCGTCGAGTTCCTCGGGGCTCACGCCCTGGGCCAGCGCCTCCTCAATCTTGCGCTCCTCCTGAGCCTTAGCAGCCTCGCGCTCGCGCTTCTCCTTGCGCTTCTTGCGGCGACCGGTGGACTCGCGAGAGGCCTCCTCGACGGCGGCGCGGGCCTCCTCGAGCACCTTCTCGCGGCTGTACTCCTCGGCCTCACGCGCCATGCGGCTGTAGTGGTCCTCATCGTTGCCGTGACCGCCCTTGCGCTTCTTGCCCTTGCCCTGCTTGTCGGGGTTGGGGAAGTCCATGCCGGCAGCGACGTTGTTGCTGGCGTTGGTGCGATGGCTGTGCGGACGGCTCTCGGAGGCGTTGCGATCGGAGTTGTTGTCGGAGGCGTTGCGATCGTTACGACGGCCACCGCGACGGTCGTTGTTGCCGCCACGACGGTTGCCGCGCTCGGAGGCGCGCTCGGCCTTGGCCTTCGCCTCGGCGTCCTTCTTCTCCTTGAGCACGGTCTCCTGTGCGGCGATCTGGTCGAGCAGCGAACGGAAGCGCGAACCGGAGTCGGAAGCGGGAACGGCGCGGCGCTGGGCCTCGCGGGCAGCCTCCTCCTTCTCGCGGGCAAGGCGCTCCTGCTCGGCCTTCTTCTTGGCCTCGGCCTCGGCGCGGGCGGCCTCCTCGGCAGCCTGGGCGGCGGCGAACTGGCGGCGCTCCTCCTCGCGTGCCTTCTCGGCGGCGATGCGCTCGCGCTCGGCCTCGGCAGCGCGCGCTGCCTCCTCGGCGGCGGCTGCCTCCTCCTCGGCCTGCTTGGCGGCCTCGACTTCCTGAGCGCGGGCCTCGATCACCGAGGCGAGCTGCTTGCGGACCATGGCGACGTAGGCGTCCTCCAGGGCGGAGGAAGCGGACTTAGCGGGAATCTTCATTTCGGCGAGATGACCCATCAGTTCCTTGGAGGTCATGCCGAACTCTTTGGCCAGGGTGGACACACGGACTTTTGCCATATGACTTCACCTACCCTTTCTGGCACCTTGGGTGCCTAGAGACTGAACGAGCGTGGGAGATGCGCCGGGACCCGCCCGGCGCGACCGCGCGCTAGATCAGGTCCTCCGCATCATCGAAGGCGTCGGTGTCGTGGACACCGCAGAAACGGGAGCCCGGACGGGCCTGGTTGCGGCACTGGATGCCGTCCTCGGACACGTACTCGCAGCGACGGACGTCGTCGTCCTCCTCGTCACCGATCAGATCGGCGGCGGGCTCCTCGTGAACGGGGACGTTCTTGAGAATGTCGGCGGCAAGGGTCTCAGACTTGATGTCGATGTGCCAGCCGGTCAGACGGGCGGCGAGGCGGGCGTTCTGGCCCTCCTTGCCGATGGCGAGGGACAGCTGGTCGTCGGGCACGATGACACCGGCGTAAGCCTTCTCCTCGTCGATGAGGACGCGGGTGACCTTGGCGGGCGACAGGGCGTTGGCGACGTAGACGGCCGGATCGGCATCCCACAGGATGACGTCGACGCGCTCGCCACGGAGCTCGCCCACGACGGCGCGGACACGGCTGCCCTTGGGGCCGACGCAGGCGCCCACGGGATCCAGGCGGTCGTCGAGCGAGTGGACGGCGACCTTGGAGCGCTGGCCGGGCTCGCGGGCGATCGACTTGATCTGGACGGTGCCCTCATAGATCTCGGGCACCTCCTGCTCAAACAGACGACGCATGAGCTCGGGATGGGTGCGGGAGATGACGATCGGCGGACGGCTGTGCTCGCCGCGAACCGGCTGCAGGTTGGAGTTGGGGTCGCGGACGTCGATGATCACGGCCTTGATGTGCTGGTTGTGCAGATAGCGCTCGCCCATCGGACGCTCGTTGCGCTCGTTCTCGTAACGGCGCTGGTCAAAATGCGGCAGCTCGGCCTCGACGCCATCGCGGATCTTGACGATCGTGAAGTCGGGCGTGGACTGCAGCACGGTACCGCTGATGAGGTCACCGATACGGCCGGAGAACTCCTCGTAGATCTGCTCGCGGGCGGAGTTGCGCACGATGGCGTTGATCTCGGCCTTGGCGTGCTGGGCGGCGATGCGGCTCGTGTTCTTGGGGGTGACGTCGATCTCCTCGAACTCGGTGAAGTTGCCCTCCTCGTCCATGGAATCGTCGATCGGCTCCAGGCGGTAAACGTAAATCTTGCCGGTGGTGCGGTCGATGGTCACCTTGGCGCCCCACTCAAGATGCAGGATCTCGGCATAGCTCTTGGCGAGCGACTGCTCCAGGCGGTCGATCAGGTAGAGCTGGTCGATGTGCCTCTCCTGGCAAAGCTCCATCAGGGCGGACATCATGTCGGATGCTGCCATCTTACTTTCCTTCCTTCGCGGGCTTGAAGTCATAGGTGGGCTTCAACTTGCACTTTTTAACATCAGAGAAATCGAGGGTGACGGACTCGCCGTCCTCGAGCTCGAGGGTCACGTTCGTCTCGGTCGCGGCGGCAATCTTGCCGGAGTACTTGCGACGGCCCTCGGTGGCGGTGGAGGTGAGCTCGCAGTCCTCGCCCACAAAGCGGGCAAAGTCGCGCGGGCGGCGCAGTGGGCGCGCCATACCCGGGCTCGACACCTCGAGCGTGTAGCTCGAAGAAATGGGGTCGAGCTCCTCGATCACGTCGCCGACCCACTTGGTATTGGCCGTGACGTCGTTGAGCGACAGGCTCTGACCCTCGGCACCCTCGATACGCACGCGCACGCAGGGGGCCTTGGTGGCGCCCACGAGCTCAACGTCGACAATATCGACATCGTGCTGGGGAGCGACGGCCTCGAGCGCGTCGATGATCGCCTGCTCGGTCTTGGTCTTGACCATTGCGGCACCTCCATCCATACAAAAAAGAAGCGGGGCCGAAACCCCACTTCTTTCAATTACAACTTCATTTGCAAGCAAACTATACCAATACCTGCGAAAACGTGCAAGCGTCAAAGAAATTCGCAGGTCAGCGCGCCCACAGCTTCTCCACAAGAATAGGACAATTAGGCGAGGACTCCTGTGCGGTGCTTCCCAAAAGCCCCAAAACGGGCCATGCGTCCCAGCGCGCCGACCGAATCGGGCCCTATGGGCATTCCGTCCCTGGGCACACATCGACCAGACTAGAGCTGAGAGGCATTCTGTAGCGAGAAAGCCTGCCGCACGCATTGACCGTACAACCTTCCAGTATCTCTACGGCAAGGAGGCACCATGAAACGCCTAGGCACCCTCTGCACGACCGCGCTCGCCATTGCGGCCTGCTCGTTCGCTCTGACGGGCTGCAGCAACGTCGACGGCAACACCGGACCATGCGAGCCGGATCTCGGCAGCTCCAAAGCAATCGAGAAAACGACATCTTCGGAGCGCTTCGACAAAATAGACGAAGATATAGTCGACCCCCAGGGCTTAGGTCCCGACCCTCAAGAACAGTTCCCCATCGACCTTGAGGCAGACGAGAACGTCCATGTTACCTGCGTGGGCAAGGACACAGATGGCTACGGCGACGCCGCGCTCGTCTTTACGGTGTCCAACAACACCGGTGTCGACATGATGTTTGGCGATGTGGACTCCTATGCCTACGTCAACGGCGTGGTCCGCGATGTGCGCATGCGCCAGCAGGTCGCAGCAGGCGAGGAAACGCGCGCCATGCTCACCTTTGTAGGCACCTTCGACGATCCGGACTTTGACGTGAACAACGACCTCAACGACATCTACCTCAACATCTGGATGTTCGAAGAGCAGACGGGCACCGTCTACTTTAGGGACCTGGTGCACATTCCGTAGCGGGTGACGCTCGGCACAAGCCAAGCGGGGCATACAACGCAAAACGAGGGACGACCCCATCGGATCGCCCCTCGTCTTTTATGCGTCAGTTATGCTCGCAGTGCTTACTTGACCACCAGATTGACCAGCTTGCCAGGCACGCAGATGGCCTTGACGACCGTCTTGCCCTCGAGCCACTTGGCGACGGCGGCCTCGGCGGCAGTCTGCATTTCCTCATTGGAAGCATCGCGGGGCACGTCGATGCGGCCGCGGACCTTGCCGAGCACCTGGACGACGATCTGCACCGTGTCCTCGATGGACTCGGCCAGATCGAACTCGGGCCAGGCGGCGGTGTAGGCGTTGCCCTCGCAGCCGAGCGCCTCGTGCCACAGCTCGTCGGCCCAGAACGGGCAGATGGGCGCCAGGACGCTCACGATGTCCTTGGCCACGCCGTAGCACAGGGCCTTGTCGCGCTCAGCACCCTCGGTGGCGTTGAGGTAGGCGCTCGCCGCGTTGACGAGCTCCATGACGGCCGAGATGGCGGTGTTGAACTGGCCGCGATCGAAGTCCTCGGTGCACTTGGCGATGGTGCGGTGACGCTCGCGGTAGAGCTTCATCGCGGTCTCGTCGAGCACGGACTTGTCGAAGGCCACGTTGGCGTCACCCGACTGGACGAGCTGCCACACGATACGCCAGGCGCGCTTAATAAAGCGGTTGGCGCCCTCGACGGCCTTGGGATCCCAGTCGAAGTCCTTCTCGGGCGGGGCGATAAACAGGATCGCCAGACGCATGGTGTCGGCGCCGTAGGGCTCGATGACCGAGCTCGGGGGCACGACGTTGCCCTTGGACTTGGACATGGTGTCGCCGTTCTCGTCCTTGACCATGCCCTGGCACAGCAGGTTGGTGAAGGGCTCGTCCACGCTCAGCAGACCCAGGTCGCGCAGCGCCTTGGTAAAGAAGCGGCTGTAGAGCAGGTGCAGAATAGCGTGCTCGATGCCACCGATGTAGTTATCGACGGGCATCCAACGGTCGGCCGCCTCGCGGGAGAAGGGCAGCTCGGTGTTGTGCGGGTCGGTGTAGCGCAGGTAATACCAGCTGGAGCAGGTGAAGGTGTCCATGGTATCGGTCTCGCGCTTGGCCGGGCGACCGCAGACCGGGCAGGTGGTCTCGTAGAAGTCCTTGCACTCGGCGAGGGTCTCGCCGGCGCCCAGGTCCAGGTTCTCGGGCAGCGTCACCGGGAGCTGGTCCTCGGGCACGGGCACGATGCCGCAGTGCTCGCAGTGGATGGCCGGGATGGGGTTGCCCCAATAGCGCTGACGGCTGATGAGCCAGTCGCGCAGGCGGAACTCGACCTTGCGACGGCCGCAGCCCATGGCCTCGAGGTCGGCCACGATGGCGGCCTCGCCCTCGGAGTGCTTGCCGCCGCGCATGCCGGTGTACTTGCCGGACTGGACCAGCGTGCCCTCGGCAGCGTGGGCGCAATCCCAGTCGACGGTCTCGGCATGGAAGGTATCGATGGTCTCGCCGCTGGCCTCGACGGCAGCGCGATCGTCATCGTCCAGGATGATCGGCACGATCGGCAGGTCGTACTTGCGGGCGAACTCAAAGTCGCGCTGGTCGCCGCAGGGAACGGCCATGACGGCACCGGTGCCGTAGTCGGCAACGACATAATCGGCAACCCACACGGGGACCTTCTCGCCGTTGACGGGATTCACCACGTAGCGGCCGGTAAAGGCACCGTGCTTCTCGAGGGTGCCCTGGGCACGCTCGACGGCGGAGATATGCTTGGAGTCCTCGACGATCTTGGTGACGGCCTCCTCGTACTCCGTGCCCTCGACGAGCTCGTGCAGACGAGCGTACTCGGGAGCAAGGACAAAGAAGGAGACGCCAAAGAGCGTATCGGCACGCGTGGTAAAGACGGTGATCTTGCCCTCGTCGCCCTCGATGGGC
>CABUTR010000042.1 GCA_902494555.1 uncultured Collinsella sp.
GGGCGGCCCCGCTTCGTTTCGTCCCATTCTGTTCGGCTAGTCCTCGAGCAGGTCCTCGATAAAGCCGACGCGGTAGTTTTTGAAAATGACCTCGCCGCCGTCTTGTGTGGCGTCCAGATCGACATCGCCCATGATGCCAAAATCGTGGTCGCCGTCCTCGTCGGCAAAGATCTGGTGCACGTGCCATACGTGCGCGGTCTTCTCGTCGGACTCATCGATGGAAAACATTGCGGCACTGCGGGCGTCTCCGTCGGTGAGGATTTCCTCGTGCTGATCATGGTAGGCATCGAGGGCCTTTTGCCAGCGGATCTCGCTCATGCCCCAGTCGTCGTCGAGTTCGCCCAGGTCGCGCACGTGCTCGCGGGCGGCAAGGGTCACGCGGCGGAAGAGTGCGTTGCGCACCAGCAGGGTGCAGCCACGGCGGTCTGCCACGACTTCATCGATGCCCTGCGGCGGTGCGGCGTCGAGTGCAGCGGGGTTGCCGGCGTTCTCCCACTCGTCCACCAGGCTCGAGTCCACCGAGCGCACCACAAAGCCCAGCCACGAGATAATGTCGCGCAGGCGTTCGTCGCGCTTCTCGATGGGCACGGTGCGGTCGAGCGAACGATAGGCCTCTGCCAGGTAGCGCAGCAAAATGCCCTCGGAGCGGGCGATGCCGAGCTTTTGAATGTAACCCTTAAAATCGCTCGCGCTTTCCAGCATATCGCGCAGGACGCTCTTGGGAGAGAGCTGGTAGTCGTTTGCCCAGGGTACTTCCTGGCAGTACTTGTCAAAGGCGGCGTCGAGCAAATCTTCGAGCGGCTTTTCGTACGTGACGTCTTGAATGCGCTCCAAGCGCTCCTCATATTCGATGCCGTCGGCCTTCATCTCGGCCATAGCGCGATCGCGTGCGGCGCGCTCCTGTGCGCGCAATACCTGCTTGGGGTCCTCGAGCGTTGCCTCGACCATCGAGATGAGGTCCATGGTATAGGTCTCGCTCTCGGGATCGAGCAACTCCAGCGCGGCAAGCAAAAACGGCGAGAGCGGCTGGTCGAGCGCAAAGTCCTCGGGCAGGTCGACCGTCAGCGCGTAGTCGATGTCTGGCACGGTGTCAGCCGGAGCATCGGGTGCGGGCGGCACCTCGGTGCGCACGACGACGCCGGAGTCGATGAGCGTGGCGAAGATCTCGTCGGCACGAACCTCGAGCTTTGCCTTTTCCTCGGGGGTTTGCAGGCTTGTCTCGATAAGGTCGTGCACGCGGGCGCGGGCATCGCCGCCCTGCTCGACCACGCTAATTACCATGGAGTGCGTGATGCGCAGGCGCGGCTTGAGCGTCTCGGGCTGCGTTTCGATCAGGCGCTCAAAGGTCTGCTTGTTCCAGGAGACAAAGCCCTCGGGTGCCTTTTTCTTTTTGATCTTGCGGAGCTTTTTGGGGTCGTCGCCCGCCTTGGCCATGAGCTTGGCGTTCTCGATCTCGTGCTCCGGGGCCTCGGCGATGACCATACCCTCGGTATCAAAGCCCGAGCGGCCGGCGCGACCGGCGATCTGGTGGAACTCGCGGGCGCGCAGACGCCGCATCTTGTAGCCGTCAAACTTGGTGAGCGCGGTGAGCACCACGGTGTGGATGGGTACGTTGATGCCGACGCCGAGCGTATCGGTACCGCAGATGACGGGCAACAGGCCCTGCTGCGCCAGGCGCTCGACCAGCAGGCGATAGCGCGGCAACATGCCAGCATGGTGCACGCCGACGCCGCATCCGAGCAAGCGCTTGAGAATCTTGCCAAAGGCCGTGGAGAAGCTCGTTCCCTTTGCCGCTTCTTTGATGGCTTCGCGTTGCTCCTTGCTGGCGATGCCAAAATTGGCGAGCGACTGTGCCGTCGCAAGGGCGGCATCCTGGCTAAAGTGCACGATATAGAGCGGGGCCTCGCCGCGGCGCATGGCGAGCTCGACCGTGCCCTCGAGGGAGGTCGTCACATAGTCGTAGCTCAGCGGAACGGGACGCGGGGCGTCGACAACCAAGTCGCAAGCAGCGCCGGTGTGCTCCTCGAGCGAGGCGGCGATGGCAGTGACATCGCCGAGTGTGGCGCTCATGAGCATGAATTGTGTGTGGGGCAGGGTGAGCAGCGGCACCTGCCAGGCCCAACCGCGATCGGGGTCGGCAAAGTAGTGGAATTCGTCCATGGCGACGCAGCCAACATCGGCATCTTCGCCCTCGCGCAGTGCGTCGTTGGCAAGGATCTCTGCCGTGCAGCAGATGACGGGCGCCTTGGTGTTGATATGCGTGTCGCCGGTGATCATACCGACGTTATCGCGGCCGAGCACCTGTACCAGATCGAAGAACTTTTCGCTGACCAGGGCCTTGATGGGGGCCGTGTAATAACAGCGCTTGCCCTGTGCCATGCCCATAAAGAGCATGCCCAGCGCGACGAGCGATTTACCCGATCCGGTCGGCGTGCCCAAAATGACGTGATCTCCGGCGGCCAGGTCCATGAGAGCCTCTTCTTGGTGATCCCACAGCTCAATGCCGCGGTCGCTCGTCCATTCAAAGAAGCGTTCGAAGGCCTGATCGGGCGTGAGCCATGGTTCGGGCTCACTGCCGTCCTCGGGCTCCCACCAGGTGGGGGAGAGCGCGCCGAGCGAGCCGAACTCGGCTTCGGTTCCCGTGCCGCCCGAGAATGAGCTGGCGGCGCCGGCGCCGGAAACGGTGCTGGCGGTGATATCTGTCGTGGTCTGTGCCATGTGGTTGCTTTCTCTCGCCGTTTGTCCGCCAACTATTATGGCGTAGCGTCGCATCGATGCGTTCGCAGGCAAGAAAATGCAGGAAATGGGCGCGCGGTACTAGCGTTCCTGAGGCAGGTGCTTCTTGCCTTTGCGGGCGCGGTTTCTAAAGTTCTCGACGGCCTCTTCCATGCCCAGAGGTACATAGGTGAGCTCATCGAGGTTATCGGGCAGGTAGCAGGCAAGGCTTTGCTCCTGCATGCGACCCGCCGTGAGTTGTTCATCGCTGGGCAGCGCGTCGGGTGTGGCGCAAATGCCGTAGACGACGGCGCCCATCTCGCGCGTGCGGCGCTCGTATTCGGTCTCGGGATGCTCGGGATGGTCGCGGCGGACGTCGTCGCTTACCCAGAGTGTGTCGTAGCCGGCCGCGGCAAACTGCCCCAAGGCGTAGTCGCGCAATGGCTTGCTGTCGGTTCGCAGTGTGACGGTGGCGCCGGCTGAAAAGAGCGGGCGGTAGAGCATCAGGTGGTCGACATGGACGAGTCGTTTTTTGGCGTACTTGGCCTTGGGCTGCGGCGTGGGAAAGTTGATGGTGATGGCGTCGAGCTCGCTTGCGGCAAATAGCTGCGGCAGCGATGCGGCGCCTCGGGGCAGGACGAGTGCGTTGGATAGCTCTTGCTCGCAGATTTTCTGCGCGGCATAGGCGATGCAGATGGGCTCCTGGTCCATGCCGATAAAGAGCGTGTTTGGCTCGTGGGCCGCACGCTCTACAAGGTACGTTCCCTTGCCGCAGCCAAGATCCAGGTGAAGGTGTTCGAAGGGCTCGCTGCCTGCGGGCGCACAGGCCTTGCGCCAATCTCCGGCATAGGCCTCGGGGTTCGTCTCAATCGCATCGGCGTAGCGCTCCAGGCGCTCCTCGAGCACAAAGTTCTTAGGCGTGCGAACGTGGACGGCTCCCATGAGGCTCCTTGGTCATAAGTATGGAACGCATAGCTGCACGTTCCGTCAATGGGTCGAAAAAGGGTGGGCATGGTTTGCCCGAAAGATGCGGTGCGTCCCGGCGCGAGTCGTCGGTGCCTACAGGCGCTTGAGGATCACATAGCGATTGAGCTCGCCGCTGCGACCGTCGGCATGGAAGCGCTCAAGCTCGCGTACGGGAACCTCGCCACTCTTGTAGAACGTGCGCACGCCGCGCACCAGGTCGGTGATCTGCTGATCGTCAAAGTGATGGCAATAGCGGTAGGCGTGGCGGTCGTTTTGCCAGCCGATGAGGTGGTCGCCGGCTTCAAACTGTGCGGAATCGTAACCCTCAAACGGCGGGGTGAGCTCGGCGCGGGCTTCGGCTCGAACGGCCTTGCGCGCCATGCGCTCGTCGTTCATAAACTCCCAAAAGCTGATGGCGATGATGCCGCCCGGGCGCGTCTGGCGCACCAGGGCGTCGAGCACGCGTACGCGGTACTCGCACGACGGCACGTGGTGCATAAAGCCAAAGCAGACCGAGATGTCGGCGAGCGGGGCGTCGAAAAGCACGTCGGGCGTCTCGGCGGGATTGAGTTTCATGAGGGCATCGAGCACGTCGAGTTCCTGGAAGTGCAGGTTGGGAATGCGCAGGGCGTGGCCGCGTGCATCGATGGCCAGGTCCTGGCATGAGTCGACGCCATAGAACTCGAAGGGGCAGCTGGCGTCTGCCGAGGGGTTTGCGCCATCGACGCCCTTGGCGGCAAGTGCGCCGCCGGCGGCAAAGTTCTCGAATCGCATGTTGCCGCAGGCAAGATCGAAGACGCGGACGGGATGCTCGATGGTGGCGACGTCGAGCTGTCCGAGCGCGATGTCCATGGTGCGCACCCAGCCGGGCCACGGGGCTTGGCGCGTATCGGAAAAGGAGGCGGAGTGCTCGCGATAGAACGTGTTGTTGAGCTGGATGAGCGATGAGGCGAAATCGCGGTTCACGGCGCGGAACTCCCTCCGTTGGCGGTGCGGAATAAACAGTACGACCATACTACCGTTAACGCCGCAACGGGGACAACCAAGCTACGGGTCATTGCTTTGTTTGGACACATTTCCGCAGCTCATATGCACCCGCAACCGCCGGTTGTCAAAAATCTCACTAGAATAGGTGGCATGCTTTTGGCGGTGGCGGATAGATTTTTAACTGTGCAAGGCGCCTTAAGAAAAAAACGGTCCGGCGGCACGGCTGGCAAAAACATAGGAGGAACCATGAATGTAGAAACTGCGCAGCGGCTCGCCGACCTTCGTCGTAGCAAGGGCTTTAGCCAAGAAGGGCTGGCACGAAAGTTGGGGCTGTCGCGCCAGGCGGTCAGTAAATGGGAGCGCGCGGAGAGCTCGCCCGATACCGAGAACCTGATCTCGCTCGCCAAACTCTATGGCGTGAGCCTGGACGAGCTGCTCAATCCGAGCGATGAAATTGAGGACGATATCGAGTTTGAGAACGAGGACCGCGCCCGTCAGCGCGAGGCCGAGGCGGCGGAACGTGCCCGCACCCATGAGGCGGCGGCGCGCGCCACGGAGGCAGCTGCGCAGGCGAGTGATGCTGCGGCCAAGGCGGCGCAAGCGGCAAGCTGGAGTGCGCAGGCCGCCAATGCCGCTACGGCGCAGGTGACGAGTGACGGCGCAGTTGGCTCGACTCCGGTGAAGGGCCCGTTCCAGTCGTTCCCGTATTGGGCCGTGTGCTGGCTGTTGTTCTTTTTGCTGATGTTCCTGTTTGGTGGCGCCCCCTTTGCCGCACTGATCTTCTTTACGATTCCCATCTATCACTGGGTGGCACGTGCGCTCGATGGCGATTGGGCGCGTGGGGATATCCGGGTTGGTCCGGCGCCGGCGGTCGCTAGGACTAAGGGGGAGGACGTTTCCACAGCGGTTGACGCTGACACGGCTGCCGCGACCACCGCTGAGTCGAGTGCCAAAGAAGGTGATGAATGATGAAGCTCTCGCATGAGTCTAAGAGGCGCTTGGGCATTGGCATCGGAGCGTTTGTGCTCATCATCGGGCTTGTCGTTGGCACTTCGCGGACTTTGATTCATTTTGATGGACCGTGGAATCTCAACGATGTTGTATCCGGCTTGTCTGGTAAGGACGATGCGTTTGACGAGGACGATTCCTTGAATAGCGGTAACTATTCCGCTCGGCCTCAACAGCTTTCGAAGGAAACGTTTGATGCCGACGCGTTCACATCCCTTGACTTGGATGTGACGTCGGGTGCGGTTGAGATCAAATGCGTTTCCGACGGGCCGGTACGTGTCATCGAGAGTGGCCGCGTCGCAAAAGGAGTAGCTGCTTACGATGCGGCAACCCAGAATCTGGCCGAGGTTAAGGGTTCTACGCTCAAGCTTCGCCAGTTCGATTGCGATGACGAGCGCGCCATTGACCGCACGGTAACCGTCGAACTGCCGCGCGAAGTTGCCAATAACATGGTGGGCATTACAGCGAATGTAGAATCGGGAGACCTGACGGTCACGGACATTGCGTGCCATGACCTCAACCTGACGTTGGACTCGGGAGACGTTGAGTTTGCGGGCACTGTAACCGACGCCCTGAATGCCAAGGTAGGTTCGGGCGATGCGACGTTCGAGCTCTACCAGGCCCCCGCGAAGTCGATGGACGTAAGCGTGGACTCGGGCGATGTGGAGATAACGGTTCCGAACTCTACGGGCTTTAAGGCGAGCCTTACCGTGGGCAGCGGTGACTTCGAGAGCGATTTCCTTCCGCTTGGCTACGATGGCGAGACCATATTGAATCTTGAATTCGACAACGGTGATAAGTCTGCCACGTATCGTTTTAAGGTCGGTTCGGGCGACATGTCGTTTGATCCGGAGTGACGTGTGGTTTTCGGAGACCGGTGCATATAGGCGTGCTCTTTGATGGAGGCGTCGGGGCCGAGGTTGGCTCCGGCGCCTTTGCCTTTACAATGGGGACATGGAACAGATTATCTTGAACATACTCGAGGTCCTGCGTCGTGGCGAGGCCGTGGACGACAAGACCCTCGTCAAACTGATACATGCCGAGGCGCGCCGCGAGGGTGCCGACAAACGGGACCTGGCCAAGCGCCGACTGCTGCCGTTTTACCAGCGGGTTAAACGTGAGGAACCGGCTCGTTGGGCTGGGTGGAATGTCGACGCCGATCTGGAACGTCAACTGCTGCAGGTGCTGCGTATGAAGCCGCGCCGAACGGCCTCGGGCGTGGCGACCATTACCGTCATCACCAAGCCGTGGCCCTGTTCGGGCGATTGCCTGTTTTGTCCCAACGATCTGCGCATGCCCAAGAGCTATCTGCATGCCGAGCCGGCGTGCGCCCGTGCGGAGCAAAACTGCTTTGACCCGTATCTGCAGGTGAGTGCTCGTTTGACCGCGCTTTCGCAAATGGGGCATGCAACCGACAAGATCGAGCTTATCGTTCTTGGCGGTACCTGGAGCGACTATCCGCAAGGGTATCAGGTATGGTTTATGTCGGAGCTTTTCCGTGCGCTCAATGACGATGCCGTCGCCGGCGTGGCGGCAAACCCCATGTTGGCGCGTCCGGGCATCAGTCGTGCCGAGGCGGGGCGCCTGCTCGATGCCGCTCCCGCCGATGCCCTGCCGCCGGTGGTAGCAGAGCGTCGCGAGCGCTATCGGGCCGCCGGCATTGCGACAGACGAGGTCGAGCTTGCTGCCGGCGTTGCCGACGAGCAGGGACGTGTGGATGCTGCCGTGGGCGGCTATAACCGTGCGGTGCGTCGTCTGTACGGCCCCGGTACGCCGTGGGGCGAGGTCACCGAGTGGCAGACGGCAACGATGGAGGAGCTCGAGCGTCAGCAGCGCATTAACGAGACGGCGAAGCATCGCGTGGTGGGGCTCGTTATCGAGACGCGCCCCGATGCTGTAACGCCGCAGGCCCTCACGCTCATCCGCCGCCTGGGTTGCACCAAGATACAGATGGGCATCCAAAGCCTTGACCAGCACCTGCTCGATATCAACGAGCGCCGCATTTCGGTGGCGCAGATCGAGCGGGCGTTTTCGCTCGCGCGCCTGTTTGGCTTTAAGATCCACGCGCACTTTATGCTCAACTTGTTGGGTGCTACGCCTGAGGGGGACAAGCGTGACTACGAGCGCTTTATGACCGAGGGCGCCTTTATGCCCGACGAGGTCAAGGTCTACCCGTGCGCGCTCATCGAGGGCTCGCGTCTGGTGGGCTGTTACGAGCGTGGCGAGTGGCGCCCCTATACCGAGGACGAGCTGCTCGATGTGTTGGCCGACGACATCGTGGTGACGCCGGCGTTCTGCCGCATCAGTCGCATGATTCGCGACTTTAGCTCCGACGACATTATGGTGGGCAACAAGAAGCCCAACCTGCGCCAGCTCGTTGAGAACCGCTTGTCGGCTCGTGGAGAAGGCGCGACGGTGCGTGAGATTCGCTATCGCGAGATCAGCACGGCGGGTGCCGACCTGGACGAGTTGACCCTTGACGAGGAAGTGGCGTACGAGACGCCGGTGACGCACGAGCGCTTTTTGCAGTGGGTGACGCCGCAGGGCAAGATTGCGGGCTTTTTGCGCCTGTCGCTGCCCGACCATTCGTTTGTTGCCACACATGCGGACGAGTTGCCGACGATGCCGGACGAGGCGATGATTCGCGAGGTACACGTGTATGGCATGGCGGCGCGCGTGGGGGATCAAGGCCAGGCAGCCCAGCACCATGGATTGGGGCGTTTGCTCGTAGAGCGTGCGTGCGAGATTGCCCGGGATGCGGGTTATGCGCGCATCAACGTGATCAGCGCGATTGGTACGCGCGAGTACTATCGCCATTTGGGTTTTTACGACCATGGACTCTATCTGCAAAAGGAGCTCTAAATGAACAAGCCGAGTGTTTCTGCTGGTGTCGTTGCCGGCGTTGCTCTGGGAGCCGCGGCGCTTGGTGCGGCCGCCGTCGCTGTTCGTGCTGCCTGTCTGCAGGTTGCGCGAACCCGCAATGGGTTGGCGCGTGTGAAACGCGTGCACGATGAGGGCGGCGATGAGATTCGCGTGTTGGTGCAAGGCGGCGTCTACCAAAGCGCAAGCTACGTTGGCGAGCGTTGGGCGGAGCCCGTCTTTGCGTACTATCGTGCGTTTGACGATGCGTTTGAGGCCGAGGATGCAATGCGTGACGCTTATGGTCACGGTATCGACCGTGTGCTTATGCTGGGCGGCGGCGGGTTTGCCTATCCCAAGTTTGCGCTGATGTCGCACGAGAGCTTGCGCATGGATGTCATTGAGTACGATGCCGAGATTACGCGCCTGGCGCGCCGTTGGTTCTACCTGGACGAGCTGGAGCGTACGGTGGGCGATCGCTTGCGGGTGATTACCGCCGAGGCTCGCTCGTATCTGGGTGTGACGAGCGTGGGCCATCGTCGCTACGACGTGGTCGTGAGCGATTGCTTTGGCGGTGCCGAGCCCGTGCGCGAGCTGGCGACCGTTGAGGCGCTGCGTCTGGCGCGGGGCAGCCTGAACCCCGGGGGTATCTACGTGGCCAATATCGTGAGCGCAAACGAGGGGAGCGATGTGGCGTTCCTTCGCGACTGCGCTGCCACGGCACTCGAGGTATTCGCCCACGCCTGGGTGGTCCCATGTGGCGATGCGAAGTTCGGCGGCGAGGAGAACTACCTACTCATCGCTAGCGACGGTGACTATGCCTTTGCCGAAGCCGTGCCCTTCGACACCGACTTCCTCGGCACCGTCCTTCACGACAAGTAAGTCTCCCCGTCCCAAAAAGACTGGTCCTAGGCGTGGTCGCGCCAGCTGCGGACACGCTGCTTCATGCCCTCTATGTCGAGCACGCCTTCGGCAAAGCCCTTGCGCACGAGCTCTTCGGGAACAAACTCGTCGTAGCGGTCAAAGTAAGGCACCTCGCCAGGATAGACGAGCTCGATGGGATCGAAGTCCTTCTCGGCCTCGGCGGCGAGCACCTCAAAGAACGTCTCCTCGTCGGCCTTCATCTTAAACTGCATAAAGTACGGGCGCGACGGGTCGAGCCCTCGAAGGCCCAGCTCGGCGGCACATTTAATCTTGAGCATGCGCTCGAGCGCCAAAAAGGCGTAGCTGCCCAGCCAGGGGAAGAGCACCCAAGTGTCGCCGCCCAGGTTGATGAGCGGCTTGGTTCCCGCACCCGAAATCTCGGCCGTATGACGAGCCTGTGCTAAGCGGGCCCGTGCGTTACCCATAAGGTACGGATATGCCGCGTGCTCGTTGAGCGCCTTGCGCATGCGCTCGAGTACGTGTGTATTGATGTCGCCGGGACAGTCGCCAAAGTAGGCCGGCACCCGGCCTTTTACCTGTGTGGCAAAGACGGTGTGGCGCCTCCAGTCCACTTCCTCGACAATCCAGCAGTGTCCGGCGATGGCGATGCGCTCACCGGGCGGTGGCGGATTGACGATTGTGCCCAACTCGGCCGACTCGCTGCGAACGGTGAACTCCTCGTTTTCCTGGAATACGGCGTAGAACTTAAAGTTGTTAATGATGCGCTCACCCGCGAGACCCACGATGAGCCCACCGCCCTCGGTGACTTGGATATGGTCGATCTTAATGAGGTGACGCAGCAGTACGCGATAGTCATCGGCCGAGATGCGATGGAAATAGCTGAGCGTGAGCACGCGCTGGGCAAGCTCTGCCGGCGTGAGTTCGCCGGTACTGGAAAGCGTCGACATAGTCTGGTGGTAGAGCAGGCTGTAGGGGAGTCGATCGAGCTCGGGCGGCTCGACCCACTTTTCCTCGCGATAGAGTTGTACGAGCGCGATTCCCTGCAGGAGCTTCCACGGAATGGTCTCGGGCATCATCGTGCGCGGCTCGGGCTCTTCCGCGCGCATGACAAACCACATCTCGGGCGGAAGATCGCGGCGTCCCGTGCGCCCCATGCGCTGCAAAAAGGAGCTGACGGTAAATGGCGCATCGATCTGAAACGCACGCTCCAGGCGGCCGATATCGATACCGAGCTCCAGCGTAGAGGTGGTGACGGTCGTTTGTGCCTGTTCCTCGTCACGCATGAGTTCCTCGGCTGTCTCGCGCAACGATGCCGAAAGATTGCCGTGATGGATGAGAAAGCGGTCGGGCTCGTGTCGGCTCTCGCAGTAGCTGCGCAGCATGGAGCATACGGCCTCTGCCTCCTCACGCGAGTTGGCAAAGACCAGGCACTTGCGGCCGCGGGTGTGTTCGAAGATATAGCCCATGCCGGGGTCGGCGTTGTCGGGTGCGGTGTCGGTGGGGTTGAGGAGCGCCTGCTCGGTCGCTCGGGGAATGTCGACTTCGCCCTCGGGGGCCGAGGAAGTGCGACGGTCTTTGGGAGCGGCCTTGCCCCGCGCCTGCTCGCGACGTTGACGGCGTTCTTCCTGTGCAAGCTGTCCGCTGTGGCACATGTCTTGTCCGGATGCGGGCAGCGCCGCGGGCGCCGCCGTCTCAATACGCTCGCAAGCAAGCACCTCGGCTTCTTGTGGACCTGTGCCTACGAATCCTCGTTGCTGAGCCTGGGGGCCCGAGTTGTAGAAGTGCTCCATGGAGATGCGCCACACGCGGCGCGGTTCCTCAAAGCGGGGGATAACGCAGTCGCGCCCCGTTCCCTGCGAGAGAAAGGCGCCCGTGCGCTCGGGGTCGCCGATGGTGGCCGAAAGGCCAATGCGGCGGGGCTGCACGCCTGCCATGCGCGAGAGGCGCTCGATAAGACAGAGCGTCTGCCCGCCGCGGTCGCCGCGCATGAGCGAATGGACTTCGTCGATAACCACATAGCGCAGGTCGCAAAACATGCGCGGGATCGCCATGTGCTTATGGATCAGGAGCGCCTCGAGCGACTCGGGCGTAATCTGTAGGATGCCGCTCGGTTTTTTGATGAGTTTGGCCTTGTGTGATTGCGAGACATCGCCATGCCAGTGCCAGACGGGGATATCGGCTTCTTCGCACAGGTCGTTGAGGCGGACGAATTGGTCGTTGATGAGCGCCTTGAGGGGGCCAATGTAGAGGGCGCCCACGCTTGCGGGCGGGTTCTCCCAAAACTCGGTCAGGATGGGAAAGAAGGCTGCCTCGGTTTTGCCGGAAGCCGTGGATGCCGTCAGGAGCACATTGTCCTGTGTGTTGAAGATGGCATCTGCCGCCGCAACCTGGATAGAGCGCAAGCTCTCCCAATCGTGGGAGTAGATGAAGTCTTGGATAAACGGGGCGTAGCGGTCAAAGGCGTTCACGGGGCCTCCTTTCAACAACGAATCTCTCAACGCGGCTGGCAACGGCTTGCTGCATTACTGCTTCAACGTTTGCCCAGATAAAACCTGCCAAAATAAACCCGTCCCTTTTTGGTTGGTTAGATGGTGAACTCGGCGAAGTTGCGGTCGCCGCCTGCGGTGCCGGTGTCGCCTGTTGCGGCTGCCGGCGCCAGCGCATCGCCGCCGACGCTTTGCAGCAGCTCGGCCACATTTGCATCGGGGTTCTGACACAGGATATCGAGCAGCTCGATAAAGTCACGGATAACTTCACGCGGCGTCAAGTGCGTATCGGCTCCCACGCGGCCGAACTCAATCTTGAGAAAGTCCACCAAGTCGTTCTCGGTAAGCGTGGGCGTCCAGCCAAAGTAGCCGGCGTGAATTTGCATGAGTTTTTCGATGAGCACCAGTAGCTCCTCGTAGGTGAGCGGCTGCAGGCGGATGATGGGCGCGAGCATGTCCTTAAGGTCCTCGCGCGCAAAGCGGCCCTGAGCGAGTCGGCTGCGCAGGGCCTCGTAGGAGAACACGCCGCGGCGGCGGTCTTCGATGGAGGTTGGCGTGCCGCCCATGATCATGCCCAGGTACTGCGCCTTGCCCTGGAGCGTGTCGTTGTACATAGTCAGGATCTTCTCGTAGTTGTATTGGCGCGTGATGGCGTTGGGAATCTTATACAGATTCACGAGTTCGTCGATGAGCACCAGCATGCCCTTGTAGCCGCTGCAGACCAAAAAGCGCGCAATGAGCTTAACGTAGTCGTACCAGTCGTCATCGCTGATGATGGTCGAGGAGCCCAGCTCGGCGCGTGCCTCGCTCTTGGTGCGGTATTCGCCGCGAATCCATTTGGTCACGCGGCTCATGGCCTCTTCGTCGCCCCCGGATGCGGCCATGCGATAGCGGTGGAGCATGCGGGTGAAGTCGAAGCCGTGGACCATCTCCTCGAGCGGGGCCAGTTGGGCATTGACGACCGAC
>CABUTR010000043.1 GCA_902494555.1 uncultured Collinsella sp.
AAGTACGGCATGACCACCGAGCAGCTCTTCGAGGCCTTCCGCACGCTCAAGGCCAAGGGTGCCGAGGACTTTGGTATCCACGCATTCCTTGCCAGCAACACCGTCACCAACGACTACTACCCCAAGCTTGCGCGCATCCTCTTTGAGCTTGCCGTGCGCCTGGAGCGCGAGACCGGCGCACACGTCGCCTTCATCAATCTGTCCGGCGGCATCGGCATCCCCTATCTGCCCGAGCAGCAGGCCAACGACATTCACGCCATCGGCGAGGGAGTGCACACGGCATACGACGAGATCCTGGTTCCCGCCGGCATGGGCGATGTGGCCATCTGCACCGAGATGGGCCGCTTTATGATGGGCCCCTACGGCTGCCTGGTCACCAAGGCCATCCACGAGAAGCAAATCTACAAGGACTATATCGGTGTCGACGCAAGCGCCGTCGACCTAATTCGCCCTGCCATGTATGGCGCCTACCACCACATTACGGTGATGGGCCAGCCGGGTGGCTCCGACAAGACCGCGGCGCCTGTCACAAACACGTACGACATTACGGGCAATCTGTGCGAGAACAACGACAAGTTCGCCATCGACCGCGAGCTACCGCGGATCGACATGGGTGATGTGCTCGTGATTCACGATACCGGCGCACATGGTTACTCCATGGGCTACAACTACAACGGACGGTTACGCTCCGCCGAGGTGCTGCTGCGCCCCGACGGCTCGGCCGACCTCATCCGCCGCGCCGAGCGCCCGGGCGATTATTTTGCCACACTCGACGTGCTGCCGTGCGGCCGTGAGCTGCTGGCCAAATCGCGCGCCGAAAGTGCTCGCCGTCGCGCTCAGGACGAGCGTTTGGCCGTCGCCGCCCAATGGAATAAGCGCATCCAGATCGCGGAAGCGAAGGAGAAGAACATGGATATCCGCAACCTCGAGGGCTCGATCGTCGCCCTCGTCACGCCGTTTAAAAAGGACGGCAGCGTCGACTTTGACGCGCTCGAGCGCCTTATCGATTTCCACTTGCAAAATGGCACCGACGCCATCCTCACCCTGGGCACCACCGGCGAGAGCGCCACGATGACCGACGACGAAGACAACTCCGTCGTCGCCGCCGTGGTCAAGCATGTTGCAGGCCGCGTCCCCGTCATTGCCGGCTCGGGCTCCAACTCCACGCAAACCATGCTCACCAAGTCGCTCACTTACCAAGGCCTGGGCGCCGACGGCCTGCTGCTCATTACCCCCTACTACAACAAGTCCAATGAAGAGGGCATCTATCAGCACTTTAAGACCGTCGCCGATGCCGTGGACATCCCTTGCATCCTCTACAACATCCCCGGCCGCTGCGGCTGCGGCATCAGCGAGCGCAACGTAGAGCGCTTGGCCGCGCATCCCAACATCATGGGCATTAAGGAAGCCTCGGGCAACGTCGCTTACGCAGCCAAGATCGCACACCTGCTGTCCGACGACTTCCGCATGTACTCGGGCGAGGACGCACTTACCGTACCGCTCATGAGCCTGGGCGCCTCGGGCACCATCAGCGTGTGGGCCGATGTTCAACCGCAGCTCGTGCACGACATGTGCCGCGCCTATCTGGACGGCGACGTGGAGCACGCCCGCGATATCCAGATTGCCGGTCAGCCGCTCATTAACGCCCTCTTTAGCGAGGTCAACCCCATCCCCGTTAAGGAAGCGCTCGCTCAGATGGGTATGATCGAGGCAAACTACCGCATGCCGCTGTGCCCCATGGCAGACGACACGCGCGCTGCACTTACCGATGCTCTGAAGGGAGCTGGTCTGCTTGATTAAGACCGTCATTATGGGAATGGGCCGTATGGGCTCGCTCATCCGCACCACCGCCGAGGGCGTTGTCGACGCCGCCGGTCAGCCCGTTTTTGATATCGTCGCCCAGATCGGTTTTGATCTGTCCGAGCTCGAGAGCGCCCCGGCAGCCGACGTCATCATCGACTTCTCGAACGTCGTGACCTTCGATGCCGTCGTCGCCTATGTCGAGCGCACGGGCGCGGCGTTGGTCTCGGGCACCACGGGCTACACACCCGAGCAGATGGATCGCCTGCGCAAGCTGGGTCAGAACGCCCGCGTCATGCACTCCGGCAATTACTCCATCGGCATCGCAGCCCTGCGCCATCTGGTAGCGCAGGCCACACGCGAGCTGCCCGGCTTTGACTGTGAAATCGTCGAGACGCACCATAACCAAAAGGTCGATGCCCCCAGCGGCACTGCCAAGTTGCTACTCGATGCCGTCGTCGAAGCCGAGCCCGAGGCAGGCTACCACCCCGTCTATGGCCGCGAGGGCATGTGCGGCGCGCGTAATCCCAAGGAGATCGGCATGCACTCGCTGCGCGGTGGCACTGTCGCCGGCGTGCACGAAGTGAGTTTCTTTGGTCAAGACGAGGAAGTCACACTCACCCACCGCGCCACGAGCCGTCAGATCTTTGTCAACGGCGCCCTGGCAGCCGCGCAGAAGCTCGTCACCCGCGAACCCGGCTTCTATACGTTCGACCAGGTCATGTTTGCCTAATCAGGTATCAACCGAATCCACCCAAAGGAGAGATAGAAAATGAGCAACGCAGCCGAGATGGATGCACAGGAAATTATCAACTACATCGCCACCGCGCCCAAGAAAACGCCCGTCAAGCTGTACGTGCGCGAGAAGCCGGGCATGAAGGTCCAGTGGGGCAATGCGCACGTCTACGGCGGTCGTCGTGGCAAGACCGTCTTTGGTGACTGGGATGAGCTCAAGGCGATCCTCGACGCCAACGCCGGCTCCATCGACTACTACGACGTAGAGAACGACTGCCGCAACTCCGCCGTGCCCATGCTCGACCTTAAGGGCATCAACGCCCGCATCGAGCCGGGCGCGATCATCCGCGACCGCGTCGAGATTGGCGACCGTGCCGTCATCATGATGGGCGCCATCATCAACATCGGCTCCGTTATCGGCGAGGGTTCCATGATCGATATGGGCGCCGTGCTGGGCGGCCGCGCCACCGTGGGCAAGAACTGCCATATCGGCGCCGGCACCGTGCTGGCAGGCGTTGTGGAGCCCGCCAGCGCCACGCCCGTCATCATCGAAGACGACGTCATGATCGGCGCCAACGCCGTGGTCCTGGAGGGCGTGCACGTAGGCAAGGGTGCTGTCGTTGCCGCCGGCGCCGTGTGCGTCGAGGACGTCCCCGCCGGTGCCGTCGTGGCCGGTGTCCCCGCCCGCGTCATCAAGATGCGCGACGAGAAGACCGACAGCAAGACCGGTCTCGAGGAAGGCCTGCGCCAGCTGTAGAAGTTGTGCGGTTTTACCAAACCGCACAACGGCTCGCCGCTGCACCTTTGGTTCCGTCGTTCTAACGAACGACGGACCGGTCGACGCTACAAGCGCCCCTAAGCGGCAATCTGACGTTCAATCGTCGGTCGCGTACCAAAGTACGCTTCCCTCCTCTTTCACGTTACCTTGCTCGCTTAGGGGCGCTTTCGCTGACTTATGCTCAGTCTGCAACTCAATTGAGCTCCAAGCAAAAAGGCCGAAGACCCAAAGGGCTTCGGCCTTTGCTTTCCCGCTGTAGGCGTAACGCAACTTATCGATTCTCGATGCTGCCGATGTTTTTGAGTTCGATGGAAATGAGGCCGTTGGGCTCGTTGACGAACTCGATGTACTCGGAGTTCGAGCCCATCTCGGCCGGAAAGCTGATCTCGATGCCCGTATCGGTACGAATCTTGTGGTTGCGCACGGCCGCACGCTCGACCTGCTTGCGCTCCACGGGCACACGCTCGGGCACCTTCTCTTCGGTCAGCGCCGCACGCACGCTCTCCTTGATGACCGGCTCGTCCTCAAAGACCTCATCGACGATATCCCAGGGCGGCAGTTCCTCGTCATCCTCAACCTTCTCGGCCACAGCGGCCTTAACCTTAGCGAGCGCTACGGCCGTATTGGCACCGTGCTCCTCGGCGACCTCCTCGACCACACGCGTAACGGTGTCGATAACTTCCTTGCCCGACACGCCCGTATCGCACTGCAGCAGACCATCGGGGATAAGCATACGATCCTCGCCGGCAATCTTGCGCTTCTTGTCCACGTAGCCGATCTCCATGGTGCTCGCGCGCACGATGGCATAGCTCGGCACCTTTTGCGAGGGGTTTGGCAGAATGGCGTAGTGGCGCGCGATGTCGTTGCGCACCTCCCCCTCTTCGCGACCCACCTCATGCATAAAAGCCTGCTTGGAGCCCAGCAGCATCACGGCAAACCAGCGGGCATCCTCATCGTCGTCAAAATCAGCCACGAGCACGTCGGTGGACTCGGCTTTCTCGGCTTTGGTAAGCTCGGAGGAGATAAACTCCGCAATCTGCTGCGACAGGTCCACGAACTCGCGCTCGCCAAAGAAATAGCCCTTGAGCTCGCCGCCAAACGCAGAGTTCTCGGCAAACGTGGCACGCTTATTGTCGGCCGAGGTGCGTGCGCGGCGCAGATGCGTTGTTACGAAATTGCGCACGGTACGGCTCTCGATATCGAGCTCGCGCTGGCTCATAACGTTGACGGCAGAGTCAAAGTCCAGGATATGCAGAATCGCGTGATTGATTTTCATATACGGCATTCCGTTCTAGATCGATTTCGGCACGAACCAGTATAGCGGTCGAGCCCTCCCCGAGCGCATCGAAGATTGCTGCATTGAGGGCCAGGTTGCTTTGCACCAATGGCTAGCGCAGGAGCTCGGACTGCCAAGCCTCGAGCTGTTCTGCCAGACTCTTACCGGCGGCGGACATGTCGATCTGGGGTCGTTTGGGCAGCAGTGCGCATTTAAGGATTGCCACGATGGTCTGCGAGACAAAGCGTCGTGTATCCTTGTCGAAACCCTGCGCAGCCTGGAGCATCACGGGCAGGCTCTCGCGCAGATTCCCAGCGATATCCGCAAACCGCTCAGCACCCGTAGCCTCAAACACGGAGAATAACGCATCTACAAAACGCTCGCGCTCGCTAGGCCCCACTGCAAGCAGCATCTCGCGAATGGAGCCATCAACGTATCGAGCACCGGCGGACAGGCACTCACAGTACACGAAGTCGCGACCATCAACCACCCAGCTAAAGGGATTGTGCTGCAGCAGGCTGAACTCGGTGCTCTCAACGATGGCATAGTCCTCCTGCGTCTCGAACATCATGCCAAAGATCGACGACCGAGGTAGCGTCTTGTCGATTCGACCGGAAAGATCGGCAAAGGCGTTGCCGTTCAGAAACTCCTCGACGAAGCCCGGACCATCATGGGAATACACCCGTTCGATTCGCCCACGGGCGACATCGGAGCACATCGCCGCACCGTACACCGCAAGGTTTCCACCCTTGGAATGACCTCCGCACAAAAGCGGCCCGTCAATCGCATCCGCTGCCTCGTCCACGTAACGCGCCGCGGATTCCTGGGCTGGCACAGGACACCGGAACGCCATGTTAAAGTCCTCTTTCCAGCCCACAATCGTGCTGTCGGTCCCCCGGAAGGAAAGATAACTAAACCCCGCCGGAAACCGGAACGCCATAGCTGCAAACTGCTCTGTCGCCACCACATCGCTCACGGCACGATAGCCGCAAACGTGCACGCCACGGTAGCGAGGGCTTGCTGCCACGGCCTCCAACAAGGCCCTGCCCCCCTCTGGGTCCCACAAGTCGCCAATCATGTCCCGGTAGCACTCGGCACGCAGCAGCTCGCGTACGTCTAGGCCCTGCCAGTTCGTCAGCTCCGCCATATCACCCGGCAAACGCAAATAGGACAACCACGCAAAGACCAGGCTATCCACCGCGCAGAACGGCCTCTCCTCAAACGGATCAAACGCCGTCTGGGCATAGGTCAAAAAATTAGGCGAATCCGACATGGCCCTCCCATCAACTATGGTGCATTGGGGTCAGGTTACTTCGCACCAAAAAGGCGCCCGGGCCGTGTGTGCCCGGACGCCTTCATTGTAGCTTTTCGCTCTAGCGAGCTTGATTTAGCAGGAGAAGTCGACGCTGTCGATGATGTCCTTGAGGGCCTTGGCGGAGGCGGTGAGCTCATGCTGCTCGTCATCGTTCAGCGGCACGGGAACGCGGCAGACGACGCCGTCGCGACCAACGACCGTCGGCATGGAGATGGCCAGATCGGACAGGCCGTACTCGCCCACCATGAGCGAGGAAACAGGCAGAACGGTCTGCTCATCGCGCATGACGGCAGTGCAGATGCGCTTAACGGCCATAGCGACACCGTAGTAGGTGGCGTGCTTCTTCTCGATGATGGTGTAGGCGGAGTTCTTGACGTCCTCGGCGATGCGCTTCTCAGCGGCCTCATGCTCCAGGTGACCGTGAAGCTCGCAGAAGGTGTTCAGCGGCACGCCGGCAACCTGGGCGCTGGACCAAGCGACGAACTCGGAGTCACCGTGCTCGCCCATGACATAGGCCTGAACGTCGCGCGGGTCAACCTCGACGTGAGCGCCGAGCATCTGCTGCAGACGGCCGGTGTCGAGCACGGTGCCGGAGCCGATGACATGGCCCTCGGGCAGGCCGGACATCTTGATGGCGGCGTAGGTCAGAACATCGACCGGGTTGGAGACGATGAGCAGAATGCCGTCGAAGCCGGACTTCTTAATCTCGGGGATAATGGACTTAAAGATGCTGACGTTCTTGTTGACCAGGTCCAGGCGAGTCTCACCGGGCTTCTGGGCAGCGCCAGCGGTGACGACGATCATGGCGGCGTCGGCGACATCGGAATAATCGCCGGCGTAGATCTTCATCGGCTCGGCAAACGTCATGCCGTGCGCGATATCCAGAGCCTCACCCTCGGCGCGGTTCTTGTCCACGTCGATGAGGACCATCTCGGAGAACAGACCGCTCTGCATCAGAGCGAACGCCGAAGACGAACCGACGAAGCCGCAGCCGACAATAGCGACCTTCTTCTCGTTAACCATTAGAAACTCCCATCTCTCTCCACAAACAAACCGCCCGGGAACGACCCGAGCGGCTTGCCGTAATCCCAATACATCCAATCGGGACTTTGATTATGCTCCTATTCGCAGCCAAAAATCGACCGTTTACCGAAATTGTTTGCAGAATTCGTAAAATAACTGCACGAAATCGGTTTCGAGCTATTGACGAGTCGAAATAGGTTTCTAATACAGGCCCGCCTCGCGAATGGCCTCGACAGCCAAAGCGATCTGATCGGGCGGCAGGACCAGCGCCATGCGCACGTGCCCCTCGCCCGAAGGGCCAAAGCTCGCGCCCGGCGTCACCACAACGCCGGCCTTCTCCATGAGCTCCTCGCAAAACGCCATGGAATCGGTGCGACCACCGGGAAGCTTGGCCCACACAAACATAGAGCCATGCGCGTTGGGACGCTCCCAGCCCAGGCCCTCAAGACCGTCGCACAGGGCATCGCGGCGTTCCTGGTACTTCAGACGCTGCGCCTCGACCTCATCGCGCGGACCGTTCAGGCACGCGATGGCGGCCTTCTGAATCGGGAAGAACATACCAAAGTCGATCTGGCCGCGCAGCTTGGCAAAGGCAGAGACCACATCCTCGCGACCGACCAAAAAGCCGATGCGGGCACCGGTGACGTTAAACGACTTGGAGAGCGAGAAGAACTCAACGCCCACCTCGAGCGCTCCGGGATACTGCAAGAAGCTGCCGCCGGGCTCGCCGTCAAACACGATGTCGGAGTACGCGTTATCATGGACGATCAACAGATCATGCTCGCGGGCAAAGGCGATAATCTCCTCGTAGACCTCGGGCGTGCCCACCGAGCCGACCGGGTTCGCGGGCAGCGACACGATCATGTACTTGGCACGATCGGCAACCTCGGGATCGATACCCGCCACATAGGGCAGGTAATTGTGCTCGGCAACCAGCGGATAGTATTCGAGCTTGGCATCGGCGATCTTGGCACCCGCCTCAAAGACCGGGTAGCACGGATCGGGAACCAAAATGGTGTCACCCGGATCGAGCAGGGCAAGGCCCAAATGGCCCACCCCCTCCTGCGTGCCGTTGCACGACTGCACCATAGACGGCGTAATGCCCGAAACGCCAAAGCGACGCTCATAGTAATCGCACACGGCCTGCTTGAGTTCGGGCAGGTCGCGCAGGGCATACTTCCACATCTCGGGATCTTGGGCTGCCTGCGTGAGCGCCTCGACCACATGGTCGTACGGCTTAAAGTCGGGCGTGCCCACGCTCATGTTGTAAATGGTCTTGCCCTGAGCCTTCAGCGCGAGAAGCTTGTTGTTGAGCGAGGCGAAGACCTCCGCGCCAAAGCGGTCGAGACGCTGCGATGCCTGCATGGTGCCACCTTTCGATATAAAAAACGCGGCGCTCCGACAAGAGCGCCGCGCGATACGGGCCATCAGATTGCAAAAGTGTAACGCTTGCAACCCCCGTATTGGTTCAATTTAGCCAACCTTAGTCAACTGGATTGAGCGCGTCGATCTGCGCAAGCCACAGACGCGAGCTAGCGTCACTCGGCATACGCCAATCGCCGCGCGGGCTGAGCGTCACCGAACCCACCTTGGGACCATCGGGCAGGCAGCTGCGCTTAAACTGCTGGGCAAAGAAGCGACGGTAGAACGTACGTAGCCACGTGTGGACGGTCTTGGCGTCGTAGACGCCCTCGAAGCTCTTGAGCGCCATGCGGTAGATCTTGCCCGGCTCAAAGCCAAAACGCAGCAGGTAGTAGAGGAAGTAGTCGTGCAGCTCATACGGGCCCACCAGGTCCTCGGTCTTCTGCGCAATCTCGCCGTCGCCCGTGGGCGGCAGAAGCTCGGGGGACACCGGCGTATCGAGGATGTCGAGCAGCGTCTCGGCAATACGCCCGCCAAACACATCGGCCGCATAGCGCACCAGATGGCGCACAAGCGTCTTAGGCACGCTCGCGTTGACGGCGTACATGCTCATGTGGTCGCCGTTATAGGTAGCCCAGCCGAGCGCCAGCTCCGACAGGTCGCCCGTGCCGATGACAAAACCGCCAGCCTGGTTGGCCAGATCCATCAGAATCTGCGTACGCTCGCGCGCCTGGCTGTTCTCGTAGGTCACGTCCTGCACGGCCGGATCATGCTCGATATCCTTAAAGTGCTGTTCCACGGCAGCATGGATTGAGACCTCGCGGAAGCTCACACCCAAGTCACGAGCGAGCGACTCGGCATTGGACTTAGTGCGGTGCGTCGTGCCAAAGCCGGGCATGGACACGGCCGTGATACCGGTGCGAGGCAGGCCCAAGGCGTCGAACGCACGCACGGTCACAAGTAGCGCCAGCGTAGAGTCCAAGCCACCCGAAAGGCCGATGACCGCAGCCTTGGTGCCCGTGTGGGCAAGGCGGGTCTTGAGGCCAGCAGTCTGCAGATTGAGGATCGTCTCGCAGCGCTCGGCCAAGTCGCCGTGGTCGGCCGGCACAAAGGGCGCGCGCGGGAAAACGCGGTCGATATCGCAGGCATCGCGCAGGACAGGTTCTTCGGCCAGCACGCCCTCAAACGAAAACTCAACGGTCGTGGCCTCCGGCGCATCGTCCGCGCGCGTCCACGTCGTCGAGCGACGGCGCTCGGCAACCAGACGGTCAAGATCGACATCGGCGACGGCCATATCGCAGGTAAGCAGTTTGGTCGCGGCGAGCTTCGAACCGTTTTCGTAGACGTGGTTCTCGCCCGCAAAGACCATGTCGGTCGTGGACTCGCCCTCGCTCGCGTCCGCGTAGGCATAGGCGCAGTACAGGCGCGCGCTCTGGTTGGAAATGAGGCTGCGGCGGTAATCCGCCTTACCGATAATCTCGTCCGAAGCCGACGGATTGAGGATCACCGTCGCACCGGCAAGCGCCATCTCGGTCGAAGGGGGCGCCGGCACCCACAGGTCCTCGCAGACCTCAACGCCCAGCACCATATCCTCGGCACCTTCATCACAGCAGCGGTAGACAAGCCCTGAACCCAGCGGAACCGGACCCTGACCGGCAAACTCGACCCACACGGGATCCGCAGGCGATGGAGCAAACCAGCGACGCTCATAGAACTCGCCATAGTTGGGCAGATACTTCTTGGCCGTGAGGCCCAAAAGCTCGCCCGCGCAGCACACGGCGGCGCAGTTGTAGATATTCTCGGCAACTGCAACGGGAAGGCCAATGGTAAAGACAATCGGCAGCTCGCGAGTTTCATCGAGAATATGTGCCAGTGCGGCCTCGCAGGCATGCAGCAGCGTGCGATTATGGAACAGGTCGGCCGCGGTATAGCCGGTCAGGTTAAGCTCGGGCAGCACCAGCGCGCGAACGCCGCGCTCGGCAGCCTCGCGAACAGCCGCCAGCGCAACCTCGGCATTGCCCTCGACATCGGCCACGCGAATCCGCGGCGACGCCGCCGCCACACGCAAAAAGCCATCAGACTGAGAAAGGTGAAGATTCATAAGAATGCTCCCGTGCGTAGACGCTATTCAACAAAATTAGCAAGCCCTATTGTAGTTCAACCGCCGGGTGCAACCGCATCCCACTAACTTGGTGAGCTATTGATGAGTTGATGGTATCTGCTAAATGTCACGTACGATTCACATCTGGTGGGTACCCTGATGGCTAAACGAAACGAAGCAGATTTACACCGGGAGGACCCCGTATGGCAACCAAGTACACCGACGCGCCGCGCACGCGCGTCATGACACCGGCCGCGCTCAACAACGGCGTGCACGAGAACCATTCCATCGGACAGACCATGGCCATCGCGCCCAAAAAGGGCCTGTTCGACGACATTTCCATTCCCCAAATCATCGCCGGCGCCGCAGCTGCCGCCACGAGCGTCGCGCTTGCCTCCAAGATCGGTATCGCCGGATCGGTGATCGGCGCCGCCGTGAGCTCGGTCATCACCGTTGTGTCCTCGCAGGTCTACCGCCACTTTATCTCT
>CABUTR010000044.1 GCA_902494555.1 uncultured Collinsella sp.
GGAGGCCTCGCGGCCTCCCCTTTTTTGCGTTTACGGGGCGTAAATGACTCTATTACACCAGACGATCTTATCGTTTTTGGTATTGAGCCTTTATTTAAAGAAGATAAATCGAATAACAAGGGCAACTGCTATGACCGCAATGATCAAAAGCAGGATTGTCAGTCGATGCTGCTTGCGTCGTTTACTTGTCGAAACGAAGATTGATTTTCCCTGTTTTGGCGTTTCGAGATAGCGAGCCGAATGCGTCAAGGTTTGCTTTGGTCGAGGACCTCTTTGTCGATGAGTGGCGGATGCTTTCATCGGCTCATCACTAGCTGCGCTGTTTTTAGATAATGGTGCGTCTTTCAGATATACAGGGTCTCCCGAGGCGACGCCCATATGCTTACGTCCCGTCTGGGCATCCTCGATCGTTTGATATCGATTTCTCGTCACATACTCGGGCTCCGGATCATTAATGGGCTCTTGCGAGATGTGGGGGCGATGGAACCGTGGCGGCTGCGTGGAAGTATCTTCCCCCCGCGTCGGTATAAACTTATTGTTCTGGTTTTTGTCGTCCATGATGCCCTTTAGCTCGTTACCAACAACGTATACGCGCTCATTGTAAGCCCCTTGTTATTTGTAGCTGTGGACATACTCGTTATTTGAGCTCTGGTTCAAAGAACCTTAACCTTACTAAAACCTGAGTCATACACACTTAGATATGCTTATAGTACTGGACTCAAAAAACTTTATAGTCGATGTATATATGAGCACTGGGTGGGCATATATAAGAGCGTCAAAAGAAGTCCCAGTCACCTAGAAGATGACTCGGCAGTCCTATAAAGGAGTGGTAAACATGGCAAGCATGGTTCCTTATCGTTCGGTTTTTGGCGTTCGTCCCTCTGCAAGCTCGCTGTTCGATCTGTTTGATGATATGAGCGACCTAGCGAACAACTCGATTGCCTCTAAGGCGTTCCCCGTTGACGTTGAGGATAAGGGCGATGGCTATGAGGTCAAGGCTTATCTGACCGGTGTTGCCAAGGACGATATCGATGTCGAGCTTAACGAGGGCCGTCTGTCCATTAGCGTGAATGTCGAGGAAGACGAGGAGAACGAGGGCAAGAACTTCCTGCAGAAGGAGTTCAGCTCGTACAGCGCGACGCGTGGCGTGTATCTTAAGGACGCTTCGAGCGAGGGCCTCTCGGCTAAGTACGCTGACGGCATCCTGACCGTTACGGTTCCCAAGATCGTCGAGAAGAAGAACGTTACGAAGATCTCTATCGATTAATGGTGGCTCTGCTCCAATCGAGAGTATGAGTTAAGGGGGCTGGGAAGTGATTCCCAGCCCCCTTTTTTGTCTTGAGTGGGCTATTGAATAGTTGTCGGTTGATATTGACTTGCAGGGCGTATCGTGAGCTTCCGTGACCCTTGAAGAAGGGTGGCAGAGCTGCCGAGCTCATCATCGAGGCTTGCATCAAGTGCGTTGGCATAGCTTTTGACGGTAAGGCTTGGACGATTATTGTCCTGGCTGATGTGCATGGCGATGAGCTGTTCGGTGCGTTCGGTAACAAGTTCTTGTGCGGCTTCGGCGGCCTGGCTGTTGGAAAGGTGCCCCTTTGTGGACAGGATGCGCTCCTGAAGAAAGCGGGGATATTCTCCCTCGCGCAGCATGGTCACATCGTGATTGCTTTCGAGTGCGAGGACTCGGCAATCTTCGAGGGTGTTCATGGCTTGGCTCGATAGCTCACCGGTGTCGGTGGCAAAGCCGATGGAATCATCGAGGGCGTCGAATCGATAGCCGACTGGATTTATGACATCGTGTGATGTTGAGTAGGTTTGCACCTGGATGCCGGCAATGGATAGGGTGTCACCGGGATCGAATTCCTCGACAGGCAGATGCGAAAGATTTTCTTTGCTCGAAAGTGTGCCCCTGCTGGCAAAGAGGGGGCCGTGCCAGTGCTTGCACCAGACATCGAGGCCCTTGATGTGATCGGTATGCTCATGAGTAATGAGAAGAGCCGAGACGTTGTCTGCCGAGAGCCCCAGTTCTGTCATGCGCTTTAATGTCTCGCGGCGAGAAAGACCGTCGTCAATCATGATAAGCCCCCGGGGGCCTTCGATGAGCGCGCAGTTGCCTTTTGAGCCGCTGCCAAGGATATGAAGGTGCAGACGAGACATAAGATTCCAAAGGATACAATGGGTGCGAACGAATAGAGGAGGAAGCAAATGCCAACGGTATCTCAGCATTACGGACATCATGCCGCATCGCGGGCTGATGATAAAGCCCTGGCAACGCGGCAGACGGCTGCCCCCGTGGTGCTCATGGTATCAGGTGGTGCGGACTCGACGGCTTTGCTCCTTATGGCGTGCACATCAAAGTTGGATATTCTGGATGGGCGTGGTGTAGCCCCCATCGCGCGCGAGCGGCTGCACGTGCTGCATGTGAACCATCATCTACGCGGCGAGGCGTCCGATGGCGACGAGGCCTTTGTGCGCGGCCTATGCGCACAATATGGCTTGCCGCTGTGTGTTGAGCATGCCTATTTTGATGATGAATCGGGCAATATCGAGGCGGCTGCCCGCGAGGTACGCTATGCCGCGGCGCGGAGGTATGTTCGCGAGCTCTGCGCCCAGACGGGGGCACCGCGAACGGCGGCTCGTATCTGCACTGCGCACACGTCTTCGGATCGCGCGGAAACGTTTTTGATGAACGCGATTAAGGGTTCGGGGCCCGCCGGTCTATCGAGCATTCCTCGCCGGAGGAATATCGTGGTGCGTCCCTTGCTCGACCTGACTCATGATGAGCTCGTAGGCTATCTGCAGGTGCATGGTCAGCCGTGGCGAGAAGACGAGAGCAACGAGGACGTGTCGTACTTGCGTAACTACGTGCGCCATCGGGTGATGCCGGTGGTGGCGCAGCGTAACGCGAGCGTCTGTAAGACGATTGGCGCCGCCTGCGAGATCCTAGGCGATGAGGACGCCTTTCTTTCCCAGCTTTCCGCACAGGCGTTTCGAAGCTGCCTGCGTAAGGAGGCGGCGGGTGCATTGGTCCTTGACGCCCGCCGACTGGCCGCGGCCGAGGTGGTGATTGCCCGGCGCATGGTGCGACTGGCAATTAAGCGTATCGACCCCGACGCTCGCCCGGAGATGCGGCATGTGGAGCGCGTGCTCGCCTGTGTCGCCGAAGGCTCGGGTTCGGTCACGCTGCCGGCGGGAATCGATGCGCGCGTGGAGTTTGGCATGCTGTCATTCAAGGCCCCGGCGGCGCGCGAGGGGTTAGTTGCCGATTGGGTCGCCATTCCCGGTCGATTGCCGCTGGGGGCGGGCCGCATCCTGGTGGCAGAGCCGATGGCCGTCGAGCCGGGGTGTGATATTGTGCGCCGTGCCCGCGAACTCGCGGGCGCCGGAGGGGTGGCCGCTATGGTGGATGCCGCGACGCTGGGCTTTGCCGATCGCGATAGCGAACGGATGCTCGCCGGCTCGCGCGGGGAGATTCCCGCCGAGGCGCGTTTGGCGCGTCTGTGGGTAGACGGTCCCGTGCCGGGGGATGTGATGTGTCCGTTGGGCATGAGTGGGCGAAGTAAGAAGGTATCCGACCTACTCAACGAGGCTCGTATTCCTGTTTCTGAGCGCGCAGGCGTTCCCGTGGTGAGAACGGCTCCGGGAGGTGCCGTGGTATGGGTCGCAGGCGTTCGCACGGACGAGCGTTTTAAATGCACGGCCGCAACGCGCGTGGCGTATCTGCTTCGTGTGGTCGATGCGGAATAGCGTCCCACGCCAGCTATTCTGTGCGACGTTGACGGTATTCCCGCGCTGATGGCGTATGGGCTGGAAAATATATCCCGTGCGCTGCTAGAATGTGAAGTTCGCGTCCATACGGCGGTGTGTGGGCGATAAGCACAAGAAAGGGTTGTCATGGCTTCTCAACATCCGGATATCGAGAAGGTTCTGTTTACGCAGGAGGATATCGACGGTATCGTCTCTCGCCTAGGCGAGCAGATTACTCGCGACTACGCGGGTAAGGATCTGGTGCTGATTGCGGTCCTGCGCGGCGCTGTGGTCTTTATGGGCGACCTGATGCGCAAGATCGAGCTGCCGACCAACATCGATTTCATGGCTGTTTCGAGCTATGGCAACGGTGTGAAGTCCTCGGGTATCGTGCGTATCATTAAGGACCTGGATATCGACATCCGCGGTCGCGACGTGCTGATCGTCGAGGACATTCTGGACTCGGGCCTGACGCTCAAGTATCTGATGAAGAACCTCGAGAGCCGCAAGCCCGCTTCTCTGGAGGTCGCTGCCTTCCTGTGGAAGGACGTTGAGGACCGTACCTCGGCCGTCACGCCCAAGTATGTTGGAACCCATTGCCCCGATGCCTTTGTGGTGGGCTACGGCCTCGACTATGCCGAGCGCTATCGTAACCTTCCGTATCTGGGCATTTTGAAACCGGAGGTTTATTCGTAAGATGCCCGACGACCGTAACGATAACAATTCCCAGACTCCCCGGGAGCCTAAGATCCCGGGGGTGCCCGGAGGCAAGAAGCCCACGCGTACGGGCTGGCTGTATTTTATTTTGGCTTGCGCGCTCCTGGGCTACGCCTTCTTTAACATGGGCTCCGGCTTTGCCAATTCCAGCAATACCGTAAAGCTCGCGACGAGCGAGATGGTCAGCGCCATCAAGCAGGATCGCGTCGAAGATCTGACCTATACGGTTCAAGACGGAAGCGTGACGGGTCATTACTGGAAGACGAAGAAGGACAAGGGCGATACGAGCGAGCTCAAGAGCTTCTCCTCGACCTATGTCGGCTCCGATTCGCTTGCCGAGCTTATGGCGGAGCACCCCGATACCAAGTACATCGTCAACACCAATGATCCCGATTTTTGGGGCGACCTGGCGATGAGCGTGCTTCCGACGATCGCCCTGATCGCCATCATGTTCTACTTTATGCGCCAGATGATGGGCGCCAACAACAGGAACATGCAGTTTGGCAAGACCAACGCCAAGACCAACGAGGCCACGCGCCCCAAGGTCAAGTTTGAAGACGTTGCCGGCGTGGACGAGGCAGTCGAGGAACTCGAGGAGATCCGCGACTTTTTGAGCGATCCGGATCGCTATCGCAAGCTGGGCGCCAAGATCCCGCGCGGCGTGTTGCTGGTGGGCCCTCCGGGCACCGGTAAAACGCTGCTGGCCAAGGCCGTTGCCGGCGAGGCGGGCGTGCCGTTCTTTAGCATCTCGGGTTCCGACTTTGTCGAGATGTTCGTGGGTGTCGGCGCCAGCCGCGTGCGTGACCTCTTTAAGGAGGCCAAGTCCCAGGCCCCGTCGATCATCTTCATCGATGAGATCGATGCCGTGGGACGTCAGCGCGGAGCTGGCTTGGGCGGCGGTCACGACGAGCGCGAGCAGACGCTCAACCAGCTGCTGGTCGAGATGGCCGGCTTTGAGGAAAGCGAGTCGGTCATCCTGATCGCTGCGACCAACCGTCCTGACATCCTAGATCCGGCATTGCTGCGTCCCGGCCGTTTTGACCGTCAGGTTACGGTCGACCGTCCGGATGTGAAGGGCCGCGAGCAGATCTTGCGCGTGCATGCCGAGAACAAGCCGATGGACGAGGACGTTAAGTTTGAGAAGCTCGCCCAGATGACCGTTGGCTTTACTGGTGCCGATTTGGCGAACCTGCTCAACGAGTCTGCGTTGCTGGCCGCTCGCCGTCATCGTTCCGTGATCTCGATGGACGAGGTTGAGGAATCGATGGAGCGCGTGATTGCCGGACCGCAGCGCAAGGGTCGCGTGATGACCGAGGCCGAGCGCACCACGATTGCCTACCACGAGAGCGGTCACGCCCTGGTGGGCCACATCCTGGAGCACTCCGATCCGGTCCACAAGATCTCGATCGTCAGCCGCGGTCAGGCTCTGGGCTACACGCTGCAGCTTCCGCAGGAGGACCACTTCCTCAAGACCAAGAACGAGATGCTCGACGAGCTCGCCGTGTTCTTGGGCGGTCGCGTTGCCGAGGAGCTCATGTGCGATGACATTACGTCGGGCGCGAGCAACGATCTGGAGCGCGCAACCAAGATGGCGCGCGAGATGGTCACGCGCCTGGGCATGAGCGAGGAGCTGGGCACGCAAGTGTTTGGCGAGGCGCAACATCAGGTGTTCCTTGGTCGCGATTACGCCGATCACCAGGATTACTCCGAGGAGACGGCGCGCCGTATCGATATCGAGGTTCAGCGCATCATGCGCGAAGCCCATCGTCGTGCGGTCGAGATTTTGGATGCCCGTCGCGATCAACTCGATCTGATGGCGAAGGTGCTGCTTGAGCGCGAGACCGTCGAAGGCGACGCCGTGAACGCCCTGCTCGACAACGAGTGGAATGCCTACCTTGAGCGCGAGGGCGATATCCTGGCGGCCAAGGAGGAGCGCAATGCCAAGGCGGCCGGCATGCCGACCAAGAAGCGCGCGCCTCGCATGAGCGAGGAGGAGCTGGCGGCTGATGCCGCGGCCTTTGCGCAGGCGGCCATGCAGGAGGATGCCGAAGCCGCATCCGATGATGCTGACGATGACCATGTCGGCGTCGGTGCCGATGCCGACACCGACGCCGACAAATAGTCTCTGTGGCAAAAGCCTCCGCGGGGAAACCTGCGGAGGCTTTTTCTTTTGAGCGATATGGGGCCGTCTGTTGATTGGGGACAGACTAAAATGAGCGTTTTCACGCATTTAAGTCTGTCCCCAATCAACATTGCTGCGGCACTTTGCTCGGCTAAAGCGTACAATAGCGCCTATGCGAAAGGGGAACAGATGATCAACGAAACGATGTATGCTCGCGGTGCGGAAAGCTCCATCATCCGCGAGATTTTTAGCTATGGCCTTGAGCGCAAGGCGCAGATCGGTGCGGAAAACGTATTCGATTTTTCGCTGGGCAATCCGAGCGTTCCGGCGCCCGCTGCTGTGGCTGAGTCGATTAAGAAGGCTCTGGAGCTGCCGAGTGACCAGTTGCACGGCTACACGCCCGCACCGGGCCTGCTGCAATGTCGAGCAGCCGTCGCCGAATCGCTCAACCGCCGCTTTGGAACGAACTATGAGGGTAAGGACGTCTTTATGACGGTGGGTGCCGCGGCTTCGCTCACCTGCACGCTCAACGCCGTTACGAACCCGGGCGACGAGGTTATTGTTATCGCCCCGTACTTTCCGGAGTATCGCGTTTGGATTGAGAAGGCCGGCTGTACGTGTGTTGAGGCGCTCGCCGATGAAGATACGTTCCAGCTGAGCGTGGACAACGTGCTCAAGGCGATCAGCGATAAGACGGCGGCCGTCATCATCGACTCGCCCAACAATCCGACTGGTGCCGTATATACACGCAATACGCTGACGCGACTGGCCAATGTTCTGCGCGAGGCCAACGCTCAGCGCGATTCCGAGAATCCAATTATGCTCATCTCGGATGAGCCGTACCGCGAGATCGTGTACGGTGCCGAGGTGCCTTGGGTGCCCTCGATCTACGAGCACACCATCGTGTGCTACTCGTATTCCAAGTCGCTGTCGCTGCCGGGTGAGCGCGTGGGATGGATCCTTGTTCCCAATACGAATCCTCAGGCAGATCGTCTAATGCCCGCCGTTGCCGGTGCCGCCCGTACGCTGGGCTTCGTGTGCGCGCCGGCGCTCTTTCAGCGCGTAATTATCGACTGCATCGATGAGCCGAGTGACGTTGAGGCCTATGCTCGCAACCGCACGGCGCTTACCGACGCACTGGCGGAGTATGGCTACACCTATGTTGAGCCGGATGGCGCGTTCTACCTATGGGTGAAAGCGTTGGAACCCGATGCGAATGCGTTTTGCGAGCACGCAAAGAAGTATGAGTTGCTTGCGGTCCCCTCGGACAGCTTTGGTATGCCGGGCTGGTTCCGCCTGGGCTACTGCGTGAGTTACGAGACGATTATCAATTCGCTACCCGCTTGGAAACAGTTGGCGGACGAGTATCGTTAAAAGTAAAGCGCTCTGCCTACAATGTTTTACGTGAAACGGGGTTTGGTGTTAAGCCGGACCCCGTTGTCATGGACGTTGTGTCTTTGGGATGGAGTGGTTTTACGACTATCGAAGGCTATGCGTACAATGAATATAAGCGACGGCCGTGCCAGATAAGGAGACCTGATGCCCTACCTGCTTTCTTGTGACATTCATACCCATACGATGTTCTCTGCGCATGCATATTCGACCATTGAGGAGAATGTGTACTGGGCGGCAGAGCGTGGTCTGCAGGTGCTCGGATCTGCCGACCATCTGAGCTCTATGGTTACGGCTTGCCCCAATGACCTGCGCAGTTACCAATTCTTTATCAACCAGGATATCTGGCCGCGCATTTGGAGCGGCGTGTTGGTGCTGCGTGGTGCCGAGGCCGATATCGTTTCGCTGGACGGAAGCCTGTTTGGCGAGGACACTCCTGTCACGTTCGATATCGCCGGCGATTCGTACGGCCGTCAGCATTCACTGTTCGATTTGGTTACGCGTAATTTGGATTATTTGGTTGCAAGCGTGCATAATCCGCAGATTGCTGAGGGCGCGACGCTGGCCCAGACGACCGGGATGTATATCAATGCCCTGGAGCACCCCAAGGTGTTCATGCTGGGCCACACGGGGCGTTCGGGCGTGCCGTTCGATATCGACGAGGTGCTGTTGGCAGCTAAGGCCAAGCACAAGATTATCGAGATCAACAACCATAGTCTTGAACGCGGTGTCGACACTGAGCATTGGGCTGTATGCCGCAAGATCGCCGAGCGCTGCGCCGAACTGGGCGTGGGCATTGGCGTGTCGACCGATGCCCACATTGGCATGGCCATTGGCAAGCTCGATCACGCGCGCAAGATGCTCGACGAGATTCACTTCCCGCTGGATTTGATCGTGACGCGCGACCGCGAGACGCTGCTGTGCGAGATGGCGGCAGCCGGCGTGTGCAATCTGCGCAATGGGATGTAGCGGAGTTTATAAACCAAGCGAAGGGGGCGGTCCAGACGGGCCGCCCCCTTTCTTGTGCCGGTAGATTTTTGGGACATGCCTTAAAATCTACTATTTGCTGGCGATGGTGAAGGTAGATTTTAAGGCATGTCCCAAAAATCTACCGGGGTGGATTAGCGGCGTTCGAGGACCGCGACGGTCTCGGTGTGGTCGGTATGAGGGAACATGTCGACCGGCGTGATCTTGAGCAGTCGGTAGCCGCCGTCGAGGAGCTGGTGTAGGTCGCGCTCCTGGGTGGCGGGATTGCAGCTGATATAGGTGATGCGGCGCGGCTTAAGTGCGCAGGCGGCCTCAAGAAACTCGGGCGTGGAGCCGACGCGCGGCGGGTCGATGGAGAGAACGTCAACGCGCTCGTTGTTATCGGCGGCGTCCAGGATGTAATCGGTGGCGTCGTCGGCCATAAACCAAGCGCTGCGGGTGAGGCCGTTGAGCTCGGCATTGCGACGTGCGTCGGCAATGCCCGCCGGGTTGCGCTCCACGCCGAGCAGCATAATGCCGACACCTTTGTCCTGGGCATCCCTCGCGGCGCACAGGCCGATGGTGCCGCTGCCGCAGTAAGCGTCCATAAGAATGTCACCCTGCTGCAAGTCCATGCCGTCAATCGCGAGCTGATAGAGCAGCTCGGTCTGCTGCGGGTTGGTCTGGTAGAACGCGGTGGGGGAGATATCGAATTCGCAGCCGAGCAGCTGGTCGCGCATGCACTCGGCGCCATATACAATGCGGGTTTCCTCGCCGAGGATGGCGTTGCCGGGACGTCCGTTGATGTTTTGGGCGACGGTGACGATGTGCGGATTGAGTGCGGCGACAGCCTCAAAGAACTCCTGCGCATGCGGCAAGTCGCGCTGAGCGGTCACGAGCGTGACCATGACCTGGTCGGTACGCCAACCGCAGCGGACGACGGCATAGCGAAGCAAGCCAAGATGCTTGTCCTCATTAAAGGCGGGAATATGCAGCCGCTCAGCTTCGCGTGCGATGCCGTTGAGAATCTGACGGGCGCCCGGTGCCTCGACGGGGCATTCGGGTACGGCAACGATCTTGTGCGTGCCGCGCTCAAAGAAACCGCAACGGACGGCGCCCTCCTTACCGGGAGCAAAGGGAGTGGCAGCCTTATGACGAAAGCCACGCGGCGCAGGATATTTGCCCGGGTCGCCCAGGGTGACACCCATGCCACGAATAGGATCTACAGCAATGCCCTCACGCTCACAAAGCGAAGCAAAAAGCTCCTCCATAGCAGCCTGCTTGGCGGCGAGCTGCTTCTTATAAGGACGATTGAGCGCCGTACATCCACCGCAAGCTTTCATGATGGAACAAGGAGACTTGGGATCAACGGCCTTGCGCGCAGACGAAACCTGATCTTTATGCGAGCGCTTGGAGCGAGTCTGAGATGCCTTGACCTCGCTCCGACGAGAGTCAGAACGCTTGGTCTTAGCCCTGTTCTTGGTCGATTTGCTTTTTGCAGCTTTAGAAGACTTGGATTTCGTAGAAGATTTCTCCTCCTTCGACCCCTCAGCCGCCTCGATCAAAGCACGACGAGCCTTACGCTCCGCACGAGATTCTGCCATCAATAACTCCACTAATTCATGAATTAAAGCTGCAAGTATTGTACCGTGCCAAGCCAGCAGACGATATACAAGCGGTTTAATCGTGTCGGTGATAAGCCCAACGACGGTTGCCCGCCGCGTGAGGGGTGTGGGGGTTAAGTTTATCGCGAGTTCCGCACGAACAGGAGGCCACTTAATGTGGCCTCCGTCGTGAGCAGGACTGTAGAGCAGGAAACTTAAC
>CABUTR010000045.1 GCA_902494555.1 uncultured Collinsella sp.
ATGGTTTAAGTATAGGAAAAGGAATTTCTCGGGGCCGCCTCTCGGCGGCCTTGCGAAAAACAAATCCAAGTCAGACCATTTCAAATGGTTCGATGTCTGCCCGGATGCGACACTGAAGTAAGTGTCCATCCTCGCAGTATCCGGTTCTCAAGGTGCACGCCTGCGCGGTGTATCCGGTCCGACCGGGCCGCGCGGCAAGGAGATATATTGCCAGACCGCGAAGCCTTGTGGGACGTCAATTCCACTCTTCACAAGTCCTACACAACATATCGCTTTCTATAGCTAATAGAAAGACTGGTGCGGATCTTCCGCACGTATCAGATGATGACCCTTTGGTTCAGGAATATATAGAGATCGGTCACCTGTAAGTGTCTATCTACCCGCGCTTTTAGCAATGTAAACCGCGCTTCAGATAAAAAGAGGGAGCGCCGCGCACAACGCGACACTCCCCTAGCGATTCAAGAGAATCTATTAGGCTTCGAGAGCCTTCTTGGCGATGGTAGCCAGCTCGTTGAAGGACTCGATGTCCTCGTAAGCCATCTGAGCCAGGACCTTGCGGTCGAGCTCGATGCCGGCAACCTTCAGGCCGTGCATGAACTGAGAGTAAGAAATATCGTTCAGGCGAGCAGCAGCGTTGATACGAGTGATCCAGAGAGAACGAATCTCGCGCTTCTTGTTGCGGCGATCACGATACTGATACTGCAGGGAGTGCTGGACCTGCTCTTTAGCATGCTTGTAAGTACGCGAAGCGGCACCGTAGTAACCCTTCGCACGGTGCATAACGGTACGGCGCTTCTTCTTGGCGGCAACAGCGCGCTTAATACGTGCCATGTTCTATCAACTCCTAGATGGTAAAACGAAAACGGGAACGCGAACTTAGGCGAGACGCGACTTGATGACCTTGCGGTCGGCAGCGGCGATCTCGGTCTCCTGACGGAAGCCACGCTTACGCTTGGTGGACTTCTTGCTCAGGATGTGGCTCTTGAAAGCCTTGGCGCGCATAAGCTTGCCGGTACCAGTCTTGCGGAAACGCTTCTTGGTGCCGCTGTGGGACTTCATCTTAGGCATGAAATACTCCTTAATCGGTTACAGAACACTAGTTACTTGCTATCGCTTGCCGCTTTATCCTCATCGAAGGCGCCCTTAATCGGGGCGAGCAGCATAAGCATGTTACGGCCTTCCATCTTAGGCTTGGACTCGACCGTAGCGTAAGGCTTGAGATCCTCGGCGAGACGCTCGAGAACGTTAAGGCCCTGCTCCGGGTGAGCCATCTCACGGCCGCGGAACATGATGGTGATCTTAACGCGTGCGCCCTTCTTGAGGAAGCGCAGAACGTGACCCTTCTTGGTCTCGTAGTCGCCAACGTCGATCTTGGGTCGGAACTTCATTTCCTTGACCTCGACCTTGGACTGGTTCTTACGAGCAGCCTTGGCCTTCATGGCCTGCTGGTACTTGAACTTACCGTAGTCCATGACCTTGCAGACCGGCGGCTCCGCGTTGGGAGCGATCTCGACTAGGTCGAGACCCTGATCGTCGGCGACGCGCTGGGCATCGCGGATGGCGAACAGGCCGAGCTGAGAGCCATCGACGCCAATCAAACGACACGAAGATGCAGTGATCTCGTCGTTGATGCGGGTGTCATCAGACTTAGCTATTTTCCCTACCTCCATTCATAAAAAAATAACCCGGCGCTTCTCAGCAACCAGGTCGTACACATAGACTTCCTCGATTTGAGGAAGGGAATCTAAGTTGTATGACCAGTCAGCTGCTCATTGGCGCCAAAAGGTGGGAACCCTCAGGTTCCTCTTTAGGGCATTGCGGGAACAACGCCTTGCGAATAATAACACGTACAGCACGTTATCACATTACGTACACGAAAAAGGGGCCGCAACCCCCTTGAACGCTCGCTTGCATGAATGGTGCCCGAGGCGAGACTCGAAGGGCCTTCGCTTCGCGAAGTCCCGGGCTTCGAGCGCGTGGCGCCCTCGCCACGCTCCGCTACAAACAGGCCACAGGCCTGTTTGCTTAACGCTCCGCGCGCTCACGCGAGTTCGGCACGAAAAAGGGGGCCTTGACCCCCTTGAACGCTCACTTGCATGTATGGTGCCCGAGGCGAGACTCGAACTCGCACGTTGTTGCCAACGGTGGATTTTGAGTCCACTGCGTCTGCCAATTCCGCCACTCGGGCACGCAATGCGTGAGTTAGTTTATCACAGCTTTCTACCGATTAGTCCGAAAATGGAACTTCGAGCATTTCGATGAGTTCGACCGTGCGGAGCATCTCGCGCCGACGGCATCCGCGACCGTCGACCGAAGCCTCACCCATCTGGTTATCGTAAGGGTCCTCGCGCATGCCGTCGAAAGAGGGCTCAAACTCTGCCTGGAATCGATTGTTGGCCACCATACGCCACGGGTCGAGATTGCCAAAGTAGTGACGGCGGCGCCACTCCTCCCCCATCCTGCGAGCAGAAGATCCAAATGACACGTCGGCGTTGAGCCATCCGGTCTGCGGCGTATAGAACTCTGCCCAGTCGTGCGACCCCACCGAATCGGGCGCAACATACAGGCCGCTCTGCCAACGGGCAGGCACGCCCGCGATACGGCACATGGTGATAAACGTGAGCGCCATAACGCCGCAATCGCCGCGGAGCGAATGCGCGCAGTCATCGGCAATAGATCCCAAAAGCAAGTACGGCGGCTGATAGCGATAGTCGATGTACTGCGTCAGGTAATCATAGATAGCACGGGCGCGATCGAGCGGATCCTCGAGCCCGTCAATGACACGGGCTGTCAGCTGCTGTAGATACGGCGTGAATGCAATGTGCGGACGGTCCTCGGAGGTGTCCACGGGCAGTGGCGCGTCCATGCAAGGATGCACCGGAAGCGCACCCCCATAGACATCACGATAAGCGGCATCAATTTGATAGCGATAGGTCACCGAGAATGAGCGCTCACTCGAAGAAGACCACGAGGCGGTACGCGCCGAAGCATTCGCGGGGGCAACAGCACCCTCCGGCGTCATATCGAGAACCTCGATATGAGACTGTTGACGACAGGCGGCGGCAACGGGTAGCCACGCGCGAACGGTCTCCCCTTCCAGAGCGCCGGGGACAGACACGGACGCTTTAAGCGTAATGACGCGAGCCAATCCGTTTTGTGACTCCATCTCCTTGAGCATCTCGTTGCGCAGTGCTATTCCGTCCGTAGAATCGGGCCGCATGCCGGGAACCTCTTTGGGATATACGCGAAGCGAATCGAGGAAGTTGTCGAGAACGAACAGTTCGCCATCGATAAAGCGCCAGTCAATACGCTTACGATTAATCAGGTCATCAAACTGCTCTTCGGTAAACTCTGGCCACTCCTCGCGAATCATCGCAATAGCCTGGTCGCGCGACACCGAAAAATGAAGCGGCGTCTCGAGCATGCGATACCGCTCGGCACGAACACAAGCAGCCAGCGAAGGCTCGGGGTTCTGCTCCAAAAGGCGATCGCAGACAGCAACAGCCTGCGTCAAATACCCGGCATCCTTAAGACGAAGAATCTCGGGCGGCAGTTCAACATCGAGATGACGAAAGTCATCACAGCGAACATCAGCAGAGCAACCAACAGGACCCTCGTCAATAACCTTCCCATCCGAAGGCAGTACATTAATAACAGCCATACCAAAACTCCAAGTCACTAGAACGCTCGAAGCCCATTGTAGCGAGATAAAAAGAAAGCCCCAAAAAGGGAGCCGTCAACACCGCTGAACGGTAGTCAAATAAATAATTCAGCCTCGTAACCCTGCGGCGTTAAACGAAGGAAGCCCCGTCCCCCGGAACTGCTTCCTTGGCGCGACTTCTGGCAAAGCCAGGTGAGCGCAAAGGAAACAGTGTAGGGGGACGGGGCTTCCGGCGGGAAGTTTAGCGACGCTTACGCCTTGTTGACGGAGCCAAACTCCTCCATGAGCTCCTTGGTGCGGGCAACGATGTTGTCGCGACCAGGCTTGAGGAGCTTGCGGGGGTCAAAGCCCTTGCCCTGCTGATCCTTGCCAGCCTCGATGTACTCGCGGACGCCCTTGGCGAAGACGAGCTGCAGGTCGGTGTTGACGTTGATCTTGGAGATGCCCAGGGAGATGGCCTTCTTGATCTGATCCTCGGGGATGCCGGTGCCACCGTGCAGAACGAGGGGCAGGTCACCGGTCTGGGCCTTAATCTCGCCCAGACGCTCGAAGGAAAGACCAGCCCAGTCGGCGGGGTACACGCCGTGGATGTTGCCGATGCCGCAGGCGAGGAAGTCGACACCCAGGTCAGCGATCTGCTTGCACTCAGCAGGATCAGCGAGCTCGCCGCTGGAGGTCACGCCGTCCTCGGTGCCGCCGATGCCGCCGACCTCGGCCTCGATGGACATGCCCTTGGAGTGGGCAAGCTCAACGAGCTCCTTGGTGCGGTCGAGGTTAAGCTGGAAGGTCTCCTCGTGAGAGCCGTCATACATGATGGACGTGAAGCCGGCCTCGATGCACTTGAAGCAGTCCTCGTAAGAACCGTGATCGAGGTGAAGGGCGACGGGAACGGTAACGCCCGTGGCCTCGACGGCAGCCTTGACCATGTCGGCGCAGACCTTGAAACCGCCCATCCACTTAGCGGCACCAGCGGTGCACTGAAGGATCAGCGGAGACTTGGCCTCCTCGGCGGCCTGGAGAATAGCCAGGGTCCACTCGAGGTTGTTGGTGTTGAAGGCACCAAGACCGTACTTGCCGGCCTCGGCCTTCTTGAGCATGTCTGCTGCGTTGACGAGCATAAAAGAAACCTCCTGTAAGGTTGCTCCGATAACGCCTGAGATTTTACCACGGCGCACCCGAGCATAAACGTTCGTTTGTTCACGAATATCGTCCAAACAGACTTTTTTGACCGTTTGCCCTACGAAATCGACCCGTTGGGGAAAAATAGCTTGACGTTTGGACGCTTCTCGTGCTTCAAAAGCCGACTATTAAGCTAAATCTGCATGAAAGGGTTCTGCATGAGCTCGCGTGCCATGGTGGTCGAATCGCCATGACCGGTTAGGCAAACGGTATCGGGCGGGAGAAGCCGGGCGAGCTTGGAGAGCGAGCGCAGAATTGCCGCCTCGTCTCCTCCAGAAAGATCGGTGCGGCCGTGCCCACCCGGAAACAGGGTGTCGCCCACAAAGGCAATGTTCCCCTGCTCGGTGGCAGCAAACAAGACGATCCCGCCCGGCGTATGCCCTGGCGTCTCGATCACCTGCAGGTAGATATCGCCCACCTCGATAGCATCTCCCTCGGCGAGCAGGCGAGTCGGCTCCCCGGGGTCAGGCGTCTCAATGCCCCACATAGCTCGCTGTTCCTCGATGTTCGCATGCGGCACCGCCACATCCTTAGCACACAGCTCATACTGGCAGCCCTCGCCAACGGTGGTTCGCACGCCTGCAACACCACCAACATGATCGGCATGGCCATGAGTGCATACGGCGCCAAACACGCGTACGCCGGGATGCTCGGCTCGGATATGCTCCATCAAGCGCTCTCCTTCCCATGCGGGGTCGATAATCACGCACTCATTGTCCGAAATAACAGCATAGCTATTGGTCTGAATGGGACCGTTTACGAGCGTCTCGATCTCGACCGATCCCTTGGGAGTTAAATCCAAGGACACAGCACTCATGTCCCTCTCCTCTCTATAGAACTCGAGGCATCAAACGATGCCTCGAGTGTAGCGAATATCGATAATGTGGCACGTTCGTCGTGACTAAACGCGGCGCTTAAGCTGGGCTCCACCCTCACCGGGCATCAGGCGGCGCGCGTCGTAGACCGAGTCAACGCTGCTGATGGAGGCCAGCAGCGGATCCAGACCACTCGCGTCCGAGATCTCGACCATAAAGCGCAGGGTTGCAATACCCTCGCGGTTGGTCGACGTGGCGGCAGAAAGGATATTGCCGCCCGCATCGCCAATGGCAATGGTGACATCCTTGAGAAGGCCCATGCGGTCCAGGCACTCGACCACGATCTCGACCTGGAAGAGGGTGTCGGCAGCGCCGTCCCACTCCACTTCGATCATGCGCTCGGGATGCTCCATAAGACCCTTGACGTTGGGACAGTTGGCGCGATGCACCGAAACGCCACGACCGCGCGTGATGAAGCCGACGATGTCGTCGCCCGTCACGGGGTTGCAGCAATGAGCCAGACGGACCAGTAGGCCGCTGTTGCTCTCGCCCTTGACGATAATGCCGTTACTGGCGCTCTTGCCGCGCTTTTGCGGCTTGCGGTTGGAGCCGCGAGCAGGCTGCTTCACGACCTCGGCGATAGCCTCGGCCTTGGTGAGCTGTTCCTCGGGCTTGGGGTCCAAGATTTGCTCGACCTTATTGCCCACAGCGCGCGGGGCAACCTTGCCGGCGCCGACGGCGGCAAACAGGTCCTCGAGCTGCTTGAAGTTAAACTGCTCCGCCACGGCGTTGAGCGCACGCGTCGAACGCGGCGTAGAAATGCCATAGCCACGCTTACGCAGGTCCTTGGCCAGCATATCGCGACCAGCAGCAGCGTCGTCGTCCTTGGTCGCAGCGGCAAAATAGCGGCGGATCTTTGACTTGGCGGAAGGTGTCTTAACGATCTTGAGCCAATCACGCGACGGCTTGGAACTCTTGTTAGTCAGAATCTCGACACGGTCACCCGTCTTAATCTCGTGCGTGAGCGGAGCCACCGCACCGTTGATTTTGGCGCCGACGCAATGGTTTCCCACCTCGGTGTGAACGGCGTAGGCAAAGTCGAGCGGCGTGGAGCCGGCACGAAGCGCCATGACCTCGCCCTTGGGCGTAAAGACAAAGATCTCCTGATCGAAGAGGTCGACCTTCAGCGAATGCAGGTATTCCTTGGCGTCGGTAATCTCATCAGACGCAGCCCAATCGAGCGAATGTTTGAGCCAGTTAATCTGGTCGTCCAGACGCTGCGCATCGTTGGTCTTGGAGGCAGACGATCCGCCCGACTTCTTATATAGCCAGTGGGCGGCAATGCCGTACTCGGCCTGCTCATGCATCTCGTAGGTTCGAATCTGAATCTCGAGCGGGCGAGCCGTGGGGCCGATGACCGTCGTGTGGAGCGACTGGTAGTTATTGACCTTGGGCATGGCGATATAGTCTTTAAAGCGGCCGGGCATGGGGTGCCACAGCGTGTGCACCGCGCCGAGCGTGGAGTAGCAATCGCGCACCGAATGCGTGATGACGCGCAGTGCCACCAGGTCGTAGATCTCGGAGAATTCCTTGCCCTTGCGCTTCATCTTTTGGTGGATGGACCAATAGTGCTTGGAACGGCCGTTGATCTGGAAGTCTTCCAGGCCAATACGGTTGAGCTCGTCGGTGAGCGTCTTGATGGTCTCGGCCAGATAGCGCTCACGGACCTCGCGCGACTCCGCCACCATGCGTGCGATGCGCTGGTAGGCATCGGGCTCCAGGTAGAAGAAGGACAGGTCCTCGAGCTCCCATTTAATGGAGCTCATGCCCAGACGGTCGGCCAGGGGCGCGTACACGTCCATGGTCTCGCGAGCCTTAAACAGGCGACGGTCCTCACGCAGAGCGGCAAGGGTGCGCATGTTGTGCAGACGATCGGCAAGCTTAACGATAATGACGCGGATGTCCTTGGACATGGCGAGGAACATCTTGCGCAGCGTGAGGGCCTGCTTCTCGTCCATGCTGTCGACTTCGATGTTGGTGAGCTTGGTCACGCCATCGACGAGCTCGGCCACCGTATCGCCAAACAGGCCGGAAACATCGGCAAGCGAGGTCTCGGTATCCTCGACGGTATCGTGCAGCAGCGCGGCGCACACCACGTCACAGTCCATCTTGAGATCGGCCAAAATGATGGCCACCTCGACGGGATGGTTGATGTACATCTCACCCGAGCGGCGCTTTTGGTTGCAGTGCTTCTCGGCAGCAAAGCAATAGGCCTGCTCCACCTTAGAAAAGTCGTCCTCATTCATATATTTGAGGCACAGGCGCTCCAGTTTGTCGTAGCTGTCCGCCATAATCTCGGGCGGCAGCTCATCGGCATGCTTATAGTGCTCCATCTCCGAGAACGGCTGGAGGGTGGAATCATGGGCGGTACGGGCTGCGGCATCCATCGAGGTCCCCTTCCCCTAGGCCCGCGGTACGATCGGGCGGTTAACTTTGGCTAGCATATCAGAAGCGCACGAATCGAGCGCCCAACTCCGGAAAGCCGAGAACTCCATGCGCGAGCGCAAGCCCTCCAAATAGCGAATTGACCTGCTCAATTGCACACGGCCGGGGTTTTCGGCCATCGCGATGCGACGGGTGTCGTCAAACCCCGAAACGCGACAGAAACCAAGCTCTTCGAAGATTCCCAGGCCACTTTCCACCGAGCGCTCGTCGACCGGCGTGCGAGCATCGATGGCAAGGCACATCTGCGCGATGTCGATATCGCTTGCGCAGAATGAATCATCCCCGGTCTTACCGCGGTTGGAGCGCCACATGGTCTGCAACGCACGATAGAGTGTGACGAGTTCGTCGCGCTCGGGTGCGTAGCAGTCGAGCAGGCGCTCGTTGATGCGGGCGTCGCGCGACGAATAGAGCAGGTGGATCACGGCGGGCTGTCCGTCACGACCGGCACGCCCGCTCATCTGGTTGAACTCAATGGCGCCAAACGGCATGTGGTACAGCACGACATGGCGGATATCGGGCAGATTGACACCCTCGCCAAAGGCAGAGGTCGAGACGATGCAGCTGAGGCTTCCGTCTCGGAATGCTTCCTCCACGCGGCGGCGATCGGAGCGCGCAAGCCCCGCGTTATAGAACGCGATATGGGTTGCGCAATCGGGCACACGCTTGCGCAACGTCTTGGCGAGCGCCACGGACTGGTCGCGCGAATTGACGTAAATGACGGTCTTCTCCCCCGTCGCCACGATCGACACCAAACGGTTCTCGCGGCTCGCAAGGTCGCGGTCGTCCTCGAGCTGCAGGTTCTCGCGCACCGTCTCGTCGACCACCGTGCGAGTAATCGGCAGCATGCGGGCAAGCTCGGCCACGACCGGAGCCGTCGCGGTGGCCGTCGCAGCCATAACAACCGGGTCGCCCAGGGCTTTGAGGATATCGGGCATGTCGAGATAGGCGCTGCGGTCGCCGCCCTTGGCAAGGCCGGCGTGGTGCGCCTCATCGATAACGACAAAGCCGATGCGGCCCGAACGCGCGAAGCGGTCACGGTGGATAGATAGGAACTCGGGCGTCGTGAGCACGATACCGGTGCGGCCCGAAGCTAGGCCGGCGAACACATCATCGCGTGCGGCCTCCACGGTCTCGCCGGTCAGCACGCCAACGCCAATGCCAAGCGCTGCCATCGTCGACGAGAGGTGATAGGCCTGGTCGGCAACAAGCGCGCGCAGCGGATAGACAAAGATGCTCGCACGTCCGCGAAGGACAGCCTCGCGCGCAGCATGTACATGGAAGATGAGAGACTTGCCGCGGCCCGTTCCCATAACGGCCAAGACGCTCTGGTGGTCGGCCAAGGCATCGAGCGCCTCAACCTGCGCGCGGTGCGGCTGGTTCGATCCGATAAAGCTATGGATAAGCGAGCGCGTGAGCTCGGTATAGGAAAGCTGGGCGAGCGTCTCGCGCTTACGCGACTCCAGGCGCAGGCCGGAATCCGCCGGCTGCACGCCACGACGAAGCTCGCATGCCGGATCATCGACGCTGGGCAGCGTGGTATCGCGAACCAGAACATCCTTGATCATGAGCTTGGGCTTCACACGCCCCTGCCAATGCTCGGCAACGGCCTCGAACACCAAGTCGACAGCGCTATCGCAGTTGATGAGCTTATCGATTTGCGGCACGCGGAACATAATGGCCGGCACACTCGCGGCGCCATCGGTCGCCACAAAGCGCATGTGCTCGCCGGTTTTGCCCACCACGGCGCGGTCGCACATCGTCACGCCCTCGGCAGCCAGCAGCGGCACCTTGTTGCCCTGGCCAAACGGCTCAAGACGGGAGATCTGCTCGATGGTCTCGATATTCAGCTCGGAAAGGTCGACGGTGGCAGCGACCTCGTCGGTGTCTTCAAAGTCCTCGGCGGAAAGCTCCGATAGCACGGCGGAAAGGCGGCGGCGGAACTCATCGAGCTTGGATGCCTCGATGGTCACACCCACCGCACCGGCATGTCCGCCGCGACGAATCAGCAGGTCGGAACAACGCTCGACGGCGTCAAACAGGTTAACTTTGCCCACCGAGCGACCAGAGCCGCGCGCGATACCGTCCTCGATCGAGAACAGCAGCGCCGGCACGTGATAGCGATTGGTCAAGCGGCTCGCCACGATGCCTTTGACGCCCTCGTGCCAGCCCTCGCCGCCCACGACGATTGCGCGCCCGCCGTCATAAGTCTCCTCGACCTTCGCCATGGCATCGCGCGTGAGCTCCGCCTCGATCTCACGGCGTTGGCGATTGATTTCCTCGAGCTCGGCTGCCAGTGCACTTGCTTCGATAGGATCACGGGCAAGCAGCAGGTCGAGCGCCAGCTTGGGATCAGCCATGCGGCCGGCAGCATTCAGACGAGGGATGAGCGAAA
>CABUTR010000046.1 GCA_902494555.1 uncultured Collinsella sp.
AGCGTAATCTCACGCACGCCCTGGCGCACCAAACCGGTCACCTCGTCGACAATCTCCTCAAAGGGGCGGCTCTTTTCGCGACCGCGCACGTACGGCACGATGCAATAGGTGCAGAAATTATTGCAGCCCGTCATGATGGGCACCCAGGCGTGATACTGAGTCTCGCGATGCCACGGCATGCTCATGGCATCCGTATCCTCATGCTCATTGGTGCGGATATGACGCTTACCATCAAGGAACGCCTCGGCAATGAGCTCGGCCACATGTGCAATGGAATGCGTGCCAAAGATGACATTGACGTTATCGACGTTGGTGAGCAGGCCCTCGCCATCGCGCTGCGCGATGCAACCGCCAACGGCAACCACGCGCTTGCCCGAAGGCGAAGGCGGCAGGCTTTTGCAGGAATTGCACTGACCGTACAGGCGGGTATCGGCGGCCTCGCGCACGCAGCACGTCATGAAGACAACGATATCGGCATGCGCGGGATCGAGCGCCATGAGGCAGCCATACGAATCAAGCAGACCGCTCACACGCTCGGAGTCGTGCTGATTCATCTGGCAGCCAAAGGTGCGGATAAAGTAGGTTTTACCGGCAAGAATATCGCGTACGGAACGCTGGTCCATGTGCATAAGTCCTAACGATGGGGAGCGAAACAAGGCAAGCAGAAGCTATGCCACAGGCTTGACGTCATCCATGACGACGTTATCCATAGCAGCTCGATTGATCTGGTGAACGTAGATAGAAAGGCGGATGGCCGTGCGCGACTCCCCGTTAATGAGGATGTCGGAGAACACGGGCGCGCAGGAAATATCAAAACCGGTTGGAATCAAAAAACCGCGCGCGATAGCAACGGCCTTAATAGCCTGGTTGACGGCACCGGCGCCGACACACTGGATGTTGACGGGTACACCATCCTTGACCATGCCGGCGATGGCGCCGGCAACGGACGCGGGCGATGATTTGCTTGATACCTTCAGGCAATCCATGAAGAAACTCCTGCATTTAAAAGTACGTTTTAACTGCAATAACTGTATCGTACCGAGTGGACTCGGTAAAGGCACTATTCCTCTTTGACAAGATCAAAGGTCACGGTGATTCGATCACGCGAAACACGGATCTTTGGGTCGCCGCAAAGGTTGAGATAGTACCGGGTGGCAAGGTCATTAAAATCGCGTTCCACAGCGCGCGAAAACTGTGCTATGTCATCCTTGGCAATACGTAGCCCGCGACGATCCTTCGCGAGATCGACAGAAGCCGGCGCATGCGAGGACGAATCACGCTCGCGCAGCAGACGCGCGGTCACACCGCGAACGGGCTTAATCTGCCCTGCCAAAATGCGATGGGCCGTGCGCTCGGACATCTCAAGACCCAAACCCGAACAAATACGGATAAAGTCCTCGGCATCAGAAGCAAGGCCTAAACGATCGACAACCGGAAGCTCGCTCTCGTCATCAATGAACAGGAGACGAGACGTATCGAGCCGACTTGACGCTTGAGCATAAAGGGTCGCGGCAATCTCAGACGGAGAACCGAGATAGACATCGCAACCACGCAACTCCTCGAGCGCAAACTCACAAGCAGCGCGAATAATATTATGTGGACCGCGAGCGCAGACATAACGTCCGTCCTCATCCTTGACGGCCTGGGGCCAGCTGGACTGATCGGCACGCTCACTGAGGCGGTCGGCCGCAACGCTCACCTTGAAGGCTGAACCAAGATCGACGCCGGACGTGACCACACGGGCCTCGTCGGTGTTCTGCTTAATCGAAAACAATGCCATGCCACGACCGTGAACGCCCCAACGGTCCATCTTCATGCTCTCGAGCTTGGAGGTAACGCGGGCATCAAAGATTCGCTCTTGCATATCCTGCGGAACGCCAGAACCGTTATCCAGAAAGACAAGCGTGCGGACGCCATCTTCCTTGGTCGTGGCGAGATAGACCTTGTCGGCGCCGGCATCGCGAGCATTACGGAGCATTTCGATGACGATGTCCTCGACATGCTGAATGTCGTGCTTAGCCTGGCGCCGCTCGGCCTCCGAAACGCGGAGGCGGACATACCCCTCGCCAAGGTTCTCCTCGACGCGAAGGTTGCCCTCCCCCGACATCGACGCGATAAATGAGATGAGCTCGTTCGCGTCGCTCATGTTATTTAGCGATATCGACAGCGCGGCTCTCGCGAATCACGACGACGCGCACCTGACCGGGATACTCCATCTCTTCCTCGATCTGATGGGCGATATCGTGAGCCAGAACCGTGGACTGGGCATCGGAAATCTTGTCCGGCTGGACCATGACGTGGACCTCGCGACCGGCCTGCATGGCATAGGTACGTTCGACGCCGTCATGGGAGTTGGCGATCTCCTCGAGCTTCTCAAGACGCTTGATGTAGTTCTCGGCAGACTCGCGACGGGCACCGGGGCGAGAGGCAGAGACAGCATCAGCGGCCTGCACCAGGACATCGAGTACCGTGTTGGGGTCGACATCGGCATGGTGAGCCTCAATAGCGTGGACGATAACGGGCTTCTCGCCATAACGGCGGGCAAGCTCGGCGCCGATGACGGCATGCGGGCCCTCGACGTCGTGGTCGATTGCCTTGCCCAGGTCATGAAGCAGGCCGGCGCGCTTGGCGGTCACAACGTCCAGGCCAAGCTCCGAAGCCATCACGCCGCACAGATCAGAGACCTCGAGGGAATGCTGAAGCACGTTCTGACCAAACGAGGTACGGTAGCGCAGGGCACCAAGGGTCTTGACGATCTCGGGGTGCAGATCGTGGATGCCGGTATCGAAGGCAGCCTGCTCGCCAGCCTCGCGCACGCGCTGCTGAACCAGGTCGGCGGCCTTGTGATACATCTCCTCGATACGGGCAGGGTGAATGCGGCCGTCGGCGATGAGGTTCTCGAGGGCGACACGGGCGGTCTCACGACGGACCGGGTCGAAGCTCGAAAGAACGACTGTCTCGGGCGTGTCATCGATCACGAGGTTGACGCCGGAAACCTGCTCGAAGGTCCGGATGTTGCGACCCTCGCGACCGATGATACGGCCCTTGAGGTCATCAGAGGGAATGTGCACGGAGGTAACGGTGACCTCGGCAGTGTGGTCGGCAGCGCAGCGCTGAATCGCCAGAGACAGAATCTCCTGGGCGGTCTTGTGGCACTCGGCGCGAACCTGCTGCTCGGACTCGCGAATGATCGTGGCGGCCTCGTGGGTGACCTCGCCGCGAACCTTATCGAGGAGCTCCTTGTGGGCGTCCTCGCGGGTAAGGTCGGCGATACGCTCGAGCTCGGAGGTCTGCTTTGCGCAGAGCTCCTCGAGCTCACGGGAGCGCTTCTCGACCTGACCGGCCTGGCTGGACAGCTGATGCTCGCGCTTGTCGAGAGCGTCGTTGCGGCGATCGAGGGATTCCTCGCGCTGCATCACGCGGTTCTCGAGCGTACGAATCTCGTTCTTACGCTGCTTGTCCTCGGCCTCAGCGGCCTGCTTGTTCTTGATGATCTCCTCTTTAGCCTCGAGCAGAGCCTCTTTTTTGAGGGTCTCGGCCTGACGCTTAGCATCACCGATCAGGGACTCAGCCTGTGCGTGTGCCGACTGAATCTTTTCGTCGGCCTCGTGAAGACTACCCTGCTTGGCGGTGCGCATGTAGGCAATGGCGGCGATGGCACCCAAAACGATGCCAACGAGCGCTGCGATGATAGGCATGCTCACTCCTTTTTATGGATTCGTTACACAACAAAGCGAACCGTCCTTACGAACGGCTCGCGACATTTGAGTAATATGGGCGCAGCTTATGCGGGTCGGATACAGGTAAACATATAAACAAACTCATCACAGATGAGCACATATCACAAAGCAAATGACAGTGTTTATCGTACGTTGAACCACAACAACTGTCAAATAAATGGCCCCAGCGCGGCGGCTAAAACGCGGTAAACGGCAGAGCCACAAAACGCATACGCCTAAACCGCACATTCCTCACGTTCGGCATCGAGACGTGCCTTAACGGCATCGGCGGCGATGTGATACGAGAAGCCCTTGCCCATCAAAAACCGAACCAGTTTTTCGAATCCGCGCGTCTCTGGAACACGCCGCTTGGCGAGCAGGGCTGACGCACGCGCCAAATCGTCTTCGACGGCAAAATAATCCTCGGGATAACCGGGAATGTCATCGAGCACGACATGACGGCGCTTGAGCTCGGTCTCGATTTTACGCTGTCCCCAACCGCGCCGCTTGCGTTCCTCGATAAAGTACGAGCAAAAGCGGTTCTCGTCTAAAAAGCGATACTCGGCGGCGCGCTCGACGGCGAAATCGATCGCGGACTGGTGAAAGCCGTAGCGAGCCAGCTTGTCACGGACCTCACCCGTCGCATGGTCGCGGCGCGATAACATCTCGGTCACCATGGTAAGCGCACATTTACGCTCGATGAGCTGCACCGCATCACGATAGTTATCCCAATCACAGGGAAGATCGGGGCGGTTTTTGACATACAGCCGCGCGACCCGCACGGGGATCCAAATGGACCGCTCAAAACCGCCCTCAAGCTCACAATCGATATGTGCGCAAGGCTTTTTGGACGCATACCCGCTCGAGAACGAGGAGGCCGCCTTCTTATCGGGAAAGACGACCGTGGCCTCAGTCACCGTATACGACATGAGCGTAACCGCTACTCGTCGTCATCATCGAGCATGGCGGAACCATCGATGGCATAAAGCTCGTCAAACTCCTCAGGCGCAGGCTGATCGGTCAGCTCGACCTCGGACGGAGCATCGTCATCAAACTCAAGCCCGCAGGCAAGGCGGACCTTATGCTCAATCTCGTCGGCGCAATCGGGGTGTTCGCGCAGGAACGCCTTGGCGGCCTCGCGACCGTTGCCGAGCTTGTCCTCGCCATAGGCAAACCAGGAGCCCATCTTCTTGCAAATGCCGCACTCGACAGCCATGTCCAGAATCGAGCCCTCCTTAGAGATGCCCGTACCGTACATAATGTCGAACTCAGCAGAACGGAACGGAGCTGCCACCTTGTTCTTAACGACCTTGGCGCGCACGCGGTTACCGATAACCTCATCCTTAAGCTTAATGCTGTCGATGCGGCGAATGTCGATACGCACCGAAGAGAAGAACTTAAGGGCGCGGCCGCCCGTCGTGGTCTCGGGGTTGCCGAACATGACGCCGATCTTCTCTCGCAGCTGGTTAATGAAGATGCATGTCGTGTTGGACTTGGACAGCGAGCCGGCGAGCTTGCGGAGCGCCTGACTCATCAGACGAGCTTGCAATCCGACCGTGGTATCGCCGATCTCTCCCTCGATCTCGGCACGCGGGGTCAGCGCGGCGACGGAGTCGACGACGATGGCATCGATGGCGCCGGAACGCACGAGCATGTCAACAATCTCGAGCGCCTGCTCACCCGTATCAGGCTGGGAAATCAGTACCTCGTCGATATCCACGCCAATGCGCGCGGCATACGTGGGATCGAGCGCGTGCTCGGCATCGATAAATGCCACCACGCCACCCATTGCCTGGGCTTCGGCCAGGATCTCGAGCGAAAGCGTCGTCTTACCGGAGGACTCAGGACCGTAAATCTCGACGATACGACCGCGCGGCACACCGCCGATACCCAGAGCGGCATCGAGTGCCAGAGCGCCCGTGGGGATGGCCTCAACCTCAAGCTCGGGGCCGCCGTCACCATACCTCATGATGGAGCCTTGACCGAACTTCTTCTCGATCTCGGCCTTGGTGGTGGCGATCATCTCATCGCGCTCTTTACCCGTCGTGCGAGCATGAACGGTACGTACGGGACCTGAATTCTTGGCCATGAATAGCCCTCCTCTTAACAACCTGCATCGATAATAAACGAACGGCTGTTCGTGGTCAACCGTTCAGGCCAATCATATGCAGGCAGTCTTTCCAAAACCCAACCAAACGCCGACCAAACACTGACCAAATGCTTGACCACAAAGGGCCGAATAAGAACAAGGAAGGCAAGAATACACCTATAACCAGCGCAAACGCTAAATTCGTCAGGGGTCCCTATCTCCACAATTAAGGGGCCCTAAGGCCCCTGAAAACACGTCTATTCCATAGAGTTGAGCACAAGGGCAATGCGTCCCAATGCCTCCGCGACCGCATGGGCACGAACACACGAACGGTCGCCCTCATAGTGGCAGCGCACAGAGTCCACGACCGGCACTTCCCCATCAGCCGCGCGATACGCCCAGCCAATATAGAAAGTGCCAGCCGGATCGTCCTCAGTGCCGCCGCCGGGGCCGGCATAACCCGTTGCGCTCACTGCAATATCGCTCTGGTACAGCTCCAGCGAACCCGCCGCCATCTCGCGCGCGGTCTGATGCGACACCGCGGTATAGCGGTCGAGCGTCTCCTGATCAACACCCAAAACGCGATGCTTGATCTCATCGCAGTAGGTCACCGCACCGCCACGCAGCACCACCGAGGCGCCCGGGATATCGGCAATCGTCGAGGCGATCATACCTGCTGTCAGCGACTCAGCCGTCGAAACCGTCACGCCCCGAGCGCTCGCGCGCTCGACAATATGACGCGCCAGCTCCTCGTTATGTGCGGAAATCTGATCAAAAGAGTCCGTCATACCCACCAGGACCTAGATCGAAAAGACGATCTTGCGGCAGTTCCAGAAGTATTGGGCGCCCGAGATAACGGTCAGGACAACGGCAACGGCGTACAGGAAGCGCGACACCGAGTAGATGCCGAGCGTCAGCGCCAGCGGGCCAAGGTGCAAGCCGGCCATCGCAAAGACGCACAGGTAACCGCAGATGGAGACCATCGTGGTCGCCGTCTTGTACTTGCCAAGCTTATCGGCGGCAACGACCACGCCGGCGGCACTCGCAACCATGCGCAGGGCGCTTACCAACAGCTCGCGGAACAAGATGATGAACACGGACCAAACCGTCACGGTGCCAAAGTCCAAGAACAGCAGCAAGGCCGAGAACACGAGCAGCTTATCGGCGATGGGGTCCAAGAACTTACCGAAATCGGTAATCTCGTTGCGCGAGCGCGCCAGGTAGCCGTCGACCTTATCGGTGCACGACAGGATCACATACAGAATGAAGGCAGCGGCGGCGAGCGGGCCGTCGAAGGTGCTCCAATCTGTACCGGCAACACTCGTGTGAGAAAGCGCCGACACGATCATGAACACCGGGATAAAGACGATGCGAACGCACGTCACGATGTTGGCGGGCGTCCAAACACTCGTCAGTTCCTTATTGCTCTCGTTTGCCACGATGCTCTCCTACTCCACAACATGGCCGATAAGCTCATAGCAGAAGCTATCGGTAAACTCGACCGTCAGAATATCGCCCACGGACGCCTCGCTGGCGTCCAAGTGCACCGCGCCATCGGAATCGGGCGCCTGGAACCAAGCATGGCCGATCAGCTCGGCGCCGTCCTCGGTCTCCTCGATGCCGTCGACGATCACCTGGGCGCGCTCGCCCACATGTGCGGCGGTGGCGGCAAAACCGAGCGACTCGGCCAGGTCCATGGCCTCCTGGGCGCGCTCGAGCTTGACCTCCTCATCGACCTGACCCTCCATCTTGGCGGCCAGGCTGCCCTCCTCCTGCGAGTAGGCAAAGACGCTCGTGTAGTCAAAGCCGACGGTGTCCATAAAGTCGATAAGGTCGCGGAACTCGTCGTCGGTCTCGGTCGGGAAGCCGACCATGGCCGTGGAACGGATCACGATGCCGGGGATACGCTCACGCAGATCGCGGAACAGGTCCTCGAGCTCCTGGCGCGAACCAGAACGGCGCATAGCCTTGAGGATGCGCGCGTCGCAGTGCTGCACGGGGATATCGATATAAGGCAGCACCTCGGGCGTATCGCGAATCGTATCGATAAGCTCGTCGGTCATGCCCTCGGGCTGCAGATAGAGCACGCGGACCCAGACGTTGTGCGGGCGCACGGCCTCGGCGACGGCATGCAGCAGCTGCGCCAGATTGCGCGGCGAGTCATCGGTGACGTCTTCGTCGGCAAAGTCGGTGCCCCAAATACCCGTGTCCTGGCCAATCAGCACGATCTCGCGCACACCGCCGGCAACCAGGTCGCGTACCTCGGAGATAATGCTCTCGGCATTGCGCGAATGATAGCGACCGCGAATATAGGGGATCATGCAGAAGCTGCAGAAGCGGTTGCAGCCATCGGAAATCTTGACGTAAGCAACGGCGCCCTCGACGGTGCGCTTGACCTGCGGAATATAGGCGGCAATCTCGCGCTCGACGCCCAGCACGCCATCGATGACCGCCACGATGCCGTCCTCCTCGTCGGCCTTCACAAAGGCAGCGACCTCGGGCAGCTCGTCAGGCAGGTCGTCGCCATAGCGCGACGGCACACAGCCGCACATGACGATGGGACAAGAACGAACGCCGTCCTGAACCTCGTTGGCGAGCTCGAGCGTGGTCTCGATGCTCTCGGACGTTGCGGAGGCGAGGAACGAGCATGTATTGACGATGGCGATATCGGCATCCTGTGGGTCGAATGCCTCCTCGTAGCCCGCGGCGGTCAAAAGAGAACGCATGCGGTCGGTGTCAACCTCGTTCTTAGCGCACCCGAGGGTGATGTAGAGCACGGAGCCCAACGGTGTATCCATGTTGGAGAGCAGTCCTTTCGAATGATATTAGCGGTAGTTGGTGAACTGCAGCGGCTGGCCGTAGTCCTGGTCGCGCAGGAACTGGATCACGGTCTGCAACGCGTCCTTCGAAGCAGAGGAAACACGCAGCTTGTCGGCCTCGATAGTCACCTTGACCTTGAGCTTTTGGTCCTTGATGTCCTTGTTGATCTTCTTGGCGGTCGCCTGGTCGATACCCTCGACGATATGGCCGAGCACGCGCACGGTGCCGCCCGATGCCGCCTGCGGAGCATCCCACGAGACAGCCTTGAGGTCGATGCCGCGCTTGATGAGCTTGGAGCTCAGCACGTCGATAATCTGCTTGGAGACAAAGTCGGCCGGGGCGTTGATCGTAAAGAGCTTGTCGCCCTTCGAAAGCTCGATCGTGGCGCCGGAATCCTTCAGGTCATAGCGCTGGGAAATCTCGCGCGTGGTTTGCTGGAAGGCATTGTCGACCTCTTGCATGTTGACCTCGGACACGACGTCGAAGCTGGAATCTTTAGCCATGATGTTTCCTTTCGCGTACGAGCGGCTTAGTAGCTATCGTACGAATAGTCGGTAGAATCGGTGGGCGTCTGGCCGTCAGTTGCGGTATCGGCGCCATCCGTGGACTGGGCATCGGTGCCGTCGGTGGTGTCGGCACCATCGGTGGTGTCGGTACCATCAGAACTTTCACCATTCTCGGAACCAGTCGTCTCCTTCTTGGGAACGGTGATCGTCACACGCGCCACGCCCGAGGTCTTGGTATCGTAACGGACCTTTTCGCCGTTCTTGGTAACGGTGACATCGGAAGGCTTGGACGTGGTGATCTCGATCGAGGACTCAGGCGTGTACTCCTGCTCAAAGGGGCCAGTCGCCTGGGCGCCATAAACCGACTTGCCATCGACCTTGACCTCAATCCAGGCGGTCTTTCCCTTGGCAACGGAGACCTTGACCTTCGTTACCTCGTTTTCTTCCTTTTTAGCCGTCGTCTTGGTGGCGTCCGAATCGGTCGACTCATCCGTCGCCTCATCGGTGTCTTCGTCCTCGTCGACCGTTTCGGTCTTCTTAGAAGACTTCTTGGGCGTCGTCTTGGTAGCAATGGGCGTCTCGGGCGTGGTCTCGGGCGTCGAAGATGCGCAGCCGCGCAGAAGTACCACGATGAGCACGATCAGCAGCAACGCCACGGCACCGATGCCGGCGTAGACGATACGCGGATCGAGACCGTTGTTTTGAGGAGTACGGGAACCGCCGCGTCCACGACTGGAACTGCTGCGGCCGCCTCCCTGAGGCATACGACCACGATTGCTGTCGGAACGGCCGCGATAGCCACCCTGGCCCTGAAGGCTGCGCTGACCAGAGCGGGGCGCAAGTTCACCGCGGCCTTGATAGCCACGCTGGCCCGCACGCGGAGCCGAAGAGCGCTGGCCATACGGCTGTGATTGAGAGCGAAGACGCGGCGTCACCTGCGTGGCATCGGCGTCCGCATAGCCGCCGAGAGCACGACCGGCAGAGACACCACGGTAGCCACGATCGGAATAGCCGCCATCTCCGTAGCCGACACGGGGATCGCGCACCACACCGCGGGCAGCGGGAAGCGCACGATCGTCGGGCATAGGCGTGCTGCGGAAACGATCGCGCTGAGAACGGATTTCCTCACTGGACCCCGTTTCGGTAATATAGCCAGCCTGCTGCGGAC
>CABUTR010000047.1 GCA_902494555.1 uncultured Collinsella sp.
CGTCGATGCCGGTGCCAGTCTGAGAGCTTGTGATGATTACGTTCTCGGCCGGGACGTTGAGTTGCTTTTTGATGGCTGCTGCCTGGCGGGCCTGCTGGGTGCGGCTGAGCTTGTCGGCTTTGGTGAGGCAGACGATAAAGTTGAACTCATTGCCCTGCAGGTAGTCAATCATGTCATGGTCGAGCTTACTGGGGTCGTGACGAATATCCACCAGCGATACGACCAGGTTAAAGCTGCGCTCGGAGTCAAAGAAGTCGCCGATAAGCTCAGCCCAGCGGTCGCGCTCGGCCTTGGAACGACGGGCGAAACCGTAGCCCGGCAGGTCCACAAAGTGCACGTCGTCGGCCTCGAAGAAATTGATGTTGCTCGTCTTGCCCGGCGTGCTTGAAACCTTGACCAGGTTCTTGCGGCCAAATAGCTTGTTCATGATGGAGGACTTGCCCACGTTGGAGCGGCCGACGAAGCTCACCTCAGGGCAGGTGGACTCGGGAATCTGCGAAACCTTGCCGTAGCTGGCGACGAACTTGGCAAGCTGGTAGTTAATTGAATCGGCCATGGACACTCCTTGGTCGTAGGTTTTTACAAAACGGGCGTGCTATTGCGCGGCGGCGATACTACGAACGATGTCAAGCGTGATGCCGCTCGCGGTGCGAGCGTACTCATCCAGATCGAACTCGCGCTCGCAAAACGCGTCATATGCCTCGTCACAATTATCGCTGATAGCGCGCAGCACTAGGCAATCGACACCATTCTTGGCCGCGATGTGCGCAATTGCCGCACCCTCCATCTCGACGCAATCGGCATGCGTGGCCTCAATCGCAGCGTTACGCATGGCGTCACCCGTAACAAAGCGGTCACCTGTGGCGATAGTGCCACACAGGAACTGCTTGGGGTCCTTCTCCGCAGAATTCTCATCCGCCGAGGCATCCACAAATCCATGCTCGGCAAGCACGGCGGCGGCAACATCAGCCAACGCCGGCGTCGAGACAAACTCCTCGAGCCCCGGCGCGGACTCGGCGATGAGTGCCGTATCGGTATCCAGATAGCGCAGGCACTTGCCTATAACCACGTCGTTAATATGCAGTTTAGGGTTAAGGCCACCCGCAATGCCCGAAAACACAACGGCCTGCGGGGCGTATTTGCTGATGAGATGTTGCGTTGCAGCAGCGGCGTTCACGGTCCCCATGCCTGCCGTCGTGGCGACTACTGTCAGACCCGAAAGCCCACCGTTCACAACGGTCAAGCCCGCCTCCTGCGACTCATGTGCGCCACTCAGCTCTTCCTTAATCTGCGCAACCTCTTTTTCGAGTGCGCCTATGATCGCGATGGTTGCCATGCCATCCCCCAAATCCGTGCAAATTGCTATCCACGGTATGGTACCAGCATTTCGACTCAACCGTGTCAGCACCAAGCCGTTAGGCCAGTACAGCTCGGGTATCATTTAGGGGCAAAAATGACTTGCTAGCCGATGGCGTTTTTGAGCTCCGCACGGCGCTTTTTCATGCCGGCCATAACGGCATTGCGCAGCTCGGGCATGCGCGCGGTATCCATCTGAGGTACGCCCTCAAGCTTATAGGGAATGCCCAGTTGCTCGTACTTGACGACACCCATCGTGTGATACGGCAGCATTTCCAGGCCCACCACGTTGTGCCATGGAGCGATGAGGCGACCGAGCTTCTCGCACTCCTCCACCGTGTCGGTAATGCCCGGCACCACCACGTGGCGGATAACGACCTTGATCTTGCGACGTGCAAGCTCATCGCCGAACGCCAAGATGCGTGCGGGATCGCAACCGGTCAGCTTTTTATGCTCGACTGGGTCGGCATGCTTAATATCGAGCAGTACCATGTCGGTCTCGTTGAGCACGGCATCGAACTTCTCGGGATGCTGGGGGTCGAAGGCGTAGCCACAGCTATCCAGGCAGGTATGCACGCGGCCGTCGGGGTTGCTGTGCATGGCACGGAACAGATCAGCCAAAAACTCGGGCTGCAGGAGCGGCTCGCCGCCCGAAACGGTAATGCCGCCGCTGCGGTAAAACTCATGGTTACTCTGGAACTCATCCATCAGGTGTTCGACGGTCACCATGGTGCCGCCGTTGACCGACCAGGTATCGGGATTGTGGCAATACGCGCAGCGCATGGGACAGCCCTGGACAAACACTACGAAGCGGATGCCGGGCCCATCGACCGTACCCATCGTTTCAATCGAATGTACGCGGCCCAGGGCAAACGCAGAGTCCTCGGGACGAGCGTCCACACCCTCAAGCGTCATTTCTGCCATTCGCGCTACCTTGCCTCTCCTTGGATGCAACCAATTAAAATGCCAGAGCCATTCTAGCCCATGCGTTTGCGTTTAAACGTCTCGGACTAGAACGGCACGTTTTAATCTATCCCCCATCACCATGGCTGGGGGCTACGTCGAGATGTCAGGCTGAAGAACGCTCGCCCGCGGCCTTTACGCTTTAAGCGTGAGCACCGCACCGAAGGCGGTCGGGCCGCAATGGCTCGAGATGACACCGCCGACCTGAGTCCAGGTAACGTCCTTAAAGCCCAGGTCGTGCGCATAGACTTCCATGTCATCGCGCAGCTCCTGGGAAAGGCCCACCGAATACGCCAGGCCAATGTGCGAGTAGTCAATCTCGCCCTTCGCAACCATGTGGTCAATGAAGGCGCGGGCGCACTTGAGCATAGAACCGCGGAACTTCTTGGTCGCCACGAACTTACCGCCCGTCACCTCAATGCAGGGCTTAATCTTGAGCAGATGGGCGCCCAGGAACGCGACGTTGGACAAGCGACCGCCCGCCTTAAGGAAGGCAAGGTCCGTAGGAACAAAGCCCAGCAGCACGCGGTCCATGACGGAGTTCGCGAAGGCGAAGATCTCGTCGACGGTGGCATTGGGGTGAGTCTCGATGTATTTGGCGGTCTCGACGACAACGAGCGACTGCCCCACCGAGACAAAGCGCGTGTCCATGGAGTAGACGTAGTCGCGACCCTTGGCGGCGATCTTCGATGATTGATGCGAGCAGGTCGTGGCCTCGGAGTACGCAAGATGCAGAATGGTCGCATCGGGCTGCTCGGCATGGATACGGTCATATACGTGCGCAAAATCTGCCGGCGCACAGCCGCTGGTCTTGGGCATCACACCAAACTCGTTGCAGCGCGAGTAAATCTCAAGCGGATCGATCGAGCCGTCCTCGACGGTCTCGTCACCAATCGTGACATGCATGGGCACGCGCACGATGCCGTAGCGCTCGCAGAGCTCCGGCGTCACATCCGAACCAGATTCAACCACGATTACGTATTTGCCCATTCTTATCACGACCCATCTCAACATTGGCTTTTCAATACATGGCACGCGCCGCCGCACTGTTGCACAACAGCGTCCAAGCGCCAAAGAGACGCCGCCCCTTGCACACAACAAAGGACAGCGTCTCCCTGGAAAACTCCGTGCATCCTGAGATTCTACACGGTTTATTAAGGAGTGTTACTTATTCCGCAAACGGTCGCTATACGCGATAAACGGTAGCTGGCCGCGGTAACTGCGACACATTCCGCCCAGCAAGTCCAATCGTACTCCATGCACGGTTAATGCACGAGGCGGTAGAAATTCATCGATACCGCACCCTCGGCGTGCAGCTCCATCGCCGGAACCGCCGGCGAATAGGTCCGGCTCGTAAGTGCTGCCTCGCCGCCATTTGCAAAAATCTCGACCATCGTAGTGTCCGAAAGCACGCGCAGGTCGCGAAGCTCGCTGAGCTCGATCGACCTCTGGTCGCGCCCATAGCCTTCGTCACCCATGTCGAGGGTAAGCATCCCGTCTGCATAGCGCACAAAGACACCCTTGCGGATTTCGAGCTCGATCACCTGGGCGCCCTCACAGGAAACCACAAGATCAAACAGGCGGCCCGGCTCCTCAACGGTTTCACCGCCTGTCGCGCAAACGCAGTCGCCGCGCATCCTCTCAATCTCGTGCACCGGCTGCTGACAGAGCTTACCATCGCGCATGCTCAGTTCTCTCGGCACCGTCAACGCGCACTGCCACCCGCGTGCCACCGTCGGGCTTTTTGCCGTCGCATCGGGGCAACCCGACCACCCGATCATCAAACGCCGACCCGCAGCATCCTCAAAAGACTGCGGTGCGTAGAAATCAAAGCCGGCATCGACCATCGGGGGCATGCCCTGCCCGGCGATCTTAAAACTCGGCGCCTCCCAATCGGCCTCGATGGGAAACCACACGCACTGGTGCGGATTGCGGTAACGCCATCCATCGGCGGACACACCCTGCGGACAGCAAACGAGAATAAGCTCACCATCGAGCTCAAACAGATCGGGGCACTCCCACATAAAGCCAAACTTCTCGCCCAACTCAATGCGCGTCGCATAGCTCCAGTCCTCTAGATCGCTCGAGGTATAGACAAGCACGCAGCCGCGGTCGTCTTTCGTACGAGCGCCCAGAACCATGTAGTAGATACCATCGTGTTCAAGGATTTTGGGATCACGCACGTGCGTACCGATATCGTCGGGGTAATCGACCGGCCCAACAGTTATGCGCTTCTCGCCCAATTCGTCGGGGTTCTCGGCAACCACATGAATCTGGTTTTGCTCACGGCCCGTCAACACGTAGTCGTAATCATCGCGGTCAAAATGCTTGACGTTGCCGGTATAGAAGTAGTGAATCTTGCCGTCGTGTACAAAGGCAGAACCAGAATACGCTCCGCTCGAATCCAAATCGGAATCGGGGAACAGCACAGGGCCGCGATTCTCGTACGTCACAAAATCCTTTGTTGTCAGATGATTCCAAAGCACTGGACCGCCATGCGCAGCATCGAATGGATCGTATTGGTGATAGATGTGATACGTATCACCGATCTGCACCAAACCGTTGGGGTCGTTGAGCCAGCCAAGCTCAGGCTCCACATGGAACAGGAGCCTATCGGGGTCGGACGCGATGCGACCCGCCGTCTCATCCTGTCCGGCACGCCACTGCTCATAGTCCGCGCGTGTCACCTTATTTTTTTGATTAAACATCGCCGTTGACTTTCTCGTCTATGGGGAAGGACGCTCGACTCACACGAGCCGAACGCCCTTCCCCAAATGGACTTATCCTCAGATTACGCTGAACGGCTCAACTAGAAGCTGACATCGAAGCCAGCACCAGCGCCCTCTTCATCAGTGGTCGGCACGCCCTTTGCCTTGTTGTAGGCAAAGATCAAGACGATCGGCACGATAAAGGCGATGAGATTGCCAGCCACATACCACACGAGCGTCTCGGGCGTGACGATGAGCAGGCCAAGCACGCCGGTCAGACCCTGACCGATGGCGCGCACCTCAAAGAGCTTCACGAAGGCACCGCCGCAGCCTGCACCGATGCAAGCGCAGATGAACGGGATGATCGAGTAGCGCATGTTTGCAGCAAAGATTGCGGGCTCGGAGATACCGACCAGCGTCGGGATAAAGGACGACATGCAGATGTTGCGCTCTTTGGAATGCTTCTTGTGAATGAGGTACATGCCGATGGCGCCGCCGCCCTGGGCGATGATGGAAACCGACCAGATGGCCTGGATGTAGTTGAAGCCAGTCGTGGCGACGAGGTTTGCCTCGATACCCTGGATGAACTGATGCGTACCGGTAACGACGAGCGGCTGCAGGAATGCGGCAAAGACAAAGGCACCGAAGACGCCCATCCTGTTGTACAGGATATCGATTACACCGGCGAGGACGTCGCCGATCAGGTTGCCGAGCGGGCCGAACACGGTGAACAGGGCGACGTTAGCAAGAATCAGGGTAACGGTCGGGACAAAGACGAACGAAACGACCTCGGGGATGTACTTCTGGGCAATCTTTTCGACCTTGGCCATAAACCAGGCAGTCAGGATTGCAGGGAACACGCCGCCCTGGAAAGCAACCATGGGAATGGAGAGCGGACCAAAGTTCCAGTACTCAGCACCCGTCGGATCCATAACGAACGTGTTGCGGTTCATAAGGCTCGGGTGAACCATGACGATACCGACGAGGATGCCCAGAATCGGGTTACCGCCAAAACGCTTCACCGCGCTGTACATAACCAGGACAGGCAGGTAGTCAAACGTGGTGGCGATAATGGCAAAGAAGCTTGCGAGGTTCTTGAGGAACTCGCTGTGGTCGGCAAGGCTGCCCTCCATGCCAAAGAGGCCGTTGGCAACGATCAGCGACTTAAGGCCGATGATGATAGCAGCGCCGACGAAAGCGGGAATGATGGGGATAAAGATATCCGAGAATACCTTGAGGACCGAGAAGAACTTGCCCTTCTTGTCCGCCTCGGCGCCCTTGACCTCGGAAGCGCTGATCTCCTTAACGCCCGTCAGAGCCATAAACTCATCGTAGACCTTGTTGACGGTACCGGTACCGAAGATGATCATGAGCTGGCCGCTGTTGTACAGCACGCCCTTGACGCCATCGATGTTCTCGAGCTCGGCCTTGTTGTACTTGCTCGTATCCTTGAGCACCAGACGCAGACGCGTAACGCAATGCGTGGCGCCCTCGATGTTCTCCAGACCGCCGACGTTATCGACGACTTGCTGAGACACTACTTTGTAGTCCATGTTCCTCTCCATTCCCTTACGAAATCAAAAACGTTTTGATGCCATTACAGAGACGCGATCGTTGCATTTGCGCACTTGAGCGTACCGTCGGTGACCGTCAGTGCCACACCCTGGCCCTGCTTATTGCAGAAGCGAGCGTTGAGCGCAACATCATCGACAAAGATGGTCGCGATATCGTCGTCAACGACCAGGCGCACATGATGAGTGCCCTCGCCCTTAAAGAACAACGGACGCTCGAGGCCCATGTTGTTGACCTGGAACCACGGATACTGGGGGGCCGCCGTAAACTCGAGCTTGCCCTCACGCAGGTTGGCGCGGAACTCATAGGCAAGACCGGACTCGGCGTCCTCGGCAAGCTTCACCGAGAAGCCGGCAGCGTCTCCGGCGAGCTCGATGTCGGCATCGAGCATATAGGTGGAACCGGCATCCGCGGCGAGCACCTGCTCGACCTTGCCCGACTCGCAGGAAAGCTCAAAGGCCTCGACTGCCTTAGCCTCGCCAAAGGCGCCAAGCATGCTGTCAGGGAGCTTGGTGCCGAGCGTTCCGTCGGCACGCTGAACGATCTCGAGAGGCATAAAGGTGCCACCCCACAGGTAAGAGCTGGGATCGCCACCCTCGTCACGCGTAGGAACCCAACCAAAGAGAACGCGGCGCTCGCCATCAAATGCGGTACGCGCGGCATAGTACGCGCGGCCATCGAATGAATCGTCAGCAGGAGTGATCCAAGGACCGTTGATGGAGCGAGACATGCGGTAACGGGTCTTGTTGCCATCACTGTACTCGGAGAACACCAGATACCACCAGTCGCCCATCTTAAAGAGATCAGGCATCTCGAACATGGTGTAAAGGCCCGGATTCCACCAGTCGCCCTGGAACTCCCAGGTATCCAGGTCCTTGGAGGTGAACTTGACCAGACGCCCGGTCATCAGACGCTTGTCCTCGCCCACGCGCGTGCCGAGGATGAGCATGTACTCTTCGTTCTCCTCATCCCAAAGCACAAAGGGATCGCGCCAGTTGCGGTCATCGTAACCCTCCTGGGGCGGAAGCAGCGTCTCGGCGATGTTCTTCTCCCACTTGACGGCGTCGTCACTCGTTGCGTGAAGAAGAACCTGCTTCATCAAGCGTGCCTTGACCTTATCGCGATTGCAACCAGTGTAGAGCGCATGGTACTTGTCGCCCACCTTAAACACCGTGCCGGCATAAACATACTGGTCGACTTCCTCGTCGCCGCCACGCTCAAGGCTCTCGCCAAAGTCTTTGTAATTGACGAAGTCCTTGGTTGTCGCGAGTGCCCAGCCAAACGGCTCTCCGAAAGGTCCGGGGTTTCGCGTGTCACGCTGATGATAGAGATAGAACGTGCCGTCCTCGCCGTACGGCATGATGTCGCCCACCCAAATTCCCTCAGGCTGGTAATACACCTTGTGCATCCGAGACTTCCTTCCCACGTGATACTAACTCGGTACAACTGCAAGATATGTCAATCGTTTTCATATGTCAAACGTTTTCACACCAATACGTCTTTCCGCAGTTCCAGTCGTCGGCAAACGGTTGACATATGCCGGCGAACGGTCATCAGAGGCGTTTGAGGAATTCTTTTGGCACGGGATGAACTACGCGGTTTTGCCCTCAATGAGTTCAACGGGGAGCTTGGTATTCGATTCGGGCTTTTCACCGTTAACAAGAGCGATGATGGATTGCGCCGCGAGCTCTCCGATGCGATCGATATCTTGACGAACGGTTGTTAAGTCAGGCATAAACGTCATAGTGCGGCGGGCGCCATCCGCGCCCACGACCTTAATATCGTCCGGAGCGCTCAAGCCGCGCTGCTTCATCACGTTAAGACAGATAGCCGCCATCGTGTCGTCTCCCGCAAAGATGCCGTCAATATCGGGGTTCTCATCGAGGATCTTCGCAACGACCGCACTCTTTTCGTCATCGGACTTAACGAACTCGACCTCACGGACAAGCGCGGGCAAACCGGCCTGCTCCACAACATCGTGGTAGGCATCGGTACGCTTATTGGCAGGCATGCGCATGCGGCTATTGTTGCGCAGGCACAAGATGCGCGAACACCCGTCATCGATAAGACGACGCGTAGCAAGTTCGCCGATGCCATAGCTGTCGCTCGCAATCTGAACAGAGGCCTCGCCAAGGTCGCAGTCGATACCAACCAGACTCAAGCCCATCTCGGCATACGCCTCGGCACCGATATTAAGCGAGTTGACGATGACGCCATCAACCATATTGCGTCGAAGCATGTCGATATAAGAGCGCTCAAGCTCGGGTCGATTGGCGCTATTGCACAGCAGCATCTTAAAACCGTTTTCGGCCAGGGTATGCTCAATGACTTGAACCACTTGGGCATGAAACGGACTGCTGACATAGGGGACGATCATACCGATAAGATTCAGGCGACCGTTGAGCATGGCACGAGCGATATCGTTGGGCGTATAGTTGATGCGCTTCATCGCGGCATGGACCTTATCGCGGGTCTCTTGGCTAATATAGCCACGATTATTAAGCACACGAGATACCGTAGTAGGCGAAACCCCCGCCACCGCCGCAACTTCCTTGATGCCAGGCTTAGCCGTATCCTTAGAACGAGCACTCTCGCGAGCCATAGCACCCTCCCCCATCAACATGTCATACGTTTACATACGAACAAAGCATACCCCAACAAGAGCGGGAAGACGGTAACAGTACAAGTAAGTAAACGACTCATCCAAATAATTAGGAGAGTTCCGCCTAAAGGGTGACTACACAGGACCCCCGCCGGGGCTGTTTGGGCTACCTCCCAAAACATTCCGCACTGATATTTTCTGTATTGAAGACGTCGATGGTGCACCCGTATACCATTGACGTCGACACCATCAGATGCGGACCGCGCGGTGACCCCACATTCCGTTGGCGCCCACAGGGCTGCCCTCGTTTCCTGACATGTCCCGCGCGGGCCGCGGCGAGCCGAGACCGCCGCATGACCTAATAGGAGCATGGAGCGATACCGCGGACCCGAACAACCGCATTCTATCGCGCCCCGTCAGTGTGCCGTCTGCCCGGTCCAGGCGAGCACGGAAAGAACGGAGCGAGACATGAGAACCGAATCGACACCCGGCGCCCGCGGGCCGGTCTTCTGCGGGGTCGACACCCACGCCGACTCGCACTGGCTGTGCGTCCTCGACTGGAGGGGCCGCAAGGTCCTGTCCCGCCGGTTCCCCGCCGACGCGGCGGGATACGAGGCGCTCGCCGGGGCGATCGCGGCGGCCGGGGAGCCGGCCTGCGTCGCGATGGAGGGGACGTCGTCCTACGGGGCGGGCCTCACCAGGCACCTCGCGTCGCTGGGGATGCCCGTGCGCGAGGCGCTCTCCCCGGCGAGGATGCAGAGGAGGCGCCCGGGGCAGGGGAAGTGCGACGAGGCGGACGCGGAGAGGGCCGCCCGCGCGGCGATGTCCGGCTCAAGGCTCGGGACCCCCAAGAGCCAGGACGGGTGGGTCGACGGGGTGCGCTGCATGCTCGCGGCTGTTAGCGTCAATCTATTTTTCACCAGTTTCGCTAAACAGGCGCACCGTTCGCGCAAAGGCGGTTTCACCGGTTGCGCTAACGCTTTTTCACCGATTCCGGTCACGGCTTGACGGGGC
>CABUTR010000048.1 GCA_902494555.1 uncultured Collinsella sp.
ATCCGCTGACCGGTAAGGTCGATGTCGCCACCTACACGGTGGGCGAGAAGGAGTACCAGCTTCAGGACGGCATCGACTACGACGTTGTCTTTACCAATGCCGGTACCGGTGTCTTGCTCACGGGCATGGTCCGCGCGCACGCCACCGGCGAGTGCGACCGTTGCCTGGAGCCCGCCTCGTTTGATATCGCCGGCGAGATCGAGGAGTTCTACCTCTTTGAGGAGCCCGAAGATCCCGAGGCCTACGAGGACGGCTACGAGCTCCTGGGTGAGGACCGTCTAGTCGATTTGGGTGAGCCCATCAATGACGCGGTCGTTATGGACACGCCGTTTGTAGTGCTCTGCAAGCCCGATTGCCGTGGTCTGTGCCCCACATGCGGTTGCAATCTCAACGTCGAGCAATGCGATTGCGCCGCCCAGGCAGAGGCGGAATGGGCCGCTGCCACGGAAAATCCATTTGCAGCATTGAAGAATCTCAAGCTCGATGAGTAAAACTGTGGTAGTATCGCTACTTGCGCGTAATCGCCACACTGGATAGTTCATAAGGAAGGTCACTATGCCCGTACCTAAACAAAAGCAGGGTCGTATCCGCACTCACACCCGTCGTTCCGCCAACATGAAGATCTCGGCTGCGGCTCAGTCCACGTGCCCCCGTTGCGGCGCTGTCAAGCTTCCGCACCACGTGTGCCCCAGCTGCGGTTTCTACAAGGACCGCGAGGTTATCGTTACCGAGTAACGGTATACTCTGGATGCGATGCCGTTCCAAATGGAACCACAATGGCCGGCTCAATGAGTCGGCCATTTTTGTATAAGGAGCATGTATATGAGTAACGTTCGCGTTTGTGTAGACGTTGTGGGTGGAGACGAGAAACCTCAGGTTGTTCTCGATGGTATCGAGGCTGCACTTGCCGCCGATCCCGATATCGAGGTCTTGGCAGCTGGCCCCGCCGAAATCGTCAATCCCTTTGCTGCTTCCCATGCACGTGTTGAGGCCCTTGAGGCACCCGACGTTATCGCCATGGAAGACGATCCCATTCGCGCCGTGATGACCAAGCGCAAGTCTTCGATCGTGCTGTCGTGCCGCGCCATCAAGAAGGGAAATGCGGACGCGTTCTTCTCCGCCGGCTCGACCGGTGCCATGACCGCCGCTGCTACTGCCTACGTGACGCCGTTTAGATATATGGCCGAAGGCAAGAAGCAGCCGGTGCGTCCGTGCCTGACCAATGCGCTGCCCAATCGTGCCGGCGGTCTGACGGTGCTGTGCGATATGGGCGCCAACCCCGATGTCGAGGTCGACGACATGGTGCGTTTTGCCCAGATGGGTAGCGCCTATGCCCGCGTTGTCCTGGGCATCGAGCATCCTCGCGTGGGCCTGCTTGCCAACGGCACCGAGGACGAGAAGGGTTCCAACTTTACCAAGGCCTGCTTCCCGGCCATGAAAGCCGCCGTTCCCGGCTTTGTGGGCAACTGCGAAGGCACCGACCTCACCTCGGGCAATTTCGATGTCGTTGTTGCCGACGGCATGTCGGGTAATATCGCTCTCAAGGCTACCGAGGGCGCTGCCAAGTTTTTGCTACAGGAGCTCAAGGGCGCCTTTATGGCCTCGCTCGGCACAAAGATCGCCGCTTTGCTCATTAAAAAGCAGATGCGCGAGATTAAGGCCAAGCTCTCTGGTGATGCCAAGGGCGGCGCGATTCTTTTGGGCCTGCGTGGCGTGGTCCTGATCGGCCATGGCGCCACCTCGGTCGAGGCTGTTAAAAACGGTACGCTCGCGGCGGCCGAAGCCGTGCGCGCGGGGCTGGTCGAGAACGTCGCCAACTCCATGGACGGCATCGTTTTGTAAGAGCGAGTTAGAGCGCTGTTATGTGCCTCGCGGCGCACGTCGTGGGGTAGAATCAAAACCGTGTCTTGGTGCCGCCCGCGCGGTGCCAATCTTTTGGTATTCATGCACTATGAGAGGAAGCGCTATGGACCGCTCCGAAATCTTCGACAAGATCGCCGAGGTCGCTGCTGACGTTCTGGGCGTCGATGTTGCCGAAATTAGCGATGAGACCACCTTTGACGACCTCGATGCCAACTCGCTCGAGCGCCTGCAGCTGGTTACGGCTATCGAGGACGAGTTCAATCTCGAGATCGATGATGAGACCTTGCTCTCGCTCAACTCTGTCGCCGACGCCGTCGACGCGATCGAAAACGCCAGGGAGGCTTAGGTCTTGGCTTTATCCGAACGACTTACGCGCGCCCAGGAGATTCTGGGCCACGAGTTCAATGACAAGGTGCTGCTGCGCGCGGCCCTTACGCATCCTTCGGCCGTCGAAGGCCAGCCAGTCTCGGCAAGCTACGAGCGCCTTGAGTTCTTGGGTGATTCCATTTTGGGCGCCGTGGTCGCCCGTTCGCTCTTTGAGTCCTATCCGGAGTTTGACGAGGGCAAGCTCACGCGCCTGAAGGTGTCGCTTGTCTCGGGCGCTACGCTGTCCGAGGTGTCGCATGAGCTGGGCATCGACGACATCATTATCTTTGGTGCCTCCGAGACCGGTACCGGTGCGCGCGGCCTGCACTCGGCGCTCGAGAACGTCTACGAGTCGCTCGTGGGCGCGCTGTACCTGGACGCCGGCTGGGATGTTGCGGCGGACTTTATCCATCGTACGCTCAAGCCGCACCTGGCCTCCGAGCGTGCCGAGCACCCCGCGAACCCCAAGTCGTTCTTGCAGGAGTGCGTGCAGGCAGACGGCCACGAGCCTCCCGCGTATAAGCTGGTCGGCTCCGAGGGCCCCGCGCATGCGCCCACCTTTACCGCTGTGGTGCTCATCGACGGTATTCGCCAGGGCCGCGGCACCGGTTCCTCCAAGAAGGAGGCCGAGGGAGCCGCTGCGCTCGAGGCACTCGACCGCATGGGCTACACCACCAACGGCGTGATTCTCAACAAGAAGCCTGTTTAAGCGAGGAACCGTGTATCTCAAGTCCCTCACGCTCAAAGGGTTCAAGTCGTTTGCCGACCGCGCCCATATGTCATTTGAGCCGGGTCTGACCGTCATCGTCGGTCCCAACGGCTCGGGAAAATCGAACATCTCCGACTCCATCCTGTGGGTCCTGGGCGAGCAGAGCGCCAAGCAGCTGCGCGGCCAGGCGATGGAGGACGTCATCTTCTCGGGCTCGTCGGCACGCAAGCCGGTGGGTGTCGCCGAGGTCACGCTGGTGCTCGATAACTCGGACCATATGCTGCCCGTCGATTTTGACGAGGTCGCCATCACCCGTCGCATGTATCGCTCGGGCGAAAGCGAGTACCTCATCAACTCGAGTCCGTGCCGCCTGATGGACATTCAGGACATCCTGCACGATTCGGGCCTGGGCAAGGATACGCATTCCATCATCAGCCAGGGCAAGCTCGATGCCATTTTGCAGAGCCGCCCCGAGGAGCGCCGTGCCCTCATCGAGGAGGCCGCCGGCATCTCCAAGCACAAGCGCCGCAAGGAGCGTGCGCTCAAAAAGATTAAGTCGATGGACGAGCATCTGACGCGTGCCCGCGACATCAATAAGGAAATTGCCCGTCAGCTGCGACCGCTGGAGCGTCAGGTCGATCGTGCGCGCAAGTACAAAGAGCTGTCCTCGCGCGCGAACGAGCTTACGCAGATGCTGGCCGTCGACGAGCTGCGTTCGCTGCAATCGCAGTGGAACGACCTGGAGAGCCGCTCCATGGAAGGCGCCGCCGAGCTGGAGCTTGCGCAGTACCGCATGGGCGAAAAGGAGCGCGAGCTCGAGAAGCTCCAGGTCATGCTTGAGGAAAAGGGCCTGTTTGTGGGCGACCTGGGCGAGCAGCGCCGCCATATGCAAGACGTGGTCGGCCGCATTAACTCCGATATGCGCCTGCTCGAGGAAAAGGGCCACAACATGGTGTCGCGCCTGTCCGACATGCGTGGCCAGATCTCGAGCTCCGAGCATCAGCGTCGTCGCGTGGTCGAGGAGCTCGAGGACGCGCGTGCGCAGCTTGAGGAAGTGACCGGTGCGCACATGCAGGCCCAGGAGGACGTTGACGCCGCTGGTCCTGCCGCCGCTGAGCTCCACGAGCGACGCGTGGCTCTCGACAATCAGATTTCGCAGCTTACGCGTGAGCAACGCGATGTGCAGCGTGGGGCCGATAACGCGGCGCTCGAACTCGCCAAGGTGAAGGACTCGCTGAGCAACGCCGAGGTCGAGGACAACATGTACGCCTCGCGCCTAGAGCAGATCGACGAGCAGCTTGAGGAAGTCACGGCCTCGCTCGAGAGCCGTCGCGACCGCGCCGAGGAGCTCGACGGTGCACTCGATCAGGCCCGTCAAGCCCAGATTGATGCGCGCGAGGCTATCGAGGTCGCCCGTGCAGCCCTTAAGGACTTGCGTAATCGCGAGAGCGAGGCGCGCAACAAGCTGTCCGAGGTGCGCTCGGAGCTTGCCAGCCAAAAGAAGCTCGATGCCCGCATGGCTGACAGCTCGCCGCTGGTGAGCCGTCTGATGGGTGCGCTGGGCGATGATGTCTCGGGTCGTCTGGGCGACGTGCTCGAGGCCCCTCGTGAGCTCGAGGGCCTGGTCGAGCAGCTGCTTGCCGGCGATATCGATGCTCTTTTGTTTGATGACGCCGCCACGCTTGAGCGTGCCGGTCGCGCAGCTCTGGACCAAAAGAAGGCCTCGGGCGAGGCACTGCTGATGGCGCGCGGCGTGAGCGCCTCTGCTGCCGCTAAGGGCGCTGCCGGTTCCCGCCTGGTCGATCGTCTGTCCGTGCGTGCGGGCTACGGTCCCGTCGTCGAGGCGCTGCTCGGCGGTTATTACGTCGTGGACGATCTTGCTGCCGCGTTGTCGGCGCCGGTCGTTGACGGCGTGACTTACGTGACCCCCGATGGCGCCCGCGTCGCCTGCGGCGGCCTGGTGCGTGTGGGGCTCGACGCCGGCGAGGCGTCGGGTGCTTTGGAGCGCAAGCGTCGCATTCGCGAGCTGGAGGGCCTGGAGCCCGATCTGGCTGCTGTGTTTGAGCATGTGTCGGATCAGGTCGTCGAGGCCAATGCGGCCGTCGAAGAGGCGCGTGCCGCTGAGGGCGATGCCGCCGGCGAGATCGCTCGTCTTGAGGGCGAGCGCCGTTCGCTGCTCTCCGAGATCGGCCGCCTGGAGCAAAGCGCCAACAATGCCGAGGTCGAGCGCGTGCGTATTTCCAAGCGCCGCGAGCAGGCTGCCGAGGCCGTTCGCGCTGCGCGCCCGCGCGTGGACGAGCTCACCCGTTCGCGGGACGAGGCGCGAGCGCAGGCAAGCGACCTGGGCCTTCAGATTGCCGAGGCCAACGACGAACTCGACCGCGTTCGCCGTGACGATTCCGAGGCCGCCGGCAAGCTCGCCGATGCCAAGGTTCGCCTGGCCCAGACGAGCGAGCGTCTGCGTTCGCTGAAGGGCCGCGTGCCCGACCTGGAGCATCGTCTTGAGGGTATCGACCGTCGTATCCGCGGAACACGTCAGGCTTCGCGCTCGCTCGAGCTGCTGCGCCTGCGCGTCGATCCCATGCACGAGCGCTATTCGGCCCTGTTGGAGCGCGCGTCAGATTGGGCCGCACGTCTGCGTGACCAGGCCTCTCTGGAGGAGGCGGACTCCGCTTCGCTCAAGAAGACCATCGAGGATGCCAAGGCAGAGGTTGCCCGCGCTAAGGAGCGGGTCGATACCGCCACCGCCACGCAAAACGAGTTCAAGGTCGCGCGCGGCAAGCTTGAGGTGCAGGTAGAGGCCGCCATTAAGGCCATTACCGCCGATGGCACCACGGTACTCGAGGAAGCGCTCATGCTTCCGGCGCCCACCGACCGCGATGCCGCCGAGCGCGAGCTCAACCAGCTTGTGCGCCAGATCAACAACCTCGGTCCCGTTAACCAAGTTGCCATGGAGGAGTACGAGCAGCTCAAGCGTCGCGCCGATTACATCGAGGAGCAGCTGGCCGATCTGGAGAGCGCGCGCAAGGCGCTCACCAAGATCACCGTAGCCATCGACCGCAAGATGCGTAAGGCCTTCCTGGTGACCTTTGAGAAGGTCGATGCGAACTTCCGCGAGATCTTCGCCATGCTGTTCCCGGGTGGTCAGGCTCATCTGGAGATGACCGATCCCGAGCATCCGGCCGAGACGGGTATCGAGGTCGTGGCGCAGCCGCGCGGCAAGCGCATCACCAAGATGATGCTCATGTCGGGCGGCGAGAAGAGTCTGACGGCGCTCGCCCTGCTCTTTGCCGTGTACCGCACGCGCACGGTACCGTTCTATGTGCTAGACGAGGTCGAGGCGGCGCTTGATGACGCCAACCTGTCCAAGCTCATTGGCGCCCTCGATGTGCTGCGTTCCGATACGCAGCTCTTGGTCATTTCGCATCAGCGCCGTACTATGGAGGACGCTGATGTTCTCTATGGCGTCTCGATGCAAGCCAACGGCGTCAGTCGCGTCGTCTCGCAAAAACTCGATCGCGAAACCGGAAAGGTCGTGAATGCATAATGGGATTCTTTGACGCTCTCTCGCGCGGACTTGAGCGCAGCCGCGAGGCCCTCAACGAGGTCTTCTACTTTGGCGGCGAGGTCGACGAGGACTTTTGGGAGGACCTTGAGGATACCCTCGTTATGGGTGACATGGGTGCCGAGGTCGCCATTCAGGTCTCCGATGACCTGCGCGAGACGGCCGCCAAGAAAAACCTCAAGACCGCCCCGCAGCTTCGCCGTGCCCTGGCCGAGCAGCTCGAGCAGCACTTTGTGCCCATCGAGCGCGATCCGTTCTCCGACACGCCGAGCTGCGTGCTGTTTGTAGGCATTAACGGTGCCGGCAAGACCACCACGGTCGGCAAGATTGCGAGCGCCATGGCCGCCCGCGGCAAGAACGTGGTGATCGGTTCGGCCGACACCTTCCGTGCCGCCGCCATCGAGCAGCTCGATGTGTGGGGCCAGCGCGCCGGCGTACCGGTTATCAAGCGTGACCGCGGCTCCGATCCGGCGAGCGTGTGCTATGACGTACTTGACGAGGCCGATAAGCGCGGCAGCGACCTGGTGCTCATCGATACCGCCGGCCGTCTGCACACGAGCCCCGAGCTCATGCGCGAGCTCGCCAAGGTGGTCAACGTGACGCGTAAGCGCGCCGCCAATATGGCCGCCGGCCCCATGCCCGTCTCGGTCGTCCTCGTAATCGATGCCGCGACAGGCCAAAACGGTCTGAACCAGGCGCTCGAGTTTAACGAGGCGCTGGGCCTGGACGGTATTATCATGACGAAGCTCGACGGCACGGCAAAGGGCGGTATCGCCATGGCCGTGGCCGAGAAGCTCAAGCTCCCGATCCTGCGCGTGGGCGTGGGCGAGCAGGTCGATGACCTGCAGGAGTTCAATGCCAAAGATTTCTGCCGCGCCCTGGTGGGCGAGTCCAATTAAGGAGTGACTAGTGTTTGATTCCCTGAGCGATCGCCTCAACGACACATTTGACCGCCTGCGCGGCAAGGGCAAGCTGACCGAGGCCGATATCACCTCGGCCATGCGCGACATCCGCATGGCGCTGCTCGAGGCCGACGTCAACTTTAAGGTCGTCAAGGAGTTTGTCGCCAAGACCAAGGAGCGCTGCATGACCGCCGAGGTCATGGAGTCGCTGTCGCCGGCACAAAATGTCGTCAAGATCGTGCTCGACGAGCTCACCGAGATGCTCGGCTCCACCGAGAGCAAGCTCGTCTTTTGCAACCGCATTCCCAATGTCATCATGCTCGTGGGCCTGCAGGGCTCCGGTAAGACCACGGCGGCCGTAAAGCTTGCCTACCTGCTCAAGAAGCAGGGCCGCTCGCCGCTGCTCGCCGCGTGCGACGTCTACCGTCCCGCCGCTGCCGACCAGCTGGCCACGCTTGGCGGAGAGATCGGCGTACCGGTCTTCCGCGGCGACGGTGCACACCCGGTCGACATCGCCAAGGGCGCCATTCAGGAGGCCGTCGACCACCTGCGCGACGTGGTCATCGTCGATACCGCCGGTCGTCTGCAGATCGACGAACAGATGATGCAGGAAGCCGTGGACATCAAGAAGGCCGTCAAGCCCGATCAGGTGCTGATGGTCGTCGATGCCATGACCGGCCAGGATATCGTCAACGTCGTCTCGACCTTTGCCGAGCGAACCGACTTTGACGGCGTGATCATCTCCAAGCTCGACGGCGATGCCCGTGGCGGTGGCGCGCTTTCCGTGCGCCAGGTGACCGGTAAGCCCATCAAGTTCGTGAGCATGGGCGAGAAACCCGATTCGCTGGAGCCGTTCTATCCCGATCGTATGGCCAAGCGAATCTTGGGCATGGGCGACGTCGTCGGCATCATCGAGAAGGCCCAGGAGGCCGCCGATGCCGAGCAGCTCGAGGCTGCCGAGCGCATGCTGCGCGAGGGCTTCACCATGAACGACATGCTCGACCAGATGAAGGCCGTCAAGAAGATGGGCGGTATGAAGGGCATCCTGGGCATGCTCCCCGGTGGCCAGCGTGCGCTCAACCAGATGGGCGGCAATCTGGACGAGGGCATCTTCGATAAGAACGAGGCCATCATCATGTCGATGACCAAGGAGGAGCGCCTGCGCCCCTCCATCATCAACGGCCAGCGCCGTGCCCGCATCGCCAAGGGCGCCGGCGTGACTCCCACCGAGGTCAACAGCCTTATGAAGCAGTGGGGCGAGATGAACAAGATGATGGGCCGCATGCGCACGATGGCCAATCAGGCGCAGGCCGGCGGCAAGAAGGGCAAGAAGGGTAAGAAGGGCAAAAAGATGCGCATGCCCAATATTCCCGGTCTGGATGCCATGGGTCTGGGCGGCATGGGCGGCCTGGGAATGGGCGGCCCCAAGTCCGATATGGACCTGCTGCGCCAGATGGAAGCGCAGATGCGTAATAAGAAGTAGCGACTGGTTAAGTCGTGTATGGCGAAGGCCGCCTGGATGGTACTCCAGGCGGCCTTCGCCGTTCGTTTGCAGGTTGTTGTACGCGTGGGAGCGTGCTGGCGGCAGGGTATTTGCCGCTAGTGGCAGCCGCAACCCTCGTGGCCCTTGTGCTCGTGATGGCCGTGGCAGCCGCAGGACTCGCCATGCTCATGGGCGTGCTCGTGGTCGTGACCGTGGCAGTCGCAGGTGGCCTCGCCGGTCTGCGCGAGCGTGCCCGCGATAAGGGCCTCGACGCAGGCGTCGCAGCTGCCCTGGGCGCCCGCGTAGACCGTGATGCCGGCCTGGGTGAGCGCGTTGATGGCGCCGCCGCCGATACCGCCGCAGATGAGCGTGTCGACGCCGCCGTTGGCAAGCAGGCCCGCCAATGCGCCGTGACCGGTGCCGCCGGTGCCCACGACCTGTTCGTTGAGCACCTTGCCATCCTGGATGTCGTAGATCTTGAACTGCTCGCTACGGCCAAAGTGCATAAAGATGTTGCCGTTGTCGTACGTCGTTGCCACCCTCATGGCGCCGACCTCCTTTGCTGGCCATGCGGCCGTCGTCGTGGCGATGGGGGAGTACGCGATATTGCCATCTTCGATGATAA
>CABUTR010000049.1 GCA_902494555.1 uncultured Collinsella sp.
CCGCCGCACACTGGGAACGCCACGTTGATGTCTGCTAAACCTTGCTCGTTCAGCTAATTACTTTGTTGGGGATCCACAATTTGCTGCAAGGTAAACTTGCATTGGGGCGTATCGTCCTCTTCTCGCGCCTCATCGAAATCGAAGATCATGATGGCGCAGTTGGGGAGTTTTGTTGGGAGCTCGAAGCCCTCTGGGGCTGCAGCCTTGATGAATTGGCGGCTGGCGCTGCCGTGGCTTACTGCTAGGAGGGTCTCGATATCCTCGGTGCTTATGAGATTGGTGAGGGTAGCTACCATGCGTTCTTGCAACGCTTTGCTTCCCTCTCCTCCAAAGGGGACCAAGTCCTCGCCCGGATCCCAGACGTCGGTGGGTAGCGCGTCGTGGGGACCTTCTTCGAAGGTACCGTAGCAGCGCTCGATAATGCCTTCGCAGGGCTCAACGTCAGCGTCTGCGCCGAGGAGCTCGGTTGCGACGAGGCTTGCCGTGGCCATGGCTCGGCCCAAAGGGGAGGAGACCACTTTGTCGGGGACAACGTCGTGGCTCTTGAGCCATGCGGCTGCCATTCCCGCTTGTTTGCGGCCCAGGTCGGTCAGCGGTGAATCGCAGCGGCCCTGGACCAGCTTTTTGACGTTGAACTCCGTCTGACCGTGGCGGAGTAGATACAGCTTCTTCATGCTCTCCCCTTCTGCATAGCCTGCTTTGCCGGCACAGCCTTACTCGTGGGTATGCCCTACGTAGTCTTCGTCGATCGTAATCTTGGCAATCGACTTGGGATATTCCGATTCGACCCGTTGTACCAGCGCGTGTTTTACGTCTTCGGCACTCATCTGCAGATCCGAGGGACGCACGCAGTCAAAGATCACGTTGGTGTGCGTGGGACCCGGCACGCAGCGCAGATCATGAATCGAGAGGCGACTATCGATCTCCTGGGCCATGGCGTGAATGCGCAAGCGCATGCTCGCCAGCTTGGGGTCATCGGTCACGATGGGATCGTAGTGAAGCGTGACAATCATGCCGTCTTCGTCCCTAAACGACTGTTCGATGTTATCGAGCGTGTCGTGACTTTCCAGCGGGCAGGCCTCGGCTGCCATCTCGGCATGCGCACTTGCAAACTTCCTACCCGGGCCGTAGTCGTGAACCATCAAATCGTGAACGCCCAAAACGCCGGGGTAGCTCATGATCTTGTCTCGAATGTGCTTGACCAGCTTAGGATCGGGCGTCTGGCCCAAAAGCGGGCTCACCGTATCCTGGATGAGTTCAAAACCGCTCCAGCCAATATAGGCGCCAACGGCAAGGCCGACCCATGCGTCAAGATTGATGTGCGTCACCTGCGAAACAATTGCGCACGCTAACACGGCGCCCGTGGCAAGGACATCGTTCTTGGAATCCTGCGCGGTCGCATACAGCGTCTCGGACTCAATGCGGTCACCGAGCTTTTGGTTGAGGGCCGCCATCCACAGCTTAACAACCATCGAAAGCACTAGAACTGCCACCAAGACAAGCGAGAACTCGACAGGTTCGGGGTGGATGACGCGCTCAACCGAGGACTTCACCAGCTCAACGCCAATCAGCAGCACGAGTGCCGCCACGACCAGACCCGAGAGATACTCGTAGCGACCGTGGCCGTAAGGATGCTCGGGGTCGGCAGGCTTGCTCGCCAGCTTAAAGCCCAGCACGCTCACAATATTCGAGCTGGCATCGGACAGGTTGTTCATGGCATCCGCCACGATCGAAACCGATCCCGACAGCACACCAATTGCGCCCTTCGCAGCACAAAGCGCAACATTGGCGACAATACACACCATGCCCGCTAACGTGCCCACGCGCGCACGGTCGCCCTGCGCGCGCTTAACAATCCACTCGACCATCTGCATCCGCCCCCACGGTACTACCTATATATCTATTGCTCAAACGGATTGTAGTGTAGCCACTTTGTCCTCCAGATACAAAAAGGCCGCGACCCACACGAGCCGCGGCCTTGGAATGTGACATGCGGGACTGCCCCCCCCTTGTCAATCGATTTATGCGCTTGCCTCGGCCACGCTCTTAGAGGTTTCGGGCGAATCGGCTCCGTCTTCTGACGCCTGCTCCTTCGTCGGCACCACACCAAAGCAGTAGCTCAGCGCCGCAGACACCGCAAATGACACACCGCCGGCAGCGCAGCACCACAGCAGGTTCGAGATGCCACCCGTGGCAAAGCCAATGACCATGAGGACATTCGTCATACCGATGGTATAGGCCGTAACGTGGCCCACGGCCGCAACAAGGCCTCCGACGGCGCCGCCAATGGCCATGCATGTCAGGCACCTGCCATATTTAAAGCCGCAACCGTACAGCGCCGGCTCGCTTACGCCGCCAAGCACGCCCGAGATAGAATAGCCCAGCATGAGCGCCTTCTCGTCCTTATCCGCAACGCGGAGCGACGCACCAAAGGGCATGCCCCAAACGGCAAACGTCGCCATAGTCGCAGCGATCAAGATGCACGAATCCGTTCCCACACTCATAAACTGCGCATAGGCGAGCGATAGGACAACGTTGCTGACACCCGCGATCTTAAGGAACTCCCAGCCCGCGGCAAGCCCCATGAGCGTGAGCAGAGACACGATGCCACCGGAATTGCCAAGCATAAACATAAGCTGTCCCAACAGCATGCCCAGATAGCTGCCCGCCGGCGCCGTGATACACAGCGAAACCGGAACCATGACAAGCATGGTCGCAAACGGAACAAACGAAAACGCTACGGCCTTGGGGATAACGCGCTGAAAGAAACACTCCACTCGCCATAGCACGGGCACCGAGATGAGAACCGGAATAACAGTCGTCGTGTAATCGTTGACCGGCGCGGGAAGCAGACCATACACGGAAGTCATCGACGCCCCCGTCGTCGATGCGGCATCGACGAGCTTAAGCAGATCGGGCGCAATCAACACGCCGCCCAGCATCATGCCCAGCTGCTCCGAGCAACCGAGCTGGCGGGCGGCCGCCCAACCAAGATAAATGGGCAAAAAGTAGTAGCCGGCGTTATAGAGCCAACTGTAGAACAGGCGATAGATTTCGGAATCGGCAGACCACAGGCCCAGCATGCCTTCGCCCATAATGACCGCGACGGTGCGGAACAACGCCGCGCAGACAATAAAGGGCAGCGCCGACATCATGCTTTTGGACAGATAGTCCACCACGGCCATGGCGTTTGATGAAACCGTCGTTGTAAACGAGGTGTTAGAAACTTGTGACATGGAACGCCTTTCCCAAAGTGACATGCGAACTGTCCCTTTGTCACATCGTGCGGTATCGACCGATTGCGCGGTACTTTTCGTAGCGGAGGTTTGTGAGAGTCGCGTCGTCGAGCTGCCCAAGCGTATCGAAGGCATCAAATGCCGAGGACATGACGGCACCGGCGATCTCCTCATGCGACAGGCCCCTATCGTCAACAATGCCGTCGATGATGCCGAGCGCCAACAGATCGGGGGCCGTGAGCTTAAGCGCCTCGGCGGCCTCATTCGCGCGCTCGGTATCCTTCCACAGGATCGACGCACAGGCCTCGGGGCTCACGACCGAATAGGCCGAGCTCGAGAGCATCAGGATGCGGTCGGCCACGGACAGCGCCAGCGCGCCACCAGAGCCGCCCTCGCCTGTCACCACCGAGACAATCGGCGTCTTAAGGCCGCTCATCTCCATGAGATTCTGGGCAATCGCCTCACCCTGGCCGCGCTCCTCGGCACCGATGCCGCAAAACGCGCCCGAAGTATCGACCAGACACAGAACCGGTCGACCAAACTTTTCGGCCTGGCGCATCAGGCGACGCGCTTTGCGGTAACCCTCGGGATGTGCCATGCCAAAGTTGCGACGCATGCGCTCTTTGGTCGTGGTACCGCGCTCGATGGCGATGACCGTTACGGAGCGCCCGTCTTTCCAGCCAATGCCAGCCACCACAGCGGCGTCGTCGCCAAAGTAGCGGTCGCCGTGCAGCTCCACAAATCCATCCAGGCCCAGCGAGATCATCTCGCCTGCCGTGGCGCGATCTGCCGAGCGGGTCTGCTTGACAATCTCGAGCGCGGTTTTTGGTGCGGCCGAGCGCTTGAACAAGTGTCCCAGCTTTTTGCTGCGGCGACCCGTATGCACGATCTCATGCGGTGCCCCCAGGCCGGGCGCGTGCCCTTCGTGCAGCGCCAGCAGCTCGCCTACCGTGAGCGCAATCTCGCCACGCGGGACAACGGCATCGCAAAAGCCGTGCTCCAGCAAAAACTCGGAGCGCTGGAACCCCTTGGGCAGGCGCTTGTGCATGTTCTGCTCGATCACGCGCGGGCCGGCAAATGCCGTCAGGGCATCGGGCTCGGCCAGGATAATATCGCCCTCCATGGCAAAGCTCGCGGTTACGCCTCCGGTCGTGGGGTCGGTGAGCACCGTGATATACAGACCGCCCGCCTCGCTGTGGCGCCTAACCGCCGCAGAAATCTTGGCCATCTGCATAAGCGACGTCACACCCTCTTGCATGCGCGCGCCGCCCGAAACGGTAAAGCCGACAACCGGCAATCCCAGCTCGGTCGCACGCTCAAATGTGCGACAGATCTTCTCGCCCACCACGGAGCCCATCGAGCCCATCATAAAGTTGGCATCCATAAAGAAGAGCGCGGTATCGCAGCCGCAGATTTTACCCCTACCGCACACGACGGCATCGCGCTCGCCCGAACGCTCGCTCACGCTCTTGAGCTTGTCGGCATAGCCGGGAAACGAGAGGAAATCCTCCGACGCCAGATTGGCATCCCATTCCTCAAACGCGCCCTCGTCGACCGTCATGCGCATGCGCACGCGACCGCTCATGCGAAAGTGTTTGCCGCAACGAGGGCAGACCTCGAGGTTGTCGTGCAGGCGTGCCTCATCGATCACACGGCGGCACTCCGGGCACTTGATAAACACGTGGCGCGCAGGAAACTCGGCGCACGACTCAGTCATCGGTCCCTCGAGGACGTTGACCGTCTTCGCTTTTCTATTCATCAGCATAGAGATGCCCCATCAGATCGGTGTGATACATGCCCGACAAGAACTCGTCGTTTGCCAGCACGTCGAGCTGAAGCTCGCTGTTTTCGCTCACGCCCTCAATCACGAGCTCGCCCAGGGCCGAGCGCATCTTGCGAATGGCGCCGTCACGCGTGGGCGCGCACACGATGAGCTTGCCGAGCATGGAGTCGTAGTACGGCGGAACGCTCGCACCGGTAAACATAGCGGAATCCCAGCGCACGCGCGGACCACCCGGCACACGCAACGCAGTGACCGTTCCGCATGACGGCAGAAAGTCCGGCGTTTCGGCATTGATGCGGCACTCCATGGCGTGGTTGCGAACCGGCATGTCCTCCTGCTCAAAGGGCAGAGGCTGGCCGGCTGCCACGCGCAGCTGCCACTTGACCAAGTCGGTATCGGTCACAAACTCCGTAACCGGATGCTCCACCTGCAAGCGCGTGTTCATTTCCATAAAGTAGAAATTGCCGTCGTCCGAATACAGGAACTCGATGGTACCGGCTCCTTCGTAGCCGACGGCACGAGCCAAGTCACGCGCTGCCTTGTGCATGCGAGCACGAATGTCGTCGTGTCCGTCGAGGCACGGCGCGGGGCTCTCCTCGATCAGCTTTTGATTGCGACGCTGAACCGAGCACTCGCGCTCGCCGAGCGAAAACACATGGCCCTGCTTATCGGCCATAATCTGCACCTCAACGTGGTGTGCCGGCGCGACGAACTTCTCCATGTAGCACTCGCCGTCGCCAAAGACGGCCTCGCCCTCGGCACGTGCCTCGATGAACGCCTTTGCCGCATCTTCCACGCGCTCGACCTTGCGAATACCGCGGCCGCCTCCACCCGCACGCGCCTTGATGAGCACGGGGCAGCCAATGCGCCCGGCCTCGGCCGTTGCCTCCTCGGGACTTTTGAGCAAATCGCAGCCCGGCACGATGGGCACGCCCGCCGCGGCGGCCGTTCGACGCGCGGCGTCCTTGTCGCCCATGCTGTCGATGACCTCGGCCGAGGGACCGACAAACGCCAGACCGTACTTGTCGCAGTCGCGCACGAAGCTCGCCTTCTCGGAAAAGAAACCGTAGCCGGGATGGATCGCCTTTGCCCCCGACTTCACGGCACAGGTGAGCACAGCATCGTCGTTGAGGTAGCTCTCGGCAAGACGCGGGCCGCCAATGCAATACGCCTCGTCGGCAAGCTGCACGTGCAGCGCGTCCGCATCGGCCGTAGAATAAACGGCGACGGTCTTGATGCCCATATCGCGGCACGCGCGGATAACACGGACCGCGACTTCGCCGCGGTTGGCGATGAGCACTTTGTCGAACATGAAGCCTTCCTTAACTTTCGTGCATGAGTGCAAAAGACATATCGGCGCGGCAGCAAACCTCACCGTTGACGCTCGCAGTACCCGTCGCAAAGCGGAACGGCCCGCGCGCACGCGTGATGGTGCACACCAGATCAACCGTGTCGCCCGGGCGCACCGGACGCTTAAAGCGCACCTTATCGAGGCTCGTATAGAACGGCGTCGCGCCGCGCGCCTCCTCATCGCCCATCAGCAGCACGCAGCAGTTCTGGGCGAGCATCTCGCACTGAATCACGCCGGGGACGACCGGGTTTCCCGGAAAATGCCCCTGCAAAAAGTACTCGTCGCCCGTAATCGTAATCTTGCCGTGGGCCTCGTCGCCCACCAGCTCGGCCTCGTCGAGCAAAAGCATCGGCTCGCGATGCGGTAATAGCTTCTTGAGCTCTTCTTTGTTCATGGATATCACCTATCCAATCCTCATGAGGCAGCTGCCAAACTCCACGAGGTCGCCGTCGGCCACGCAGATCTCGAGCACCTCGCCATCCGCCTCTGCCGTCACCTCGTTGAGAACTTTCATGGCCTCGATGATGCAGAGGGTCTCACCGGCCTTGACCTTGGAGCCCACGCTCACAAACGGCTCGTCGCCCGGCGCCGGGGCAGCATAGAAAACGCCGACCATGGGAGCGGTCACCTCGGTGCCCTTGGGCTCCGGTGCGGCGGCAGGCGCCTGCGCGGCGGGCTCCGGTGCGGCGGCAGGCATGGAGACAGGAGCCACCGCCGGAGCAGTCACGGCACCCGGCATAGGCATGGGCACGGCAACCGGCTGCGCGGCGCTCGCGCGCTCGAGTTCGACCGCGGTGCCATCGGGCTCCTCAACGCGTACGCGCGTGAGGCCGCGGTCCTCCATAACATCGGCTATCTCGGCAAGTCTTTTGGAATCCATGCTCTAGCTCCTCGTATATCTACGCAGCGCGATGGCGGCGTTGTGCCCGCCAAAGCCCAGGTTGGTCGAAAGCGCCCAGGTAAGGTCGGCGCGAACCGCGCGATTGGGCGTGTAGTCAAGATCGCAGGCGGGATCGGGCGTGTGGTAGTTAATGGTCGGCGGCACCACGCCCTGCTCGAGCGCCATGGCGCAGGCCATGACCTCGATGGCACCCGTGGCACCGATCATGTGGCCGGTCATCGACTTAGTCGACGAGACGTGCGCGGCGCGCGCCGCGTCCTCGCCGAGCGCACGCTTAATGCCCGCCGTCTCGGACGAATCGTTGAGCTTGGTCGATGTGCCGTGGGCATTGATGTAGAGACCCTCGGAAGGCTTGACGTCGCCCTCGGTCACCGCCAGCGATATCGCGCGGGCAATGCCGGCAGCCTCGGGATCAGGGCTCGTAATGTGATAGGCATCATCGGTGTTGCCGTAGCCCACGACCTCGGCATAAATGTGCGCACCGCGCGCCTGCGCATGTTCCATGCTCTCGAGTACCAGCACGCAGGCGCCCTCGCCCATCACAAAGCCATCGCGGCCTGCATCGAACGGGCGGCAAGCCGTCGCGGGATCAGGGTTGGCGGTCAATGCGCGGCAGGACGTAAAGCCCGCAACGGCATCGGGGATAATTGCGGCCTCGGCACCGCCGGCGAGAATCGCATCGGCATAGCCGTGCTTGATGGCGCGGAACGCCTCGCCCACTGCATGGGCCGAGGTTGCGCACGCGGTCACCACGGGCAGGGTCGGGCCCTTTGCCTTATGGCGAATCGCGATGTTGCCCGAAGCCATGTTGGGAATCATCATCGCAATCATATAGGGCGATGCGCGGCGGGGCCCGCGGTCGGCAATCGTATGGACGTTGTCGACAAGCGTCTGCATGCCGCCCACGCCCGAGCCCACGTAGACGCCCAGGCGCTCGCGATCGATGGCGCCTTCGACATCAAAGCCCGCATCGTGCATCGCCTCGTCCGAAGCCGCCATCGCAAACTGAACGCAAGGGTCCAGATGCTTGGCGTCACGCTTGCCAAAGTACTCGTTGCCGTCAAAGCCCTTGACCTCGGCCGCCACCTTGACGGCAAATGCATCGGTATCGAAGTGCGTGATCGGGCCGATGCCGCACGTGCCGGCGCACATTGCCGCCCAGGTGGCAAGCGCGGTGTTGCCGAGCGGCGACACAGCACCTATGCCGGTGATTGCAACTCTCTGTTCCATCATGGTCTCCTCATCCAAGCCGTTCTTCGGCCCTGATTTCTACATCGCCATTCCGCCGTCAACGCGTACAACCTCGCCCGTAATGTAGGAAGCCGCATCGCTCGCCAAAAAGCGCACTACGCCGGCCACTTCCTCGGGGCGCGCCATGCGCTTTAGGGGAATCTGGTCCTCGGTGGCCGCACGCACCTTTTCCGAGAGCTTTGCCGTCATATCTGTCTCGACAAACCCGGGGGCGACCGCGTTCACTCGCACGCCGCGGGGCGCAAGCTCGCGCGCTACCGCCTTGGTCAGGCCGATGACGCCCGCCTTGGAGG
>CABUTR010000050.1 GCA_902494555.1 uncultured Collinsella sp.
CCGGTCAGCGGATACGAATCTCCAGGAAACTCGAGCTGCTCGGAAAGATCAACGGTAACGCTCGGGAACTCAGCCATTACCACTGACCATTCTGCTGGGCGGCACCCTCGTTGAGCTGCTGACGGCAACGGGTAACGGTGCCGGTCAGGCTCTTGAGGTTCTCCTCCAGGTGCGTAAAGACCTGCTCTGCGTAGTCCTCGGCAGCATAACGCGTCTCGCGCTCGTACTGCTGGGCACGATCGCGGATGTCGTCGGCCTGCTGTTGCGCAAGGCGGACGATCTCCTGCTCACCGGCAATGGTGAGGGCCTGCTGCTGAGCATCGGCGATGATGGAATCGGCCTGAGCGGCGGCGGAAGCCATAAGCTCCTCGCGCTCCTTAAGGATACGGCGGGACTTCTGCCACTCCTCGGGATAGCTCATGCGGATCTCGTCGAGGATGTTGAAGAACACGTCGGCGTCGATGACCTTGAACTGAGCGTTCTTGCCGAAAGGCGGCTTGGCTTCCTCGATCAGCCCTTCGAGCTCATCGACCAAGCTGACGATCCTATCGCCAGGAAAATTCTCGCCCGGCATCCGGTCTCCTTTCATAGGTAACATATCATCGTGTTAGTTTACCACATGCCACCAGGCAATAAGAAACGTCACGAAAAGCGATGTCTGAGCGCTTCGACCACGTTGGGCGGGACAAACGTCGATACATCGCTGCCGAGCGAGGCGATCTGGCGAACGACCGAGCTCGAGATATAGCCGTACTGCGGCGCACTCATGACAAAGATGGACTCCAGCTCGTTATCCAAGCGATAGTTGAGATCTGCCTGCTGCAGCTCGTACTCAAAGTCGGTCATGGCGCGCAGGCCCTTGACCACGGCCCCCGCCCCCTGCTCACGAGCGAAGTCGACCAAGAGGCCGGTAAAGGGCAGGACCTCGACGCCGTCGATATCGCCGAGCGCCTCGCGGGCCAGCGCCACGCGCTCATCGAGCATAAACGTGGTGCCCACACCGTTTTTACCCTGCGACTCGGCAACAGCGACGATCACGCTGGGAAAGATGCGGCGGGCGCGGCGGATCACGTCGATATGGCCAAACGTGATGGGATCGAAGGTGCCCGGGACGATCACGCGGTTGATGGTGTCACTCATGGGCGTCCTCCTGAACCGTCGTGACATCGTTGTTGTCAGCATCGGTGCAGGCGCTATCGCCCTCACCATCGTCATCGCCGACCCAACAAAGCAGGTCGACCGAGGTAATGCCGTAGCGCTTCTCACGTACGATCTCAAAGCCTGCCGGATGCGCGCCCGCATCAGCAGCGGCATGCTCAAACAGGGCATAAGCGCCAGGTGCAAGCAGACCCTGCTGAGCCAGGTTCTGCAGCAGCACCTCGACTGGTTCGGCACCAAAAGCATAGGGAGGGTCGAGCAGGACCAGATCAAAGGGGCCGCCCGGCACACGACCGCGCGAGGCACTCACCAGCATGTCGCCCGTTACCACGCGCCAACGCGCACGGTCACGGCAGAGCGACTCGATATTCTTGGTAATGAGCCGCGCGGCATTCCGATCGATCTCGAACGTCGTAAGCGAGCGGGCACCACGTGAGAGCATCTCGATACCCAGGGCACCGGAGCCGCCAAAGGCGTCCAGCACGCGGACCTCGTCCAGGTCGAAGTCAAATGCCGACATGACCATAGATGCGCATGCCTCGCGCACACGATCGGTCGTGGGGCGGGTGACATCGCGACCACGGGGCTCCTCGATCTTACGACCGCGCCATTCGCCGCCGATGATTCTCATCCTCCGCTGACCTCCTTAAAAATGTGTCGATATCGCATGGCGACCGCATCGCGCAGGGGGCGCGTCGCCACAGAGTCAAGGTTGCAAGCATACCGCAAGAGCTCGACCGCGTCCAAATGGGCCCACTCGATCAGCTCCTCGTCGGCATCCAGGTCGACAAAGCGCAGAGTCACACCGCCATGCTGGCGGTACCCCAGGATTTCGCCCTCGTGGCGCAGACGAAGGTCCATCTGGGCGAGCGTAAAGCCGTCCGAGGTCTTCTCGAGTGACTGGAGGCGGTCTTGTGCCGCCGACGCGCCGCCATTGCCCTTGGAGTGCGTCATGACCAGGCACGTACCCGACACGCTGCCGCGGCCCACGCGCCCGCGCAGCTGGTGCAAGGCCGCCAACCCAAAGCGCTCGCCATTCTCGATGACCATGACGGTGGCGTTGGGCACGTCGACGCCCACCTCAACCACCGTAGTCGAGACGAGAACGTCGATCTCGCCACGCTTGAAGGCATCGATAACCTGGTCCTTCTCCCCCGCTGGCATGCGGCCGTGAAGGCGCTCGATGGCAAGACCCGGCAACGCCAGGCGCAGGCGGTCGAGCTCGGTCGCCGTATCGTGCAGCGGCACGGGGACCGCCACGCGGCCCTCGTCGTCGCGGGCGATACCGGGAACGTCCTCCAGATCATCGGCCGAGTCACTCGGCTCCACGAGCGGGCAAATCACGTAGGCTTGCTGACCCTTTTCATGCGCCTCGCGGATGGCGCCATAGGCAAGGTCGCGGCTCGACTCGGTGAGTACGCGTGTCGTCACGCCAGCGCCAGGGACGGGCCGATGGCGGATGATGCTCGTGTCCAGATCGCCGTAGACCGAAAGCGCCAGCGTACGCGGGATGGGCGTTGCCGTCATAACGAGCAGATCGGCACCGGGGCCCTTCGCGCGCAGGGCATTGCGTTGGCCGACGCCAAACCGATGCTGTTCATCGATGACCACGAGCGACAGATGCTTAAACGCCACGTTATCCGAAAGCACCGCGTGGGTGCCAAAGAGGACATCGAGCTCGCCCGATTCCAGCTGGGAATGGATCTGCTCGCGCTCGGCCGCCGGCGTGCCACCCGTCAGGAGCGCCCAAGACACGCCAGCCTGGGAGAGCAAGGGGCCGGTCTTATCGGCATATTGGCGCGCCAGCACGCCCGTAGGCGCCATAACGCAGGACTGAGTGCCCGAATCGGCCGTGACAGCCAGCGCGCAGGCGGCGACGGCCGTCTTGCCGGTACCGACGTCGCCCAGTAGCAGGCGGTTCATCACGCGCCCGCCATCGCACATATCGTGCAGGATGTCTTGGAACGCGGCCTCCTGCTCGTCGCTCAGCGAAAACGGCAGGGCTTCCCTGAGCGCCGCCAGGTGCTCGCCCGCGACATGGGCGTAGGGAACGACTTCGACCAAGCCGCCGTCGTTGCGCAGGCGCAGCGCGAGCTGCAAGCAAAGACACTCCTCGTAGGCAAGACGCCGCCGCGCGATGTCGCGCTCGGCCATGCTCGATGGAAAGTGAATTGAGCGCAGCGCGCGGGCATTGCTCATCAGGCGGCGCTTGGCGCGCACGCGTGCGGGAATCGGGTCGAAGGGATTGCCGACGACCTCGAGCGCGCCGCTAACGATGCGGCGCATCCACGCCTGGCTCACGCCATCGCTCACGTAATGGACCGGTAGGATGGTGCCCGCGGCACGCCCGTCCTCGAGCTTTTCGAAATGCGGCGAGGCCATCTGCTTAAAGCCGTAGGCAAACTCGACCTTACCCATCACGGCCAGGCGGTCGCCCTGCTTAAACTGCTGGGCAATCCAGGGCTGACGGAAAAAGGCGACTTGCAGCACGCCCGTCTCGTCCACCAGCGAGACCTCGGTCACCTGCATACGCGGGCGGGGCTGCTTTTGGACGACACGATCGACCGTGGCGACAATCGTGCACACGGTCCCGATGGGCGCCATCTCGATGGACCAGGAGCGCGTGAAGTCGAGATATCGGTGAGGGATATGGAGAAGGAGGTCCCCCACCGTCCGAATTCCCAGACGGCGAAGGGCCTCCTCACGTTTACCCGAAACATATTTGAGTCGCGCGATATCCTCGTCGAGCGCATTGCTCTGGGCAAAGCGCTCCGAGACGCGCGGCACGGAGCACAGCTCGGACATGGGCAGATGCCTACTCGATCGAGAAGATCACGGGATAGAGCGGCTGCTCGCCACGATGGGCATCAATCTCCAGGTCGGGCTGAGCCTCCTCGATGGCGTCGACGATCTCCTGGAAGGACTCATCGGACAGCTCCTCGCCGGCCAGAATCGTCAGCGCGTCGCCCTCCTCTTCCTCCTGCATGCGGTTAATGCAGTCGAGCGTGACCTGCTTCACATCAGAGCCGACCACGTCGATGGAGCCAGCAATGATACCCATGACGTCACCGGAGTGAATCGGAGAGCCGTCAGAGGCGCTGGAATCGCGCACGGCACGGGTGACCTCGCCATCGCGAACCTCGCTGATGGCGTCGACCATGGCGGCAACGGCGTCCTCGAGCTCGGAATCGGGCAGGACTGCGAACAGCGCGGAGAACGCCTGCGGGACGGTCTTGGTGGGAACGACGGCAACCTTCTTGTCGGTGCAGGCAGAAGCGGCAGCCTCGGCAGCCATGCGGATGTTGCCGTTATTGGGCAGGATGATGACCGAGGTCGCGTTGACCTGGTCGACCGCGCCGAGCAGGTCGGCGGTCGAGGGGTTCATGGTCTGGCCACCCGAGACGATCACATCAACGCCGAGGGACTTGAGGATGTCGGCCTCGCCCGAACCGGCGGCAACGGCGACAAAGCCCAAGGCCTTGGCGGGCTCGGCGGCCTTCTCCTGGTCCTCATGAATCTTGGCGGTACGGTCGTGGGCCTCCATCTCCATGTTGTGGATAAAGACCTCGTAGATCTGACCAAGCTGCAGCATGTGCTCGAGCACCAAGTTGGGGGTGTTGGAGTGCACGTGAATCTTGTAGTCGGGGTAGGCACCCACGAGCAGCTCGCAGTCGCCCATGGAACCCAGGAACTTAAGGCACTCGTCCTCGTCAAACGGGGCATCGGCCTTAAAGAGGAACTCGTTGCAGTAGCGGAACTCCGAGCCCTCCCAGTCGTCGTTGGCCTCGATCTCAACGCGACCAAGGGCCGCGTCACGGGCAGAGCCGGCTGAATCAAACGTGGCGGAGAAAACCTCGACAACGGTGCAGCGGCCAAGCGCGGCGGCAACAAAGTTCTCCAGGAAGATGGCAAAGCCAAAGGCGCCGGAGTCGACCACGCCGTTCTCCTTCAGAACGGGCAGCAGATCGGGCGTGCGGGCGACGGACTGGTAGGCCTCGACGACGATGGCATCGAGCGCGTCCTCGGCCGAGAACTTCTTCTTTTCGCACTCGTCAGCCTTGGTCGAGACATCACGCAGCACCGTGAGGATCGTGCCCTCGATGGGCTTACGGACGGCCTGGAAGGCGACCTTGACGGCGCGACGGAACGCGAAGGCGATGTTGGCGGACGTGATGGGCTCATCGGCAGAAACGAGACCCTCGGCAACACCGCGCAGGATCTGCGAGGTGATAACGCCGGAGTTGCCGCGGGCACCCATCAGGGAGCCGTGTGTAATGGCGCCGGCAATGGCCTCCATGTCGGCGTCGGCGGGAAGGGCGGCGAGCTCCTTGGTCACCGAGGCGAGTGTGAGCGACATGTTGGTGCCGGTATCGCCGTCGGGTACGGGAAAGACGTTGAGCTTATTGATCTCCTCGGCCTTGTCGGAAACGGCAGCCGCAGCGATCGGAAAACAGGTGCGAATGGTCTTTGCAATCATGGGTATTTGAATCTCCGTTTTCGGATGCTAGTTCAGACGGCTCTTGAGCGCGTCGATGTGGATGCCGATCTTAAGGCTGGCGGGATCGATCTGGGCGATCTCCTGCAGGGTAAAGGCAACGGAGCTCGAAAGATTGTGGCAGACGGACTTCATGTTGACGCCGTTCTCGAGCACGACGTGAAGATCGACCGTAAGGCCGTTCTCGTCGGCGGAGACAAGCACGCCCTTGCGGAGGCGCTGACCGGCAAGCAGGCGCACGCTCTCGGCGCCCTGGAGCTGTTCGGCCATACCGACGACGCCATAGCACGTCATCGCGGCATAACCGGCAATATCGGCAATAACGTCGTTCGAGACGCTCAGACTGCCGTTAATGGTCTCAGACACAAGAATCTCCTTATCTGGTGCTCGCGGCACCATGTCGTGGGAGCAATCATCGTAATATTCTACAACGAGCGCGCCATGTTGAGGTGGTGGGTCACGGGATTACATCCTCGACACGAAATGTTGATATGGCAACGTTCGCGCCAGTCTATCGCGGCAAGAAAAAACCCGCCGCATAAGCGACGGGTTTTACAACCTGGCTCCCCGGGTAGGACTCGAACCTACAACAGCGCGGTTAACAGCCGCGTGCTCTACCATTGAGCTACCGAGGAATAGGTGCGTGCTCTCAAGCAACGAAGTTTATTATACGGACGAATCAGCTTAGGGCAAGAACTTTTTTGAGAATTTTTCCGACCTAGTCGTTTAAGAACGTCCCCAACGACTACATGAAAGCGCCCTCAAGCGGATGTGCTTGAGGGCGCTTCTTGCTTGACTAGCTTTCGATATAGTCTTTGAGTTTGCTGGAGCGGCTGGGGTGGCGGAGCTTGGCCAGGGTCTTGGACTCGATCTGGCGGATGCGCTCACGCGTGACGCCAAACTCGCGGCCGACTTCCTCGAGCGTACGGGGATGTCCGTCGACAAGGCCAAAGCGCAGCTCGATAACCTTGCGCTCACGATCGGCAAGCGAGTCGAGCACCTGGGTGAGCTGTTCTTGCAGCATGGAGAAGCTGGCGGCATCGGGCGGAACGATAGCCTGGGAGTCCTCGATGAAGTCGCCCAGCTGGGAATCTTCTTCCTCGCCGATGGGGGTCTCGAGCGACACGGGCTCCTGCGAGATCTTCTGGATCTCGCGGACGCGGTCGGCGCTCATGTCCATCTCGGCACCGATCTCCTCGGGAGTCGGGTCGCGACCCAGGTCCTGAAGGAGCTGACGCTGCACGCGGACGAGCTTGTTGATGGTCTCGACCATGTGCACGGGAATACGGATGGTACGGGCCTGGTCGGCGATAGCACGCGTGATGGCCTGACGGATCCACCACGTGGCGTACGTGGAGAACTTAAAGCCCTTCTGGTAGTCGAACTTCTCGACGGCGCGAATCAGGCCGAGGTTGCCCTCCTGGATCAGGTCCAGGAACAGCATGCCGCGACCGACGTAGCGCTTGGCGATGGAGACGACCAGACGCAGGTTGGCGCTGATGAGCGCCTGCTTGGCCTCGAGACCAACGTTCTCGATACGGGTCAGGCGACGCATCTCGGAGCGGGTGAGCTCAATCTCGCCCGCCTCGGCGGCCTCGAGCTTCTCGGTGGCCTCGAGACCGGCCTCGATCTTCATGGCCAGATCGACCTCTTCGGAGGCGGTCAGCAGGTCGACCTTACCGATCTCCTTAAGGTACATACGAACCGGGTCGCCGGTCAGCATCACCGTGGAGGCATCGATGCCACGCACGCGCGAACGCGAACGGGACGTTCGCACGGTGCGCTTCTTCTTGCTCTTGGAAGAACCCATCTCGGCGTCGGCCTGACGGGCCATCTTAAGCTCGTGATCGTCGAGCGAGCCGGAATCGTGCTCGTCGTCATCGAAATCGTCGGTATCGCTATCGTTATCGTCATCGTCGACGTCCATGGGGGCGTCGTCGTTTCCGCTCGCGGAGATAATCTGGATGCCGCTGTTGCGCAGCGCGGAATACACCGCGTTGAGCTGCTCGTCAGACACATCGATATCCTTCAGG
>CABUTR010000051.1 GCA_902494555.1 uncultured Collinsella sp.
ACTCGGGAACCGTAGGCGGCACGGCCGAGAAGATCGCCTCCGCGCGCGACGTGGGAGCGCGCTGTATCGTGGTCGCCCGTCCCGCCGAGGGAGGCGGGGCCCTTTCGCTTCGGGAAGTGGAAGACGCGCTCTTACGGGAGTTCGCGCGCTAGGCGCTCGCCGCGCCTGCGCGCCCTCTCGCCCGCGAGGAGGAGCGCCCCGAGCAAGCTCGACCCGTACAAGCCCGTCATCCACCAATAGCTCGAGGACGACGCCCGGAACTGGCGCAAACAGCCCTTTAACAAGTTGCGGTGAAATAGTGTCTGTTTTTGCTGCTAGATAGCATATTCAGTCCCTAATTCACCGCAACTTGTTGGTGGTGGCTTACTGGTAGCGTAGGCACTCCACCGGGTTGAGCTTTGCCGCGCGGCGAGCGGGGTAGAAGCCAAAGATTACGCCGATGCCGACGGAGACGCCGAAGGCCAGCAGCACCGTGGCGATTGAAAAGCTCGGTGTGATCTGCCCACTGGCACCGAGCTCGTTGAGAACCCCTGATCCTGCGGCAAACATCGCGAGGCCCCAGGCCAGCAGATAGCCAATCAGGACACCCAGTAGGCCACCGGTGACGCACAGCGCCGAGGACTCGGCCAAAAACTGCGCGGTGATATCGCGGCGACTGGCGCCCAAGGCACGGCGAATACCGATCTCGCGGATGCGCTCAGTCACGTTGGTAAGCATCATATTCATAATGCCGATTCCGCCGACAAGCAGTGAGATACTGGCGACAGCGCCCATGATGAGCGAGAAGGCGCCCATAAACGAGTTGAGTGCATCGATGGCGCTTTTCATGGAGGTCGCCGATACGCTGTCGTACTCATCATCCTCCGAGATGCCCTTCATCGCGCGCACCTTAGACTCGATGGTCTTGCAGAGCTCGTCCATGTCCGTGCCCTCGGCAGCAAGTGCCGTCACGCTGGGGAATGAAGGATTCTCGTCGCCAAACAGGCCGGAGATGGTTTCGCGTGGCATATACAGCGTGAGCGAGCCCATGGAGTCGCTGCCGCCATCAATCACGCCTACAATCTGCACCTCGCCGTTGGACACCTTGATGGTTTTCCCCAGTGCGTCCTGTTCGTTGCCGTAAAGCTGATCGGCGCCGCCGCGGCTGATGAGCGCCACACGCGAGCCTGATTGGGACTCGGCCTGTGAATAGACGCGTCCCGCAACGAGCTTGCTGGCACCCACCGCGTCGAGCATGTCGCTGTCGACACCCTGTGCCATGACGGTATAGCTTTTATCGCCAGACTTGTACTCGGTATACGCGCTGTCGACAATGCCGATCTGCTCTATCTGCGGCACCAGTTTTTGAAGCTTCTGGACGTCCGAATCGGTGAGTTCTTGGGACGAATAGATCTGCACCATGCGGGCTGCGTTGAGGCCCAGGCTGTTTACCAAGCTGTTTTGGATGCCGCCGATGAGCGAGGTCATGGCGATGACCGATGCGATGCCAATGACGATGCCCAGGATGGTGAGCAGGCTGCGCCCCTTGTTGGCCTCGAGCGAGTGCAGAGCTTCCTGGATGAGATCGCGGGTGCTCATGCCACCACTCCTTTCGGCGGGTTGGCGGAGGCGGAAATCATGGGCAGGCAATCTACGGCGCTGCGCAGGGTCCGCGGTGCATGTGGAATATACGCGCCGTCGTGAATGCGACCGTCGCGTATGGTCACGGCACGGTCGGCCTCGGCGGCAATGCCGGGGTCGTGTGTGATAAGCACGATGGTTTTGCCACGCTCCTGGAGCTTATGGAAGGTCTCCATCACAAGCGCTCCGGTTGCGGAGTCCAGGTTTCCCGTCGGCTCGTCAGCCAAAATGATGGGCGGATCGTTGACGAGGGCGCGTGCGATGGCGACACGCTGCATCTGGCCGCCCGAGAGCTCGGATATGCGGTGGTCCCAATGGTCGACGGGCAGCGTGACGGCCTGCAGCGCGTGCACGGCGCACATCTCGCGCTGGCTTCGGGGCACGTTGGTGTAGGCCAGCGGAAGCATGACGTTTTCGATAACCGACAGGCGCGGCAGCAGGTTGAAGCTCTGAAAGACAAAGCCAATACTCAGGGCGCGAACTTCGGTGAGCTCGTCATCGTCAAGCTCGGCCACGTTGAGCCCTTGCAGGTAGTAGTCGCCCGTCGTCGGCTTATCCAGGCAGCCTAGGATGTTCATGAGCGTTGATTTGCCCGAGCCCGAGGGGCCAGTGATAGCGACGAATTCGCCGGGATTTACCGCCAGGCTCACGTTATGCAGAATATGGGCGCAGCCGGCCTCGCTCTCAAAAATGCGGTGCACGTTGCGGATGTCGATGACGGGACGCATTACATGCCCTCGTCGGCAGACATGCTGCCCGAATCCGCGCTGTAGCCGCCGTCAGCCGTTGCGTCTGCCCCGGTGTCCATGACGAGGGTGTCGCCGTCGCGCAGTTTGGTTGTGGGCACGCCAGGGTTGATTTCGTTGCCCTGGTCGTCGCGCTTGACCTGCGTCTTGCCGACTACGGCTTCGTTATCGTTTTGCGTCACGACGTTCACCTTCACGCGACGGGTTTGCTTGCCCTCGTCATCGGTTGCCACGTTGACGTAATAGTGTTCGCCATCTTCGGTCATGAGCGCCATCGTCGGCACCATCACCACATCGTCAAGCTGCTCGGTAACCACTGAGACCTCGGCTGTCATGCCCGGCTTCAGGCGCGCGTCGGGCGCCTCGATGAGGATGTCGACGTTAAAGGTTACGCTGCCGCCGCCACCGATGGCGGCGTCGGAGTTTGCCACCGACGCGATAGCCGTGACGGTGCCCTGGCTCACGATATCGGGAAACGCGGGATACGTGACGTTGGCGCTCTGCCCAACGGCGATCTTGGCGATGTCCTTTTCGCCCACCTGCACGGTCACCTTCATCTTGGATAGGTCGGCGATCTGCATGCACTGCTTGCCGCCACTCGTATCGCTTTCGCCCATGATCATGCCGCCTGTTACCGTGGCGCCCACCTTGGCGTTGAGCTCTACGATGCTGCCCGAGCTCGGGGCCGTGACCGTACGGCTGGCGGCCTTGGCGTTCGCCTGGTCGAGGTTTGCCTGGGCCGATGCGAGGCTGCGCTGCGCGGCCGATACGGCGTTCGTGTCCGCTGATGCGGCGGAGATGCCAGCCGCTGCGGAAGCTCCATCGACGTCCGTCGTTGGGGTGGCCTGCGCGGCAGCTGCGGCTTTCTGAGCGTTGGCGAGGTCTTCCTGAGCGGCTGCAACTGCACGTTGCGTTTCGGCAACGTTGCGATCGAGCTCGTCGTTTTTAATGGTCATGAGCACATCGCCCTCGTTGACGGATTGGCCTGCCTGCACGTTGATCGAATCGACCGTGCCGTCGACAGAAGGGGAGACCACTGAGGACGAAATGGGTTTGAGCTGGCCTTTCGCCTCGACCGTTGTGGTAAACGTGCCCTCGGTCACCATGTCGGTCACGGGCCCGTTAGCGCCCTGTGGCTGCGCATTGATAACAAGGGTTGCGACAATAGCAATGAGCGCGATGGCGCAAACGACGCCGGCGGCAATGCCGCGGCGAATCAGCTTTTTGCGTCGACGTTCGGCACGTTTTGCCTTGAGCTTGGCATATGCCTCTTCATCGGAAATCTCGGCCGTATCGTTCGTGCGTCCGTTCTCCTTGTCGGCATGTACGTCAGTAATCAGAGGAATCGTTTCGGTGGCACCTTCGGGCGTGTGCTCGGTATCATCCGGGCCCGGGGCGATCGTGGGGACATTCGGCATAGCGTCTCCTTTATAGAAAGAACCTCGATAATTATATGCGCCCACCGGCTGGGGCGGGCGCATAGGACGGTTTCTTTCGGAACTGTTAGATTGGTCGTAGCGGTTCCACGTTGTATGAATGTGCGCGTTGCACTACGAGTGCACGACCACGCACAGGCCGACTTTGATGCAGTCGTGAAGTGCCTTGGCGTCGGCCAGGCGCAGGTTGATGCAACCGTGGCTGCCGCACCACTTGTAGGAGTTGGGGTCGTCAAAGCTCTTGTCGTTTTGCCACGTTGCATCGTGGAAGCCGACCATGTTTCCCTCAAACGGCATCCAATAGCTTACCGGGCTCTCGTATTTGGGCTTGCCGGTCTCGGGGTCCTTGGCACCGATGAGTTTGCTGGCGCCGTCGTTGCTGTTGATCTGCCAGACGCCCTCGGGCGTGGCGTCCTCGCCCGGCTTTCCCGAGATAAAGTTGGCCTCCCACACGATATTGCCGCTCTCGTCGTAGTAGCGCGCGTGCTGCTCGGACAGATCGACATCGACGTATGCCTTCCAGTCGGGCGCTCCCTTTGCGGTAAAGGTGGCGGCTTTCTGGGAGTATTTGATCTCGATTTCGCCGGTCTGCTTGTTGTTAATGGCATCCTCGACCTGCTTTGCGAGCGAGCTGCTGTCGATGGACCAACCAAAGTCGCCGCCTTCGACGGCGCACTGCTTGCCATCGGCGCGCGTCCACCAGCGAGTGGAGCCCACGGTATTGAAGCCGTTGGCGAGCTCGGCTGCCCAGCTGCTGATCTGCGACGTATCGAGCGTGGGGTTGGCGGGATCGGCAAAGCTGATCCACTGCAACACGGAGCTGCCATCAACCTTGCCGGCATCCTCGCCGTTGAGCTTGAGGGTCACGTTGACGCCCAGGAAGTTGTTGGCGGCATCGCATGCAGCCTGAATCTGATCATCGGTCAGCGTTCCATTGAGCGGCTCATAGGCATCGTTGCCGAGCTTGGAAAGATCTACGGTCTCGGCCAGCGAGGCAAGCTCGAGCTCGGCATACTTAATGACATGCTCGCGGTTGAGTTTTTCGTTGGAGCGCGCCTTCTCGACGGTAAACTTGCCGGCCTGCTCGTCATAGGAGCTATTGGCCTCGAACGTGCCCGAACGGCCCTCGTTAAACTCATCGATGGCGGTGCCCAGATCCTTCTCAAACTGCTTTTGGTCAAAGGTATCGGAGAGCATGGACAGGTCGACGTCTTGATCAAGATCCACTTCGTTGGAGGTAGCGGTTGTTTTGGTCTTGCCGCTTAAGGATTCTACAAGGCGGACCGGCCATACAAAGGCTTCGTTGTGGTTGATGATCTCTTTTGCGGCAGCTTCGCCGTCGACGATGGGCTCATTGGATTCGGGCTGATAGGTCCAGCTAAAGTCATCGCCCGCCACGGTGAGCTTATAGTGCTTCCACGCCGAGTTGACCTTGGTGGCGGCAGACGAAGCGTTTGAGAACGAGACGTCGACGCCGGCGATGGTGGTGTTGGGGTAGGCTACCTGCGAAAACCCTACGACGCCTACGATATAGACAATGACGATAAGACCCAGGACGACAAAGAGCGTCGTCTTTTTGCCCGACTTATTGTTCTCGGTGGGTTTGCGCGCGGGGCCGCGATCGCCTCGACCGTGCGTGGGGGGCTGCTTGGGCGTATTGCCGTTTGCCTGTCGCTGCTGACGTTGCTGGCGCTGCTGGTTCGGGCGTTGCGAAGCGTTTGCCGCACCACGCTGCTGACCGTGGTTCGGCGCGATAGGACGCGGCGACTGAACGCCGCCGGTGTGCCTGCTCGGCTGCTGCGGATCGGGAATCAGTTGAGTTCGATCGTTTTGCGACATCGTATGCATATCCTTCGAATTTCGCCTTGCGGCTCATCGTGTTTTTACTGGGCTTGCATTATAGCGATTGCCCTGCTGTTTGTGGTACGGAAACGGTGGCATTCAAAAGAGGTGGGACATTTGTCCCACCTTTGAGTCATTCTTTGCCGCTATCCGCACACACCGCATTTTGCACAGGCCGAAAGTGCGGCCGGAGCCTGCGCGATGCCGCCCTTTGCCGTCTCGCGCAGCGTGGCCGGCAACGCGTGGCCCACCGAGAGCATGACGTGCGCCATCTGGTCAAACGGCACCAGGCTCTTAATGCCGGCGAGGGCAAGCTGTGCGGAGCTAAAGGCGGCTGCCACACCGATGGCGTTGCGGTTTTGGCAGGGCACCTCCACGAGGCCACCGACGGGGTCACAAACGAGGCCCAGCAGGTTACTTAGCGCGATGGAACTGGCGTCGAGAGCCTGCTCGGGCGTGCCGCCGAGCATCTGCACCAGCGCGGCGGCTGCCATGGCGGCGGCGCTTCCGACCTCGGCTTGGCAGCCGCCCTCGGCGCCGGCAACGCAGGCGCTCGTGGTGAGGTTGAGGCCGATGGCGGCTGCGCAGTAGAGCGCGTCCATGACCTGCTCGTCGTCGAGCTGAAGGTGATCGGCGAGCGCCAGCACGCAGCCGGGCACAACACCCGCGGAGCCGGCTGTGGGGGCGGCGACGATCACGCCCATGGTAGCGGAGCGCTCGAGCACGGCCATGGCGCGGGCAACGGCGTCGGTCTGGACGGCGCCCATCAGGCTTGCATTGAAATCGTTGCGGCGGGTTGCTTCGACGAGCTTGGCCTCGCCGCCGATAAGTCCGCCGAGCGAGCGCTGCGGATTTGCGATAGGGGTCGTGGTCTCCTCGCGCATGACGTCGAGCACGCGGCGCATGGCGGCGACGGCGTGGGCCTCACCGGTCAGACGTGCCTCGCGTACGGCCATGACGGCGCCGATGCTGAGCCCCAGTTCCTCACACGCATCGAGCAGCTGCTCGCCGTCGTCGAAGATCTCCTTTGCCGAGACACCGGGGGAGAGCGACGAGGCAGAACCGGGGAGCTCGATAAAGGTCGCGTAATCGACATTGTCGAGCTTGCGTAGCATGGGGATAACGGTGTCGTCGGGCGCGCCGTCGGTCTCAAAGACGGAGTAGGCCTGGCCGCCCACTTCAGTGCGGTAGGTGCGGCAGAAGGCGATGTTCACGTGTGCGTAGGCGAGCAGGTTGGTGAGTGCGGCGAGCACGCCGGGGACGTCGTAGTGCGCCACAAAGAGTGTGGAGTACATACCCGAGATGTCGACGCCGACGCCGTTAATGCGGCTGATACGCATCTTGCCGCCGCCCAAGCTCTCACCGCGGACCTGAGCCGTGGCGCACATATCGTCTTGCATGTCGATGTCCACGGTGTTGGGGTGGATGGAGGCGTCGTCGCCCTTGATGTCAAAGTGATATTCGAGGCCCTGCTCGCGCGCGAGGTCGAAGGCCTGCTTGATGTTCTCGTCATCGGTGTCGAGGCCCAGGATGCCCGCGACGAGCGCACGGTCGGTGCCGTGGCCGCGGTAGGTGTGGGCGAAGGAGTTCCACAGGCCAAAGGTGACTTTGGTGATGCGACCTTCCAACAGGCTGGCGGCAACTTGGGCGCAGCGCAGGGCACCGGCGGTGTGCGATGAGCTGGGGCCGACCATGACGGGGCCCAAGATCTCGAATGCCGAGGTCGTAGCTAGTGTTTGCGGCTTGCCTGCCATATGCGCTCCTGTTCTATCCCGTCGTCCCGAGGGGCGGGACATAAGGCCGCCTGCTCGGACAGTCCTGCTCGCACGGAGAGCACATTAAGCGCTCTCCGGCTCGTGCGGAACTCGCGATCGACCTTATGCCCCGCCCCTCG
>CABUTR010000052.1 GCA_902494555.1 uncultured Collinsella sp.
CCCCTTACTCCGGCTAATTTGCTGCCCGTGTTCTATGTGCTGCAGACGGTCGCTTACTCGTTATTTGCTCCCATTAAATACTCAATTTTTCAAAATGCTGCTGATTCTTCGATGCGCTGTTCACTGATTTCGATTCAAAGCCAGATGGTTGCGGTGGGCGCTATCCTTTTCTACTTGTTCAGTGCTGCGTTGAGCAACATCGCGGGCATTCGAGTCGTATTGCTTGTCGCGCTCGGGATTTCTTCTTTGGTTTATATCCCCGCGCTCTTTCGTCTTACAAGCCAAAGGACATGAGTATTTAGGCACCGATAACTTATATATCAACGCAATAAACCCGAGCGCGAGGGCGTTTGGGTTTATTATTGAAGCGTATGTAACCTGGCGGCGCCACACCGCCTGTTAGTAGGGAGACACATGAACGTTCTGGTCGTCAACGCAGGATCTTCGACCCTTAAGTATCAGGTCATCGATACCAAGTCCCACAAGGTGTCCGCAAAGGGCTCCTGCGAGCGCGTCTGCTTTACCGGCGGTACCTTCACCCATGCTGCCAACGGCTCCAAGAAGGTGACCGAGAACATCGAGTTCCCCGACCACAAGGTCGCCATCGAGGTCGTCCTGAAGGACCTCGAGGCCAACGGCGTCAAGATCGAGGGTATCGGCCATCGTATCGTTCAGGGCGGTTGGTATTTCGGCGATTCCTCCCTCGTCGACGAGGACGTCCTCGCCAAGATCCGCGAGGTCGCCCCGCTGGCGCCGCTGCACAACAACCCCGAGGCCAACGTTATCGAGTACTGCCTGGAGCAGTATCCCGACCTGCCCAACGTTACGGTCTATGACACCGCCTTCCACTTCAATATGCCCGAGGTCGCCAAGACCTACGCCCTGCCCAAGGACGTCTGCGACAAGCTGCACATCCGTAAGTACGGCGCCCACGGCACCAGCTACCGTTATATCTCCAAGAAGGTCGCTGAGATGACCAACGGCGAGGCCCGCAAGGTCGTCGTGTGCCATATCGGCTCCGGCGCTTCCCTGTGCGCCATCGAGGACGGCAAGTGCATGGACACCACCATGGGCTTGACCCCGCTCGACGGCGTCATGATGGGCACCCGCTGCGGTTCCATCGACCCGGCTACCGTGTGCTACCTGCAGCGCGAGGGCGGCTATACCTTCGACGAGGTTGACGAGATGATGAACAAGAAGTCCGGCCTTTTGGCTGTGACCGGCGGCAAGACCAACGACTGTCGCAACGTCGAGGAGCTCGCCGCTGCTGGTGACCCCGAGGCTCAGCTCGCCTTCGACATGTTTGTCTACAAGATTGCCGCCAAGGCTGCCGAGATGGCCACTTCTATGTGCGGTATGGACACCCTGGTCTTTACCGCCGGCATCGGCGAGCACGCTCCGGCTGTCCGCGCCGGCGTTGCCGACCGCCTGGCCTTTATGGGCGTCAAGATGGATCATGCCCGCAACGCCCTGCGTGGTGACGGCGCTTGGTGCCTGTCTGCCAAGGATTCCAAGGTCAAGATTTTCGTCATCCCCACGGACGAGGAGTTCATGATCGCTTCCGACGTCGAGCGCATCGTCAACGGCAAGTAATTGCAAGAGGGGAGGGGCTGGACGACCGAGCGCCGTTCGGCCCCTCTTTTGTGCTCGTTGGGCGATATGCTTGATAGCTATTTATCAAGTTGTGATAACTTCTTATTAAAATGCGGCCGCCTTAAGGGGTCTGCGTCGACCGTATTGCACTGCAAAGGAGTCTCATGAACGTACTTGTTGTCAACGCCGGCAGCTCAAGCCTTAAATATCAGCTTTTGGATACCGATACTCGCGAGGTTTTCGCCAAGGGCAACTGCGAACGTATCGGTTCGGACATGGGCATCTTTGGCCACTCCGAGAACGGTGGCGCCAAGCAGACCGAGGAGGTCCCTTTCCCCGATCATCGCTCTGCTATCGCTCGCGTGCTCGAGGAGCTCGAGAAGACCGACTTTACGATTGATGGCATTGGCCATCGTATCGTTCAGGGCGGCTGGCACTTCGATGATTCCGCAGTTGTCGACGACGAGGTTATGGCCAAGATTCTTGAGGTGGCACCGCTTGCTCCGCTGCACAACTACGGCGAGGCCGCAGCAATCGAGTATTGCCGCGAGAAGTATCCGGAGCTGCCCAACGTCGCCGTCTTCGATACCTCGTTCCACATGACCATGCCCGAGGTCGCCTATATCTACGCACTGCCCAAGGACGTGTGCGACAAGTACCACGTGCGCAAGTACGGCGCCCACGGTACGAGCCACCGCTACGAGTGGATGATGGCCAAGGAGATCCTGGGTTCGCGCTGCCACCGTCTGCTTTCGTGTCATCTGGGCAACGGCGCTTCGCTCGCCGCCATTGAGGACGGTGTATGCCGCGATACCACGATGGGCCTCACGCCGCTCGACGGCCTGATGATGGGCACCCGTTGTGGTTCCATTGACCCGGCCACCGTGTGCTACCTGCAGCGCGAGGGCGGCTACAGCTACCAGGAAGTCGATGACATGATGAACAAGCAGTCTGGTCTGCTTGCCATCTCGGGCATCTCCAACGACGCCCGTGACATCCGTACGCGCGCCTCCGAGGGCGACGAGCGCTGCCTGCTCGCCTTCGATATGTTCGCCTACAAGGCCATGCAGCAGGCCGGCTCCATGATCGCTTCCATGGCGGGCGTGGACACCATTACCTTTACCGCCGGCATTGGCGAGAACGACTGGTCGATCCGCAAGGCTTTCTGCGACTGCTTCGAGTGGCTGGGCGTGCGCATCGACAACAACAAGAACCGCGAGGCCGTGGGTAACGGCCCGCAGGTCATCAGCGCCGCCGGCTCTTCCGTCACGGTCATGGTCATCCCCACCGACGAGGAATACATGATCGCCCACGACGTCGAGCGTCTGACCGCGAATAACTAGTGCGTTCGCTTGCGATTGAACGAAAGGCCTCCTGAGCAGCAGCTCAGGAGGCCTTTTTGCTAGCAGGCGGAAATTCCAGTCCCAAAGTGATCATCACCAGTAACGCCTGCGCTCCCAGCAACGACACCCATCCATTCAGATCCTCAGCCCCAGCTCGTAGCCAAGCCGCTGCCCACTCCAGATGCTCTGATTGCTACGTGGCGGCAGGGACCCTACAGGGTAAAGCTCTGAAAACATTCCGCAGGACGGAGGAAGCCCCCGCCGCACGTAGTGCGCAGCGGGGGCTTCCGACATGTCCGAGGACGTTTTCAGAGCTTTACCCTGTAGGGTCCCGAGGGGCTATGTCCGCTACTCAGCCATCTGAGCCTGGACGGCGGTGATGGCTACGACACCCACGATGTCGTCGGCGGAGCAACCGCGCGAAAGGTCGTTAACCGGCTTGGCGATGCCCTGCAGGATGGGGCCGTAGGCATCGGCGCCGGCGAAGCGCTGGACCAGCTTGTAGCCGATGTTGCCGGCCTCGAGGTCGGGGAACACGAGCACGTTGGCCTTGCCGGCGACAGAGGAGCCGGGGGCCTTGAGCTGGGCGACGGTGGGGACGATGGCGGCGTCGAGCTGCAGGTCGCCATCGATGGCGAGCTCGGGAGCCTTCTCCTTGCAGAACTTCACGGCCTCCTGGACCTTCTTGGCGACCTCGCCGCCGGCGGAGCCCATGGTGGAGTAGGAGAGCATGGCCACGTGCGGCTCAACGTTGCCCATGAAGGTGGACCAGGAGTGAGCGGAGGCGATGGCGATCTCGGAGAGCTCGTCGGAGGACGGGTTGATGTTGAGGCCGCAGTCGGCGAAGATCAGCGTGCCGTCGGTGCCGAACTGCGGGGTGTCGGTGCACATCACGAAGAAGGCCGAGACCAGCTTGGTGCCCGGGGCGGTCTTGAGGATCTGAAGCGCGGGGCGCAGGGTGTCGGCGGTGGAGTGGCAGGCACCGGAGACCAGGCCGTCGGCGTCGCCCATCTTGACCATCATGGTGCCAAAGTAGGTGGCGTCCATCACCTGGGCGCGAGCCTGCTCGATGGTAACGCCCTTCTTGGCGCGGAGCTCGGCAAACTTCTGTGCGTACTCCTCGTGCTTCTCGGCATTGCGCGGGTCGATGACGGTGGCGCCGGGAACGTTGATCTCGTTGGGATCGCCCAGGATGACGATGTTGGCCAGGCCTTCCTCGATGATCTTGTTGGCCGCGACGATGGTGCGCGGATCCTCGCCCTCGGGCAGGACGATGGTCTTAAGGTCGGCCTTGGCGGCAGACTTCATACGGTTTAGGAAATCGCTCATGTTACTCCTTACAAGCGTTTCGCTAAGCTCCAGGCGCCCGGCTGTTCACGAATAAACCCGCTGCTAGCGGGTCTACCTTTCAATTATGTTCGCCGCTGTGCTTGAGCTTTCCTTGTGTGGCAAGCTCATTATAGGACGCATTAGCGCTATAATCGCTCTGATAAATATGTCTCGAAGAATGTTCGAGAAAAGCCCAGCTAACAAGCCCGTGGCTTTTGACAAGGAGTATCGATGCAGATTACCTCAGGCCTGCCTGAAGGCTTTAACGCCGGCGCGTACGACATGATTGTCGTCGGTGCTGGATATGCCGGTGCCGTTTGCGCCCGCCGTCTTGCCGAGACCATCGGCTATCGTGTTGCCGTTTTGGAGCGCCGTAGCCACATTGCGGGCAATGCCTATGACTGCACTGACGAGGCCGGAATCCTGATCCACGAGTACGGTCCGCATATCTATCACACCTTTAACGAGCGCGTGCACAATTTCCTGTCGCGCTTTACCAAGTGGACGGATTATCAGCACAAGGTGCTCGCCAACATCAACGGCACCCTTATGCCCGTGCCCTTCAACCATGCGAGTCTCAAGCTCGCCTTTGGTGATGAGCGCGGCGAGGAGCTGTATCAGAAGCTCGTGGAGACCTTTGGCAAGGATGTCAAGGTGCCCATTATGGAGCTGCGTAAGAAGAACGACCCCGACTTGGCCGAGGTCGCCGATTACGTCTACGAGAACGTCTTTTTGCATTACACCATGAAGCAGTGGGGCCAGACGCCCGACCAGATCGATCCCTCGATCACCGGTCGCGTTCCCGTCTTTGTGGGCGACGATGACCGCTATTTCCCGCAGGCTCCCTTCCAGGGTATGCCGCAGGACGGCTACACGGCGCTGTTCGAGCATATGCTCGACCACGACCTGATCGACGTGTTCTGCGACGTGGACGCCCGCGATCTCTTCGAGATCGACGAGACAACCGTCAAGGTCGACGGCAAGGTCTACGGCGGCGAGATTGTCTATACCGGTCCGCTCGATGAGCTGTTCAACCTCGACTTGGGCGCGCTGCCGTACCGCACGCTCGACATGAAGTTCGAGACGCTCGATATGGACCAGTTCCAGCCCGTGGGCACCGTCAACTACACCACGAGCGAGGATTACACGCGCATCACCGAGTTCAAGAACATGACCGGTCAGGTTTTGCCCGGCAAGACCACCATCATGAAGGAGTACTCCAAGGCCTATACGCCCGGCTCGGGCGAGACGCCGTATTACGCCATTCTTGAGCCCGAGAACCGCGAGCTCTATGAGCGCTATCTTGAGCGCGTCCAGAACCTGACAAACTTCCACCCGGTGGGTCGTCTGGCCGAGTATCGTTACTACGATATGGATGCCGTGACCAATTCCGCCCTCGATCTTTCGGATGAGATTATCGCCTGCCATGCATAAAGTCATAACATTCGGTATTCCCTCGTATAACGCCGCTAAGGACATGGACCATTGCATCACCTCCATCTTGGAGGGGAGCAATTATGCCACCGATATCGAGATTATCGTGGTGGACGACGGCTCCAAGGATGAGACGGCCGCCAAGGCCGACGAGTGGGAGGCCCGTTATCCTGGAATCATCCGCGCGGTGCACCAGGAGAATAGCGGCCACGGTATTGCCGTCCTTTCGGGTCTGCGCGAGGCGCAGGGCACCTACTACAAGGTTGTCGACTCGGACGACTGGCTTGACGGCGCTGCCCTTTCGACCATGCTGTCGATTCTGCGCGGCTTTGAAGAGCGCGACCAGCGCGTTGACCTGTTTATCTCGAACTACGTGTACGAGAAGGTTTACGAGGGTACGCATACGGCCATTGGTTACAAGTTTGCCCTGCCTCGAAAAAAGATCTTTACCTGGGACCAGATCGGCCATTTCCGCCTGGACCAGAATCTGCTCATGCACAGCCTGTGCTATCGCACGGATGTGCTGCGCGAGTCCAACCTTCCCATGCCGCCGCACACGTTCTATGTGGACAACATCTACGCCTACGTGCCGCTGCCGCGTTGCAAGACCATGTACTACGCCGACATCGACCTCTATCGCTACTTTATCGGTCGCGAGGGCCAGAGTGTCAACGAGGCCACGATGGTCAAGCGTCTGGACCAGCAGTTCCGTGTAACGCGCATCATGATGGAGTCGTACCACCTGTACAGCGATGTTGAGTCGTCGCGTCTGCGCTCGTACATGATGGGCTACTTCACCATGATGATGGCGATCTGCTCGGTGCTTACCAAGCTTTCCGATGAGGATTGTGCCGACGAGCGCCTAAAGACGCTGTGGAATGATTTGAAGGCCTATGACGAGCGTATGTATCGTCGTGCACGTTACGGTGTGGTCGGCTTCTTCACTAACCTCCGCGGTCGTGCCGGAGACAAAACCACACTCGGCCTATACCGTCTTGCCTCAAAGATCTTCAAATTCAACTAGCTGCTGAGTAATCGCTGCTGATAGGTTGACTGGGCCCCTTGGCCTTTAGTTTGCTACTGCGAACAGTCCTGCTCGCACGGAAAGCACATTAAGTGCTTTCCGGCTCGTGCGGAACTTGTAGCAAACTAAAGGCCAAGGGGCCTCTGCTATAAGAATCGATTGTCAGGTTAATTGAATTTGAAGATCTTAGACGCGCGGTACACAGGGGCCTGGGCTGAAAAGATTTTGGTTGGTAGGTTGCCCGGTGGGTCTTGGTTATGTTTGTCGCGAGTTCCGCACGAGCCGAAGAGCACTTAATGTGCGCTTCGTGCGAGCCAGGACTGTAGAGCAGCAAACATAACCAAGACCCACCGGGCAACCGGACGAGCTAGTTTACTTCGCGGCGCCGGGGATGCCGTGGGAGGTTTTGGCGGTTTTGGCTCCGTTTACGATGGCGGTTTGCAAAGCCCTTACGGCGAGCATGCCCAGCAGGTCTAGGGGAACGGCGGCGCTTGCCTGGGCGCCCAGTTTGCCGCTGGCGAGGGTGTA
>CABUTR010000053.1 GCA_902494555.1 uncultured Collinsella sp.
CGTGCTGTTCGTTGTCGCCATGATCGCCGTTATCGGCCGTGGTCTTCAGAATGTCTTTATCGCCATCGGTATTCTCGGCTGGCCTTCGATTGCGCGCGTCTTCCGCTCCGCAATCTTGACGGTCAAGGAAAACGACTATGTTGACGCTGCGCGCGCGATGGGTGCATCTGATGCTCGCATCGTCGTGCGTCACATCTTCCCGAACTCCGTTGCCTCCATCGTCGTCTACGCGACTATGAACATTGGTGGCGCCATTCTGACCGAGTCCGCTCTGTCCTTCCTCGGCATGGGCGTTATTCCGCCTACGCCTTCGTGGGGCTCCATGATTCAGGACGGTCAGCAGTATCTTCTGACTGCTCCCTGGATGATGATCATGCCCGGTCTGGCAATTCTCTCGACGGTGCTCGCTTTCACCCTGCTGGGTGACGGTCTGCGCGACGCCCTCGACGTCAAGATGAAGGACGCATAAGGATGAAGAAGAACAAGAACTATGTGGACCTGAAGGACCAGCCGGTTCCCGAGGGCCAGCATCTGCTCGAGGTCGATGACCTTAAGATGTATTTCCACACCGAGGATGGCGTCGTTCGCGCTGTTGACGGTGTCTCCTACACGCTCGATCGCGGTGAGACCCTGGGCGTCGTCGGCGAGTCCGGCTCCGGTAAGTCCGTGACCGCCATGACCATCATGGGCCTTATCTCGATGCCTCCGGGAAAGATTGAGGGCGGTGACGTTCGCTACCGCGGCCGTTCTATCCTCGAGATGACCGAGGAAGAGATGCAGCACATTCGCGGTAACGATATCGCGATGATCTTCCAGGATCCTATGACCTCCCTGAACCCGGTCTACAAGATCGGCAAGCAGGTGGGCGAGGGCCTTCGTCTGCACCGTGGTTACTCCAAGCAGGAGGCGCTCAAGCGCGCCACCGAGCTTTTGGACCTCGTCGGTATTCCCGAGCCCGAGAAGCGCGTCAACGAGTATCCGCACCAGTTCTCCGGTGGTATGCGTCAGCGCGTCATGATCGCCATGGCTCTTGCCTGCGACCCCGATATTCTGATTGCCGACGAGCCCACGACTGCTCTGGACGTTACCATCCAGGCTCAGATTATTGAGCTTATGCAGGAGATGCAGGAGAAGAACGGCAACGCCATCATCATGATCACCCACGACTTGGGTGTTGTCGCCGATATGGCCGATAAGATCATGGTTATGTACGCCGGCCGTCCCGTCGAGTTCGGTACTGCTGAGGAAATCTTCTACGAGAGCCGCCATCCCTACACCTGGGGTCTTATTCGTTCCATTCCGGAGCAGGCCATCGAGGAGAAGAAGCCGCTTACGCCGATTCACGGCAACCCGCCTTCGCTCATGAACCTGCCTGAGGGTTGCGTCTTCTCTCCTCGCTGCCCCTATGCGACGGACAAGTGCCGCAAGCAGCGCCCCGAGCGCGTTGTCACCGAGTCTGGTCACTACTCTGCGTGCCACTACTCCGGTGACCCCGAGTTCCTCAAGAACGCTCCTGAGACGTCCCGTACGCGCAAGGATTCCAAGAAGGGAGGCGAGGCGTAAATGGCAGACAATAACGAGCGTACTCCGCTGCTGAAGGTCGAGCACCTCTCTAAGGAGTTCCCCGCAGAGTCCGGCATGTTCGCCAAGCGTTTTTCCAAGCGCGTCGTCTCTGCTGTAAATGACATCTCTTTTGAGATTTATCCGGGCGAGACCTTTGGTCTGGTCGGCGAGTCTGGTTGCGGTAAGTCCACCACGGGCCGCACCATCATGCGCCTGACCAAGCCGACCGCCGGTAAGGTATTTTTCCAGGGCAAAGATGTTGCCGAGATGAGCAAGCATGAGATCAAGGACATGCGTCGCGAGATGCAGTTTATCTTCCAGGATCCCTATGCTTCGCTCAATCCTCGTATGACCATCGGCGAGATTGTCTCTGAGCCCATGACCATTCATGGCGTGGGTACCAAGGAAGAGCGTATCGAGCGCGTCCGCGAGCTGCTGGACGTCGTCGGTCTGAACCCCGAGCACATCAACCGCTATCCGCACGAGTTCTCGGGCGGCCAACGCCAGCGTGTCGGCATCGCCCGCGCGTTCGCTCTGAAGCCCAAGCTGATCATCTGCGACGAGCCTGTCTCTGCACTTGACGTATCCATTCAGGCCCAGGTTCTGAACCTTCTTAAGGAGCTCCAGGACAAGTTCGGTACGGCCTATCTCTTCATTGCTCACGACCTCTCTGTCGTGCAGCACATCTCTGATCGCGTTGCCGTTATGTATCTGGGTAAGATGGTCGAGGTTTCGGACTGGAAGACGCTCTACAGCGAGCCCCACCATCCGTACACGCAGTCGCTGCTGTCTGCCGTGCCGGTTCCCGATCCTGATATCCAGAAGACCCGCAAGCGCATCATCCTCGCTGGCGATCCGCCGTCGCCGCTGGATCCGCCGACCGGCTGCCGTTTCCACACGCGCTGCCCGATCGCTCAGGGCATCTGCTCCGAGAAGCTTCCTGAGTTTAAGGAAGTTGCCCCGGGCCACTGCTGCGCGTGCCACTTCGCGGAGCCGTTCCCGATTAAGGAATCTCACATCGACCTGTAGTCGGTTGTTCTCGTCCGGGCCCGTGCTGGACTTAGTTTTCAGAACGTCCTCGACCATGGAAACCCCCTTATCCTGCTCCTTCGGAGCGGCGGATAAGGGGGTTTCCTGGTCTGCGGAATGTTCTGAAAACTAAGTCCAGCACGGGCCCTGTGTTACCACTGCAGAGGGGTGCGATTCCTTGATCGCTCACTTTATCTAATAAGAAATTTAGTGAGGCCGGAGTTTTAACTCCGGCCTCCTTATATAAGGGCTTGGCAAAGCCGAGCCACTAAATTTTGTATCAGCCCCAGAACATATTTGAGAACTGTGCCCGGAGTACATACTCCTAGGGCCGGAATGAGGTTGCTTTTCAACGCATTCCGCAGGGGGCGGCATTATTTTGTAGCGCGAAGCGCGAACCAAAATAATGCCGCATGCCCGAGGACGCGTTGGAAAGCAACCTCATTCCGGCCCGAACAGGTCCGTCTACCAGCGCATTTACAAATTCGTAAACTTTTTTGAAAAAAGTGCTTGCACAGTTCTCGAATCATAGGTTATTATCTTCCTCGTTGAACGCGCGGGTCGAACAAAACGAACTGCGAATCAACAACATAGCATGTCGGAGTGGCGGAATTGGCAGACGCGCTAGCTTGAGGTGCTAGTGACCGCTTTTTGGTCATGCGGGTTCAAGTCCCGCCTCCGACACCATCGCATTTGAGAAGCCTCTTCGGAGGCTTTTTTGTTACCGATAGACGGTGGGGTCCACGATGGAAACGCTTGAACGCAACGAGTGGGCAGACGTTGCCCAACTAGTCGAGATCACGAGCGATGCTGTCATCATCTGCGAGCTCGACGGAACCATTCTGCATGTGAATAATCGCTTACTTGGTTTGATGTGCGAGGAACGCGCCGACGTCATCGGTGGAGATGTTAAAGACGTTCTGTACTCGTCCGCTTTTGAACGTGCGACGGAACATCGTCTGCCATTTGAAACCGATGGCTCCGAGAACGAACTGATGCTCAAGTTGAGTGACGGCTCTTTTATTCCCGTCTTGGTTCGTGCGGGGTCCGTAACGCCTCCACGCATCTTTGGGCGCCGCGCACCACGTGTCCTGGTGGCGCTTCACAGTATCGAGGAACAGTATTCTCACGACCGGCAACTCAAGCGTGCGTTATCGGAGCTTAGAGTGGCGAACAAGCGTCTCTCTGGCACCCTCTCGGTCATTATGAGCACCGTGGGCTCCGATGAGCTACCCAGCCTGCTTGATACCGTTTTGAACCAACTTGTAGGAATGCTCGATGCTTCGGGTGCCGCTATCTATTTTTCTGAGAGCGGCGGCTTTAAGCTTCGCGGTGTTTCCAAGGAGCTGTACGACAGCTACCTGCCCGAGTTTTTGCCGTATGGCGCTGGCATTCCGACGTATGTTCTTCGCGAGTCGCGTGCTTGTCGCTTGTCGATTCAACAGGACCTTGAGGGCGATAAGGCCGCCTCCGGTATGTTCATGGACCTGGATAATCGTTCTAAGCACCTGTTGCGCATGCAGGATATGCCTCCGTACCGCAGCGAGATCTGTCTTCCCGTTTTTTACGGTACGCAGATCCTTGGCGTGCTGGAAGTTGGTTGGAAACGCCCCCAGGCACCGCTCGCCTATGACGTTAATGTACTTGAGGTCATTTGCGATTACCTGTCTATCCAGCTGGTCGGCATGGCATCGAGTCTTCGCTCTCGTCGTACGGCCGAGCTTGGCCGCTCGCTCAATGTCTTGCGGGATGAGTTGTTTACCTTTCTAGACGATTCCGCCGCGGCTACCCAGGCGGTATCGTCCGAGATCTGCAATATGCTCAACTGCCATTTTTGCCCTATTGAGTATGACGCCAGTCTGGATTCCTACGTCATAGATTTTGAAGGCGGCAGTCGCGTTGCTTTGCCGGACGATCCCGAGAAGCTTTTCTTTTCCACGACGGCGCCAGCGGCACGTTTGGGGGCTGCCCCCGATGGCTTTGAGGCATCTGTTTTGGGCGGCACGAGTGCCGAGGACCTTAAACACGTCCGTATAACTCGCGTTGACGAATCGATGCCTATGGGAGGCTGGCTTAGGGCACATGGCCTGCCTTGCCAGGGTCTCTACGTCGACGCCGGCATCGAGGCGGGGCGCCCGCGCTCTGAGGGCGATGGCAAGCACAGTAACGACGCGATCGTTCCTGCTTCTGTCGCGAAGGGCCCGACGACGCGCGCGCTGCTGCTTCGTGATGGTAGCCAAGAGCCGATTGATGACCTTGAATATGACTACTTGGTGCACTTGGCTCATGACTTTGAACTGATCTATGAAGGCGAATCTCAAAAGCGTGAGGAGCGCCATATCGCTCAGACCCTCCAGATTGGCATGAGAAATTCACTGGGGGATGTTCCGGGTATCGCAACCGATTCGGTGTACCTGTCGGCCACGAACTCGGCGTTGGTCGGCGGCGATTTCTATACGCTCATCCGTCTTCCCGACGATTGCGCCGTCATGATTCTGGGCGATGTGTCTGGCAAAGGCATTGAGGCTGCATCGATGTCCGCGCTCGTCAAGACGGCCCTGACGGCATATGCCTGGGAGGGCGCTGGACCGGCCCGCATGGCACGCTCCCTTAACAGCATGCTCATGGGCTTTTCGAGGGTCGAGACGTTCGTGACGGCCTTTATCGCCAAGATTGACCTTAAAGCCGGACGCGCAACGTATTGTTCGGCGGGCCATCCTCCGACCATGGTCATCAGGCCAGAGTCGATGCCGCTGGGTGGCGACGAGGCTCGTGGGGGGGAGGTCGAGCTGCTTGGATGCCAATCGGGGGTAATCGGTGCCTTTGAGAGCATGGTGTACGAGACAGGCGTGTTTACGTTCGCTCCTGGTGACATGCTATTTATGTACACCGATGGAACAATCGAAGCACGTGACCGCTCGGGTGCTTTCTTTGGCGAGCAGCGCCTTCGTGACCTTCTGCTCTCTGTCTCGGGTGAGGGCGTATCGGGAATCTGCGGCAAGGTCTTGGGCGAGCTCGACCGATTTACCGAATCGGCGCTGGACGATGACATTGCATTGGTGTCCCTTGAGTTTTTACGGGGTCGTTCATAGACGACGCTGGGCGGGCTGAATCCGTACGGTTGGGGAAACGAATGCATCGAGTGGGCTTTTTTGGGGAACCATGGTCGTATGAATGAGTGGAATGACATAGCGGTTTTGACGCCACCAGGCGATATCGACATCGCCACGGTGCCTGCGCTGCGTCGGCGGTTGGATGCTTTGATTGGCCGCGGCGTGCGTCGTGTCGTCATCAACTGTCAGGCTGTTAGCTTTATCGATTCGACGGGCTTGGCATTCCTGCTTACGCGCGCTCGTGAGCTCATGAGGCGAGAAGGCCTGCTTTCGCTCGTCAATGCATCAGGTGAAGTTGTTCGCTTTTTGGAGATTGCTCGTCTTGTCGATATTCTTCATGTCGCGGGGCCGGCACGGGAGTCTATTCCCGCCATTCCGGTGGGGGAGCTGCCTCGCTGGAGTAAGAGCGTCGAGGTCCGTCAGGGTATCGAGAATCTTCCATACTACCGACATCGCATCGCCGAACTCCTTGAATCGCTTCCGTTGCGCCGTGACGAGCGCTACGATGTCGCATTGGCGTCGGGGGAGGCGCTGGGTAATGCCTATGACCATGCGGGCGGTATCGGGTGCGTCCTGACGGTTCAGGCCTATGGCGATCGCGTTGTGGTTGAGGTGCTTGATCGAGGTGCCGGCTATTCTATCGATGAAACGAGCGAACCGGTCGCATCAGAGGAGCGCGGCCGTGGTATCAAGCTTATGCGTATGCTCGTCGATAACGTGGAGGTTGCTCGTCGTACGGACGGCGCCGGCACGCGCGTGCAGATGGTGAAGCTGTTTAGCGGAGCGCTGGAATCGTGTGCCTAGCCAATCGCTTTAGCGCGTTTAGCTACTAAGAACATGCGGCAGACAAGTTTTTTGAAAAAAGTACTTGCGTCTTTTGGACAACTCGCGTAAATTAATAACCCGCAAGCGGACATGGCTCAGTTGGTAGAGCACAACCTTGCCAAGGTTGGGGTCGCGGGTTCGAGCCCCGTTGTC
>CABUTR010000054.1 GCA_902494555.1 uncultured Collinsella sp.
CAAGGTTTTCGTAGATTCCGCACGAGCCGAAGAGCACTTAATGTGCTCTTCGTGCGAGCCAGGACTTGACCGAGCGAAAACCTTGCGCCTGGCGTTTGGCGGCACGGCCGGATGGTGGAATTGTGTGCAGCCCGGTTTTCCGTTGACCGACGCCGGGGTCCCCGCCATAATACTTTCGGTTCACGCACGAATCCGCTGCCAGAGACAGCCGGTGCAAACGGGCATCGCCCGCGAGCTTAATGGGACATCCCGCCAGCCGAGGTGGTCGAGTAGATATGTCTTCTCGCCCCCGTCGCTCATGCAGCGCGGGGGCTTTCTTTTTGGACATGCCCCCGTCACGTCCTTGTGGCGGACCGTGCCCGGAAAGAATTCGAGGAGGTGTAATTCATGCCCCAGCAGTACAAAATCGACAAGGTTGCAGAGATCGAGTCCCGTATCGCCGAGAACGCCGGTCTGTTCGTCGTCAACTACAACGGTCTGACGGTTAAGCAGGCTCAGGAGCTGCGTCATCAGCTTCGCGAGTGCGGCGCCGAGATGAAGGTCTACAAGAACAACCTGGTCAAGATCGCTCTCAAGAACCAGGAGCAGCCCGAGATCGACGAGATCCTCGCCGGCCCCGTCGCTTATGTGTTCTACGAGACCGAGCCGGTCGAGGCCGCTAAGGCCCTTAAGGACTTCTCCGCTAAGTCCAAGGGCGTCCTTGAGATCAAGGGCGGTATCTCCGACGGCAAGGCCGTTTCCGCTGATGACGTTAAGGCTATCGCCGAGCTGCCCACCAAGGATCAGCTTCTCGGCCAGATCGCCGGTCTCATCTCCGGTTTCGCTCGCGACATCGCTGTCTGCGTCAACGGCGTTTCCTCTGGTCTCGCTCGTTCGATCCAGCAGGTCTCCGAGCAGAAGGCAGCCTAGTTGCTGTTTTCACCCGCGGCGGCAACGCCGCACCCCTGGCGCATTCGCGCCGTGTTTTAACTGATCTCCGTGCATCCGCACGGAAACCGAAAGGACTTAGAAATGGCTAAGCTTACCACCGATGAGATCATCGATGCTCTTAAGGAAATGACCCTTCTCGAGGCTTCCGAGCTCGTCAAGGCTATCGAGGACACCTTCGGCGTTTCCGCCGCTGCTCCTGCCGCTGTTGTCGCCGCTCCCGCTGCTGGCGCTGCTGAGGCCGAGGAGAAGACCGAGTTTGACGTCGTGCTCGAGGGCTTCGGCGACAACAAGATCCAGGTCATCAAGGCCGTCCGTGAGCTCACCAACCTTGGCCTGAAGGAGGCCAAGGAGGTCGTCGAGGGCGCTCCCAAGGCTGTTCTCGAGGGTGCCAAGAAGGAGGACGCCGAGGCTGCCAAGGAGAAGCTCGAGGCTGCTGGCGCTGCTGTCACCCTCAAGTAATCAGGCTTTCTCGCCAGATTTCTTTGCAGACGGGGTTCGCATTGCGAGCCCCGTCTTTTTTGTTTTTCGGTCCCTCGACATCGGTAGCTCAAACTGCCATGTTCTGTGATTTGCGTCGTATCGGGCACCCTGCCGTTGGGCAATAAAATTGCACCATTCGAGCAATAATTTGCGTTGACCTGCTGAAGAATTGTCTCTGCCTTGTAGCGACGTATAGTTCCAGCGGTAAGATACTTGGGTATCGCAATTTGGTCTGCGGCTGTGTGCCGCACGCATGGGGCGCTTTTGCGCCTGCGAAAGGATCTTTGAATAACATGAAGGCAATCATCCCCGCCGCCGGTCTTGGCACGCGTTTTCTGCCTGGCACCAAGTGCACGCCCAAAGAGATGCTGCCGGTGCTCGACAAGCCCGTCATTCAGTATGTCGTCGAGGAGGCGCTCGACCCCGAGGAGGTCGACGATGCCATCATCGTTACTTCTCCCGGTAAGCCCGAGCTACTGAACTACTTCCAGCCCGATCGCTCGCTCGAGAACCTGCTGCGCGAGCGCGGCAAGAACGCCTATGCCGACGCCGTCGCCCACGCTGGCGGTATGCCGGTCGACTTCCGCTATCAGTATGAGGCCAAGGGCCTCGGTCATGCTATTCGCTCTGCTGCCGACGCCGTGGCGGGGGAGAACTTCCTGGTTCTTCTGGGCGACTACGTTGTGCCTAATCGCGACATCTGCGGCAAGATGTTCGCCGTTTCCAAGGAGCACGGTGGCGCTTCGGTTATCGCCGTCGCTGCTTGCTCGCCCGAGGAAGTCAGCCGCTACGGCGTTATCGCCGGCGAGCGCGTCGGTTCGCTCGAGGGTGCCGAGGGCGTTGCCGATGCCGAGCCGGGCGCTGTCTGGCGCATCGGCGGTCTGGTCGAGAAGCCCGCTCCCGAGGCTGCTCCGTCCAACCTGTACATCGTCGGCCGCTATCTGCTGAGCCCGCTGGTCATGGACCTGCTGGCAGATCAGCAGGCCGGTAAGGGCGGCGAGATCCAGCTCACCGACGCCATGGCCCGTTCGCTCGACCGCGAGGCCATGTATGCCGTCGTCATCGACCCGCTGTCGGGCTACGACACCGGCACCCCCTCTGGCTGGATGGCCACCAACGCCCTCATGGCTGCAAGCGACCCCCGCTTTGCCGATGCCTTCTGGGATGCCATCGACGAGCGCGGCGGATTGATGCGCAAGTAAGCCTTCGGGCATCGACATTTACGGGCGCGGACCTCGGTTCGCGCCCGTTTTTTTATAAGAGCTGCGATTGCCGGCTCTCTGTTCACAGAAAATATATGAACAGGTGTTCGATACACATATATCTACCTGCGTGTTTTCTGTCGAAAAACTTTACTACTCCAAAAACTCAATCGCGTCAAGGCTTTTCTTGCCCAACGGTCGGTACCTGATAAACTATTAGGTTGCGATAACTGGCGAAGCTATGCCTCGCCAACCCACCGAGCATTTCCGTGAAGGAGGAAAAACCTGGTGACCTACGCATACACTGCCACTGAGCGCAAGCGCGTCAGCTTCGGGAAAATCCCGGAGGCCATGGAGCTCCCCAACCTTATCTCTGTTCAAAGGGAATCCTTTGAGCGTTTTAAGGACGAGGGCCTTCGTGAGGCGTTCAAGGAATCCAGCCCCATCCAGAGCCAGAACCATGTTCTCGAGGTTACCTTCGGCGAGCATCAGTTCGGCGACCCCGCGCACACCGTCGAGGAGTGCCGCGAGAAGGACATGACCTATCAGGCCCCGCTTCTGACCGACGTCCGTCTCACCAACAAGGAGACCGGCGAGATCAAGGAGCAGCTCGTCTTTATGGGCGACTTCCCCATGATGACCGATCAGGGCACCTTCATCATCAACGGTACCGAGCGTATCGTCGTCTCGCAGCTCGTCCGTTCCCCGGGTGTGTACTACAGCTCCGAGATGGATTCGGGCAAGCAGATCTACAAAGCCCAGATCATCCCGTCCCGCGGTGCCTGGCTCGAGTTTGAGGTCGACAAGCGCGACCAGCTCATGGTCTCCATCGACCGTAAGCGCAAGCAGAGCGCCACGATGTTCCTGCGCGCCCTTGGCATTGCCGTCACCAACGACGACATCATCGAGCTGCTCGGCAACTCCGATGTGATCAAGCGCACCCTGGAGCGCGACACCGCCCTCACCCGCGAGGATGCCCTTATCGAGATCTACCGTCGCCTGCGCCCGGGCGAGCCTCCCACCGTGGACGCTTCCCGCAGCCTGCTCGAGGGCCTGCTCTTTAACCCGCAGCGCTACGATCTGGCCCGCGTCGGTCGTTACAAGGTCAACAAGAAGCTCAACCTCACTACCGAGGAAGAGGTCACGGTGCTCACCGACGAGGATATCGTCGCGACGCTGCGCTACCTGCTGTCCCTCGCTGCCGGCGAGCAGGGCTTCAAGGTCGACGACATCGACCACTTTGGCAACCGCCGCATCCGCACCGTCGGCGAGCTCGTCGCCAACCAGTTCCGTATCGGCATGAGCCGTATGGAGCGCGTCGTCCGTGAGCGCATGAGCTCCCAGGACATCGACGAGATCACCCCGCAGTCGCTCATCAACATCCGCCCGATCGTGGCCTCCATCAAGGAGTTCTTCGGTTCCTCGCAGCTCTCGCAGTTCATGGACCAGGCGAACCCCCTGACCGGTCTGACCCACAAGCGCCGTCTGTCCGCACTCGGCCCTGGCGGTCTTGCCGGCCACAAGTCCGGCTCCAGCCGCCGCACCAACGTGCCGACGGCCGTCCGCGACGTTCACAACTCGCACTACAGCCGCATGTGCCCGATCGAGACCCCCGAAGGCCCCAACATCGGCCTGATCGGCTCGCTCGCCCTCTACGCCCGCGTCAACGAGTACGGCTTCATCGAGGCTCCGTTCCGTCGCGTCGAGAACGGCGTTGCCACCGACCAGATCGACTGGATGACCGCTGACGAGGAAGAGAAGCACGTCATCGCGCCGGCCAACACGCCGCTCGATCCCAAGACCAACGAGTTCATCACGACCGATGCCGAGGGCAAGATCGTCCGTCCGCACACTGTGATCGCCCGTACCCGCGACTTCGACGGTTCCTTCGGCGCTCCCGCCGACGTGCCTGTCGAGGACGTCGACTACATGGACGTCTCGCCGCGTCAGATGCTCTCCGTCGCAGCCACGCTGATCCCGTTCCTCGAACACGACGACGCCAAGCGTACGCTGATGGGCGCTAACATGCAGCGTCAGGCCGTGCCGCTGGTTCACCCCGCCGCTCCCTATGTCGGTACCGGCATGGAGCGTCGCGCCGCCCTGGACTCCGGCGAGGTCACCCTGGCCAAGAACGCCGGCGAGGTCATCTTTGCCGACGCCGCCAAGATCATCGTCAAGCATGCCGGCGGCATGGACGAGTATCACCTGGCCAAGTACCAGCGCTCCAACCAGTCCACCTGCATCAACCACCGTCCGCTCGTGCGCGTCGGTGACACCGTTGAGCAGGGCGAGCCCCTGGCTGACGGTCCTTCGACCGATCATGGCGAGCTCGCGCTGGGCCAGAACCTCACCGTGGCATACATGCCGTGGGAAGGCTTCAACTACGAGGACGGTATCGTCGTGTCCGAGCGCCTGGTGGCCGAGGACCTGCTGACGACCATCAACATCACCCGTCACGAGATCGATGCCCGCGACACCAAGCTCGGCCCCGAGGAGATCACCCGCGAGATCCCGAACCTCTCCGAGGACATGCTTGCCAACCTCGACGAGGACGGCATTATCCGCATCGGCGCTGAGGTCGGCCCTGGCGACATCCTGGTCGGCAAGGTCACGCCTAAGGGCGAGAGCGCTCTGACCGCCGAGGAGCGCCTGCTGCGCGCCATCTTCGGTGCCAAGGCCCACGACGTCCGCGACACCTCCCTTAAGATGCCTCACGGCGCTTACGGCCGCGTCATCGACGTCGTCCGCTTTAGCCGCGAGAACGGCGACGATCTGGCCCCCGGCGTCAACGAGCAGGTGCGCGTCTACGTCGCCCAGCGTCGTAAGATCCAGCAGGGCGATAAGATCGCCGGCCGCCACGGCAACAAGGGTGTTATCTGCAACGTTCTGCCGGTCGAGGACATGCCCTACATGGCTGACGGTACCCCGATCGACGTTATCCTCAACCCGCTGGGCGTTCCTTCGCGTATGAACGTCGGCCAGCTGCTCGAGTGCCACCTTGGCTGGGCTGCTGCCTGCGGTTGGGATACCGAGCAGGCCGACTCCGACAAGTACGTCCCCGGTCCGTTCTTCACCGCGACGCCCGTCTTCGACGGCGCCAAGGAGGACGAGATCGCCGAGGTCATCCGTCGTGCCAACAAGAACATGCTCAACAAGGCCACCGCTGCCTTTGGCGATCACATGCGCCCCGAGTTCGTCACCCAGCTTGACGAGCGCGGCAAGACCCGTCTGTTCGACGGCCGCACCGGCGAGGAGTTCCGCGAGCCCATTACCGTGGGTACGTCCTACATCCTCAAGCTCGGCCACATGGTCGACGACAAGATCCACGCCCGTTCGACCGGCCCTTACAGCCTGGTTACCCAGCAGCCTCTGGGCGGCAAGGCCCAGTTCGGCGGCCAGCGCTTCGGCGAGATGGAAGTTTGGGCACTGTACGCTTACGGTGCTTCCAACGTCCTGCAGGAGATCCTGACCGTCAAGTCCGACGATACCGTGGGCCGCG
>CABUTR010000055.1 GCA_902494555.1 uncultured Collinsella sp.
CACCCTGAACCATCAGGAAGCGCCCGTTATCGACAGAGGAACGCGAATTGACGTAGCCGGCGGCGTCCTGGAAACGACCGCCCTGCTGCGACGTCTCGCGTTCGTATGCCATCAGTTCGTCAAAGTAGGCATTGACGACCTCGCGCGGATTGAGGCCCAAAAAACGAGCATAGCTCGAAATCATGCCCTGCGCATAGCCGCGCGGCGGCATCGAAGCAAAGTTACCGGTCTCGAAAAACTCGATGATCTGCGGCCTGATTTTGATGGTGTTGGCGACCTGCTGAATGGAAAGGCCCATTCGGCGACGCTGCTCGAGCAGCATGTCACCAAAGCGTGCAGCCATCAGAATCCTCCAAACTCACGATCTTCACGTGCCATCTCGGCGTCGACAGATTCCAGCGCGGCAAGCCCTTCCTCGTCCAACAGGACCTCGCGCGGCTTGGAACCGTCGGGCGGGCCGACGACACCCTTTTCTTCCAGCATGTCCATAATACGCCCGGCACGCGCATAGCCAACCTTCAGGCGGCGTTGCAGGCCAGATGTGGAGCCCAGCTGCGATTCCACCACAATATGGGCGGCTTCCCAAATGAGCGGATCATCGTCTTGCGGCTCGGCGACTCCGGTGCGGACAATGCCGCCGCCACCAGCCATGGACATGGAAGCGGGCGCCACGGCGGACAGAATCTCCTCGTGGTAGTCAGGCTCGCTCTGCGACTTGACGAACTCGACAATCTCGTTGATTTCGTCGTCCGAGACAAAGCAGCCCTGGATACGGCGGGGCTTGCCCCAGTCGACCTTGGAGAACAGCATGTCGCCCAAACCGGTGAGCTTCTCGGCACCCATCTGGTCGATGATGACGCGCGAGTCGATGCCCGTGGCGACGTTAAAGGCGATGCGGTTGGTGATGTTGGCCTTGATAAGGCCCGTCACCACGTTGGAGCTGGGGCGCTGCGTGGCAACGATAAGGTGAATACCGGCGGCACGGCCCAGCTGTGCAATACGCACGATCGAGGCCTCGACATCCTTACCGGCGACCATCATCAGGTCAGAGAGCTCGTCAATGATAATGACCAGGTAGGGCATCTTTTGCGGCGGGTTGTCGTAATGCTCAAACTCGCCAGCAGCCTGCTTTTCGTTGTAGGTCGAGATCTTACGCACGTTGAGACGCTCGAAGACCTTCAGGCGACGCTCCATCTCGGACACGGCCCACTGCAGGGCGCTCGCGGCCTGCTTAGGCTCGGTCACCACGGGCACATAGAGATGCGGAAGACCGTTATAGCCCGCAAGCTCGACGCGCTTGGGGTCGACCATAATCAGGCGAACGTCCTCGGGAAGGGCGCGCATGAGCAAGGTCGTGATGATGGAGTTGATCATCACCGACTTACCAGAACCGGTCGTACCGGCAATCAACAGGTGAGGCATCTTGGCGAGGTCGGCGACAACCGGCGTGCCCTCGGCGTCGCGGCCGATGGCGAGCTCGAGCGGACCGCCCTTCACATAGGGCAGCACGTCGCCCAGATTGACGTTCTGGCGCTTGCGGTTGGGAATCTCGATGCCCACGAGCGAGGTGCCGGGGATCGGGGCAAAGATACGCACCGACTGGGCAGCGAGCGAAAGCGCGATATCGTCCTCGAGGCTCGAGATTTTGCTCACACGCTCGCCCTCACCGGGCTGCAGCTTAAAGGTCGTCACCGTGGGGCCGGCGATCCAGCCGACCACGCGGGCACTGCGGCCAAACTCAAGCAAGGTGGATTGCAGTGACTCAGCGGTCTGCTCCAGCTCCTTGTCCGAAGACGCGGCGGAAGCCGACTGCGGGTTGGCATGCAGGATTTCGAGCGGCGGAAGCTTGAGGCCGTCCTCCTCTTCGCCCTCATTATCTGCGGCGCCGTCGTCCACTCCCCCATCACGAGCCGCAGCCGATTCGATAGCACTCGTGGCAGGCGCATCGGCAACCTTGGGATGCTTCAGGAAGTCGGGAATCTGAGGTGCGGCCGAGACGGGATTCACGGCAAACGGCGGCTCGGACTCGTCGATCTTATCGGGGTCGTCTTCCATCGAAAGCTGGCCGGTTACCTGGCCGCGCTTTGCATGGCGACGCGGCAGCAAAGTTGTCTTTGCGGTCTCAATCGGAGCCTCGTCGTCCTCGTCATCACCCTCAGTGAGCTCAATCTCGCTATCGGACCAAGACGGGTCGGGCTCACTCGTATTGAGCTTAGGCGCAGACTTGCCCTTCTTGGCATGGCGGCGCGGCAACAGCGTGGTCTTGGCCCACTCGGCTTCAACCGACTCGGATACGTCGACAAACGGGTCATCGTCCTCGTCATCATCCAAAACCGGGTCGACATCGCCACCCATGACCGTGGTCACCGCGGCGTCAGTCCCCTTCTGGCGCAGAATGCTCAGGTGCGGACGAGCGACGCCGGGAACAGACAGGGCCTCTTCATCGCCCCACGGGCTCGCATTGACATCGGCACGTCGACGCTCGGCAAAATCGGCAGCGCGATCGCGTGCGGAGCGCAAAACGCCACCCACCGAAAAGCCGATAATGACCAAACCAACGACGACAAGCCCCAGCAAGACAACCATGGCGATAGGTTTACCCAGGGCATTTTGCAAGGCACTTGCGATAAAGGCACCAATGTAGCCGCCCGACACGGAAAGGTTCTGCGGCGTAAACATAAGGTCGCACGAATCGCTCGTGCCCGGCACCATCAGCGAAAGAATGGAGACGACGGCGATAAAGACCAAGGCGCCGCCCGCAACAGAGCGCACGTTGAGCGGCGAGTCCTCACCCAAAAAGAGCGTGGCGGCAAACAGCAAGATGACGATCGGCAGCACGTAGGCGCCCAGACCAAAGCCCAGGTGGTAGAAACCGGCAACCGCAGCCGTCACGGGCGCTGTTGCCGGAGAGATCACGGCAATGAAGGACGCGATCGCCAAAACGGCGATGACCACACCGGCGATATCGCGATTGGCCGAAGGCTCGACCAAGGGCTCAAACTCATCGAACTCGGACTCGTGGCCCTTATTGGCACGCAGATGGGAACCGGCACCCTTAGCAGATGCCGGTTGGTTATTGGCCTTATTGCCTTTGGCGTTTTGTGCAGATCCGCGCGCCAAACTAAACCTCCATGACGACCGGGATGATCATCGGACGGGTGCGCGTACGGCTCCAGATAAAGTTAGAGAGCGAATCGCGCACGGCCTTGCGAATGGCATCGGAACCGCTGCTGGTAAAGCTAAACTTACCCTTCTCGATCGTCTTCATAATGGACGCGGAGGCATCCTCGGAGAACTGGTCGTCGATGGCAAACGAGACGCCGCGACCCGAGAACTCGATAGCCTCGATCTTCTTGTGTTTGAGGGAGACGATGGCAACGGCCGTGACCATACCGTCGTTGGCGAGCTTCTGGCGATCGCGCAGGACGATGGGGTCGGTATCGCCGATACGCAGGCCGTCGACGTAAACGACACCGGACTCGACGGGCGTACCGCGCTTGACGATACCACCGCGCATCTCGAGCGTGTCGCCGTTATCGAGGATAAAGATATGATCGTCCTTGATGCCCATCTTGCGCGCCAGCTGGGCATGGGCGCGCAGATGCACGGCCTCACCGTGAACCGGCATAAAATACGTGGGCTTGGCCATGGCCATCAGGAGCTTGAGCTCCTCCTGGCTACCGTGACCCGAGACGTGGACGAGAGCGCGGTTCTTATCCCACACGTCGCAGCCGAGCTTGGCCAGGCTGTTGACGACCTGCTGGACGGCCTTCTCGTTGCCAGGAACGGGAGTTGCCGAGAGGATAACGGTATCGCCCTCGTGGATGGAGAGCGTCTTGTGCTCGCCATTGGCCATGCGGGACAGGGCCGACAGCGGCTCGCCCTGCGAACCAGTGCACATGACGACGATCTTGTCGTCAGGCAGGTTATCAATATCGAAGGCATCGATGATATCGGCATCATCGATGTTGAGATAACCGAGCTCGCGCGCCACGCGGGTGTTCGTGAGCATGGAGCGACCGGTCACAACGACCTTACGGCCGCACTTGCGGGCGGCATCGCAGATCTGCTGCAAACGATGGATGTGGCTCGAGAACGATGCGACGAACACGCGACCCGGGGCGTTCTTGATGGCGTGCAGCAGGTTGGGACCAACCTCGGCCTCGGACTTGGTAAAGCCGGGAACCGTGGCATTGGTTGAGTCGGAAAGCAGCAGGTCGATGCCCTGCTTGGCAAAGCGGCTGATAGCGGCGTAGTCGGGCGTGACGCCGTCGATGGGCGTCTGGTCGAGCTTAAAGTCGCCGGTGTGCATAACGGTGCCCTGATTGGTGCGGATGAACACGCCCAGAGCGCCGGGGATGGAGTGCGTCATCGAGAAGAAGTCGAGCGAGATGCCGCCGAGGTTGACATGGCTGCCGCCCTTGACCTCGCGGAACTTAGGCGCGCGGATGCGGAACTCGGAGAGCTTGCCCTCGATAAAGCCAAGCGTCAGCTTGCTCGAGAAGATAGGCACCTTGTTGTTGAGGTCCTGCAGCAGATACGGAAGCGATCCGGTGTGGTCCTCGTGGCCGTGGGTAACGATGATACCGCGGAGCTTCTCCTCGTTCTCCAGAACATAGGTGTAGTCGGGAAGCACCAGATCGATACCGGGCTGGGAGTCATCCGGGAACATGAGACCGGCGTCGACGAGCACCATGTCGTCGCCGCACTCGAAGACCGTCATGTTCTTGCCGATGCCGTCAAGGCCGCCAAGCGGGATGATCTTCAAGGGAGATGATTTTTTAGCTGCCATAGGTTAGTGTGGTTTCCTTTCTTCGAAACGGGTCTGGAACAACCGACGGGGCGCTTCTGGCAAACCGACCGCCGGGAACGTACAAACATGCATCACAGAGTCGATGCAGTAACCACAGTATGATACCCATTTGCACAACAACAGACCACCCATGCATCAAAGCCCCATCTGAACTGGTCTATCCCGCCGGTTTCCCGTGGGGCGGGCACTGATGAAGTTTCCTGCTCTACAGTCCTGCTCACGACGGAGGCCACATTAAGTGGCCTCCTGTTCGTGCGGAACTCGCGATAAACTTCATCAGTGCCCGCCCCA
>CABUTR010000056.1 GCA_902494555.1 uncultured Collinsella sp.
CGGAGCATAGTTCCGTTAGCGCAGTTGGTGAAAGTACGTTAGCGGGTTCGGCGAAAGCACGTTAGCGCATTCGGCGAGATGCGTTTGCGAAAGTGGTCAATTTTAGATTAGCGCTAACAAAGACGAAGTCGGCGCGGGAGCAGTAGTCCTCCAGCTCCCCGGGCGTCGAGTCGACGTCGTACTCCATGACCTCGAGGGGAAGGAGTTGCTGGTATTTGGCTCGGCGGTCCTTGCCGTCGCGGATGTTCTTCAACGCGCAGCAGAGGTTCCTCCCGACGAAGCCCCTCGCGCCGGTGACGAGGACGCGCACCCTACTGCACCGCCTCGTGCTCGCGGCCCTCGAGCGCCAGCTGCACGTACTCGGCGGTCTTGATCTTGGCGATGGTGCTCGCCACGTCGAGCCTCTCGGTGTTGTGGGAGGTGTAGGACTCGTCGGCCTGGGTCTCCACCTCGCCGTCCACGACGAACTTGTCGTAGTTCAGGTCGCGCGAGTCGCAGGCAACACGGTAGTAGCCGCCCATGTCCTCGGCGCGCAGGCGCTCCTCGCGGGTCATGAGGGTCTCGAAGAGTTTCTCGCCGTGGCGGGTGCCGATCACCTGGGTGCCCACGTGCCCGAAGACCTCCTGGACGGCCTCGGCGAGGTCGCCGATCGTGGAGGCGGGGGCCTTCTGGATGAACAGGTCGCCGGGGTTGGCGTGCTCGAAGGCGAACTGCACGAGGTCCACGGCCTCGTCCAGGTTCATGAGGAAGCGGGTCATCTTGGGGTCGGTGACGGTGAGCGGCTCGCCCTTGCGGATGCGGTCGATGAACAGCGGGATGACGCTGCCGCGCGAGCACATGACGTTGCCGTAGCGGGTGCAGCAGATGGTGGTGCGGCCGGCGCCGTTGCGTGCGTTGGCGTAGATGATGGACTCCATCATGGCCTTGGACTTGCCCATGGCGTTGATGGGGTAGGCCGCCTTGTCGGTGGAGAGGCACACGACGCGGTCCACGCCCTCGTCGATGGCGGCGTGCAGGACGTTGTCCGTGCCGATGACGTTGGTGCGCACGGCTTCCATGGGGAAGAACTCGCAGGAGGGAACCTGCTTGAGGGCGGCGGCGTGGAAGATGTAGTCCACGCCGTGCATGGCGTCGCGCACGCTCTGGGCGTTGCGGACATCGCCGATGAAGAAGCGCACCTTGGAGGCGAGCTCGGGCGACTTCTCCTGCAGGCGGTGGCGCATATCGTCCTGCTTCTTCTCGTCGCGGGAGAAGATGCGGATCTCGGCCAGGTCGGTGTCCATGAAGTGCTTGAGCACGGTGTTGCCGAACGAGCCGGTGCCGCCCGTGATCATGAGGGTCTTGTCTTTAAAGGTGGTCGAATCGTTCATCTATTTGCCTTCCTTACGTTTGGCTTTTGTAAACTGGTAAAAGAGGAATTTCGTATTGGTTACGAGGTATCGTTTGAAAAGCCGTTTTGGCTCTTGAATTAGTCTGTATAGCCACTCGAGACTCAGGTTTTGCATCCATATCGGCGCCTCTGGCACCACGCCAGCGAGGACATTGAACGCTCCGCCAACACCGATCATCAACGGCTGTGGCCCTCCCTTGAGCTCGTGCATAAGAACTTCTTGACGGGGCGCGCCAAGAGCAATCCATGCGAAGTTAGCTCCTGAGTTGGCGATGCGATTAGAAAGCTCATACTTTTCGTTGTCGGATAAAGGACGGAAAACGGACGGTTCCATTCCCACAATTTTTAAGCCAGGGAAATCCCTGTTGAGCGATTCTCTGAGGGCGTCAAGATTCTTCTGTTCATTTCCGTAGAAATAGTGACTCCACCCGTATTGACTGGAAATCTCAAAAATCTCGCGCATCAAGTCCGGACCGGTAACGCGGTCCATCGACTCAAATGACTTACGGCCTACAACTGATAAGGGCTTGCCGTCGGGAACGGACATGACTGATTCCGCCTGGCAATCCCAATAGGAAGGGTCATCATGAGCCAAAACAGACGTATGGGCATTTGAGACGCAAATGTACTCGCCATGGAGTTCATCGATATGTTCAGCTAAAAAATTGATGCAATCTGACATGTTTGTTCCCGTGATCGGAACATCGATCACGGGAACGCGATTCAACTCAGAGTATTTCGAATAGTCCTCGAGCATTAGCACGCACCCTTACCGGTGATGACCTCAATAACCGTGAGGATCACAATCTTGAGGTCGGTGAAGATGCCCCGGTTGGCGATGTACTCCAGGTCTCGGCGGACCATGCCGTCGAAGCCGGTCGAGTTTCGCTCCGTCACCTGCCACCAGCCGGTTATCCCGGGCTTGACGGCCAGGCGCTGCAGGTCGTACTCGGTGTACTCCGCGACCTCGCTGGGCAGCGGCGGACGCGGACCCACAACGGACATCTGGCCCAGGAACACGTTCAGGAACTGCGGAAACTCGTCGATGGAGTGCTTGCGGATGAACCTGCCGATCTTGGTGACGCGGGGGTCCTCCTTCATCTTGAACATGGCGCCGGCGATCTCGTTCTGTTCCCTGAGCTCGGCGAGGCGCTCGTCGGCGTCCCTGTACATGGAGCGGAACTTCCACATGCGGAAGGTGGACAGGCTGCCGTCGGGGCGGGTCTGACCCACGCGGATCTGGCTGTAGAACGGGCCGCCCTCGCTCTCCAGACGGATGGCAGCGGCGAGCACCAGGCTCGGCAGGGCGATGACGGCCAGCACGCAGCCGCTGAATACGATGTCGAAGACGCGCTTGGCGGTGCGGTAGGCCAGGCGCGTGCGGTCCCAATCTTTAATTGATTGCATGGCCTTGTAGCGCATGCTTACGTCGCCGCTCTTCATGGCCTGGGCAACCAGCGCGGCCCCCACTGGCGCTCCTTCTGTATATTCAGTTTTTTCTGACAATATTTCCTTCAAACCTACGTGCCCGCCCCCGGGGATCCTCCCTGTCCCGTTAAACAGTCGCCTGCAGTTAGGCGATCGCCTTTTTTAGGTTTCGCATTACGCGCTGCTCGGCCGAAAGCACGGCGAGGCCAACGCGAGTGGTTACGCGTCGGCCGCAGAGGTCGAGCTCCAAATAAGCAGTGCTCTTGCGTCTGTTAATGGTTTTGATAAGGCCTTCGTGGCCCAGCAGCGGACCTGCCGTCACTACGACCTGGTCGCCGTCTTTTAGGGCCTCGCTCATGGGCACTACGCGGTCTCCCACATGCGTAAAGCTGCCAATAAGCTGGGCCTCTTCTTTTGCCAGCGGCACAAACTGACCGTCCTGGGATAACACCCGAGCAAAGTCGTCCATGCGCAGCAGGAACTGTTGCACGGTGCGGGGATCTGCCGTATCGCAGATAAGATAACCGGGAAAGAGCGGCTTGGTCGTATCGACCCATTCGCCATGCACCTTAATCTCGGTTTGAAATTGGGGATAAAAGAGCTCCTGCATGGCACCTGTCGGCACCACGTGCTCAATGCGCTCGCGCATTACGTCTTCGCGACCGTTAATGACCTGGATCACATACCACACGAGCACCACCCCCTTGCTGTCTTACGTGTGGCTCACGGGGTTTGGGTATGGCTTCGCCAGGGCGCTTAGTGCACGAAGGCGCTCCATATTCAAACCCTGAGCCCAGTTAGACAAGCACGTGGCTCTGCCCCACCGTGAACGGTATGTATGAGTGCAGTGGCTAGAGTCGCGGACGTGTATCGCAAAAATGACCGCGACCCCAGCTGGCTGCGTGCGGCCCAGTCAAGCGGGAACAAAACTGGACCGCACGCAAACAGCTGTAGGACTGCTGTAATTTGTCATGAAATATCGAGTCGAAAGAACAGCTTGCGCATAGGCAAGAACAAAGTCATTCAAAGCGATACGCATGACGACGCTATTGGAGCTCGTGGTTTTTCTGGCACCGCCGTTTCGGCCGGATGCTGATCGACCCTGCGCTTAGCGGCTTGCTGGAGCCGTGAGCACAGTTGAACCCATGTAACGTTAGGTATTCTAGCACAGCAGGTGGCCCATACGTTTTGGGGCGTGTTGAGCAACATATTGTTTATTTGCCGTGGTTATGGGGGATGTTGTGCCGTCTTGCAAACATTGCCGCAGGTTTATGGGGGTGTGCGGATTGGTGAGCACCGCCTGAGTTGTATTGCTGAGGGCGTGAATTGCTCAAACTAGTAAGTATGGCTAACAAACTTTGTACAAAACCGGGAAGGTAATTGCGCAACTTTTTGGGCAGCAGTTGTCGCAAAATTTGCGACAACTGCTGCTGCCGGCAAAATTTTGCAAATAAAAAAGCCACTCGATTGAGTGGCCTTGCATTCACGATGGTGGAGACGAGGGGGATCGAACCCCTGACCTCTTGACTGCCAGTCAAGCGCTCTCCCAGCTGAGCTACGCCCCCGTGACGAGGAGATACTATAGGGGAATGTTTTGCTTGATGCAAGGGGAAATTTTGGATTGATTTTCCGCCTTACGGGTTTTCCTGGGACGGGATAAAACCCTGATGCAGCAAATACGCTATTGCGACACCCGTATGGACGGTAATTTTGGCGGTTGACCTAACTATGTTGCTGATGCCCGTGTCGGCTAACAAGCCTAGGGGGCTGTGGTCTAGTTCCCATTCTAGGCCGTGTTCGCTTATCTCTGTGTTGGGAGCAATGGCGATGATGGAGAAGGTTTTGCCTTCGGCACCTTCGATAGTCCACGATTCGCCTGCGTGAAGGACGCGGGCGACTACCTTGTCCTCGGCGATCCAGATGGGGGCATCTTCGTAGCCCGCGAGTAGGCCCAGTACGGACAGGGCCATGTCCGGGCGGCCGCCGGTGGCGCAGGTCGCAACCACTTCGGCGCCTGGCCAGCGACGACGGACGGAATCGAGCGCCAGCGCCAGATCGGTATAGTCCTTGTACGGGTTGTGGCGTTCCACTTCAAAATCGGCAGCGGCATCGACCAGGGCGCGGCCCACATCGCTTACGGTGTCGGCGTCGCCCACGTAGACGTCGCAGCCAAGACCTGCGCCCAACAGGGCGTCCAGGCCGCGATCCACGGCGACAACGCGGTCGCACTCCCATGCCAGGTGGCAC
>CABUTR010000057.1 GCA_902494555.1 uncultured Collinsella sp.
CATCCCTACACCGGGCGAATGGGCACACTCTCGCCTAAAGACCATAGTCGGGTCGACGAGGCCATGAAAACCGCACATGTGGAAGAGCTCGCCGAGCGCGACTTCATGCAGATAAGCGACGGGCAACGCCAGCGCGTCATGCTCGCACGCGCCATCGCGCAGGATCCGCGTGTGCTCGTGCTCGACGAGCCCACGTCGTATCTCGATATCCGCTACCAGATCGACCTGCTGCGAATACTTCGCCACCTTGCGAAATCGCGGAATGTGGCTGTCATCATGTCCATCAACGAACTCGAGCTCGCGCAGAAAAGCGCCGACAAGGTGATTTGCGTGAAGGACGGCCGGGTCTTCCGCGCCGGCGCACCCGAGGACATATTCACGCGCGAGACAATTGGCGAGCTCTACGGCCTTCAACATGGCACCTTCAACGAGCGCTTCGGCAGCGTGGAAATTGGGCGCCCACACGGCGATGCGCACACGTTCGTCATCGCCGGCGCAGGTACGGGGTCGGCTGTGTTTCGCCAGCTCATTCGGCAGGGCAAGGCGTTCTACGCGGGCGTTCTGCACGAAGGGGACATCGACTGCGAGCTCGCGCGCGACCTGGCGACGGAATGCGTGGCCGAGCGCGCCTTCGAGCCGATCGGGGATAAAACCATAGCCCGCGCCAAAGAGCTCCTCGTCCACTGCGCGCTCCTTATCGTGTGCCCCGCCGCCTTCGGCACCATAAACGCCCGCAACGCAGAGCTCGTCGAGTTCGCACGCTCGCATGATATCGAGGTCATGCGAGCGTGCGAAGGCGCATCGGAGGATTCCCAATTGGAGTGGGAAGGATAAACTGGACTTTCATTTAAGGATCCTCAGGCTACAGCTCCTACGCCGGCGAGGTCTCCAAGGCGCCGGAGAACCTCGTGAACAGGAATTTCCACGCCGACGAGCCCAACTAGACCTAATCCAAGCGAGATTCCAGACTCGACAGGCCATTGAGAGTCAGGTCGTTGGCGACCTCAGAGACGCGCTCGATAGGAACCGAACCGTCAGACAGCGCCCACGTGCGATAGATACCGATAATACCCGACAGCAAAAACGCCAGATAGTAGTCGAACATCTCGTCCTTGAGACCTTGGGGCAGCAGATCGCGCTCGGCAATCTCGTGTTCGAGGGGCGCACGAAGACGAGCCATAAAATCATCGAGCGGAATGTTCTCGATCAGCTGACGATTGAGCACCAGGTTGTTGCACAGTGCCTCGTTAACGGTTTTAAAGAAGGTCGCCGCCGCGCCCAGGGCGCGCTCGTTGGTGTCGCCGTCCATGGAGGCAAGCGTTTTCTCGACCGAGTCGACAATCATCTCCACCACATCGACGGCAATGGCATCGAGCAAGCCATCAACCGTACCAAAGTGTACGTAGAAGGTCTTGCGGTCGACATTGGCCTCGCGCGCGATGGCACTCACCGTAATGTCGGCCAGCGGCTTTTCCATGAGCAGACGCTCGAAAGCGGAAAGGATGGCATTGCGGCTGCGAACGATGCGGCGATCAAGACGCGGTTTGCTGGTGTCCATGGACGTGTCCCTTCGATATGCGGGCATTCATCAACAGATGAGAGATAATCTACGTAAGAGGATTATCCCCCATACAGCACAAATATGCCCCGCATCATGAAGAACGCACGACTGCCCTACTGCGACTAAGGATGCTTCTTCTTATTGAGTGCCGACGGAGACACGCGGATACCGTCACCTGTCTGGCGCACATAGGCTTTATGAGCCGGCTTAGCGGTCCCAGAAGCCTTCTGAGCGTGCTTCTTGGGATCAACGGTAACAGCATTCATGGAGTGTGGCTTAGTGGGCGCAGAGGGCGTCTGAGGCGTACGGCCGAGCTTGCGCATCACACGATCCCAGCGCGCATGGATGCTCTCGTTGTGGGCGCTCTTAAGGCCCAGCAGGGGCGCAGCCAAAATGGTCGGCGCGATAAACGTAATGAGGCGCCACAGCAGATAGCCGGCGGTCGAAGCCGACCCAAAGAAATGACCCAAGAACAATGCAAAGCCGCCCTCAGCGCCACCAGTTCCACCGGGCAAGGGGACCGCAGAGCTCAGCAGCTGGACAAAGGCGCTCGCGGCCATGACCGAGAAAAAGTCAACCTCGTGGTGGCCAAAGGCAAGCATCAGGAAATACGGCACCAGATAGAAAAACGCGAGCTGCAGCATGGTGATAAACACGGTGAGCAGCATGGACGAAAAATGTCCGGCCGAAAGCTTGAACTTCTCGGAGAAGGAGTAGATCTCGCCATCGACAAACGAGCGCCATCCATCGATCTTAGTGGCCGAGACACCTATGCGCTCGAGCCAATTGATGATGCAATGGGCGACGCGCGTGACGGTCTTAGGCATGAGCGCGACGGCGAAGATACCGAGCAGGATGCAGCAGTGACCGCCAAAACTAAAGACGCACAGCAGCGTCATGTCGCCATAGCGCTCGGCAAAAAACGGCATGCGAGCAAGCAATAGGATAGCGCCCCAGGCAACTAGGCCAAACTGATACACAATAAATCGGGTGAACTGCGTGGCACCCGCTTCGCCCACGTTTTGGCCTGCCTTGGTCAGGCGGTAAATCTGGGCGGGCGTAGAGCCCATCATCATGGGCGTCAGGTTGCCAAAGAAGATACCGCTCGCCTCGACCGAGATCAGGTCGCGAATGCCGACGGGCGAATTAGGATCGAGCCAGACGGCGATCGCATAGGCAACGATGCCAAAGAACAGGTACAGGAACATGCAAAAGCATGCAGCAACGAGCCACGGCGCCTGAACGCTCGACATGGCAGCCCAGAACTGTCCCATCTGACCGGTCACAATCAGATAAACGATATAACCCACCAGCACGACGCCGATAAAGATGGCGCCGCGGCGTGCGCTCTTATTGTCATCTCCGCCCGAGGCCTCAACCTCAACCTGGGGCTTAGACGTATGCTGAGAGGACTCCGTCATGAGACTCCTTCTAACAGTCAAAATATCTTGCATATTGTACCCGCAAGGACCATAAGCAGAACGCAAAGCTCTGGTTCAAACGGGAATTGCAGACGGTTGTTTGAAAATAAAAAACCCGGCCTTCCATGGGAAGTCCGGGTATCAGATGCGTGGTAGCCCGTACCAGATTCGAACTGGTGATCTCCGCCTTGAGAGGGCGGCGTCCTAAACCGCTAGACGAACGGGCCACATGACATCTGCACTGCCGTGCTGCGAGGAAATATATTACGGGACAAAAAACGTCAGCGCAAGAAGAAATTCCAAATTGCCGACAAATTGTCGGCAGGTTATGGAACGCGCAGGTCAACTGGTTAGCTAGTTCAAGTTGAGATGAGCCAGGAGGGCTTCGCGATCGTTCGGGATGTTGTCCTCAATAACGGCTTCGAGGGCGGCGTTGAGTAGCTGGCCTAGCTCGGGCCCCGGTTTCACACCGGCGCGGATCAGGTCGCCACCATTGATGGCGAGCATCTTAAGCGAATAGGGCTCCCCCGCCTCCAACAGATCATGGGCGAGTGAGCGCATTTCTTCGATCGTCTCGACGTAATAGAAACACGACGGGGCCTTACCGAGCGTATCGGCACGCTTAAGATCCATGAGCTCGTCAATCAGACGCGGCGTATCGACGCCCTCGCCCGAAAGCGCGCGCATCATATTGAGCAGGCAGGAGCGCTCGGGACGCAGCGGCTTGTCGTGATACTTGATGAGTAGGCACACGTCGCGAACCAAATCGTGCGAAAGCGCCAGGCGATCCATAATGATGCGCGCCTTCTTGGCGCCGAGCTCGGGATGACCGTAGAAATGTCCGCTGCCGGCGTGATCGACCGTGAAACACTCAGGCTTGGACACATCGTGCAAAAACGCCGCCCACATCAGGCTCATTGAGGGTGTAACGCCGTCGCACAGCGCCAACTCCCCCGCCACCGTCAGCACACGTGCGATATGCTCGTAGACGTTAAACGCATGATAGACACTGCGCTGATCAAACCCGCGACCCGCTGCCAACTCGGGCACGGCGGCGCAGATGAGCTCGGGGTAGCGCAGCATGGCGTCTCCTCCGTGGCCGGTCGAAAGGATGCCCTCAAGCTCAATACCCACGCGTTCGCGCGCCACGGCATCGAGCAGCGGAGCGCACTCGGCAAGGGCACGCTTGGTCTCGGGCTCAATCATAAAGTCTAGACGGCAGGCAAAGCGCACCGCGCGCAACATGCGCAGGGCATCCTCGTTAAAGCGGCGCTTAGGATCACCGACCGCGCGAATCAGCTTGCGGTCTAGGTCGCCCTGGCCATCGTAGCGGTCGACAAGGCCGCGCTCGGGATGCCACGCCATGGCATTGACGGTAAAGTCGCGGCGCGCCAGATCGTCCTCAAGCGAAGCAGCGCGCTCCACACTCTGAGGATGACGACCGTCGGTATAGAAGCCGTCCAGGCGATAGGTGGTGACCTCAATACGCTCGCCATCGCAAATAGCCGTAATGCCGCCAAATTTAATGCCCGACTCAACTACGGCAATACCGGCGGCCTCGAGTGCCGCCTTGGACTCCTGCCACAAGCCGCTGCAGCACATGTCAACATCGTGGCTGGGGCATCCCATCAGGGCATCACGCACCCAACCGCCCACGTACCAGGCCTCAAGGCCAGCGGTCTCAAGAGCGCTCAGCACGCGCAGAGAGGCGGCTGACGGCTGCGTAGCGTTAAGCGAAACATTGCACATTCCTGTGGCCTCCTGCACTTGCGGGCGTATAGATTGATGGTTCCCAAGAAGTCTAGCAAGAAACGAGAGCGGGCGCACACGCGAACGCGCTTCAAGCACGATTGGATCCCAAGGCATCGACTACAAACATGAAAAAGCACCCGCCTCGGCAATCTGAACTGCCTCCCATTTCTTGGACATGAGAAATGGGAGGCTTTTTATGCGTGTCGACTTGAGGGTGAAGCACGACATCGA
>CABUTR010000058.1 GCA_902494555.1 uncultured Collinsella sp.
CCTACGAGGAGCTGCAGGCCGACATCAACAACGTCATCGCCACCAAAGCCAACGACCTGATCGCCAGCATCAAAGAGTAGCCAATTTTGGACGGGGCTTTATAGCTACACAACCCCTTCTCATAAGTTGCGGTGAAATAGGGGCTGTTTATGCAGCTAAAGCCGTAAATCAATCCATATTTCACCGCAACTTATGGAGTTGAGGATGATTTAGCTAGTTGCGGAGGGCATTGTCTAGGGCGACGGCTACGGTTAGGGGGTCGTCGGTGCCGGCGAAGAGGCGGATGGTTCTCCCCTGCTTGCCGCGTGGGGCCGAAAGGCGTGTCGTTGCGCCGCCGGCGGGCGACGTGCGGAACTCCCCCGGCAATGTGTCGAACAGCTCACCCGCACTTCGCTCGATAAGGTCAAACTCAACTGCCGGGCCAAAGCCGTGCTCGAGGATTCCCGTTGCAACCGCATGGTCGGGATGCGAGCTCAGCCCGGGATAGCGCACGTTGCGCACCATCTCGTTGGCAGCCAGATACTCGGCGAGCGCACGAGCACGGTCGAAGTGCGCCTGTATGCGAGCATCGAGCGACTCGAGCCCGCACTCCAGCACATCGGCCTCATCAACAGAAAGGTCAAGCGCGGGCGCACCGCGGCCCGCAAACAACGCGTGCGCGCACTCTGCGGCGGCATCCACGCGATGGCGCTTGAGCTGCGAGCGCGCCACCGAAGCGGCAACGAGTTTGCGCGGCGCCACGCCGGCACACACGCGATCGAGCGCCTCGAGCGACAGCACGGCACCCAAGCGCAGCGGATCGCACCCAAAGCCGCCCGCCACAGTGTTATCAACCACGAGCAGCGCATGCGACTCACGAGTCGCGCGGCCCAGAGCGCGAAGGTCGGGCACACGCAGACCAAACCCGCCGATGGAGTTGACGAACCACCACAGGTGCGGCACCTCGGCATCAAACGCGGTGGCAAAACCCTCGGACGCGGCGGCAAACGCCGCAACCGACGGCTCCCCCACGAGCACAACGTCGCAGGCATCAAAGCCGCGCGCAAACGCATCGGCAAAGTCATCGGCAAACACGACCAGGCGATCGCTGGGACGCACAATCCCCAGCAGCGACAGCGCCGCCGGCACGTGCGAGGCCGCAACAAGACGCGCCTCACGCGCGCCGGCCCTTGCAGCCCAGGACTCTTCTAGCTGTTGCACGTCCACGCGGCACCATCCCTTACATAAAACCAAACCAAGACCAGCCCACCCAGGTCGAGAAAACGTCAGCGCAAGCAGCGTCGAGCGGTCCGGCGTTCGTTAGAACGCCGGAACAAAATTAGCCGTGATATTCGCCGTTGTATTGGATCAACGTTAGATCTTCCACGCCATCGAGCGCGCGGATGGCGTCGGCATAGGGCATATCCACACCGTCCGAGAACACCTCGACGGCCATTTCGACCTTGTCACCGCGCATCGTCTTGGATTTGACGGTGAACTTGGTGCGCCCAAATGCACGCACGATATCATCGCCGGTGGTCTGCCCCGTGTAGTGGATGACCATCATGTACACGCGCGCCTTGTCCTGGTGGCTCGCAAAGCCGGCGATCATCACCACGATCACCACGGCCGTGAGTCCTACGAGTGCATACATGCCGGCGCCTGCCGTAATGCCTGTGGTAATGGCCCAAAACAGATACAGCAGGTCGAGCGGGTCCTTGACCGCCGTACGGTAGCGGACGATAGACAGAGCACCGACCATACCGAGCGAGATGACCACGTTCGTCGAGATCGCGAGCGTGACCATGCAGGTGAGCACGCACATGCCCACGAGCGTCACGGCAAAACTGCGCGAATACACCACGCCGGTAAAAAAGCGCTTGTACACGTAATAGATCAGGATGCCCATGGCGAGCGCCACGAGCAGCGACAGGCCAATCTTGGCAGGGTCGACCTGACCGAACGCCTCCAAGACGGAGTTCTTAAAAAAGTCCCTGGTGCTCATGGTTTAAATATCCCCTCGGTTCCCAAAATCCGATTCCCAGTAGTTAAAACCGCGCAGGTAGGCGGTCTTGTCATAACACAGGCAGTACTTTGAGACCGCCGTGAGTTCGGCCGCACCCGGCGGCACCATATCGCGCACCAGCTGCGGACAAAACTCGGTAAACTTGACCTCCATCACCAGCTTGCCGGGCTCCAGCACGGGCAGCGCGGGCAACGTCGCGTCAAAGATGTCAAAGCTCCCCACCGCCGCACGCACGTTGCTATCAAAGGTAATGCGCACGGTGCCCTCGTCCATCACCCACGGCTCGCGCTCGTAGTCCACGATGGTCCGCGGGCGCATCATATTGCAGATGCACTCGATGTAGAACTCGCGACAGAGCGGATAGGGGCTCCTCAGCAAAAAGTCGTAGTCACCGGCCAAAATCTGCTCAAACTCGCCACGCGTGAGCGGCGCGTCCTCCTTGTAGATCCAGCTGCCGTACTTCTTTTTGCGCTCGAGCTTAATCACCTTGTCGCTGCCGTTATAGATGCGCACGCGATACTTTTTGCGCATGAGGATGCCGGCGTCTTTTTCCTCGTAGGCCGAGTTGCAGTAGTCGTCAAAGTACAGGCTGCGAATGGTATAACCGCCCGCCTGCGCATGCTTGTCCAGCTTAAACACCGGCGCCATGCGACAGGCAAGCGCGGCGTGCTCGCCCTCGTTAATGAGATATTTGAGCTCGTGGCGGTAACGCTCCTGCGTGGCACGCACAGGCGGAGCTGCCAAGCGCTCAAGCAGCGCGCTAGCCCTCCTCATACGTATCCTCCACGACCTTACCGCCGTCTTGCACGTAAAAACACTTCATGCCGTAGTGCTTGCCGTCGTCGGTCACATAGTAGTCAAACGCATCTTGCGTATAGCCGTCGGAGTTGGTGGCGCGCACGCGCACAAAATACTGGCCGGCATCGGGCGCATCACAGGTCACCTCGGGAAGTAGCACGTCCTCGGCCTTAAAAAGCACGTCGCTTATGGCATAGTCGCGCGCCAGCTCCACGGTATAGCGAATGTCACGCGCCTTAAAGTCGTAGGACGCATCCCAGTTAATGCGCAGCTTCCCGTTATCGATCTGCGGCACGCCAATGTAGAACGGCATGGGCTTTTTATAACTCTCGCGAAAGCTCTTGTAGTTATCCTCGATCTCGGAGGGAATCGCCGCGGCAATCTGTTCGTATTCGTCCTTGGTGACAGGCAGGTTATCGATATCGGGGGCGGCAAAGACGAGCGACTCGGTCACCTCGCGATAGTGCTTGATCATCTTTGTCAGGCGCGCCTCGGTCAAATACGAGCGCAGGTCCTTGACGGCGCGGTCGAGCTCACTGCGAAACGCCTTACTGCGCAGCGCACGATTGAATAGCACGTTGCCCCAGTAGTTGCTTACGCCGCGCTCCCAGCTCGCATAGTCCGAGAACCCCTTCAGGCTCAGCTCAAGCTTACGCAGCATGCCGTCGTTATCCCAATCTAAAAAGTACCAGGTATTTGAGTTGAGCGGACTGTACAGATAGCAGTTACGGTTCTGAGTATCGCAGTTGCCCGTCAGAATCTGAAACGCCAGCCAATAGACCAGATTCTCGGTATCAAAGTAGGTGTCGAGCACGTCGTCGATCTTTTGCGATTCATCGTTGAGCGTATCGAGCATCTCGATGAGCTTGGTGTGGTCCGTATCGCCCTTAATCTCGAGCATGCCCTCAAAGCTTGCCTGGTTGTAGTCGGGATCGTCGGCAAGTTTAATGGTGTCCTCGTAGCGATGGAAATCAAAGCTGTTCACCTTATACAGGTGCCCGCTCTTATCCAGGCCATGTGCCTTAAGCGCCGTCTTGTTGAGCTGCTCCACCTGCGTAAACAGGCCGTAGTCCTCAAAGGTATCGTTGGACTTTTCGGTCTGGTCGCACACCCACAGATGCACAAACTGCGTGCGCAGGCCCATCATCTGGGGAATCCCGCGGATAAGGTCGTAGGCCATCTTGTTGCGAAAACGCATACCCTCGCCCATGTGCTTGTTGAGCGCAATCGCGCGCTGTTGGCGCCAGGTGCCCTTGCCTTTTTTGAGCTCCACCTTGTAATTCTTTTGCGTGTAGGAGCTCGACGTCTGGCCGCGCACCTGCACGGTGGCATTGGGCGCTTCCTCGCCATAGCCAACCTCGCCGGCCACCGGGCCGTCTTCGTCGCCCGCCTGCAGCAGGCCCATAACCTGATAGCGCGTCACGCCCATGTCGGCATAGTCATACACCGAGTACGTGTTGATCTCGGCCCAGCTATGGTCCGTGTTCTCGGAACTGTTGCCGCGAGAGACCGTCAGATACATGGTCACAATGCCCGAGTCATCATAGACCTCGTACAGCTCGTCCTTATCGCGCAGATGCTTGGACTGGTCGGAGGCCTCGGCCTTTTTAATCTTGTCCTGCTTTTTTACCTTATTTGTTGAGGATTCGTCCTGAGATGAGCAGCCCGAAAGCAGCAGCGCGCCGGCAGCCGCCTCGATCAGACAGCGGCGAGACATCAACTTATCGATCATCAGAACCTCCCCAATGGTTGCGATACACGCGAACTACTGCGCGCTGAAACGCACCGTGCGGCTCTCCCTTGCGGCGTCACTCCTCATAGCGCTGC
>CABUTR010000059.1 GCA_902494555.1 uncultured Collinsella sp.
AGCGCGGGAAGGAACCCGTGGGCGTCCAGAGCGCGACCTCGAGCGCCTTGGTGCGGCGCGATGCGCGAATGCCCACGCGTTCGAGCCCCAAGTCATGGCTGCCGCTTAGATAGTTGAGTGCGCCGACGACCGATTTGAGCGCCTTGGGAAAACGCTTATCGAACAGCGGGCACGCATCGGCGGTCACGATTTTGCTGGGGTCGACACCGTGCATGCCAAGGCGCACGCGACCGTTGATGACGGTCGGTTCGAGCTCGATTTTATTGCGGTAGCCCCAGTCGTCCTTGGTGTGGCAGATGGGCTGTACCAACTTATCGACCTGCTCAGGAGCGAACTTGCCGATGCGCTCGAGCGTGGAGCGCAGGTTTTGCTCTTTGGCGGCAAGCTGTGCCGTGCGTGAGAGATTGCCCCACGAACAACCGCCGCAGATGCCAACGAAGGGGCAGGGGGGCTGAATGCGATCGGGGCTCGGCTCCAGAATCTCGGTCGTGCGGGCGCGCATGAACGACTTGCCGTCCTGTACGACCTCGGCCTCGACGGTGTCGCCTGCCACGGCGCCCTGCACAAAGACGGCCTTGCCGTTGTCGGCGTGTGCCAGCCCATCGGCGCCGTAGGTCATCGATTCTATATTGAGCTTCATATCCCTGCCTGTCATTCGTGTTGTTGTTCGCACCATGGTAGCAGGGAAAAGCGCCCCGCATCCGAGGCTTTCCTCAAATGCGGGGCGCTTCTACAAACTGCTTCTACAAACGACTATTTCGTCTTGCCGGTAATGAGCGTCTTAAGACCCAGGCCGATCAGGCCCAGGCCCATGCGCACACGACCGGGGCGATGGCGCTCGATGGCCTTGGTCTTGCCGGCGGGCTTATCGCGACGGGCGCTCGTCTCGGGTGCGGGCTTGGTGACCTGCGGCTCGGGCCGAGGTGCAGGTGCAGGCTCGGGCTCAATGACGGTCGCCTGGACCTTCTGAACCTCGGGCGTGGCCGGCTGCGGCTCAGGAGAAGGGGCGGGCTTTGCCTCAATGACGGGCTCGGGCGCGGCCTCGGCGTTGCGGTAGGCACGCTCCAGCAGGGCTTCCTGCGAGTTGAAGGGTTTCTCACCTCCTGTACGTTCCACGGGAACCCAGGTGCCGTCACTTGTCAGGCTGCGGGCTTTCACGTTGTCGTGCAGCTGCATGCCCATGTACTCGTGCACCAGGGCGCGGCAGGTGGGGTCGAGCACGGGGAAGGCGATCTCCACGCGGTGCTCGGTGTTGCGCGTCATCATGTCGGCCGAGCTCAGGTAGATCATGTCCGAGTCCACGCCAAAGGCGTAAACGCGCGCATGCTCCAAAAAGCGTCCGACGATAGAACGGACATGCACGTTTTCGGTCTTGCCAGGAACGCCCGGCTTGAGGCACGAGATGCCGCGGATGATCATGTCCACGCGGACTCCTGCGCACGATGCCTCGGCGATCTTGTCGATGACCTCGCGGTCGGTGAGCGAGTTGAGTTTAAAGAACACGCGGGCGGGCTCGCCAGCGAGAGCGCGCTGAATCTCGCGATCCAGACCGCGCATGATGAGCGGCTTGAGGCCTACGGGCGCCACACCCAGGAAGCGGTAATCGCCGCGCAGATTGCCCAGCGACAGGTTGCGGAAGAACAGGTTGGCGTCCTCGCCGATGCCGGGGTGGGCGGTCATGAGCATAAAGTCGCTGTAGAGTTTGGCCGTCTTCTCGTTAAAGTTGCCGGTGCCCAGCAGCGTCAGACGCGTTAGCGCCATGCCTTCGCGATAGGTGAGCTGGCAGATCTTGGAGTGGCACTTAAAGCCCTCGGAGCCGTAGATGACGGTGCAGCCGGCCTCTTCCAGGCGCTCGGCCCACTCGATGTTGTTCTGCTCGTCAAAGCGCGCGCGGAGCTCCATGAGCACCGTGACCTCTTTGCCGTTCTCGGCGGCATCGATCAGCGACTCGCATAGGCGGCTCTGCTTGGCCACGCGGTAGAGCGTGATGCGCAGTGAGATGCACTCGGGGTCGTAGGCGGCCTCGTGCACCAGATCCAGGAAGGGGTTCATGGCCTCATAAGGATAAAAGAGCAGCTTGTCGTGCTGAAGTACCTGCTCGCGGATGGAGCGGGTCATATCGATGGTGGGGTTGGGCTGCGGCTTAAACGGCGTAAAGAGCAGCTCGTTGCGCAGGTGCTCGGGAATCTTACCCTCAATGCCGAAGACGTAGCCCAGGTCGAGCGGGATATCGCAGGTAAAGACAGAGCGGCGCGAAAGCTCGAGCGCCTTGCGGATGGTCTTGAGCGTCGCCTTCTCGAGCGACCCCGAGACCGCGAGCACTACCGGCTGCAGACGCAGGCGCTTCTTGAGGATGCGCTTCATGTGCTGGCGGTAGTCCTCTTCCTCTTCGACGCCCTCGCCGTCCGGATCGATGTCGGCGTTGCGGGTGACGCGGATGAGCGCGCGGTCGAGCGGCTTATAGGAGCCAAAGCAGCTGTCCAGGCAGGCGAGGATGACGTCCTCGAGCAGAATGTAGGAGTAGGTGCCGGTGGGCGAGGGGATCTCGACCACGCGGTTCATCGAGGCGGGGATCTCGATTAGGCCCAGCAGGCTCTCCTCGTCGGTGACGCCGTCCAGGCCACAAGCCAGATAGAGTGCACCGTTGCGCAGGTTGGGGAAGGGATGGCGCGGGTCAATGACCAACGGCGAGATGACCGGCGACACGTAGGCCTGGAAGTAGCGGGTTACAAAGGTGCGCTCCTCGGGCGTAAGCGAATCGATGCGGGCGCGGTGAACGCCCAGGGTGTCGAGCTTGCCCTCGATGCTCTTAAAGATGGACTCCCATCGGGTAAGGAGCCCGGGCATTTCGGCCATGACGGCATCGACCTGTTCGGAGGCGGTCATATTGCTCTTGTTGTCGACAGGCTGTTTTTTGAGCTCTGCCAGATCGGACAGGCCGCCCACGCGCACCATGAGAAACTCGTCGAGGTTAGACTCGAAAATCGACACGAACTTTAGACGCTCGAACAGCGGAACGGTCTCGTCGAAGGCTTCGTCAAGCACACGGTTGTCAAAGCGCAGCCAGCTGAGCTCTCGGTTCTGCGTGTACGAGAAGTCGCGCGGCGGTTTGCGCAGCTTTGCGGCGGCTTGCTTTTTTTCGATTTTGCTCGGCATATGCATCTGTCCGTTCAGTCCCCGCAGGGGACGGTTGCCTAACACTATTCGCTATTGTCTCAATTTAGTCGACCTATGGCACGGACGTATCGCGTGAACGGTATCTTTACCTACTTCTTACGCTGACAAGCCATAGAGCTGACGCCCGTCGCGTTGTGAAAAACGGTCTATATCCTCACTCAACTGGTGAGTATGTGTGAATAAGAATGATAGGTAGCTGAATATCATCGAATACAGACAGAAACACGAACAAGCGTCATTTATATACATAAAACCGTTTTAGATATGCAATTCTTAATCGAAAGATTGGAGTTGTAATTGCGAATGATTTTTGAGAAAAAAGAGCGTTTACCTTAGAAAAGTTACTTTAGAACACCGAAGTACATTATGGGGGAATCTCATGCGATATACCGTTCATCGCACTTTGTTGACCGTTCGGGGGCGAGGTGGAATTGCGGGTGGAATTTGGATATAACTAGAGCTGTCAGCAAGCAGCGTCCGCTATGGAAGGGCGCTGAGAGATTCGGCCGAAAGGCCCGAAAGAAAGGTAGGAGGCCATGACGAAAGGTCTGCACGTGCCTTCCGAGATCGGCAAGCTCAGGAAGGTCTGCCTGCACCGTCCCGGCGACGAGCTCCTCAACCTGCCGCCCGA
>CABUTR010000060.1 GCA_902494555.1 uncultured Collinsella sp.
AGTTCCGCACGCAAAGGAAAGCACTTAATGTGCTTTCCGTCTTGCGCAGGACTGTAGAGCAGCAAACTTAACCGCCCCGCCCGGCAGGCGAGCGGACGGCGAACGACATCTGTCCAACAATTCGTGCGAAACACAATGAAAAACCGTTTGATGTGAGTTAATATAAACAACGTCGTGAATCTGACTCCTGCCACATGCATGACAGGGGTTAAACACAAAAAAGGAGTCAATTATGGTTTCTGAGAAGGCTACCCTCGTTAATCCTCAGGGTCTGCACATGCGTCCGGCTGGTCTGTTCGCCTCCACTATGGGCAAGTACGCCTGTGACGTGACGGTCGTCACCCCTGAGAAGGAGGTCAACGGCAAGTCCCCGATGGCCCTCATGGCTGCTGGTATCCCCTGCGGCACCGAGGTCGAGGTCAAGTGCGACGGCGCCGACGAGGCCGAGGCTCTGGCTGCTGCCATCGAACTCATCAAGAGCGGTCTTGGCGAGTAGAACTCAAACGGGTCGCATGTTGAACAATTAAGTTCATATTTGGGGGCGCAGTGACCTGTTGTAAGGTAGCTGCGCTCTTTTGTCATGGATATGGCAAATCGCTTTATCACATGACACGGAGAGAGAGGAATGGGAATGTATCAGGGAGTCAACGCTTCCGAGGGCATCGGTATCGGCACCGTCATGGTCGCCGTCGATCCCGACTTGACGTTTGAGCCGCACGAGGTTGCTGATTCGGCAGCAGAGAAGGAGCGCTATCAGACCGCTCTTTCGGTCTTCTGCGAGAAGACCCAGGCTCAGGCCGACCACATGAAGGAGACGGTGGGCGAGGCCGAGGCCGAGATCATGAGCGGACACATTGTCCTGGCTCAGGATCCGGGCATGACCGACGCCATCAACGCCGCCATTGACGGCGGCACCTGCGCCGAGCAGGCGCTCATGGACACCTCGACCATGTTCGAGAACATGTTCCTGTCCATGGACGACGAGATGTTCCGTCTGCGCGCGGCCGACATCGCCGACATCCGCACCGGTATTCTGGCTGAGCTGCTGGGCAAGGAGGTTGTCGACCTCTCCGTCCTGCCCGAGAATACCGTCGTTGTCGTGCACGACCTCACGCCGTCCATGACCGCCACGATCGATAAGGCCCATGTTGCCGGTATCGTCACCGAGACCGGTGGCCGCACGTCACACTCCGCGATCATCGCGCGCGCCCTCGAGATCCCGGCCGTCCTTTCGGTTTCCAACAGCTGCACCGCACTGCGCAACGGCATGACCGTTGTCGTTGACGGTGGCAAGGGTATCGTTGAGGCCGATCCCGATGAGGAGACGCTCGCCGCTTACACTGCCAAGGCCGAGGCTTTCGCTGCCGAAAAGGCAGCTCTCGAGGCCTTCCGTGGCAAGCCTTCCGTGACTGCCGACGGCATCAAGAAGATCATCGCCTGCAACATCGGCAACCCCGATGACGTGCCCAACGCGCTCGATCATGACGCCGAGGCTATCGGTCTTTTCCGCTCTGAGTTCCTGTTCATGGACTCTGCTGAGCTTCCTTCCGAGGAGGAGCAGTTCAACGCCTACCGTAAGGTCGCCAGCGCGCTCAAGGGCGCTCCGGTCATCATCCGCACGCTCGATGTGGGTGGCGACAAGGAGATTCCGTACCTGCACATGGTCAAGGAGGAGAACCCCTTCATGGGCTTCCGCGCCGTGCGTTACTGCCTGGCCAACCCCGACCAGTACAAGGTCCAGCTCCGCGCCCTGCTGCGCGCTAGCGCCTTCGGTGACGTCAAGATCATGATCCCGCTCGTCACTTGCGTCGAGGAGGTCTTGGCTGTCAAGGAGCTTGTCGAGCAGTGCAAGGCCGAGCTGACCGAAGAGGGTCGCAAGTTCAACGAGAACATCGAGGTCGGCATCATGGTCGAGACGCCTGCCGCCTCGCTGCTCGCCGACCGCCTGGCCGAGGTCGCCGACTTCTTCTCCATCGGCACCAACGACCTGATCGGCTACACCATGTGCGCCGACCGTGGTAACGACACCATCTCCAACCTGTACCAGGTTTACTATCCCGCCGTGCTTCGCTCGCTCAAGAACATCATCGAGAGCGGCGTGAAGGCCGGCATCATGGTCGGTATGTGCGGCGAGGCTGCTGCCGATCCGCTGCTCGAGCCGCTGCTGATCAGCTGGGGCCTGGAGGAGTTCTCGATGAGCGCTCCGTCCATCCTGCGCGCCCGCAAGACCATCAGCCAGTGGACCAAGGCCGAGTGCGACGAGCTCGCCGAGAAGGCGCTCGCCTGCAACACCGCTGCCGAGGTCAAGGCACTGCTCGAGTCCGCAGCTCGCTAATTTGGTATCAGAGGTAACCGCGTGGTTGGAATGGGCCGGCCACGCGGCCCTCACATATACAGGGGGTACTGTAAATGTTCTACACGCTAACCGCTAACCCGGCTGTCGACATGACGGTTTCGAGCTCTCCGCTCGAGCCCGACGAGAACGTCCGCACCGGCTCGGCCAGCTACACGGCTAACGGCAAGGGCCTCGACGTGTCCTTCGCCTTTAAGAAGATGGGCGTCGACACCGTCGCGCTCGGCTTCTTCGCCGGCTTCACGGGCAAGTTCATCGTCGAGGAGGTCATGAATCTGGGTTGCCTCTGCCGCCCGGTCTGGACCGACGGTATCACGCGCATCAACACCTACGTCAACGATGGTCAGCACGAGTACGGCATCCTGAACCCGGGTGCTCCGATCACGCCGCAGCATCAGGAGGAGCTCTACAACATCCTTGACACCGCGGGCGACCTTGAGTGCCTGATCGTCTCCGGCTCCGTGCCTCCTAAAGCTACGCCCGACTTCCTGGCTCAGGTCATGGAGCACGCTCAGGCCCGTGGCGCCGATGTCGTCCTGGACCTGTCCTCCGACAAGCTCAAGGAGCTCGCTCATAAGAAGCCGCTGCTCATCAAGCCGAACCATCACGAGATGAAGGCTATCTTCGGCGTGCCGGTCGACACCGACGACGAGGTTCGCGTTGCCATGAAGCTGGCTCACGAGGCCGGCGTCCAGAACGTGCTGCTCACCCGTGGTAGCCGCGGCGACGCCTACTTCTCCAACGGCGAGGACATCTGGTATGCCAAGCGTGAGTTTAACATCAAGCTGGTCTCTTCCGTCTGCGCCGGCGACTGCACCCTCGCTGCGTTCCTGCACAAGTGGTACAGGGATCGCGACAACGTCGAGGAGGCCATGAAGCTCGCTATGGCCACCGGCGCCAACGTTGCCGAGTCCGTCGGCATCGGCGACTTCGGTCACGTCGATGAGTACAGCAAGCGCGTTGCTGTCCGCAAGCTCGATCGTCAGTAATCGAAACGCGACATATTCGTGTGCATGCGGCGCCCCGGTTTCGGCCGGGGCGCCTTTTTTGTTCCGCCATGGGGGAGAGGTATCCTGCCGTACTTCATCGCTTCCACACCGTTCACCGAGTTGTTGTAGCCTTTTACCGATACGTGGAATATACTTTCATTAACACGTTGCCTTGTGAAAGGAACATTCATGATTTATACGCTCACTGCAAATCCCGCCATTGACTACAACATCGCCTGCGACGGTCTTGCTGCCAACACCGTCACGCGTACCCGCAACGCCGTCTACACGCCCAACGGTAAGGGCCGCATCGTCTCGTTTACGCTCGATCACTACGTCGTCGACACCTCGATCCTGGGCTTTTTTGC
>CABUTR010000061.1 GCA_902494555.1 uncultured Collinsella sp.
AACCTCATCCCATAGCGCAGCGCGACGAAGGGAGTCCTCGACCAGCTCATCCAGCGCAGCGCGATCGCGCACACCCATACCGCGCGGACCATACGCGACGTTGTCGTAGATGCTCATGGGAAACGGGTTGGGGCGCTGGAACACCATGCCCACGCGCTGGCGAAGGCGGCAGATGTCGTAGTCGCCCAGGATATCTTGACCATCGAGCGCAATCTTGCCCTCGATGCGGCAATCCTTGATGCCGTCGTTCATGCGGTTAAAGCAGCGCAGCAACGTGGACTTTCCGCAGCCCGAAGGCCCGATGAACGAGGTGATCTGCTTGTCGCGGATCTTGATATTCACGTCCTTGAGCGCATGGTGGTCGCCATAGAACAGGTCGAGGCCCTCGACATCGATACGCGTCGGCGAGGCGGCAAGATCCTCTGCCGTGGGGCGAGTCGCATCCCCAACCTCGCGCTCGTGCGCGGCCTCGGCCTGCGCTTTCATGAGTTCTTCAAGCTCCGTGGGCTCCACAGCCGCAGCAGCCGTCATACCGCATACCTCCACATCGATATCAATTCAGCAGTATCGATAGTAGGAATCGCGGCTCATATGCACGTGAGCGCATTGTCAAGTGTTTGTAAGGGCACACTGGCTATGCGGCGGGCAGCTCGATGGTGAATATCGTGTGTTCGGGCGTCGATTCACATGCAACGGTACCGCCGTGCGCGCATACGATCTCCTTGGCGATGGCAAGCCCAAGTCCAGCGCCGCCGCGATTGGTCGCACGCGCCGCATCCAGGCGATAGAACTTCTCAAAGATCACCTTGAGCTTTGCCTCAGGGATGGGATCGCCCTGATTGATAAAGCGCACGCGCACGCCACCGCCGTCCCGGCGTCTGGCCTCGATCGTGATGGTCGAGCCCTCATAGCTATAGGCAATAGCGTTTTTCATGATGTTGTTGAACACGCGAGCCATTTTGTCGCCATCCACGAGCACCGTCAGGTCCTCGCGAATATCAACTTGGACTTCCTTATGCTGCTCGTTGAGGATGGGATAGAACTCGTCAGCCACCTGAGCCAGCAGCAACCCCAGATCAACATAGCCGCGCGTGAGCACGATATCGTGGAAGTCAAAGCGCGTGATATCGAAGAACTCTTCGATGAGCGTATCGAGCCGGTGCGCCTTGTCGAGCGCCACGCCCGTAAAGTGCGAACGTTGCTCAACCGGCAGCTCGGGAGCCTCTTGCAGCAGCGAAAGATAGCCCACCACACTGGCAAGCGGGGTGCGTAGGTCATGTGCCAAGTACGTGACCAAATCGTCCTTGCGATGCGACTCGTCACGCAGAGCTTGCTGCACCTTGCGCTCACGGTCACGCACACGGTTAAGGGCGCCCTCGACCTCCAAGAAGTCGCCGTCGATGTTATCCCAGGTGTCGGGGTGATCGATCAGGCGATCTTGAATACGAGCGGCCAGCACACAATCGGCATGCTGCTCGCCCTGCTCGTAGCCCTGGTAGTACAGGGCGCGGCCACACAAGAACAGCACGCACGCGGCAAGCGCCAGCACAAAGCCAAGCATGTTGAATACAAAGCCGGCATCGAACAGCACCGGCCCTTCGATGCCGCCGAGCGCCATGGCGCCAATCGCCAACGTCATGGCCCACGCGGCGCCGCCAATCACCACGCAGCGGCACACGATCTCAAATCGATCGATCAGCAAAAAGCCGACAAGCAGCACCGCCAAGATTCCGACGATGTTGTCGATGCCAATCAGCAGCAGGCTCAGCAAAAAGAGCAGCACCGTTGCAAGCGCGCGGTTGTCGACGACCGACCTCACGTATTCAAAGAGCCGATCGGGCACCTCGAACGCTTGCCTATCGTCTTTTGTCATATCAAGATCCTCACAAGCGAAAAGCGTTATTCGATGATGTAGCCGACGCCCCAGACGTTTTTGATAAAGCGTGGCTTTTGTGCGTCGTCGCCGATCTTTTCGCGCAAGTGGCGAATATGCACCATCACCGTATTGTTGGAGCCGGGCATAAAGTCCTCGTTCCACACCGCGCGGAACAGGTCCTCCACGGCCACCACGCTGCCGCGATGCTCGACCAGATACAGCAAGATTGAATACTCGGTGGGCGTGAGGCGAACCGGTGAACCGTCCACTGTCACGGAACGAGCATCGCGGTTGATCTCCAAGCCGTCGAGCTGAATGGTCGGCGACTCAGCCGCCTGTGCACGGCTACCGTAGCTGGTGTAGCGGCGAAGCTGAGCGTGCACGCGCGCGATGAGCTCCAGCGGACGGAACGGCTTAACCACGTAATCGTCCGCGCCAAGCGAAAGGCCCCCGATCTTGTCTTGCTGGGCATCGCGCGCCGTCAGCATGATCACGGGATAGGTATGGCTGGAACGGATCGTACGCAGCAGCTCAAACCCATCGATATCGGGCAGCATGACATCAAGCAGCGCCAGATCGAACTCCTGCTCCAAAATCGCCTTGGCAGCATCGGCCCCGCTATAGGCAATCTGGACATCAAAGCCCTCTTTTGTAAGGTAGATGCCAACCAAGTCGGCGATGGCCTTCTCGTCATCAACTACCAAAATGCGCTCGTTCATGCGTGCTCCTCTCGCGCTCCATTATGCCTGAGGCGACGCACGCCACACACAACAAGCGTGGGTGATTAAGTCGGCCTTAAGCACCCTTGTGCCCGTTCGGGTGCGGATGTGGGCCAAGCGCGCACGCGATGATCGCCGACGCCGGCAAACGATATACTCTAGTTTCAGAAGAGACCATCCCGTCGAAAGCGAAATCTGTGAAGTCCCTCACCTCTTTTGCAAAGCGCTCAGCCCAGCTTGCCGCCGGCTTTGTCTGCGCTATCGCCCTTGCCGCCGGCGTGCCCACCGTCGCCGGCGCCCAAGTGCTCACGACCGACAATGTTTGCGGCAAAACCGCCGATGTGCGCGGTATCACGGCCGAAAACCTGCCCGATATCGATGCGACCAATGCCCTCGTCATGGGCAAAGACGGCACCGTCTACTATGCCCGCGGCGCCGATGAGCAGGTCAAGATTGCCTCGATCACCAAGGTCATGACCGCAATCCTAACCGTCGAGAATTGCAAGATGGACGAGAAGGTCACGGTGAGCAACGCCGCAGCCACCGTGGGTAATTCGACCGCCGGCTTGCTCGAAGGCGACGAGCTTACCGTGGAGCAGGCACTACGCGGTCTGATGATTCCCTCGGGCAACGACGCCGCCATCGTGCTCGCCGAATATGTGGGCAAGAAGATCGACCCCAAGACCAAAGACGCCGAGGCCACATTTGTGAAGGCCATGAACGAGCGCGCTAAGAAGCTCGGCTGCACCGGTACGCTTTTTGAAAACCCGCATGGTCTGGACTTTGATGAGTGGGCTGGCAATATGCACTCAACCGCACACGACGTAGCGCTGATGATGCAGGAGGCCATGAAAAACGACACGATCCGCGAGGTCGTAGCGAGCGAGGATTCCTGGATCGAGGTCACGGGCGCCGACGGCACCGACCATTCGCATTCCATGGACACGCATAACTATTTGCTGGGCCAAGATGGCAACATCGGCGGCAAGACCGGCACCACCGACGACGCGGGCTATTGCTTTACGAGCGCCTACAACCGC
>CABUTR010000062.1 GCA_902494555.1 uncultured Collinsella sp.
CAACCGCGACGGCGACGAGATCTACACCGTTATTTTGAACTCCACCACCACCGATCAGCGCTTTACCGATACCGCCACCCTTGCCAACTGGTACTACGGCCACAAGGTGACGGTCGCAATCGCCAACACGCAGGAAAAGACCGCCAACGGCAACCCGCTTATGGCGCGCATTGGCCAAACCGACTGGACGGATAAGACAATCGACGCCACACTCGCCGATCCTACGGCGCAAGCGACCGTGTTTTCCCTTGCCGGCGAGGTGACCGAAAAGGTTAGCTACGACGATCTTTCGGGCACGGTGCATGTGGGCGACAAGGTGGGCAGTGTTACTCTCAAGCAGGACGGCACCAAAATCGCCGTTATGGACCTGGTTGCCGACGAGGAAGGCGCAGGGCCGAATCCCATTGAGTGGCTCCTTGTGAAGCTCGACCGCCTGGGCCGCCGCATCGACAACCGCCCACTCACGGCAGAAAGCGAGACCGTCGCCAAGGCGCCCGAGATGTAAGATCGAAGAACAATACACTCGCTGAAAGGAGGTGTCCGAAAGGATGCCTCCTTTTTTTGAGGGTTCGAATCCCCAGCGCCCTTTCTCGATAATAAAAAAGGGCCCCCGATGGGACCCTTCTTTAAAGTTAAACTGGCGGAGAGCTGGGGATTCGAACCCCAGATGCCCTTTTGGGGCATACTCGCTTAGCAGGCGAGCACCTTCGGCCTCTCGGTCAGCTCTCCGTAACAGCCGTTCTATAGTAACCAAACAGCCAAGGATGGGCAAGAGGAAATTTTCTAATTGCCTAGCATCCTTTCCTCCTTGGAAGCTTCGCCTACCCCAGCGAGCGGTTGAGGGAGCCGAGCTCGTCGTTGCCCATGGTGCGCCACATTTGGAAGATGCAACCGCGTGCCAGGAAAAAGAAGCCGTTGTCGACCAGTTGCACAGCGGCATCTGCCAGCTGATTCGTCACGGCGGACACTGGCGGCAACTCAAGTCCAGCCTTGTGGATGGTCTCGACCGCTTCTTCGAACGTCGGAGGCTCGCTGACGCCCATCTCGTTCATAAGGCCCTGCATTTCTTCCAGCGCGCTGCTGCCCGACTCCTCGCCGCGCGGCACTAGACGGTAACAAGCCAGCGCCAGGTCGAGCTGATCGCAATTCCAATAGGCAAACGCCAAGCGGTAGAACAGGTAGCCAATTGCAGAACGATCGCTGGCAATACGTAGGCCGTGGCGCGCCACCTCGATAATCTCGTCAAAGCGCTCCAGACGCGCAAGCACGTTGATGAGCGCAAAGTGCGATTGCATGGACGAGCGCGCCAGATCGTAAAGATGGCGCACCTCGGGCAGTGCTCGTTCAAAGTCCTCTTGCTCGGCGTAAAAGCTGCAAATCTCGTGCTGGGCAAAGTACAGCGCATCGGGCGCACGAAGGATCCGCACCGAGCGGTCTTCTTCCAACACCGGTAGCACCATGCGCACCAGCTGGTTATCGCAAAACTGCGTTTGAACCGGACCTGTCGCCAAAAGCTCGGCGACGGCGCACTTAGCCTCCAACTCCTCGACAAGACGGGAAAAGCCTTCAAAAGCACCTGTACGGTCGACTTTTGCCTGCTCGCGCAATTCAACAACACGGGCCACGTATGGGTCGTCGTCCTCTTCCATGACCTCCAACTCGTCAGCCGTATCGGCAAGCAGCAGATTGCGCAGCGCCGGCGGCAGCGTGCGATGGTCATCACGCGGACGAGCATGAACCTCCGCAGGCTCAATCGTCTCCGGAGCGGTTGACTCATACGCCTCAAGCACACGCTTGCACGGCATATCGTCCATGTCCATGCTCTCAAGATCCTTGGCGACAGGCACGCAATCGGCCAGATAGGCCGCACGCCCAAAGAAATACGTTGCGACAACGCGCTCGCCCTGCTCACTGTCGGTAGCAGCAATCTGCACATAGCAGCGCGTGACGCAGGTGCCCGCGGCAAAACACGCTGCCGCAAGCGTGAGTGCCACGCGCGCATCGTGCTCCGCGGCCCAGATCGCCCGCGTGTCCTCGTCCAGCTCGCGCCAGGCGTCATCCTGAGCGTCGTATTCACGTTGCGGCATGGCATCAACGACAGACTGCCCAAACCGAACGAGCATAATCCCCTCGGCAACGTTTGCCCGATAGGTATAGTCGAGCCGCGTGACCACGTTGAGCGCCTCAACGATTCGCGCAAAACGGGTGCGCACGTCCCACTCGCCGCCCGGCTGGCAAGCCACCGTACCCGGCTTGCCCCACGGGTTATCGCTCGAAGCCGTATCGAGCAGTCGGGGAACATCGTTGGTCGTCTTGGCGATATGCCACGCATCAAAGAGCGCGCAGCCCTCAAGGCTCGGCGAGGATGCCGTAGGGACCAATCCGGCCCCGATGCGCTCAAGGATGCCGGAGAGGCGGTTGAGACGGCACTCGACGGCAAGCAGCATGTCAATCTCGTCCTGGTCCAGCAGGCTACGATCAAAATTGAGATAGAAAATCTTTGAGCGATCAATGCGAGCCAGGCTCATCTCGGACTTGGCAGCGATGGTGCGCAGGCGGGGCAAGTCAATTTCGCTCATAAGGGCGGCGGCATAGCGCTCGATACCGCTCGGATTCTCGGCATGGTCAACGCGGTAAAGCAGCGTCTCGATAGCATCGGGGAGCGGTGCCGTGTTAAAGCCCAAAAACACCTCGACCGGCTCGGGCAACTTTACGAGCTTGATCTTGTCGACTACGTTTTGCATACCCTCGTCGAGTCCGCCGGCGTCCGCCGTGTTCACAATAGCGCTTTCGGAGTTGGCAAATATCACGTAGCGCAAGAACATCGAGGCCATGAACTCGCCGTAAGGAAGGGCGCGGGTCGAATTCCATGTCTCGTGGTCGGACTGCTCGCGCATGGGGCCTTCGGGAGAGCCGGCAGTTTGCGCACACGCGCGCATTGCACCGTTGGCTTCCCTTACCATAATCTCACCAATACTGGAATCCGACTCGTCAAGGACCAGTTCCATGTCGGGATCGTTGGGCAGCGGAGCCTCGCAGACGGGGCGGTCCACCTTGTACACCTCACCCGAAACGCTTACGTAGCCCAAAAGCGACACATGACTTTTGCCAACGAATTCGACGACATAACAAGATTCATGCTGGTCCTCGCCAAAGAGTTTCCAGACCACGCCATATGAGCGCCCCGCAGGCTGCTCGGGCATCGCCGGAAAGCGCTTTTTGGGATCGAGAAACCTGAGCCTGTATGTCGGACGCTCTGCCACGAAATATCACCCTGATCGGTCGTTGAGAGAAGGAGTGGTCGCGGATGGGCCGCGACACCTACTCGGAATCTTACACGAGTCGACAGGAAATCGTCCCTTTGGACGAAAGCACTCAAGCTGGCGTAAAAGAAAAGCCCCCGTTGCCGGGAGCTTTAATCTCAAATGGTGCGGCGTATAGGATTCCGCGCATCCGCTGCGCGGATCCGCACCGGCTTCGCCCGCCTGCCGGCGCGCTCGCCCGCGGGCTAAAAACGCTCCGCGTTTTCTTTACGCCCGCGCCTC
>CABUTR010000063.1 GCA_902494555.1 uncultured Collinsella sp.
CGAGGCCGCTATGGCTCGCTGGCCGGCGGGGTTGAGCGTGGATCCGCGGGCGCCGTCGCGCTCGATGAGTTTGCATCCCAGCTGCCCTTCGGCCTCGTTCACAATGCGCCAGGCCTTGGAATACGCCATGCCCATGCTCTTGGCGGCCCGGTTGAGCGAGTGCTCGCGGGCAATTCCCTGCAGCAGCAAGACGCAGCCGTGGCCGAACACGCCCGGCAGATCCTTGTCGCACGCTTGAATGACCAGCTTTGCCGTCGTCTTGTACTCCATGTGCTCCACGTCTCCCCGCTAAAGTGTTTGCTGGGCAAACGCAAAGCCTGCGTCAAACCCTCGTGTGCTCTTCTTAAATCATGCATTGTAGCAGTCAAAGTGCGTTAAGATACTTCCCCAGTATTGGGCGCCCAAGGTTGGGCTGGGTCCTACGAGGCCTGCAGCCGACCGGTCGCATGGAAAAAGGAGAAACATGGCTACGTTCTTTCCCGGTGAGTCCCACACGTTTTCGGAGTATCTGCTGGTCCCTGGTTACTCGTCCTCGCAGTGCATTCCCAACAACGTCTCTCTTAAGACGCCGCTAACCCGCTTTAAGCGCGGTGAGAAGCCGGCAATCACCCTGAACATCCCCATGGTTTCCGCCATCATGCAGTCCGTCTCGGGCGTCGACATGGGTGTCGCGCTCGCTACCGAGGGTGGCCTGTCCTTCATTTACGGTTCCCAGAGCGCCGAGTCCGAGGCCGCTATGGTCAAGGCCGTCAAGGATCACAAGGCCGGCTTCGTTCAGTCCGATTCCACGCTGACCCCCGACATGACCATGGAGCAGGTCATCGAGCTCAAGGAGAAGACCGGTCATTCCACCATGCCGGTTACCGACGACGGTACTCCCAAGGGTAAGCTCCTGGGCATCGTCACCAGCCGTGACTATCGCCCCAGTCGCGATGACCACCAGACGAAGGTCTCTGAGTTCATGACCCCGCGTGAGCAGCTCATCGTGGGCGACAAGAACATCAGCCTCAAGGTTGCCAACGACGTCATCTGGGACAACAAGCTCAACGCTCTGCCGATCGTCGACGACAACGATCACCTTATGGGCATCGTCTTCCGCAAGGACTACGACAGCCACAAGACCAACCCCAACGAGCTGCTCGACGGCGACAAGCGCTACATGGTCGGTGCCGGTATCAACACCCGCGACTATGCCGAGCGCGTGCCGCTGCTCATCGAGGCCGGCGCCGATGTCCTGTGCATCGACTCTTCCGAGGGCTTCAGCGAGTGGCAGAAGCGCACCATCGAGTGGATCCGCGCCAACTACGGCGAGGATGTCAAGGTCGGTGCCGGTAACGTCGTCGACGCCGAGGGCTTCCGCTTTTTGGCCGACTGCGGTGCCGACTTCATCAAGGTCGGTATCGGCGGCGGTTCCATCTGCATTACCCGCGAGACCAAGGGCATCGGCCGTGGCCAGGCCACTGCGTTGATCGACGTCTGCCGCGCCCGTGACGAGTACTACGAGGAGACCGGCGTCTACGTGCCCGTGTGCTCCGACGGTGGCATCGTCTATGACTACCACATGACGCTCGCCCTTGCCATGGGTGCCGACTTTATGATGCTGGGCCGTTACTTCGCCCGCTTCGACGAGAGCCCGACCGAGCGCGTCAACGTGAACGGCCAGTACATGAAGGAGTACTGGGGCGAGGGTTCTGCGCGTGCCCGCAACTGGCAGCGCTACGACCTGGGTGGCGCCGCGAAGCTCAGCTTCGTCGAGGGCGTCGACTCCTACGTTCCCTATGCCGGCTCCCTTAAGGACGGCGTGGGCGGCACGCTCTACAAGGTCAAGTCCACGATGTGCAACTGCGGTGCCCTCTCGATCCCCGAGCTCCAGGAAAAGGCACGCCTAACGCTGGTCAGCTCTACCTCCATCGTCGAAGGCGGCGCCCACGACGTTGTCGTGAAGGATTCTCAGCAGAGCGTTTCCTATCGATAAGCGGCTTTCCCAAGCACCGCACCTTGCCGTTCAAACCGTCGCTCGCGTACCAAAGTACGCGTCGCTCCTCTTTCACGGCAATCTGCGGCACTTGGAAAACCCGACCATATTTGGGCGGGTAACAATTAGCGGTTGATTCACAACCACGTTATTGAGATAAAGCGAGATGCCCGCAAGTCGCAGGCATCTCGCTTGTCGTATTTGCTATCATCAGTCAAGTTAACCTTAGGGTCGGGCGGCTTGGCTTTGTTCGCTACAAGTTCCGCACGCAAAGAAGAGCACTAAATGTGCTCTTCGTCTTGCGCAGGACTGTCCGCAGTAGCGAATAAAGCCAAGCCGCCCGACCCCAGCTAAGATTAAAGGAGCTGATATGTGCGATTGCACAGATCATAAGGACGAGATCCCTGCCTACGACGCGCAGGCCATTGAGTCCAAGTGGATGAAGGCCTGGGAGGACTCCAACCTCTTTGCCGTCGACACCGACGACAGCAAGCCCAAAAAGTACGTGCTCGAGATGTTCCCGTATCCGTCGGGCGACCTGCACATGGGCCACGCGCGCAACTATACCATCGGCGATGCCATGGCCCGTCAGGCCCGCATGCGCGGCTACGACGTGCTGCATCCCATCGGCTTTGACGCCTTTGGTCTGCCCGCCGAGAACGCCGCCATCAAGCACAATACGCAGGCTGCCGCTTGGACGTACAAGAACATGGACCAGGCGCTCGCCACGATGAAGCGCATGGGCTTCTCCTACGATCTGGATCGCATGGTCAAGACCTGCAGCCCCGACTACTACCGCTGGGGTCAGTGGATCTTTGAGAAGCTGTGGGAAAAGGGCCTGGTCTACCGCAAGAAGAACCCGGTCAACTGGTGCCCCACCTGCAAGACCGTTCTGGCCAACGAGCAGGTCACCGAGGGCAAGTGCTGGCGCTGCGGCACCGAGCCCGAGAAGCGCGACCTTGAGCAGTGGTACTTCAAGATCACCGAGTACTCCCAGGAGCTGCTCGACGACCTGGAGAAGCTCCCCGGCTGGCCCGAGCGCGTCAAGCAGATGCAGGCCAACTGGATCGGTCGCTCAGAGGGCGCCGAGGTCGACTTTACCCTGTGCGACCAGGATGGCGAGCCCATCGAGGGCG
>CABUTR010000064.1 GCA_902494555.1 uncultured Collinsella sp.
TAGATGGTGTCGCCGTCGTTGGTGGTGTGCGTGGGGCGAATAGCGTGCGCATAGGCGTCTGCGGCCATTTGGGACACCTTGGTGGCCTGAGCCTTGGTGAGCTCCACATTGGTGACGATGCAGCTGATGGTGGTGTTGGTGCGGTCGAGCGGCATCTGCATAGAACCGGCGGCGGCAAAGGCTGCGAGCTCCATGTCGACGATCTGGTCGCTATCTGCTGCAGCGCGCATACCGGCGACCCACTTGCCGGTGAAGGGGTCGACGACATTGCCGCAGGCGTTGACCGAAACCACGGCGCCCACCTTAACAGGGCCGAGTGCCACGGCGGCAGCGCCAAGGCCGGCCTTCATGCAGGTGGCAGGGCCCATGAGCTTGCCCACGGTGGCACCGGTGCCGGCACCTACATTGCCCTGCTCGAGCGTGGTGGGGGTGTTGTCGAGCGCCTCGCGCACGGCGGAGATGCCGGCCTCGATGTCGGGGCGTACGGTGGGGTCGCCAAAGGCGAGGTCGAAGATGCAGCTGGAGCACACGATGGGCACCTGCGTGGGGCCGACGGGAAGGCCGATGCCGCGGCTCTCAAGCTCGCGGGCGACGCCGCTTGCGGCCTCCAGACCAAAGGCCGATCCGCCCGAAAGGCAGACGGCGTGGATCTTGTCCACGGTGTTCTCGGGACGCAGCAGATCGGTCTCGCGCGAAGCGGGAGCGCCACCGCGTACGTCAACGCCGCCGGTGGCGCCCTCGGGCGCCACGATTACGGTGCAGCCAGTGCCGGCTTCCTCGTCCGTATAGTTGCCAAAGCAAAAGCCATCGACATCGCAAACGTTAATGGCCTCAAGCAGTGTGTCCATGTTTTACTCCTATCGGTTTTCCGCCGCGCCTTGTGCCCGGTCGGGATCCGTACGGTACGCCAAAATTGTAGGCGCCGGGGGATACCCAGCGCCAGATGCAATTACGAGAGTTTTTGAATCGCGCGCGCGACGCGGGCGATGGGTAGGCCCACCACGTTATAGAAGTCGCCCGAAATATCGTGCACGAGCATGCGTCCGCCTGTGCCCTGAATGCCGTAGGCGCCGGCCTTGTCCATGGGCTCACCCGAGGCGACGTAGTGCTTGATCTGCTCGTCGGTGAGTTCGTAGAACGTCACGTCGGTCACATCGACAAAGGACAGGCTCCCGGCGGCATGCGGGGCGGCCGTGTCGCCTGCCTTAACGATGCAGACGCCGGTTGCGACCTGGTGCGTGCGGCCCGAAAGCTCACAGAGCATGGTGCGCGCCTCGTCCTCGGTTGCTGGCTTGCCCAAAATTTGGCCGTCAAAGGTGACAATAGTATCGGCCGCGACGGTCAGTTCGTTGGGCTCGGCATGCTCGGCGGCAACGGCGGCGGCTTTTGCGCGTGCTAAGCGTTCAACGAGCGTAAGCGGGGCCTCGCCATCAAACGGCGTTTCGTCGATATCGGCAGGAATGATGCGAATGTCATAGCCCGCCTCGCGCATCAACTCGATGCGGCGCGGTGATTGCGAAGCCAAAATCATAGCTGAATGCCCTCGGCGACCTTCTCGACGGCCTTGTCGCCGGCGAGCGTGCGCAGCAGCTCAAGCGCAAAGGGGAGCGACTGGGCCATGCCGCTGGCGGTGATGATGTTGCCGTCTTGCGTAACCTTCTCGCCGGTATAGGCGCCTTCGGGGAAGCTTTTCTCAAAGCCAGGGAAGCACGTGGCGTGGCGCCCCTCGAGCAGGTCGAGCTCGCCCAGGATAAACGGGGCGGCGCAGATGGCGGCGACGTGCTTAGTCGCGGCGAACTCGCAGACCACGTCGCAGACGCGCTGATCGGCGCGCAGGTTGGTGGCACCGGGTAGGCCGCCGGGTAGCACGACGCAGTCGTACTCGTCAAAGTCGATCTCATCAAAGAGCGCATCGCAGGTCACGGGGATCTGCAGCGAGCTTACGACCTCACGCGTGGGCATGATCGAGACGAGCGTGGCACGCACGCCGCCGCGACGCATGACATCGACCATGGTCAAGCATTCAATAGTTTCAAAGCCATCGGCGGCGAGAACGGCAACGCTGGGCATGAGGGTTCCTTTCATAGGCGGCATACAATTAGCCGTCTTATACCCCGAAGACCTCCGCTTGCCACGCTCGATTTCCCAATGATTTTTCTGAGCAATGATTAAGTTGCTAGTTGCGCCTAAGGTGGACGACGGTCTCGCAGTGGAAGGTTTGTGGGAACAGGTCGACTGGCGTGATCTTTACGGGGGAGAAGGTGCCTTCTTCGACAAAGCGTTTGAGATCGCGCGCCAGGGTGGCCGGGTCGCAGCTCACGTAGGCGACATCGCGAGCACTCGTGCTGGCGATAAGGTCGATCGCCTCGGGGGCGAGGCCTGCGCGCGGCGGGTCGACCACCAAGACGTCGGCATCCTGGTCGGGGAACTCGCGCACCGCGTCTCCGCCGATGACGTCGACGTTATCGAGCTTGTTGATCTCCAGGTTACGGCGCAGGTCGCGCACGGCGGGGCCATAGGCTTCGACGGCGGCGACAAAATCGCAGCGGCGGGCGAGCGGCAGGGTAAAGGTGCCGGCGCCGCAGTACAGGTCCACGGCCAGCTCGTCTTCCTGCGGGTCGAGGGCGTCCATAACGAGATCAATCAAAATCTCGGCGCCCTTGGTGTTGACTTGGAAAAACGACGGGGCAGACAAGCGCATCTGGCCCTCGGCGATGTTCTCGGTCCACGAGCCCTCGCCGGCGAGCATCTCGACTTTGGAGACGCGGCGGGCCTTCTTCTCGCCCTTGCTCATGACGCGCACTACGCTCGTGGGGTGCGCGGCGTCTGCCAGCACGCGCGAGATCTGCGAGCGCGGGAA
>CABUTR010000065.1 GCA_902494555.1 uncultured Collinsella sp.
CAGGTTGGGTTTTGGCATACACGCAATGGACGTGCAGCCTAGGTTTTGGCGACCTTTTTGAAGTGGCGCCACTCGATTGGGTTATCGGCTCGTACCATCCGCTTCACGAGGCCTCCGAAGTTAAATTCGCCCAGATAGTCATTGATAAATGGAACAAAGCCCAAGCGGACAAAAAGGGCCTCAAGGCGGCACGAAAGGCTGCCGGACTAACGCAAAAACAGCTCGCCGCCCAATCGGGGGTTAAGCTTCGCGCCATACAACTCTACGAGCAGAACCAGCTCGACCTACGCCGCGCCTCGGTTTCCTCGGCATTGGCGCTTGCAGACACCCTAAACTGCACCATCGAAGACCTCGTCTGGCAACCGATTGCTCTGGAGTACGACTCGCAGGCTATTTCGTCTGTAAAGCTATAGAGGAGTCAGACATGCCTTGGGGCTATGTTCAACAAGATGACGGCGCTGATTGCGTTGCTCAAGAAGATCATTCAACTGCGCACGTGGCAAATTCAGCATCACCGATTTTGCTCGGCGGCACCACGTCAATCGACGAAGCTATTCGGCTGACCATTTCGAACATGCCCAACGCGCTCAGGCTCTTGGAGAACTCATGATGGCGGACACGAAGCGGGGAGCGCATCCGTTCGCGCCGCTCGTGCTCGATGATGCCGGTTCGCTCGAAGATATGACCGCGGCCGTGATGCGCCTGCACAGCACGCTGATGACGGTCGGGCGCTGCTATACAACCGACGCCACAGGCGACCGGGCCGCGCTTGAGCTTGGACGCGTCGAGTCCGTGCTTGCGGGTGCATTCTGTACGATATTCGGTCAATCGCCGGCCGATCGCTTCGCAGACATCTTTGACCAGGTCACCTACGTGGCCGAGCACATGGTCAAGGACCACATCTTTGAAGACGGTAACAAACGAACCAGCCTTGTCTTTGCGTTGTCCGTCTTAAGGTTCGCAGGCACTCCGGTCGTGCTGTCTGACAGCCCCGAACCAAAAGACAACCAGTACTACGCCTGGATCCAGGACCTCGTTTCCAGTCGCCGCACGAACAGCGAGCTAGCCGAAGAGCTGCGCTGCGGATTCGTTGCGGGCACGGGCGATCTGTCGCTCGTATAGAATCTAAGCATCCGCACGCCGGTTAATGAATTGATTGGACACCACATGGAGATCCCCAGCACTCTGTGCAGCAATGTGTACGACTTCGCGTTTTGCCCCGAGCCCTGCTACGACCGCTTGGTCGACCTCGCCGACCCCGAGGACTGGGGTCCCGGCAATCGCATCCTCAAAAACTACCTGTCGTTTTCGTTTAGCCGCGCGGTGTTCCTGACCGAGCGAGACGTGGACCAGACTGCCCCGTCCAACTTGCCGCTGGTGTTCGACGACGACCGCTGCCTATTCAACACCGGCCTTTACACGCGCCGCTACGAGACCATCTACGGCCTGTTTGAGCCCAACACCAAGCCCGACGCGCGCCAGCGCTGGTTTTTGAAGGGCTTCTTTAAGGAGAGCGACCCCATGCTGGTCTCGTTTGAGTACCTGCCGTGCCGCGTGCGCTTTGCCGAGGACCCCTCCGAGCTGGTCTTTGACTATCGACTGCCCATCCGCTCCAACATCGACCACATTCTGGGCGACGAGGAAAACCTTACGCGCATCCCCGCCAGCCTGATGGGGGAGGACAACTCACTGCTGCTGCGCCGTGCCTTTGAGGGTGCCGTCGTCGAGGCCGCCCGCCGCGCCGCAGCCAACTACACGCTCGCCGTGCCGCAGTTCTACGGAGGCCGGATCCAGCTGCTCTTGCCGCTGTGCCTAACCGGCGACAAGCCCGAGCTGGCGCTGACCATCCAGCGCGAGGACGGTTTCTACGCCGCGAGCACCTGCCTCACGCTCGACATGGCTTACAACAACGCGCGACTTATCTGCCGCCCCGAGACCTCGTGGATTAAGCGATAAATGGTGGTTTAGCTGCTGTTTTACCTATTGCTTTGGTTGCTTTGGCTTGGCTAGCACCCACGAATTTAAAATCAAGGGCAAAAAGTTCTTGGTAAACCACGCGTGGCTATGATAGTATCTCTTTTGCCGAAAGGCGACGGGCGATTGGCTCAGGGGTAGAGCATATCCTTCACACGGATGGGGTCACAAGTTCGAATCTTGTATCGCCCACCATCAAAAGCGTAGGCCAGAGGTGTTAAACCTCTGGCCTTTTTCTTTTTGACACCAAGGGTGACACCAAAAGTGACACCAAAATCGAATCGAAGTCGTATAAGGCGTCGTTTTTTATCGCGCCCTTTTTGCTGAGGCCATTGCATGTTTTGCATAAAACACATCTGTATTTTCATTGAACTCCCCATGTGATTCGAACGCAAATGTGGAGACAGGGACCGCATGCCCAGAGCGCCTTCCAGCGGATTTCTATCACACGACGGTTTTTCAGCAGAACTCGTCAAGCATTTGGTCAGCTTCCGGTACTTACCCGCATGATGCCCCAGTAGATAATCGGCGATGTCCACAATCCGCACGGTCTATAGCCGATACCAGGGAAGACGCAAATGGAAGAAATCGTCTGCGCAAACACCGCATTCCGTTACTGGCGCTGCCCGCCACAGGTCC
>CABUTR010000066.1 GCA_902494555.1 uncultured Collinsella sp.
CAAGCCGCGAAACGGAATGGAAACCAACCCACCGGTTCATCGCGTTTGCCGCGTTCTATAATGCTTGCGTTGCAACCTAAAAGAGGAACGTATGGCTCATAACGACAAACCCGAAAGCGCTAACGAGGCGCAGGATCATTCCCAACCGCTCGACGACGGCGGCTTCTTCTCCCTTAACGACGTCATCATGGCCGGCAGGCATCAGCTCACCCGCTCCGAGCATCTCTTGGCTGCCGACACGCGCCGCAACGCCCGCAACCTACTCGCGAGTGCCAAGTTGCTCGCACTCGTCGTCATCGTCTCGCTCGCCATGGGCGTTGCCGCTTGGGCGTTTTTGGCCTCGCTGAATATCGCGACCGACTATCGCGAGCACCATGCATGGGTCCACGCCTTGCTTCCCGTTGTGGGCGTTGCCACCGCATGGGTGTACAAAAACCACGGCCTTGCCGCCAAACGAGGTAACAACCTGGTCATCGACTCCGCTCTGGGCACACGCCTCATCCATATGCGCATGGCCGTCCTCACCTTCGTCTGCTCCACGCTCACGCACCTCACCGGCGGATCGGCCGGTCGCGAGGGAGCCGCGGTGCAGATTGGCGGCACCATCGCCAGCAACATCTCGAACCTCGCCCACCTCAAAAAGCATGACCACCACGACCTCATGCTCGCCGGCATCTCGTCGGCCTTTGGCGCCGTATTTGGCTCGCCCCTTGCCGGAGCTTTCTTTGGCATGGAGATGTGCTTTATCGGCAAGATCGACTACACCGCGGGCATCTACTGCCTGGTCGCCTCGTTTACCGGCTACTTTACATCACTCGCCCTGGGTACCGAGTACGAAGCGAATGTCATCGCCAGCGTTCCCAACATGACACCACGGACGGTTGTCATCGTTGTTATCAGCGCCATTATCTTCGGCCTGACGGCACGCCTCTTTGCCTGGTCGGTTCGAACCGTCAAAAGCCTGTACGGTCGCTTTATCGCCAATTACCTCGTCCGCGCACTCATAGGCGCACTCGTGGTTTTGGCCGCCTATGCCCTCCTCGATGCCTGGGACTATGCCGGCCTCTCCACCTGGCTCTCGGGCGCCGGGTTCGCCGGTAACACGACCCTTGCCGACGCAGCCATCAAGCTCGTCGTGACGGCGCTCACCCTGGGCGCGGGCTTCCAAGGCGGCGAGGTCACGCCCCTGTTTGGCATCGGTGCGGCACTCGGTGGCTGGATCGGTTGCCTTACCGGGCTTGACCCCAGTTTTCTGGCGGCTCTCGGCATGCTCGGCGTGTTCTGCGCCGGCCTCAACGTGCCCATCACCACCTGCATGATGGCCATCGACCTGTTCCACGGCACGGCCGCCGGGTTCTTTGTCATCGTGGCCTTTATCAGCTATCTCGCCGGCGGCCACCGCGGTGTATATCCCGCGCAGCGCATTGTCTCGCCTAAACGCCGTTCGCTTATTGTGGACGAGGGCGGTACGGTAGCGGATGCTATCGAGCGCCACAACGACCTGATAGAGTAGACGCAGTAATCGCAGTGCGGCCACAATCGAGGCAATTCGACCTGAGCGCGACCGCACTGTCATGTCACACGCCGGGAGTCGCCCCATGCACGCAACTGATTTTGGTCGCACGCTCATCATCGCCAACCCAGCCGCCCAGTCGGGTGCGGCACGCGAAGTTGCCGAGCGTCTGCAACGCTTTTTGGACATGACTGCACGTGCATCCCAGTTTGACCTGGTGCTGACCGAGCGTATGGGACACGCCAAGGAGCTGGCCGCCCAGGCAACGGGCTACCGCACCGTTATCGCACTCGGCGGCGACGGCGTGATTCACGAGGTCGTCAACGGGCTTATGACGCAAAAGGAGGATGCCCGCCCCGCTCTTGCCATCCTACCCGTGGGCTCCGGCAACGATTTTGCCCAGACGCTCGACATCGAAGATTTCTCCGGCAAAGACTTCAGCGCGCTGCTCACCTGCGAGCTGCAGCGTCAGGACATCGGGCGCATTCGCTCGTGGAGCCCTGCGAGCGGCAGCGGCGAGGCTACCGTTGAGTACTACGACCAGACGCTTTCGGTCGGCATCGATGCCGCCATCGGCCTTGGCACCACCGAGCTGCGCAAAAAGACCGGCTTGACGGGTGCTCCGCTCTACACCCTCTCGGGACTTGAGCAGTTTGGCCTGCGCTATCGCAACTACCCCATGACAGCAAGCTTTGACGGCGCGCCCGCCGAGCGCGTGAAGGCGATCATCATGGCGATTCAGCTGGGCCCCACGTATGGCTCGGGCTATCGCATCTGCCCTGATGCCGACCCCTGCGACGGCGTACTCGACGTCTGCTACGCCTGCGGCCCCGTCCCCCGTGCGGTCGCCCTACCCATGTTCCTTTCGGCCAAGGACGGACACCACACCAAGCTGCCGCCGGTACGCATGCGCCGCTGCCGCCATGCCGAGCTCACCTTTGAGGAGCCCGACTACCCCATCCAAGCCGACGGCGAGCCCGTTGTCGCCTCGCGCATCGAGGTCGACGTCCTCGGCGGCGCCCTCCAGGTCTGGCGCCCCACCCGCTAACCCCACCTAAGTTGCGGTGAAATAGGGACTGTTTATGCAGCTAAAGCCG
>CABUTR010000067.1 GCA_902494555.1 uncultured Collinsella sp.
ACGTTGGCGTAGGAGCACAGCAGGAAGCCCAGGAAGTAGAAGGGCACGAGCTGCTTGGTGAGCACCAGGCGGCCGAGCATGGCGAAGCCCATGGCCGGCAGGATGTTGGCGGCCACGCCGCAACCGTCAATCACAAAGGGCGGGATGAAGTCGAGCAGGCCCTGGATGGCGCCGGAACCCAGATAGAAGGCGCCGCCACACAGCAGGAAGTACTCGAGGCAGCCCCAAAGTCCAAGTCCCCAATGAACGGCGTAGATGCCTTTGAGGTTTCCCTTGAGGGCGAACTTGTCTGCCATGTCGACAAACACGGCGAACAGAGCGTTGGTAATGTTGCCGATCGTCAGCGAAAGGACGGCGATGGGCATGGCGAGTGCGATGGCCGTCTCGGTACCCTGACCGAGCTGAATGGCAAACGCGCAGGCGAGCACGCCGCCAACGGTTTCGTTAGGCGGCACGTAGGCGCCGATGGAGATCGAGCCCATGAATAGCAACTCCAGGCTGGCGCCAACGGCAAGGCCAGTCTGCAGGTCCCCCAGCACCAGGCCCACGAGCGGGCACAGGACGATGGGGCGGAACGCGTAGAGGGTGCCGAGCTGGTAGTCGAGGCATCCAAACGCTCCGACTAAGCCGACGAGGATTGCTTGGACAAGCATAATTCCTCCCAATAAGGAATATGGAACCGTCGTCACACCCGTCGCGCGCGTTGTTGATATCAATTCCGGGAGTTCGATCACACGGCTCGAAGCGTACCTGGTGTGCTGCGAACACCCATGCCAGGTACAAATGATTTGATACCAATTATAGATATGCAGGTTCTTACTATTTAATACCACTCGCTCAGCGGGGTGTTTTTTACCGTAAACGGCAGACGTATCCCATCAGGCGCGCTCTTTGTTTCGATGGCGGACAAGCGCCACCAGAAAGCCATCGCCAAAGGCATCGTATGCCAAGTTGCCTACAATCACCAAAACGATTATCGCCGCGCCCAAAAACTCGTTCCAGCGAAAGACCTCGCCAAAGAGGAGCGCCGACCAGCAGGGAGCGAGCACGACCTCGCTCATGCAGACCAAGTTGGCCGCAAACGCGTTAGTGCGCGCAATCCCCTTGGCATACAGCACGCTCGCAAGGCCACTGCAAAAAAGGCCGTGCACCAGCATAAGCCCCCACTCAAACGGTCTCACGGAGTCTAGGGCACCGGCAAAATAGACGATCGGCAACATCGAGATACCGCAGGAGATGAGCGAGGACACCATGGGCGACGCATCGGGGCGAGAGTTCAAAAAGAAACACAGCCCAAAGGTGGCGCCCGAAATGACGGCAAGCAGGTTGCCGAGCATGCCCTCGGCACTCAAATCGCCTAAAAAGAAAAGTCCCATACCCGTAAAAGCAACCACCACGGAGGCAATCTTCGCAGGCGAGGGCAACGTGCGAGTTGCGAGCGATTGATACACGATAACGAAAATCATCGAGGTGTACTGCAGGACGATCGCGTTGCCGACCGTCGTGAGCTGGTTGGCAAAGTTAAACGTGGTGCCCGTCACGAAGTTGCAGACGGCCACAAGGACAATAAGACGGCTGACGCGGAGGATGGGCCTGCCGACGAGCAGGATAAAGAGCGCCATAAATATTGCCGTAACGGCACCGATCAAAAGAGCTGACTGCGAATTGGCGCGAACGAGGATGCCGATAAAACTCCACAAGAGCGCCGTGCCAAATAGATACATCGCCCCGCTCACGCCATTATCGGGCGGATTGTCAGATCGAATCACGAAGCACCTCCAGCTAGCTTTCGGTAATAAAAAACGGCGACCGCAGCGGGTCGCCGTTTCCCTTGGGGGCAGAATAAAACGCAGGAACCTACGCCAGCACGCCGAAGAACGCGCCGATGATGCCCACGACCATGGTGGCCACGATCAGCACCATGGGGTTGATCTTCTTGGACAGCAGCCAGTAGTACAGCCAGAAGGCGATCATGCCGAGCATGCCGGGCATGATGCCGTCCAGGA
>CABUTR010000068.1 GCA_902494555.1 uncultured Collinsella sp.
GTTCATGAGGTACTCGAGCTGCATGAGCTCGTCCCAGGTGCCGCCGACGCCCATCAGGAACACGGCGTCGTAGCCCTCGTCGGCGACCTTGTCGGCGAGCGCGGTCATCTTCTTGCCGGCCTCGTAGACGTTCTTGCCGTCCTCGACGTAGCCCTCCTGGCTAAAGTGCATGATCTCGATCTTCTCGGTTTCCTTCATGGCTTTTCCTTTCTGTCCTGCACGCGAATCTATACATCGCGTTTCTTTTCGATACCAATTATAGACATACACCCAACGTGTTTTTAATACCACTTTTCAATCTGTTCCAATCCTCGGTGAACGGTCGAAATTCTCTGGTGAGTGGTATTAAATTAGAATTTGATGTATATCTAACGCCCCCGGCGTCTCCCTTGTGTGACAAAGAACAGCGTTCCTACCAGCGCAATAATGGTCGATGCTCCAAACAGTACCGTCTGGACGCCCAAAGCCTCCGCCAAAAACGGAGCCGCCAGCAGCGGCACCACGCCGGCGCTCATCAGTCCAAAACGCACAAAGCCGGTAATGCGCCCCAGGTATTTGATGTCGGCACGCTCCTGAATCAAGATCATCTGCAGCGGCTCCAGGAACCCCCAGGCCAGACCGTTAATCGCCTGCCCGATAATCGCGACCCCCAGCATATCGGTGCCCACGTACACCATGGACCCAATGCCCACGGCCATGAGCGCGCCGAGCAGCAATCGCAGGTTGACATGGCGAGCAGAAAGCTTGGTCAGGATGAACGCGCCCACCGAGGAAGTGAGGCCCACGACCGAGGACAGCCAGCCCAGCCAGACGATATCCACGTTGAGCACATCGCGGTAGAACAACGACTCCAGCGAATCGAACGCGCCGAACGCAAAGAAACCCAAAAAGCCCGATATAAAGATGAGGCGCAGGTCGTGATCGCGAAACGTAAGTCGCGCACCCTCGGCCATGCCGCCCAGAATACCGCCCTTCGGCTTCTCCCCTTTTGCGGGAGCAACACACTCGTGACAGCCCAAGGAGAGCACGGCCGCCACACCCATCATGCCCGCCATGAGCAGATAGACCGATTGCGTGGCAAAGCAACTCACGATGGCGCCGCCGAGCAGCGGGCCAGCGGTATAGGCGATATTGCTGTAGAACACCATGAGGCCGTTCACGCGGGTACGGCCCTCGGTGGTCGACTCCAGGTATCCCGGAAACGCATGCGTGCAGGTGTTGATAAAGCCGCCCGCAAGTCCCAAGACGCACGCGGCAAACACAAGCCCGGGGACAGACAACGGCGCCAACCCCACGCCAAGCGATAGCACTGCCGTAATCACGCACGTCACAAACGACGTCCGGCGCGGTCCAAAGCGATCGATGACCGAGCCCGACACCATATTGCCCACCGACGTCATAAGATTGCGCACGAGCGTAATGGCGGCAACCAAAAAGGCCGTGCCGGCCAGATCATACGTGGCCGCACCGATAAGCCCCAAAAAGTAGACCGCGTTGTTGGCGCACCACTGCAGGGACTCAATAAGAATCAGCCTGACCTCTGCCGGCGTCAGGCGCATTGCTTCGCGATCCTTCGCGAACATACGAACTCCTTCTATACAAAAAGGGGATGGAGGGCATAGGCCTGCTCCATCCCCTTTCCAGGTTGCAACGAAAATCTATGCAGCCGGGCCCTTACGCCAGCACGCCGAAGAACGCGCCGACGATGCCCACGACCATGGTGGCCACGATCAGCACCATGGGGTTGATCTTCTTGGACAGCAGCCAGTAGTACAGCCAGAAGGCGATCATGCCGAGCATGCCGGGCATGATGCCGTCCAGGA